>CAKRPO010000001.1 GCA_934378195.1 uncultured Blautia sp.
CCTGCATGAATGATCGCACTGTTTGCCTTTGATGTTCCACAACACACATCTTCTTCTCGTTCCAGCACACAGACACTTGTCTGATAACGGGATAATTCTCTTGCAACTGCCGCACCGGTCACTCCGGCGCCAATAATGATCACATCATATTTTTCCATTTTTGTGTTCCTCCTCGTCGTTGATTCTATAGAACAAAGTGGACAAGTCCGCTTCAAACTCCCTGAATCCCTCAATCTTTGAGGGACTTGTTACGCTTTGCGCGCCAGATGCAGTCTGCTTCAGCAGACATATTCCTCATGCATCTGGTCGCATCCTCGCGGAGCGTTTTTATGCAATAGGAACATTACGGAGTAATTTCCTATTGCATAAGAAAAGCCTGACAAATAAACCCATATGTTATGGATTTAATGTCAGGCTCTCTTCTCTCTTGCCATTATTATAAAATTGTAACCTGCTTCTCGCCTTCGCAAGTAAACGTTTTAACTAAAGAATATCTCTGCAATCAGTTTTCTTCGTCACGTGCCCATCCATAAGCGTATTTAACCGCTTTATCCCAGCCACGGATCCGTTTCTTTCTCTCTTCATCTGTAATCGCAGGTATAAAAGTCTTATCAATTGCCCAGTTCTGAAGAACTTCTTCTTTGTTGGTCCAGTATTTAACTGCCAGGCCTGCCAGATAGGCAGCTCCCATGGCAGTTGTTTCCACACATTTTGGTCGATTAACCGGTGCTTTAATAATATCTGCCTGTGTCTGCATCAGAAAATCATTGGCACTGGCACCGCCGTCTACTTTGAGCGCAGCCAGTTGGATTCCGGAATCTGCACGCATGGACTGTAACACATCATTGACCTGGTATGCAAGGGATTCCAGGGTTGCGCGGATAATATGATATTTATTTACCCCACGGGTGATTCCCACGATCGTACCTCTTGCATACTGATCCCAGTGTGGTGCACCAAGACCGGTAAAAGCCGGAACGACATAGCAGCCATTGGTATCTTTGACTTTCTTTGCCATATATTCCGAATCCTCAGCCGAATCGATCAGACGCATCTCATCACGCAGCCACTGGATTGCAGCTCCGGCAACAAAGATCGAACCCTCCAGTGCATAATTGACTTTACCGTCCAGTCCCCAGGCAATCGTCGTTACCAAACCATTTTCAGAAAAAACAGGTTTCTCGCCGGTATTCATCAAAAGGAAGCAGCCTGTACCATATGTATTCTTGGCTTCCCCCGGCTGGAAACAGGTCTGACCGAACAGTGCAGACTGCTGGTCTCCTGCTGCTCCTGCGATCGGAATCGGGCCTCCAAGGAAAGACGGATCTGCTGTACCGTAGACGCAGCTGGATGGCTTAGGAGTTGGAAGCATACATTTCGGAATATCCAATTCTTCCAAAATCTCATCATCCCACTGCAGGGTATTGATATTAAATAACATTGTTCTGGATGCATTGGAATAGTCCGTGATATGAACGGCACCTTTCGTCAATTTCCAAATCAGCCAGGTCTCGACTGTTCCGAAAAGAAGATCTCCACGCTCAGCTTTCTCTCTGGCTCCCGGCACATTATCCAGAATCCATTTGACTTTGGTTGCTGAAAAATAAGCATCGATCACCAGACCGGTCTTCATACGGAATTTGTCCGTCAGACCTTTTGCCTTGAGAGAATCACAATATTCAGATGTCCTACGGCACTGCCATACGATTGCATGATAGATCGGGTCGCCGGTATGTTTATCCCAGACAATCGCAGTCTCACGCTGATTGGTGATACCGATTGCGGCAATATCATGTGCCTCTGCACCAATCATATTCATGGCTTCCACTGCCACACCAAGCATACTTGCCCAAATTTCATCTGCATCGTGTTCTACCCAGCCTGGTTTTGGAAAATACTGGTGAAATTCACGCTGTGCCACACTGCACATTTCACCTTTTTCATTAAATAGAATACAACGGTTGCTGGTTGTCCCCGCATCCAGCGCCATGATGTATTTGTTCATGTAAAAACCTCCTTTTTTTAAAAGAGTTTTCTTTTAAAATATCTTTTTGTATTCGAGGGGGAAATTCGCTCAAGTTGCAATATGCGAGGGGAGGACGCTCACAGTTACGAAGGCCGCTCTCCCCTCGCGCACCCCTCTAAGGCCACGCTAAAAACGTTATCCAAATCGAAAGTATATTTCTTTTCCTCTTGAAATTCCCTTATTGGCCACGCTTATAAATCATTATATACCTTTTATTAACCTTAATAAACAAAATCTTTTATAATTAGTCAATAGAATGTCAACCCTTCGGGATATTTTGCTATCTGTTCGGGGAAAAATCCGGGTTGTGGAATTACAAATTCCACACATTATGATTGGTGGAGGAGACGGCAATCGCACCGGCAGTGAGGGCTCCCATCACGGATTCTTTGTCGGTGAGGAGCCCTCCTGCGATCACTGGTACTTTGATTTCAGAACAAAGTCGCTGAATAACTTTCGGCATGGCACCGGGAAGTATTTCAATAAAGTCCGGATGAACGCTGTGCTGCTGTGAAAGAATATTCTCATAAGCCATTGAATCCAAAAGGAAATATCTGAGAACTGTATACATAGAAAGTTCCCTGGCTTTTCGAATGAGCGGAGGTTTCGTTGTAATGATTCCATCGGCTTCTGTGTTATTTTTTAAGAATTCGACAGCAACTTCTCTTGGACTTAAGCCGCCAATCAGGTCAACATGAACCATCGCAATTTTGCCTGCCAGTTTCACCTTTTTTACGATGTCAGCTATAGAACAGATATCCCCAAATAAAATGAAAATAACATGTATATCCGGGAGTTTACAACACTGTTCCAGATCTTCCATACTTTTTACTGCTGCTATGATTGGATTTTCTTCTACTGCATCCCAAAATATACGTTCCATCATCTATTCCTTTCCTACTGTTTATGCATAAAAAATGAGCACAAGTAAAACAGCGATCAGCTGTTTCAAATATGCTCTCTTATCTCGGCATGATTTATTTTTATTTATTTCAAATATACCATAGGTAATAAAGAAATACAATAAAAAAGAGGTTAAATCTTTTTTAGATCTGTTTTAAATCGACAAAAAAATATACCGGATCTCCTTATTCTGGAAATCCGGTATATACTGTTTTAATATTTATCTGATTCTGATCGTGACTGTTCTTGACGTGGCATTATATCTGGAAGTCGCAGCTGCCCTGATCGTGATTCTGACAGTTCCTCTTTTACGGAATGTGATTTTTCCCTTAGAAGATACTGTCGCAATCTTTTTGTTGCTAGAAACATAGGTAACCCTGCCTGCAGCCTTTGGTCTGATCGTCATGGTTTTGGAAGAATATTTCTTAGAGTACGAGTTTGCAACACCCGTAATCTTCTGTGCAGCTTTAGTTACCGTCAGAGTAACCTTTTTAGTTGCTGAATTACAGTTCCGGGTTGCAGTTGCGCTGACTGTAATAATCGTCTTACCACTTCCCTTAATCGTAACCATTCCAGAACTGTTTACTGTCGCTACCTTGGAGTTACTGGATGAATATGTAAGTTTGCCATCACCTTTGGTACGTCTGGTATCCATTCTGAAAGAATTTGTAGCACCGTTCTTTTTAATCTCAGATGTTCCAGTCAGCGTCTGTCCCGATTTCGCAACTGTATATTTCAGATAAATACTGCCTGTATAATCATTGATCCCATATACTTCAATCGTGTGAGTTCCTGCATTGCTGTCGTAATCATATTCAACTTTGTAATCCACATTCTGAAGCAGACCGTTCGTGCAGACAACCTGCGGATAAAAATAACCGCCTGTCCAGGTATAGGAAGTTGTTTTGAGAGAAAATCCACTTGCATTCAGTTTTGAAGTAACAATTTTCTCAAAACGGTTGTTATTGGAGGCTGCATATTTCTGCGTAGTAGAATTCTCGTAACCACAGAAAGTAAGCTTCGTGCCTTTATCAAAGGCACCGGAATCACTGATCTTTGTATTTCTGGCATGGATTATCACTCTTTTGAGTGAAACACAATGGCTGAATGCATAAGCTTTGATTTCAGTAAGGTGACTTCCAAAACGAACTTCAGTAAGTCCTTTACAGTTATAAAATGCACTACCTTCCACTGTAAGTAGATTGTCATTAAAAGAAATCGTCTTAAGAGACACACATTCTGAAAAGGCACCAGATCCTATAGAATTCAAATGCTCGCCAAAACTGATGTTCTCCAGAGACACACACTCTGAAAAGGCAGACGATCCAATACTCGTACAGGAATTTCCAATCTTCACAGATACAAGTGAACTGCATTTATAAAATGCATTGTACTCAATCGTACTGACTCTGGACGGAATATTTACAGAAATAAGAGACGCACACTCACGAAATGCATTATCTCCAATCGTTACCAGTCTGGAGCCAAGTGATACTGTTTTTAATTTCGTATTTCGACTAAATGCAGAAGATCCCAGTGTTGTAACACTTCCCGGAATTGTTACTGCTGTAAGAGACGTACAATCGCTGAATGCCGCATATCCGATTTTGGCTACTTTATTTCCAATTGTAAGTTTGCTGAGTGAAGTATTCCCTGAGAAAGCTCTACTTCCGATTTCCGTGACAGTATCTGGTATTGTGACAGATGTAAGCTGACTGCAGTTTTCAAAAGCTCCTGCATCAATAAAAGTCACTTTATTCCCAAGAGAAAGTGATTTTAATGAACTACAGCCACGAAAAGCCGACTCTCCGACTTCACATCTGCCAGAAATGCTGACTTTCTGAAGTCCACTGCAGTCATCGAATGCACTTTCATCAATTTTTGTGACAGAAGCCGGAACTGATAAGGATTTCAGCGAACTGCAGTTCCTGAATGCATTATATCCGATGGTTTCTAATCTGTTTCCCAATGTAAGATCTACAAGATTGGTACATCCATAAAATGCATAATTTTCGATTTTAGAAAGAGATGCTCCCAGTTTTACAGTAGTCAGATTTGTTGCCCGATAAAATGCCTCATAACCGATCGTTGTAACTTTATCCGGAATTGTCAACGTCCGCAAATTGCTGCAGTCTGTAAATGCATAATTTTCAATCGTGACAAGAGATGTTCCCAGAGAAAGCTGCGACAAGTTCTGGCAATCTCTGAATGCGCTGTTTTCAATTGTTGTGACCCTGTTTCCGATTTTTGCGCTCTGAAGATTACTGCAGCCCGAAAACGCACTTTCACCAATCTTTGTCACCTTGTTCCCAATCGTAATCGCCCGGATATTCTTAAACTCATAAAAAGCGCAGTCTCCAATTGTTGTGATATTGTCATCAATCACAACTTTGGAAATATACTCTCTCTGCTCCCTCCACGGAACACTGTAACTGCTCCAGTAATCATCCATCGCACCGGAACCACTGAGTGTCAGTGTTGATCCGCTGATCTTCCACTTGACATTTTTCCCACAGGTTCCAGAAGATGCGCCTACCGCATCAGCACTTTCTTCTGAATCTGTAAAATCTTCTTCAGTAGAAATTTCTTCTCCCACATCTGAAGTTTCTGCAGCTGTGTCTTCCTGAGCAATTTCAACCTCGACAGACTCTGATGAAAAATCCTCGCTTTCATCAGAAATTTCCGATTCTTCTGCATCCTGCTCAATTTCCACGGCACTGGCATCATCCGCTTCCGTAATTTTCTCTCCGGAGTCTGTTTGTTCCTGCCCGATGTTCGACAGGAAATCCGTCTGTTCCTGCTCTGTAGCTGCGAGATCTGTAAAATCTGCTGCAGATGCTGACATCACATTTCCCAGCCCCAGTGCTGCTACCATAGTAAAAGTTAACAGTTTTTTTCTTTTCATACTTTACCTCCTGCTTAGTATTGATTTTTATTTTACTACGTAATCAACAAAAAAGGAACAGGTTTCCTCATTTTTCAAATATCGAAGGTTCCTAAGGAAGTACCCATAGATATCCTCAGATTACCCAGAAGTTATCTGTGCATACAACTTTCCTGTATGTTTCAAATCGGAACCATTTATTATGTAATTCAGATCTGTTTTCTGCTGTTGCTTTCCCGGCTTCTTCCAGGAATCTGTCGAGATCTGCTTTGTTCTTCACCAGCAGCTCCATTCCTCTCTCATCTACAACCGGAAGTCCCATATAACGATAATCTTCAATCTTCTGGATATCTTCTACCTTACCATCGCGGATCAAAACTGCTGCGCCATCCTCTACGGAAAGAATATCGAAATATTCCGGATATTTGAAGCTGTCACCGGCAACCGGTACCTCGTCACCGACATGGTAAGTCTTCTTGTCAGATCCAGCTTTGGACATCATCGCATTTTCAAGGTTGAAGTAAAATTCTTCAAATACATATCCTCCAACTTTGATGTCGTCTTTCTGGAAATACGGCTTTTCGCCGTTATTTTCTACGGTCTCAAGCACACCGCAGGCAGATGTCATATGGCTTACGCGGTCGATCAGGATCATTTCGCCAAGAGTCTTATGTTTCTTGAACTCGTCAAGGACGATCTTCTCAGCCAGCTCAATCTCGCACAGTGCAATCTCATTTTTCTCAATGTAATCTGCGGAGATGTGTTCTCCGGTGTTAACATTGATCTTATATTTGATGCTGCGGATAAATCCAGGAATTCTCTTGGTTCCCAGTTTGACCAGATACTCTTTTCCAAGAGTCAGCTTGCTGTCATCCATCCAGAGCAGTGTTGCGGTAAAGCTTTTTGCTACGGAAAGCTGTGCCTGGTCGGTGAGGACGCAGCCTCGGCTGACATCCACTTCTTTGTCAAGCTGGATGGTCACTGCCTGTCCTGTCACAGCTTCTTCTACGGAAGTGCTTCCGTTCAGAAGGGATTTAACAGTTGCAGTCTCGTTGCTTGGAAGTGTGGTAATGGTTTGTCCGACTTTGATCTTACCGCTCTCGATCTGTCCCTGGAATCCACGGAATTCGTGATTTGGACGGCAGACTCTCTGTACCGGCATGTAGAATCCTGCTTCGCTCTCTGTCTCTGTCACATCGACGGTTTCCAGATGATCCAGAAGTGTTTTGCCTGTGTACCATGGCATGTTCTCGGATTTGACTGTGACGTTGTCTCCTTCTGTCGCGCTGACAGGAACGATCACAACGTCCTGAAGTCCAAGGCTTTCAGAAAGTTCATTGATATCTTTTACAATCTCATTGAATCTTTCTTCGCTGTAGCCTACCAGGTCCATCTTGTTAACTGCAAATACAAAATGATGGATTCCCATCAGGGCACAGATGCGGCTGTGGCGTCTTGTCTGTACCAGAACGCCCTGTTTTGCATCGACAAGGATGATCGCAAGCTGTGCAAAAGAAGCACCAACTGCCATGTTTCTTGTATATTCTTCGTGTCCCGGTGTATCTGCGACGATGAAGCTTCTCTTGTCTGTTGTAAAATAACGATAGGCAACATCAATGGTGATACCCTGTTCTCTCTCTGCCATCAGACCATCCAGAAGAAGTGAATAGTCGATCGCGCCGCCTCTGGATCCTACCTTACTGTCGAGGATCAGGGCTTTTTCCTGGTCTGCATAAAGCAGTTTGGAATCGTAAAGTATATGTCCGATCAGTGTGGATTTTCCATCGTCCACACTTCCGCAGGTGATAAATTTCAGTAAACCGCTCATCTAGAAGTACCCCTCTCTCTTTCTCTTTTCCATGCTGGCTGCACCGCCATCAGAATCAATGATTCGGCTGGTTCTCTCAGATTCTACAGAACTTAATGTCTCGTCGATGATCGCATCAAGGGTATCTGCATCAGAAAGGATACCGCCGGTCAGTGGATAACAGCCCAGAGTACGGAAACGGACTTTTTTCATTTCCGGTTTCTCACCAGGTTTCAGACGCATACGGTCATCATCCACCATGATGATGTTTCCGTCACGATAAACTACCGGACGCTCTTTTGCAAAGTAAAGAGGTACGATCGGAATATTTTCTCTTTTTATGTACTGCCAGATATCTTTTTCTGTCCAGTTGGAGATTGGGAAGACACGGATGCTCTCGCCTTTGTTGATCTCTGTATTGTAAAGTTTCCACATCTCCGGTCTCTGGTTCTTCGGATCCCAGGCGTGGTTTTCATTACGGAAAGAAAAGATCCTCTCTTTGGCACGGCTCTTCTCCTCATCACGACGGCCGCCTCCAAATGCTGCGGTAAATCCGTATTTGTTGAGGGCCTGTTTCAGAGCCTGTGTTTTCATGATATCGGTATAAGCGGATCCGTTGTCAAAAGGATTGATTCCCTGCTTCACACCGTCCTCATTGATATATTCCAGCATTTCGATTCCCAGCTCTTTGGCTGTCTTGTCACGAAACTCGATCATTTCCCGGAATTTCCAGGTTGTGTTTACATGTAAAAACGGGAAAGGTGGTTTTTCCGGATAAAAGGCTTTCAGTGCGAGATGAAGCATCACTGAGCTGTCTTTTCCGATGGAATAAAGCATAACAGGTTTTTCGCATTCTGCTGCCACTTCCCGGATGATATATATTGCTTCTGCTTCCAGTTCATCTAAATGTGATAATCCGCTCATAAGTTTTCTCCTGTACTAATATTTATTGGAATTTCGCCGGTCAACGCTGATGACCAGCTCACTGCCGTCAGATCTGGTGATGTTCCAGTTGAGGAGATCACCTTTCTGGGTAACGTTCATGGTTCCACCCATGCCGCCAATGTCTGCGCCAAGATAAAATTCAATGGCTCCCATCTTACATTCCTTTACGCAGGAAACGCAGCCCCAGCAGTTCTTTGGATATTTCATGATCGCTTTTTTGTTTTTGATCTGGATCAGGGTACCAGGACATACTTCCTGACATTTACCGCAGCCGACGCAACGGTCTTCACGAATTCGTATGCTCATAAGTATCCCCCTTTACCAGATCCCTGAACAGAATGTGGATCTTACCGTCTTCCATTCTGGAATTTACGTATTTTTCAAACTTCTGGTCTGTTTCCGGATGATCGAGATTCTCATTGAAAGAATGCCATCTGGTTTCTTTTCTGTTCTTAAGATGCTCGATCAGCACCTGACAGACGAGAAGTCTTTCTTTTAATTCGTATGCAAAAAGAAGTTCATGCATATCTTCTGCACCGACCTGATCAGCAAGTTCACTTAATCTTGTGATCTTTTCTTCTGCAAGATTCAGCTGTTTTTCATTGAACTGATAGTTGCTGGCGATTCCACCTGCGTATTCATCCATGACTTTCTGCATAGCTTCTTCCAGCTCATCAATGCTAAACAGACCGTTCTGTACATTGCGAATCTTTTCATAATCTTCAACAATCTTCTGTGCCTGTTTTTCAGTATCAGGTGCTTCCTCATTGTGATTGTCTTTTAACTGTTCGATGATCGCAAGAGAGGCAATCTTGCCCTCTGCCAGAGCACCGGTAACATATTTCTGAGGACATCCTCCTGCTACATCACCTGCTGCATAAAGCCCGTGGATAGTAGTTTCTCTTCGAGTATCTACCCAGAAACCGCTTGCTGTGTGACCGCCTACGATATACGGCTCGGTTCCCTGAATTTCCACATCTTGTTCGCCTGGCATCTTACCACTCTCAATCCATTTGAGAGTCTGGCTCGGTGCCATATTCAGGTATGCTTTGAGAAGATCCTGATCCTGCTCTGATGTGATACCTGAGGTCTTGAGGTAACACGGGCCATGGCCAAGCTGATTTTCTTTGACAGTTCCATATACACGCTGGCTGGTGGTCAGACCATAAATGTGCTCGTAGACTTCGCCTTTGGAATTGACCTGTTTTGCCTGCACGCCCTGTGCGATGGTTCCTGTCGGAGCAATCGTATCTTTACAACGAAGTGCAATAAACCGCATTTCAAAAGTTGTCATCTCTGCGCCGGAACGGATTCCCATTGCGTATCCCGCACCGGTATTGAATGGCGGATACCACATTTTATGTCTCGAAAATCCTGGATTGTTTGGTTTATAAAGGCCGGCCGCCCCGCCTGTTGCGATCAGGACTGCTTTTGCATGTATCACATAGGCTGTTTCTTCCATGATAGAAAAACCGACGGCTCCGTAGACTCTTCCATTTTCTGTGAGAAGGTCTGTGATGTTGACGTAGTTGAGAACATCTACGGTTTCGCTTTTGTATACGGCATCTGCGAGGAGTGGCTTGAAGTTTTCACCATTAATCTTAATGTTGCGGTTTCCTCTTGCCACGTAGTCCCCGTTTTCATCCTTGAGGATCACAAGGCCAAGTTTTTCCATATCCGCTGTTACTTCATTGAATTCTTCTGCGGCAGTCAGAAGGAGGTCATTTCTGACAATTCCTGCCGCATCTTTGGTTGCATAATCTACATAGTCCTGTGGCTTACGTCCTTTGACAATATAAGCATTGATCGCATTGACGCCGGCAGCAAGGCAGCCGCTTCGTTTGATGTTCGCTTTCTCTGCAACAAGAACAGAAGCATCAGAATTTCTGCTGATAGTAAACGCTGCATAGCATCCTGCAGTTCCACCGCCTATGATCAGGACATCTGTGTGTATATGTTTTACCTGTAAGGGTTTGCTCATGATTCTTTCTTCCTGACTTTATTCTGTAATCTCAATCTCATGGATCGTAACGTTTTTTTCTTTGTCGATTCCAAATGCTTTGAGTACTGGATTTCCCTCTTCCATAAGAGAAAGAATCAGGTACTCTATTGTCGGGTCAAATGCCAGTCGTTTATCTTCTTCTGATGGGCGGGATGGGGATTCCGGATGGGAATGAAAATTTCCGATAATTTTGAATCCATTTGCTCTGGCATCTTTGAGTGCTGCAAGCTGTTCTTTTGGATCCATGGAGAAGTGTTCTCTGCTGGCATCTACGTTTGTAAGGAGATATACTTTTGTGACTGTGACCTCCTCACCCTCTTTTGTTCCTGCAAGAAGGCCACACGATTCATTTGGGAGTCCCTCAGTACAGTGTTTCAAAATGGTATTATAATCTGATTTCTTTAAATACAATTTCATAATAAAATTTCCTCTAATAACTGCGTCTATGCGAAGGCAGCGAGAGCGTGTCTTCGATGAAATATTTGTTTTCGCACACGTGAGCTTACAATACATATTACATATGCATGTCGCACTCTACCTGTTCGTAATCAATCAGCTTTGTGATAGTAGGGTGATCTCCGCATACCGGGCAGTCATGATTCTTTGGAAGTTTAATCGTGCGGAAAGTCATAGTCAGTGCATCATAGGTGAGAAGTCTTCCCGTGAGAAGGTCTCCTTTTCCGATGATGTATTTGACTGCTTCCATTGCCTGAAGACTTCCGATAACTCCACCCATAGCTCCAATGACGCCAGCCTGTTTACAGGTCGGAACTGCATCCTTCGGCGGCGGATCTTTGAATACACATCTGTAGCATGGTCCTTCTCCCGGAACATAAGTCATGAGCTGACCTTTGAAGCGGATAATACCTGCATGGGAAAATGGTTTCTGTGCCATAACACATGCATCATTGATCAGGAATTTTGCCGGAAAATTATCTGTTCCGTCAATAATAAAATCATAATCTTTGATGATATCCATGATATTCTCAGATGTGATAAATTTACGATATGTATTAACTTTAACATCTGGATTGATTGCCTGCATGGTTTCCTTCGCAGACTTTACTTTTGCCTTGCCAAGGTCAGCAGTTGTATGAATAACCTGTCTCTGAAGATTGGAAAGATCGACTTCATCGGCATCGGCAATTCCAATGGTTCCTACTCCAGCTGCCGCCAGATACATAGCCGCCGGTGCTCCGAGTCCACCTGCACCGATGATTAGTACACTGGAGTTCAGGAGCTTTTTCTGTCCCTTCGCGCCAACCTCTTTGAGGATGATATGGCGGGAATAACGCTCTAACTGTTCGTTTGTAAATGCCATTATCTTGCTCCTCCTCCCATGAAGTACAGGAATTCGATTTCGTCGCCGTCTTTCACTTCTGTGGATTCAAAAGCTCCGCTTTCCACGAATTCATCGTTGATTGTTACTGTAACATACTGAGGTGTTTCTACATCTTCCTTCTCAATCAGTTCCTTTACTGTAAGTCCTTCCGGATATTCTTTCTTTTCTCCTGCTACTCTAATAAACATAATCATTATTCTCCTTTTGTTGGTTTAGATATATTCTTCAAACAATGCTTCAATCTCTTCTGGCTCTTTGAGTCCGACTACTTTACCTTTCTGTTCGCCATTCACAAAACAGATCACTGTCGGTGCAGACATGACTTTATATTCTTCAGCAAGTGCTTTGTCGTAATTAACATTAACTTTGTAGATATAAAGATCTTCTTCATTCTCGTCTTCGATATCTCCGAGAATCCCGGCCATCTGCTTACACGGAATACAGGTATCAGAGTAAAAATCCACGAGAACCGGCTTGTCTGCCTTTAATACTTTTTCTGCGAAGTTTTCTGCGTTGATTCTGAGTGCCATATTATTCATCCTCAACTTTCTTAACAATCAAAGTAAAGGTATCGTCCCCGTTATCTTCAAGTTTCAGAATCTGATGACCTTCTTCCTTAATACTTCTCGGTACATTCTGTACCGGTTCACCATTATTCATACGAACCGCAAGAATCTGTCCGTCATCAAGTTCTTCCAGTGCTACTTTTGCCTTGACAAAAGTTACCGGGCAAACAACATCTGTAATATCTACTGTATCATCAATTTTATAATCAGCCATCATAAGCTCCTTTCAGTACTTCGTACAATTTATCTTCCCCAACTCGGTCAATCGTGAATTTAAAACGCTCGCCGGCATTTGCATGATCTGCAAAAAACTGGATTGCAGCATCCGTCACACGGAACAGCTGCTCTTCGGAAGTGATCAACGGAAGAAATTCTCTTCCCTTACTGATATGATTTCCAAAAGTTCCGCCAAAAGATACAAGAAATGCTTCATTTACATCCCATGCATCCACCGGACAGGATTTTGCACAGCGTCCACAGTAATTACATTTGGCATTGTCAATCACCAACTTGTCATCCTGGAAAGAAATTGCTTCTTCACGACAGGCTTTTTCACAGACACCACAGTGAATACAGACATCTTCTTTCCAGCTGATCTGTGCTGCGCCTTTGATTCCGACATCATTTTCTTCCGCTTTAAGGCAGTTGTTCTGGCATCCGGTTACACCAAATTTAAATTTGTGAGGAAGTTCCCGACCGAAATATCTCTCATTCAATTTAACAGCAATGTCATAACTGTTGATATTACCACTCGGACAGACTGCATTACCCTGACACGCTGTTACTGTACGGACTCTTGGTCCGCAGACACCTGGTCTGCATCCGCCTTTTGCAAGGTCAGCTGTCACATCATCAATATCATTCAATTTGATAAAAGGAATTTCTACTCCCTGTCTTGAAGTCAGATGAACATATCCATCTCCGTATTTCTCTGCAACTTCTGCGATTTTCTTAAGATTTTCTGCGGTAAGTGCGCCGCCGACACAGGCAAGTCTGAGAGAAAAATTATTTTTCTGTTTCTGGCGCATAAATCCGCCTTTTTTTAAGGTTGCATAATCAACTTTTGCCATTTTCGTCATCTCCTTCTATTACTCTTCTGAAATCTTCTTTCAAATCTTCTATATCTTCAATTCCTACGCTGATTCGAATCATATCATCATAAACTCCGGAGAGTTCCTTTTCTTCCTGCGACAGATGTGCTGCAATCGTACTCGATGGATGAATTACAAGTGTCTTGGTATCTCCGATATTGGAAACCAGCCATGGAATCTTCAGTTCATTCAATATACGGAAAGCTCTTTCTTTGCTTCCAACTCTTAATGTAATGATTGCTCCAAAACCACCATGGAACTGTTTCGCCGCAATCTCATGATATGGATGTTCCTTAAGTCCCGGATAGGAAACAGTGATTCCATGTCCCAGTCCGTTCAGGAACTCCGCCAGCTCCATGGCGTTACTACAGTGACGCTGCATTCGAAGACCAAGTGTCTCAAGTCCCAGATTATTAAGAAAAGCATTCTGCGGTGCCAGACAGCCTCCCATGCTTCGAAACAGTCCATTGCGCAACTTTGCAAGATAAGTAAAAGGTCCAAACTTTTTAAATTCTTTCATTCCCGGATATTTATCTGCATCCCATTTGAACTTTCCGCCGCTTATCAGTATACCACTGATTGCATCACTGCTTCCATTGATATATTTAGAAGAGGAATGAATGACTACATCAGCTCCAAGCTTCAATGGATTAAGCAGATACGGAGTTGCTACTGTATTATCTACCAGAAATGGAATTCCATGTTCATGTGCGATTTCTGCAACTCCCTGAATATCAGTGACATCCAGCTTCGGATTTCCGATCGTCTCAGCAAAAACAGCTCTGGTCTTAGATGTGATTTCTGCCTCAAAAGCCTGTGGTGTGTTGTCTTTTACATAAGTTGTCGTAACACCATATGCCTTCAGTTCATCCAGAAGTTCCACTGTTCCTCCATATAACCCAGCCGCTGCGACAACGTGATCGCCATTCTGAAGAATATTCATAAGTGCCATACTCAGTGCTGCCATGCCAGATGAACATGCCACGCTCCCTATTCCGCCTTCCAGCTTTGTCATCCTTTTCTCAAAAGATTCGATCGTCGGATTATTTATTCTTGTATAAGAATAACCCGCCATCTTGTTTGCAAAAATCTTTTCAAGTTCTTCGGCTGTATCATGACGGAATGCACTGGACTGGTAGATCGGTACCTGTGTCGCGCCGTAAGGATTATTTCCTTCTATCCCATGAAGCAAAGTCGTATTAAAACCGTATTCTTTCATTCCTGTGCTCCTTTTATTTCCTTTCGTTTGTGTTGGTATTACTATATACCCATAAACATACCATGTCAATAGGTAATGTATGTTTTTTCCAATTTTTTTCCTTTTTTAACATTTTTATGTTATCAGAACATTCCAAAAGGGTTTTCATTCATGGATATAAAGGTCACATTACATAAAAAAAGAACAGAACCTGTCGTTACCGGCAATTCTGTTCTCTTCCTGACCTTTATAATGCAATTCTTATCTGACTACAACAAACCATTTGACTGAAATTGTACAATCAGATCACATAGTCTCCCATATCCATATTTTGTTCCAACAGATCTTCCAGCGTAATCCCATCAAAATATTCATTGAGCAACTTATAAAACCCTTCCCACATCTGCAGGGTCTTACAGGATGCAGCCCTTTCGCACTGATTCGGATGATCATCCAGACAGGCAACCGGTGCCAGAGATCCTTCTGTAATCCGTAAAATACTTCCAATCGAATACTCAGCCGGTGTCCGTACAAGACGATATCCACCACCTTTTCCACGAAGTGCTTTGACAAATTTCTGCTTGCTCAGCACAGATACAATAGATTCCAGATATTTTTCGGAAATTTCCTGTCTTTTCGCAATATCCATAAGCGGTATATACTCGCCATTATTATGTTCTGCAAGATCCAGCATAACACGAATCGCATAACGTCCTCTTGTTGATATTTTCATGCAAATCCCTCCATAAACCTATTATACCACAAGGTTATAGGGAAAACAAGTGTCAATCATCAGATCACAAGATAATCTTCTCTTGCAGAACTGTTCTCCAGTGCATATACTTTGTCTTCTTTTATTACGAAAAGACGCTGTACAAACACATCCACTTTTTCTCCCTGACGAACCAGTGGTTCATCCAGCCCTCGTCTTGCAGTCAGGATAACATCTCTCATCTTCAGCTGAAGTTCAAAATAACTGCCTCGAAAAGCTACTCGTTCCACATCAGCCTCTGATGCAGAGCTTTTGTATTTCTGAACTTCATTTTTTCTGGTAACTTTGACAAATTCCGGACGCACGATCGCGTATTCTGCACCTGGAATATCTTCAAAGTAATTGAAGACATGATAGTCTCTGACTGTAGCTGCCTGTCCAAAGAAGGATGCACTGAAAGCAGTTTCCGGACTCTGATAAACTTCTACCGGACTGCCTTTCTGTTCAATGTGTCCTCTGTTGGTAATAATGATCTCATCCGCCACCTCAATCGCTTCATCCTGATCATGTGTAACAAAGATACTGGTGATTCCAAGTTTTTCGATCATATCTTTCAGCCAGGTACGAAGTTCCTGACGAATCTTTGCATCGATTGCTGCAAACGGCTCATCAAGAAGAAGGAGCTGTGGATTCGGCGCCAGGGCTCTCGCAAATGCAACCCTCTGTCGCTGTCCACCGGAAAGCTGACTTGGATATCTTTTTTCAAGGCCTTTCAGTCCTATCAGTTCAATAAGTTCCATAACTCTGTTTTTTATATATTTTTTATCTGCTTTCTGCACCTTCAGACCAAAAGCAATATTATCATAAACCGTCATATAGCGAAACAGGGCATAGCTCTGAAATACAAATCCAATGCCTCGTTCACTTGCTGGAATATCATTGACCACTTTACCGTCAATGATGATCTCTCCGCTGTCCGGCTGCTCCAGGCCTGCGATCATACGAAGGATTGTTGTCTTTCCACTTCCACTCGGGCCCAGAAGACCAATCAGTTTTCCTTTTTCAATTCCAAAGGAAACATGATCCGACGCTTTATAATCTCCAAAGGTTTTATTGATATCTTTTAATTCCACATACATTATGCTTCCTCCTCTTTTTTGCCTTTATGCTCCATGATGCTTCGAATGATCAGAAGAATGACTGCCATGATTACCAGAATTGACGATACGGCAAACGCCGGAACATACTGAAACTCATTGAACAGAATCTCCACATGCAGTGGAAGTGTGTTTGTCAGCCCACGAAGGTGTCCGGATAGTACAGAAACCGCTCCAAATTCTCCCATAGCTCTTGCCGTACACAGTACGACTCCATACAGGAGAGCCCATTTGATATGCGGAAATGTAATCTTTGAAAAGATCGTCCAGCCTTTTGCACCCATCAACGCTGCAGCTTCTTCCTCATCTGTGCCAATGGACTCCAGGACCGGAAGTAGTTCACGGAAAACGAAAGGAAATGTTACAAAAATAGTTGCCAGAATGATTCCAGGTACTGCAAATACAATCTGTATATTTGCTTTCTGCAGATAAGGATACAGGATACTCTGTTTTCCAAAAATCAACAGATAAATAAGACCGGCGATGATCGGCGATACTGTGACCGGAACATCAATCAGTGTCGTAAGCAGTTTTTTACCCTTAAACTGAAATCTGGTAACAGCCCAGGCAGCACATAAACCAAGGACAGTATTAAAAAGCACTGCAATAACCGTCGCCTTCAATGTCAGCATCAAGGCAGAGATCGTATAAGAATCTGTCACTGCTTCTACATAAACCTGCCAGCCTTTTCGCAGTGCTTCTGTTACAACTACAAAAAGCGGAAGGACCAGTATGACAAAAAGAAACAATACACTGATGCCTATCAGAAGATATTTTACGATCCTTGATTCATTTTCTCTGTTTTTCATCAAACATTGCCTCCTCTCAGTCTTTTTGAATTACGTGCCTGCATCAGGTTCATCAGAAACAGTATCAGGAAAGAAGCTATCAGCATTACCAGTGCAATAGATGTAGCGCTTTTGTAATCAAACTCCTGTAGTTCAGACATGATGATCAGTGGTGTGATCTCTGTCTCATATGGTCTGTTTCCTGCAATAAACACAACGCTTCCATATTCACCAAGGCATCGTCCAAATGCAAGTCCAGTTCCGGTCAAAAGCGGCGGCAGAAGTTCTGGAAGAATAACTCTCCGGAAGATATATCCCGATTTTGCACCCATAACACGGGCAGCTTCTTCGTAAGAACCATCCAGTTTCTCAAGTACCGGCTGCACAGCTCTCGCTACAAACGGAATCCCCACAAAGATCAGTGCAAATGTAATTCCAAGCTTTGTATAGGCAATCTTAATCCCGAATTTGGCAAAAAAGCTTCCGATCAGACCCTGATCCGATGTCAGAGAAGTCAGGGAAATACCAGCTACTGCAGTTGGTAGTGCAAAAGGAAGCTCAATCATTCCATCCATAATCTTTTTTCCCGGAAATTCATAACGTACCAGTACCCACGCCAGGATCAGTCCCATCACTGCATTGACAAGAGATGCCCCAAGCGCTGTGATAAAGCTTACATAAAAGCTGGACAAAACTCTCTTTCTTGTGATAACTTCAATAAATTCCTTCAAGCCAAGCTGTGAAGAATACACCACAAGAGATGCCAGCGGAATCAACACAATGATACTCAGCATAGTGACCGTCACACCCATTGTTAGTCCAAATCCAGGTATCACTCTTTTTTTGCTTTTTTTCATAATATCCACTCCCATCTTCTAGTTGCCATAGATTCTGTCAAATATGCCTCCGTCAGCAAAATGTTTCTGCTGTACTTCCTGCCAGCCACCGAAATCATCAATCGTTTTCAGTTCCATATTCAGATCAAAAACATCACTGTATTCTTTCAAAATTTTCTGATTGACCGGACGGTAATAATTCTCTGCTGCAATTCTCTGTGCATCATCAGAATACAGGTAATTGAGGTATTCTTTTGATACTTCTTCTGTGTCGCGACTTTCTGCTACTTCATCTACAACGGCTACAGAAGGCTGCGCAAGAACGCTGATACTTGGATCAATGATCTCAAATTCATTCGGATCATCCTGTACAGAAAGAAATGCCTCATTTTCCCATGCGATCAGAACATCTCCCTGTCCGTTCTCAACAAAGGAAGTTGTTGCACTTCTCGCCCCGGAGTCTAATACAAGAACATTCTGATACAATTTTTTTATAAATGCTTCCATCTTTTCTTCATCATTATCGTAGGCTTTCTGTGCATATGCCCAGGCTGCCAGATAATTCCAGCGAGCTCCACCGGAAGTCTTTGGATTTGGAGTGATCACATCAACATCATCACGAATAAGATCCTCCCAATCCTGGATATTCTTCGGATTTCCTTTTCTTACAAGAAATACAATGGTAGAAGTGTATGGAGCACTGTCATCGGGAAGTTCTTCTTTCCAGCTATTTCGAATCATACCGGCATTCTCGATTGCATCAATATCATATTCCAGTGCAAGTGTCACAACGTCAGCCTGCAGTCCGTTAATAACTTCAAGCGCCTGTTTGCCAGATCCGCCATGGGATTGGATTACGTCAACATCCTGCCCAGTCTTCTCTTTCCAGTGTTCTTTAAAAATCTCATTATAAGACTCGTAGAGTTCTCTTGTCGGATCATAGGATACGTTGATGATATGTATGTTTGAACCTGCTCCGGCATCGTAGGAACAGACGCCTGCAAATGCGGCGATTCCAAGAATAGATGCCAGACAGACATTTCTGAATTTCTTTTTTGTCATTTGTGCCACTCCCATTGGATGATTATTCCGTTAACATAGGTAATTGATATGTTTTACGTTAATGGCATTATATACCAATAAACATAGTTTTTAAATATGTTTATGAGAAAACGTTTGCACAGCAGCTATAAAGCAAAAAAAACAGCTGTCATCCATAAAGACAACAGCTGCTACATGTTCATATATTCTATTTCACATCATCATACGTATCAAGAAAATTATGTCTCACACCATCCTGTTTATATCCAATCACTGTATTCAGGTTGACATTCTCAACACTTCGGAAAATATTATACTCAATCACCGGATCTTTCTGGGCAAGTTCATGAATCAGTTCCTTGATCTCCGCTCTCTTCGATCCTTTCTCTGTACCACCACAGGACGCACAGTGCTCTGTAAAGCGACATGCACACTGGATGAAATGAAGATCATTGTAGTTTGCCCAGTGAATGATATCTGCCTCACGGATCAGATACAAAGGACGAATCAGCTCCATTCCCTCAAAATTTGTACTGTGAAGCTTCGGCATCATGGTCTGTACCTGTGCACCATAAAGCATGCCCATAAGGATTGTCTCGATCACATCATCATAATGGTGTCCAAGCGCAATCTTATTACATCCCAGTTCTTTGGCTTTACTGTAAAGATAACCTCTTCTCATTCGGGCACAGAGATAGCACGGTGACTGCTCTTCTGATGCCACGATGTTAAAGATGTCAGATTCAAACACCGTGATCGGCACATTTAAAATCTGGGCATTGTCTTTGATCGTCTGATAGTTGATTTCATTATATCCCGGATTCATTACCAGAAAGATTACTTCAAAATTCTTTTTACCATGACGGGAAAGTTCCTGAAATAATTTTGCCATCAGCATAGAATCTTTGCCGCCGGAAATACATACAGCAATTTTATCTCCATCCTGCACCAGTTCATATTCACGGATAGCCTTCGTAAATCTTCTCCAGATTGGCTTACGGAATTTCTTGATAATGCTGCGTTCAATATCTTTTGTGCGCTGTTCTGCTGCATTGTGATCGGCCATCATTTTGCTGAGTTTTACCTTAAGCCATGCACGATAGCCATTCTTGACGCTGTAGATCTCATATCCCTGTTCCGTCAGTTCCTCTGCAATCTCTTCGCTCTTCTGTCCGGTATAACAGATCAGATAGACAGGACAGTCCTTGCGTATCTCATCCATATGTTCCTCAAATTCTTCCCAGTAGATATTCACTGCTCCCGGATAAGTTTCTTTTTCAAAATCAACGACATCACGTATATCGATGATCTGCTTTTCTCTTGTATCCTCTTGTAACTCTTCAATCGTTCTAATACACATATCAATCTTCCTTAAATAATTATTTTCTCCTATATGCAGTAATCACTCCAGAAGCTCTCTGACACATGAGAACAACTGTTTCTCACCAGTAATTTCCCAGACAGTTCCATTCGAACAACGCCTGTGTGACCACCTTTCATTCTATCCAGAAGAAGATACAGAGCGAAACGACCCATTTCTTCTTTGGGCAGTGCAACTGTGGTTAGCATTGGCTTCGTAAACTGTGCTTCTTCTATATCGTCACTGGCAATGATCGACGGAGTAAAATACAGATTTCTGCATCTTCTGAGATACTTCAGCATTCCAACAGCAGTGATATCGTTCGCACAGTAAATTCCAGTCGGGCAATCATCCGATTTCAGGAACTGTTCCATTGCCTCATAGCCTTCCCGTTCTGTCTGATCTGTTTCTACAACATATTCCGGTATCACATCCAGTTTATTTTTCTTTAATGTATCCAGATAACCGACATAACGATCCTCGTTTCGGCAACCGCCTACATAACCGATATTTCGATGTCCAAGTGAAATCAGATGTTCCACCGCCATCTCTGCAATCTTCTTTCCGTCGCACAAAACCTCATCCACTTCATAATTGGTAGAATTTCGGTTAACTGAAACGACACTTCGATATTTCTGGTTCAGTTTCTTCAGTGCGACCGGATTACAACGACCAATAATGATCAGGCCATCTTTTTTTTCTTCTGTCTCAGTATACATGTGCTGAATGATCTGGTCAAGATTTTCTCTTCTGCATTTTCGATCATCAGAAAAAAGTGGCATATACCAGACTTTTGACAGGATACAGTTATGTTCGTGTATTTCACTTTCCACAACTCTGAGCAGTTCCGTAAAAAAAGGATCTGTTCTGGATTCATCAGTACGGGTCATTAACACATTGATATACCATATTTTGCTTTCTTTCGCCTGGGTACCTCTTTTCAGATTGCGGGCAGCTTCATTTGGAACATAATTCATCTCCATGGCAATTGACCAGACTTTTTCCCGAAGTCCCGGCACAGAACATTTATAATCCGGGCGGTTTAGGATACGCGATACGGTTGATATAGATACTCCTGCTTTTTCTGCGATCTTTTTGATTGACATGTGTATTTCCTCTCTGTGGGCATTGCAGATTTTAGTAAAAAACCGGAGGCAGGAACATTTTCTGTTCTACACCCCCGGTCAGTATTCAGATATAATACATTTCCTGTTTATCATAGTGAGCAGAGTAATATCCGCTCATCTGTTCCAATGTCAAATTGGATAAGATCTGATCAAGTTCCTGATTGACGGAATCCACCACCAGTTTCTGAATCGTGTCAGAGATCCCTTTATAACTATTTTCCGCCACAACATCCTCATCTTCCAGGTGATAACTGCCTTCCAGCGCTTCCACCACGGATGCAACAGTAATCTCGTCAGCAGCTTTTGCCAGATTATATCCTCCCTGGGAGCCTTTGACACTTTTTACAATGCCTGATCTGCGAAATGAGGCAAATATGTGTTCCAGAAACTGCAGAGAAATATCATTTCTCTCAGCAATGGTTTTCAGGGCTACCGGTGTGGTGGACGGCTGTGCAGCCAAATCCACCAACGCAGTGAGACCATATCTGGTTTTTTTACAGAATTTCAATTACTGGATTGCTTTGAAAGCTTCGTCCAGATCCTGAATGATATCATCAATGTTTTCTGTTCCGATAGAAAGACGAATCGTATTCGGTTTGATACCCTGATCCAGAAGCTCTTCTTCTGTGCACTGGCTGTGTGTGGTGGTTGCCGGATGGATAACCAGTGATTTAACATCTGCTACGTTTGCAAGGAGTGAGAACAGTTCCAGATTGTCGATAAAATCTTTTGCTGTCTGTGCGTCACCCTTAATCTCGAATGTGAAGATAGAACCGCCGCCATTCGGGAAGTATTTTGCATACAGTTCTTTCTGGCTTTCATCATCTGTTACAGACGGATGATGTACTTTTTCTACCATTGGATGATTATTCAGGTACTGAACAACTTTCAGTGCATTCTCTACATGACGTTCTACACGGAGAGACAGTGTTTCAAGTCCCTGCAGGAAGATGAAGGAGCTTACTGGAGAAATAGTTGCACCTGTATCACGAAGAAGGATTGCACGAATCTTTGTAACGAATGCTGCCGGTCCGCATGCTTTTGTGAAACTGATTCCATGGTAGCTCGGGTTTGGCTCTGTCAGAGACGGGAATTTACCGGAAGCTTCCCAGTCAAATTTACCACCTTCAACGATTACACCACCGATAGTTGTTCCGTGTCCACCGATGAATTTTGTTGCAGAATGAACAACGATGTCCGCACCGTATTCAATCGGTCTTACAAGATATGGTGTTGCAAATGTATTATCTACAACAAGCGGAATCTGATGTCTGTGTGCGATTTCAGCGCATGCTTCGACATCAACAACGTCAGAGTTCGGGTTTCCAAGAGTCTCAATGTAAAGTGCTTTGGTGTTATCCTGAATTGCATTCTCTACTTCTTCAAGGTTAAAGATGTCAACAAATGTTGTTTTGATTCCATATGCAGGAAGTGTATGCTCCAGAAGGTTCGTTGTTCCACCGTAGATATTCTTTGCAGCTACGATGTGATCTCCATTCTGTGCAAGGTTTTCGATTGTATATGTGATTGCTGCTGCACCGGAAGCTACTGCAAGTGCTGCTGTACCACCCTCAAGTGCTGCAATTCTTTTTTCAAAAACATCTTCTGTTGGGTTTGTCAGACGACCATAAATGTTACCTGCATCTGCAAGTCCGAAACGAGCTGCTGCATGATCACAGTTTCGGAATACATAAGAAGAAGTCTGGTAGATTGGAACGGCTCTTGCATCAGTAACCGGATCCGGCTGTTCCTGTCCTACGTGAAGCTGAAGTGTTTCGAATTTGAATTTTCTGTTTTCTCTTGTAATTTTTTCACCCATGAATCTGATCCTCTTTTCTGTTTTTGTTTTTTAACCGCAATATTATACACTACGGAGTACTCCGTGGCAAGCTACCTAAGCTATCTCCGTTTCGCTCCGCTCTGTGCAAAACATATGCCACTGGCACATTGCATCCTGGTGTTTCTTTACTCTGTAAACAGTGCTGTTGAGTAATATCTGTCTCCTGTATCCGGAAGAAGTGCTACAATTGTCTTTCCTTTGTTTTCCGGACGTTTTGCAAGTTCAATTGCTGCGTAAAGAGCTGCTCCTGAAGAGATACCTACAAGAACGCCTTCTTTTTTTGCAAGGAGTTTGGCTGTTGTGAAGCATACTTCGTTGTCGATTGGCATGATCTCGTCATAAATCTGTGTATTCAGAATTTCCGGAACAAATCCTGCTCCAATACCCTGAATCTTGTGCGGACCGCCTTTTCCTTCGGAAAGTACCGGAGAAGTTGCCGGCTCTACTGCTACGACCTTGATGTCCGGATTCTGTTCTTTAAGGTATTCACCTGTTCCTGTAAGTGTTCCTCCTGTACCAACACCTGCTACGAAAATGTCTACCTTTCCATCTGTGTCGTTCCAGATTTCCGGACCTGTAGTTGCTTTGTGTGCTGCCGGATTTGCAGGGTTTACGAACTGTCCCGGGATGTAGCTGTTCGGAATTTCTTTGGCGAGCTCATCTGCTTTGGCGATCGCACCTTTCATTCCTTTAGCTCCCTCTGTCAGAACCAGTTCTGCGCCGTATGCTTTAAGAATGTTTCTACGTTCAATACTCATGGTCTCCGGCATGGTAAGAATGATTCTGTATCCTTTTGCGGCTGCAATAGCCGCAAGACCGATACCTGTATTTCCGGATGTTGGCTCAATAATAACAGCCCCTTCTTTCAGAAGTCCCCTGGCTTCTGCATCTTCGATCATTGCTTTTGCGATTCTGTCTTTCACGCTTCCTGCCGGATTGAAGTACTCCAGTTTCACAAGTACTGTAGCTTCCAGTCCAAGTTCTTTCTCTAGATTTGTTACTTCTACAAGCGGAGTGTTTCCGATCAGTCCAAGTGTTCCTTTATAAATGTTTGCCATGGTGTTTACCGCCTTTCTTTTTTTCTATGATTGTTTGTTTATATTATTAACATACCTCTTTGATATGTTTAGTATGTTATTCCTTTTTACCCGAAATGTCAATAGGTTTTTGGAAAAAATTTGAACTTTTTTCATTGGTCTGGTATAATCCAACAATACGCGGAAAAAATTTTAGGAGAATATTTTTTTATGAATCAGCAGACAAATAAAGCAATCCTGGTCGTGAGCTTCGGCACCAGTTATGAAGCTTCCAGGAAAGCAACCATAGAAAAGATTGAACAGGATATCAGCAACGCTTTCTCTGCCTATCAGGTTTATCGGGCATGGACCAGCAAGATGATCATTTCTGTTCTCAAAAAAAGAGACAATTATATTGTTCCTACTGTAAAAGAAGCCATGGAACAGAT
Organism: uncultured Blautia sp.; assembly: GCA_934378195.1. Taxonomy (GTDB): domain Bacteria; phylum Bacillota; class Clostridia; order Lachnospirales; family Lachnospiraceae; genus Blautia_A. The sequence goes on from CAKRPO010000001.1 coordinate 25,091, forward strand.
GATTAGAGATGGAATCCGGGAACTTGTCGTACAGCCGACACATATCCTGGACGGTATAGAAAATAATGTTATGAAAGAAGAAGTTCTTTCTTATAAGGAGTCTTTTGACAAAATTGCATTTGGCAACCCTCTTCTGGCTTCGCCGGAAGATAAGCAGAAAGCAATTGATGCTGTTAATTCCGAATTTTCTGATCTGAGGGATTCTGAAGCTCTGGTACTTATGGGCCATGGGACCACACATCAGGTCAACGTTGTTTACGCAGGGCTGAATAAGGAGTTTAAATCAGCCGGAAACTCCAATGTGTTTATCGGAACCGTTGAAGCCGATCCGACTATCCACGATCTGGTAAAGGAAGTAACTGCATTTCAACCATCCAGAATCTATGTGACACCGTTTATGATCGTAGCTGGCGATCATGCACACAATGATATGGCAGGTGATTCACCAGATTCCTGGGTAAGTCAGTTTAAAAACGCTGGATTTGAAGTCTGTCCTGTTTTGAAAGGACTTGGAGAATATCCGAGAATTCGTGCAATGTTTGTGGAACATACACATGAAGCAATCGCTTCTATGCAATAATTTACTATCAAAAAAGTCTGGAATCTGAGACCATGTACTGTCATTTTCAATGTCATTTACGAAACATTGAAGCAGTTTCCTGTCTCAGACACCCAGACTTTTTCGATTTAATCTCTTTTCGTCATGTCTTATATTTTTGCTTAATTCTGCTGACTTTTCTTACATATCTGAATTCCTGCAAGCAAAAGCACTGGAAATACAATTGCCGCAAAGATTCCCATTTTCAGATTATTCCCAACACTGCTGGATACAAAGCCTGCAAGTGTTGGTCCTCCGGAGCAACCAAGATCTCCTGCAAGAGCAAGCAGTGCAAACATTGCTGTACCACCACCCCGAATGGAGGCAGACGCGATACTAAATGTTCCCGGCCACATGATTCCTACAGAAAATCCGCAGATTGCACATCCTACCAGACTGAGCATCGGAATCGGTACAAATGCAATGCAAAGATAGGCGATCACACAGAGAATACTGCTGTATGTCATAAAACGTTTCAGATCAATCTTCTCTCCGTATTTTCCATAAAGAAGTCTTGCAAGTCCCATCAGAATCGCAAATGCCATCGGTCCCGCCAGGTCTCCGACCGTCTTACTGACTTTCAGTCCCTCTTCTGCAAAAGTGGATGCCCACTGGCTCACTGCCTGTTCACTTGCTCCTGCACAGGTCATCATCAGCATCACGACCCAGAAAATCTTCATAGAGCAGAGTTCTTTGATGGAAAGCCCCTTCTCTCCTTCTTCATGCAGAGAATATATCGGAGAAGTCAGAAAAACAATTCCATTGAGCAGCGGAATGATTGCCCAGATACGAGCAAGAACCTTCCAGTTCGTAATTCCAAAAGTACTGAAAAAGATCGTGGAAATCAGTACAACTCCCACATGACCCCAGCAATAAAACGAATGCAGAAGGCTCATTGCTTTTTCTTTGTTATCTGTCGGACAGGCTTCGATAATCGGGCTGATCAGCACCTCCAGAAGGCCTCCACCGACTGCATAAATTGCAACCGCGATCAGAATACCGGTAAACGAATCTTTCGTAACTTCCGGAAGAATTGTCAGCGCAAACAGACCGATTGCTGAACAGATATGTGCAATCGTTACCGACGCCTTGTATCCAATTTTATCCACAAACCCTGCTGACAACAGGTCGATCAGGAGCTGGATCATAAAGTTGATCGTGATCAGAAGCGTAATCTTTGACAATGGAATCTGATAACTTTTCTGAAAAGTAACAAATAACAGTGGAACAAAGTTATTCACAATCGCCTGTACGATATATCCTACAAAACAGGCGTACATAGTTCTTTTGAATGATGCTTTCATACTTTCTCTCCTAGCAGTGATTTCTTTTGTTTACAAAATAATTCAAAATTCCGCCGCCGACAATGATCACGATTGCAACTGCCACAACTCTCTTGGCCGCCTCCTGCGGAAGCTGGCTTTTGGAACCAATTGAATCCGAATAAAAAGTCAGTGTATAATTGATCTCGTGGGGTGCTCCCATTGCTGTCGTATCTGCGATCACCGACATACCCTCATCCATTGTGAGTATCGGAATTTCAAACACAGAATTCATACCCTCTTCATTTGTTGGAAAATATTTTTCTCCATCTACAACCATGTAATCGTAGTTCGAACTGCTCCACTGGATCTGTGCATAAGCCTGTCTATTCTTCACAGTAAAGATTGTTGGTGAAGTCACGCTTGCCTTACCGCTTCCACCTTCCAGATCTACCTGGATAGAATATTCTCCATCTTCTTTGTCAATGTCCATACCAGCCGCCTGACAGATGCAGGAAAAAGCTCCAATACTGATAAATACAGCTGCTATCAGACTTGAAAATTTTCTTTTCATTTCTCTACTCCATTTTCTTCGTTTTATCATGAAAACTATGATAACACAGCAAATCTCACATTGCAAACATTATGCTCTTCTAGTATAATTAAAAGGATGTGTCTGTAAGATCCCAAGACACGACAAAAAATCTTTTATCAATTCAAAAGTAAACGCAGGAGGTTTTTATCTATGAAAGGTATATTATATGGAGTTGGCGTCGGACCTGGAGATCCAGAGTTAATGACACTGAAAGCAGTTCGTATGATCCGTGAAAATGAGATCATTGCCGTACCTGGTGCAGACGTCAAAGAAACCGTTGCTTATAAAATTGCTGTACAGGCGGTTCCGGAACTGGCAGAAAAAGAACTTCTTCCAATCTATATGCCAATGACACATGACGCAAAAGAACTGGACGAAAATCATGCCAGAGGAGCCAAAGCTCTGGAGGCCTGTCTTGATCAGGGAAAAAATGTTGTTTTCCTGACTCTTGGAGACCCATGTGTATATTCTACTTTTTCCTATCTGCAGCATCGCGTAGAGGCAGACGGATATCACACTGAACTGGTAAGTGGAATCACTTCTTTCTGTGCTGCAGCTGCACGCCTGAACATTTCTCTGTCTGAATGGAACGAACAACTTCATATTGTTCCTGCTGTTCATCGTCTTGACAGTGAACTGACAGAGTCCGGAAACTATATCCTGATGAAATCCGGAAAGAAAATGAACCAGGTAAAAGAAATCCTTGCCAAAAGCGGCCGTGATGTTCTTATGGTCGAAAACTGCGGCATGCCGGAGGAACATATTTATCATGGTGTTGAAGAGATTCCGGATGATGCAGGCTACTATTCTCTGATCATTGCAAAGGAGCACAAATGATCGAAACAAAGAATCTGACCAAAACATTTGATACTTTCACTGCCGTAAATTCTCTTGATCTCAGAATTGAGACTGGAGAGTTTTTCGGACTGCTCGGTCCAAACGGTGCCGGTAAGACTACTACGATCAGTCTTCTTTCTACACTTCTTCTTCCAACCGAAGGAGAAGTTCTAATCGACGGACAGAAACTTACCCGCAATCGTCCGGATCTGAAACGTAAGATCAGTGTTATCACACAGGAATATTCCATGCGTCAGGATATGAATATGGATGAGATCATGGAATATCAGGGTCGTCTTTATTTCATGCCACGCAAAGAGATCAAACGCCGCACGGAAGAACTTCTGGAATTCTGCGATCTGATCAAATTCCGCAAACGAACCGTCCGTAAACTTTCCGGCGGTATGAAACGTAAACTGATGGTATGCCGTGCCCTTCTGACAGATCCTGAGATCCTGCTTCTGGATGAACCGACCGCAGGTATGGATGCACTTTCCCGCCGTCAGATGTGGACTCTGCTCCGCAAACTGAATGGCAAAAATCTGACGATTCTTCTGACCACACATTATATGGAAGAAGCTCAGAATCTCTGTAGCCGTGTGGCCTTGATGGATCACGGTAAACTAGAAGAAGTCAACACTCCATCCGGTCTGATCAGCAGTCTTGGAAATTATACCGTAGATGAATTTGCCGGAGACGAAACTCGCAGTCATTATTTCCACAGTCGTGAAGAAGCCATCTCTTATCTCTCCGGTCTTTCCGGACAGGCTTCTCTCCGTGAAACAACGCTGGAAGATGTGTTTGTAGAACGCGCCGGGCGACATCTGATGCCGTCATGAGGGAGGAGTTTTAATTATGGGAATTATTACGATTTTATGGGAAAAATGGGTAGAATTTCGAAGAGATTTCTATAAGATCACTCTGGCTGCAATGATTGCTCCATTGATGTATCTGGTCGTATTCGGAATGGGAATCCAGACGGTTTCTCATGGAGAACCATACCTGAACTTCCTGATTCCGGGTGTGGTATCGCTCACCACAATGAACGGAAGTTTCAATGCGATTGCGCAGAATCTGAATGTACAGCGGCTTTACGAAAAAGCTTTTGATCAGGTTATGATCTCTCCGACTCCATTGTGGCAGTTTATTGCAGGTCAGATCATAGGTGGAAGTCTCCGTGGTTTTTACGCCGGTGGAGTTATCCTGATTCTGACAATGCCAATTGACACCGGGCTGATCTTTAACGGCTGGTCTTTTCTTGTCATGTTCCTGAATGGCGCTGTTTTTTCTGCAATCGGTGTTGTAGTTTCATTTCTTGCAAAGAACCATGCGGATGTACCACGTTTTTCAAATTATATCATTATGCCGATGGCTTACCTGTGTAATACATTTTTCTCCACGGAAAAATTACCGGGACTGCTTGGAAAGTTTGTTTCTGCACTGCCGTTGTCTCAGACAAGCCATATGATCCGAAGCATCTCCGCCGGAGAAGGATTCGCGATGTCCGGAATTGGGATTCTTATGGCGTATCTGATCGTGTTTACCGCGATCGCATCGTGGTTTATCTATAAAAAGAAGAACCTTTAAAAGATTCCAAAAAGAGAACTGGGAATTCACACAGTTATTCAGAAGAAAGGATAAGTTCTGCGCCAAAGCTGCGTTTTCTTCCTTACGAAAGCCTCGCTGGCGGCTCCTCACCTGTCCTTTCTCTGAACTTACTGCTGAAATTACCATCTTTTAATTTAAAAAATGCCGGACAATGAATTCCTAGCTTGATAAACGTATTATTCAATAGCGAGTTCAGAAAGATACCGTTCAAAGCAGATGCCTTCATTCCGGTCGGTGCCTTCAAGCACCGCATCATGTATTCCCTTCGAAAGAAACCGCACAGCCTTTCGTACAGAATCCACCGTATCCATTCCATTCACCATTCCGGCACTTAACACCGATGCAAACAGATCCCCCGTACCGGAATAGCTGCCGCCTTCTTTTACTGCAGTCACCCAAATCGATTCATCATCCCTACAGATCAGGTTTCCCATCTCCTGACATTTCTCTTTCACCGGAAGATCAATTCCTGTAATTACTACCTCTGTTTCAAAATCTTTCGCCAGTTTCTCTCCGGTAGTTTCTACGAATGCAATCAGCTCGCGTTCCTGAAAATCAGCAATTCCTTTCCATAATATATGCGCCTGTTTCGTACCATACAAAAGCAGCAGTGCCTCTGTCAGATTCGGCGTGATCACAGTTGCCTTCTTCACCAGAACACGCATCTTCTTACAAAGCTCCTCTGTATAGATTGGATATTCTTTCCCGTTGTCACCCATAACCGGATCCACCAAAATCCTGGTATTCTCACATCCAAACATCTCTATAAACTCTACAGCTTTATCTGCCTGATGTGCATCTGCCAGAAACCCCGTATAGATTCCATTCGGATAAAAATCCATCTTCTTCCACTCTTTCATAATATTATCCATACGGTCTGTATAATCATCACAATAATAGGAAGGAAATCCGGTCTGCGCACTGAGTATTGCTGTCGGAAGCGGACACGCCTGGATTCCCATAACTGAAATTACCGGAATTGCTGCTGTAAGAGAACATTTTCCCAATCCTGACAAATCATTCAAAATCGCAATTTTCTTCAATCTCTTATCTCCTCATCTTGCTTTTTGTCATATTCTGATTTAGAATAGCATCTAAGTGTATATTGAAAAATAACCACTTTTATTCATTTTTCAGGGGACAGTTTATGAGCTTATCTTTTTATTCAACCAAAGAAAGCCTGTACTTGCAGGTGTATGACCATTATAAAAATCTGATCATGGAGCACCGTATTCCGGCCGGGAGCCGTATGCCTTCGCTCCGTAAATGTGCCACCGAACTAAAACTCAGCCGTACCACGATCGAAAATGCCTATCTTCAACTTGCCGCAGACGGCTATATTGTCGCACGTGCACAAAGCGGATACTATGTGACCAATATTGCGGATCAGAAACCGGTATCCACTGCTGCCTGGCATGCAAATCTTCCACCGGTACAATATGACTTTGCTTCTAACGGTGTTGACAGAGAGAGTTTTCGCTTTGATCTGTGGCAGCGTTATATTAAAAGTGCTCTTCGCCAGAATGACCGCCTTCTGTCCTATGGGGAGCCGCAGGGAGAGGCAGATCTTCGTCAGGTACTTGCCGACTATATCCGTCAGCGAAGAAACGTCAACTGTTCCGCTGACGATATTGTGATTGGAGCCGGTATGCAAAGTATTCTGAACATTCTCTGTCCTTTAATCCGGGACAAACAGACTGTTTCTTTCCCAAATGCCTCTTTTGTGCAGGGAAGTACCATCTTTTCCGATTATGGTTTTGAAATACAGTACCGAAATAAAGACTGTGATATTATCTATGTTTCCCCTGCACATATGACAAAATGGGGTGAAATCATGCCTGTCAGCCGTCGTATGGAACTGGTACATTATGCTGCTGAAAAAGGCAGTCTGATCATTGAAGACGATTATGAAAATGAATTCGTTTATTTTCAACGACCAACCCCCTCCCTTTTTAATCTCGCCGGGGGACATGGCGTTGTCTATATCGGGTCATTTTCCAGACTGCTGCTTCCATCCATCCGTCTAAGTTTCATGGTTCTGCCGCCGTCTCTCTCAAGGAAATACGCAGCCGTTGCAGACCGATACAGCCAGACTGCTTCCAAAGCTGAGCAGATTGCACTCTGTCAGTTTATTCGTGACGGGCATCTGACTTCACAGACAAAAAAACTGAAAAAATTATATGCCCTGAAACTGAAAACTCTTAAAAGTGTAGTACGAAATACTTTCGGTAACAATTGTACGATTCAAACCGGAGCCGCCGGAACAAGCCTCGCACTGACGGTTCCCTATACACGAACTGGGCTCGAATTAAAAAAGGAAGCCCGCATGCACGGGATGTCTCTGTTGATTCTTGAGGAAAATACCAATACGATTACCATTCTTCTTTCCTGTTCTTCCATTGCAACAGATGATTTTACGCCGGCCTGCAAGCTTCTTCATAAACTTCTTCATAAATAATCATAAAACACCTGCCCCGAAATTTCTTTGAGGCAGGTGTTCATATTCAATCTCTTCGATTATCGATCATATAAAGCAGCGCATTACAGATACATGCTGCAATGTTACTGCCGCCCTTACGTCCTCTTGCAACAATATATGGTGCACCAGATTCCATGATCAGCTCCTTGGACTGCACAACATTGACAAATCCAACCGGAACTCCGATGATCAGTTCCGGATCCAGCTTACCATCCTCAATCAGTTCATAAAGACGTACCAGTGCTGTTGGAGCATTTCCGATTGCAAAGATCAGTTTCTTATCAAGAGTCGCTGCTTTATCCATACTCGCTGTTGCTCTTGTCGTACCTTTTTCTTTCGCAATCTTTGCCACATCTTCATCAGACATGAAACAATATACTTCCCCGCCATAACGGGCAAGAGCACGTTTATTGATACCTGCCTTTGCCATCTGCGTATCTGTGACAATACAGGCACCGGCTTTGATTGCTTCCATTGCACATTTTACTACATCCTTAGAAAAACAGAGATTATCCGCATAATCAAAATCAGCACTTGTATGGATACATCGTTTGACGATCAGTTCTGTTCCCGGAATCAGATGCTTATCTCCTAGTTCTTCCGTAATGATTTCAAAACTTCTTTTTTCAATGTCCATCGGTTTTATATTTTCAAGCTCTACTTTCATTTCTACGCCTCTCCCTCACTTTCCTCTTCCTGAATGTTCTTCACGCCTTCCTCAAGGATTTCATAGATACGTTTCATATCCAGATGCTTCCGAAGCTCTGCTGCCAGAATATCATACTGTGTTTCCTTAAATGTATCAAAATCCACACCCTCCATTTCCGACACATCAATACCCTTGCGGATTCCTACTGCATGTACCAATCCCAGAGCCACCTCTTCCTTATCAAAAATACCATGTACATAAGTACCACATACATTGTGATAAAAAGTTCCTTCTCTCTTCTCTGTACCACTCACCGTATCACAGGTAGTCGTGCTCGCAGAAGCACCGTTTTTCCAGGTACTCTCACCCATATGAATTTCATAACCGGTAAATTCCACATCCCTGAGCGGTGCAAATTCATCATCCAGCTCCAGGAATTTTCCACGGACCTGCGTACGGGTCTTATGCTCTGCAAATACAGTAGCAACTGGAAGAAGTCCAATCCCGCGCATTGTACCGCCAGCTTCTACACCGTGTGGATCACTTAAACTCTCACCCAGCATCTGATATCCACCACAGATACCAAAAATCAGTGTTCCAGAAGCCGCTGCCTTAAGAATCAGTGTCTCCATTCCACTTTCACGCAGCCATTTCAGATCGTCCATTGTATTTTTGGTTCCAGGAAGAAAGATCACATCCGGCTGTTTCAGTTCTGCAGGATGCTGCACATATCGCAGAGAAACTCCCGGGATACTTTCCAGCGGATTAAAATCTGTAAAATTAGAGATACGTGGCACTCGAATGACGGCCATATCAATCACGCCAACTTCCTGTGGACGTTCAAAGCGTTCCGTCAGGCTGTCTTCATCTTCTACCTGAATATTCATATAAGGTGCAACACCAACGACCGGAATCATGCATTTCTCTTCCAGCATTGCAACTCCCGGGTCCAAAATAGATTTGTCTCCGCGGAATTTATTGATGATCAGACCTTTTATCATCTCTCTCTCGTCATCTTCCAACAGTTCCACCGTTCCATACAGTTGGGCAAATACCCCGCCACGATCAATATCTCCGACAAGCAGTACCGGTGCCTTTGCCATTTTGGCCATTCCCATATTAACGATATCTTCGCTTTTCAGATTGATCTCTGCCGGACTTCCGGCACCTTCAATCACAATGATATCATTTTCTTCTGCAAGTTTATTGAATGCCTTCATAATATCAGGCACCAGTTTTTTCTTGTATTTAAAATAATCTCTGGCACTCATCGTACCAAGGACCTCTCCGTTTACGATAACCTGAGATCCAACATCATTCGTCGGTTTCAGAAGGATTGGATTCATCAGTACTGATGGTTCAATGCCGGCAGCTTCTGCCTGCATAACCTGTGCTCTTCCCATCTCCAGCCCTTCGCTGGTAATAAAGGAATTCAGTGCCATATTCTGTGATTTAAACGGAGCCACACGATATCCATCCTGGTGAAAAATTCTGCACAATCCTGCAGCAAGAAGACTTTTACCTGCATTAGACATCGTTCCCTGTATCATAATCGTTTTTGCCATATTTATATCTTCCCCTCTGTATCAGGCATTATGCCTCTTCCTCTTCTTCCAGTGCTTCCGCATGTGCTACTGCTGCCGCTGTTGTTCCATCACGCATGGCACGGATCAGCTCTTCATTTTCTGCATGTGTTCGAACTGCAACTCTGTAATAGCCCTTACAGAGTCCTGCATAATTACTGCAACTGCGAATCAGGACGCCCTGTTTTATGCAGATGTCAAACAGATGTTCCGGACCACGGAAGAAAATATAATTTGCCTCTGATGGAAAGACCTGCATGCCAAGGCGCTGTAGTTCTTCTTTCAGATATTTTGCTTCCTCAAAAACTATATGTCGCCCTGCTTCTACATACATTGTTTCTTTCAAAGCTGCAATTCCAGCCGCCTGTGCGATAACCGAGATATTCCATGGCTGTGTAACCTGGGTCATAGCCTCAATAAGTTCCATATTTTCACTGATTCCATATCCCAGGCGGATTCCCGCCATCGCATAACGCTTTGTAAATGCCTTCAAAATAAAAAGATTATGATATCTGGATAACTGTGCTTTCAGCGTATATTTCTCCGGTTCCTGCACAAAGTCAAGAAAACATTCATCCACAACAAGAAGAATATCCATCTCTCTGCACACGCGCAAAACGCGGAACAGAAAATCCCTGTCAATCAGACGCCCTGTCGGATTATTCGGATTACACAGGAAAACCATATCCAGCTCTCTGTGCAGCCAGTTGATAAAGCTCTCCTGCATCTGAAATCCGTCTTCTTCTTTAAGAAGTACATGTTCTACTTCACATCCACAGCTTGTAAGTGCCTGCTCATATTCCGCAAACGTAGGAATCGGTATCAGTGCTTTCTTTGGCTTTACTGCCTGGCAGAGTGAATATATCAGTTCTGCTGCCCCGTTTCCACAGATTACAGACTCTGGTTCCACTCCCTCATATTCTGCAATGGCCTTTTTCAGTGGTGCATATCCAACCTGTGGATAATCTTTTATACAGTCCAGACTGTCACGTACTGCCTGCTTAACTTTTGCCGGCGTCCCCAGTGGATTGCAGTTCGCCGAAAAGTCCAGGCAGTTTTTGTAAGTATAAATGTTTCCGCCATGTACGTGCTTCGCCATTCTCTTTCTCCTTTTCACACCTTTACAGGCATTTTTGTATATCCTGGAATTTTATGTCAGCTTATGCTGACCAGAATCACGCGCCAAGTCTCACGGATGTTCGACTTGAATCTATTCAAATGAGCCCCTGCAGAAACAGAGCACGAAAAAGCACGCATATGATCACGCCAAGAATCGCAGTTGCATACATCAGGCGATTTGCATAACGAATATCTTCTGTCTCTATTTCACGGATTGCATCTCCAATTGTAGGTTTCTCATATAATTTTCCAAAATAATATGCATTTCCCGCCAGCTGAACATCCAGTGCACCTGCCATGACAGCTTCTGTCTGTGCTGAATTCGGACTTGCATGGTTTCTACTGTCTCTTTTGAATATCCGGGCCGCATTTCTGCTGTCCAGGCCGATCACAAATGCTCCTGCGATCATCAAAAGACCCGAAATTCTGGACGGCAGATAATTTGCCGCATCATCCAGCTTTGCTGCGCATCTTCCAAAATAAAGATATCTTTCATTTTTATAACCAAGCATGGAATCCATCGTGTTGATTCCCTTGTATAAAAACATCAATGGTGCACCACCGACAGCCATATAGAGCATTGGTGCGATCACACCATCAGACGTATTTTCCGCTACTGTTTCTACAGCCGCTTTAATCACACCCTTTTCGGTGAGTTCCGCAGTATCCCGTCCGACAATCATGGAAACTGCATGACGTGCATCTTCAATAGTCCCCTTTTTCAGCGCATGATATACCTTCATACTCTCATCACGTAAGGACCTGGTTGCCAGAAGCTGATAACACCAGAAAGCTTCCAATATCACGCCAAGTATCGGCAGATGTCTGTACAGAACATACAGCAATACTGACGGAACCAGCAAAGATACTGTACAAATCAGAATCACTTCAATCAATCCGCCTGCCAACTCGCCTTTCTCTGTCTGTGGTAATAATTTACGGATTCCTTTTTCAAAAACAGAAATCATTTTTCCAATCAGACATACCGGATGGTACAGCCATCTTGGATCTCCGAATATTAAGTCTAAGATAAACCCTGCTGCCAGGGCAATCGTATGGTATGCATATATCAATTCTTTCACTCTCCCCGTCTGCTGTGGTATTTCATACATTCTTTAAGAAAAGCCTCCGGAACTTTCGGATTTCCATAATAATAGAGATGCGGAAATCCTGCCAGCATCGTCTCTGTTCCATGAATACACTCCCAGGCTCTGCTGCTTTCCGGCTTTTCTGCATGAAACGACTCCCCACAGTTTTCAGAATCAAAATAATGAAATTCATGAGCCGGAATATTACCAAGCACATTTGTTCCCAGAACTGTCTGATTCTGTTTCAATGTCACATAACCAAAGCGATTCAGACGTGGTGTCCGGTAAGCCCTGCCCGGAATCACTCCTGTCATGTGATAAAAGTTTTCATCCATTGCCTCCATTTCTTCGTGAAGGTACATGAAGCCACCACATTCTGCCATGCATGGCATGCCACCGGTAATCGCGTCATGTATATCCTCCCTCATGGATGTGTTTCTTTCCAGCTCTCTTCCGTTTAATTCCGGATAGCCACCATACAGAAGAAGTCCATCCAGGCCTTCCGGCAGCTCCGTATCTCTGATCGGCGAAAAACGTACCAACTCCGCTCCCATCTTTCTTAAGATACGGAAATTATCTTCATAGAAAAAACAGAAAGCTTCGTCATCCGCAACACCAATCCGAAGCGGGTGTTCCAGGCCAAAATCCAATTCCGGTTCCCTGGCATCTATCTCCGGTGCACCCTGTGCAAGCTGGATGATCGCATCAATATCAAGCGTTTTTTCCAGAATTTCTGAAAGTTTCTGAAGATTTGCTTTTAATTCCGGAATCTCATCCGGAAGCACCAGTCCCAGGTGCCGACTTTCGATCACACAGTCCTCTACTTTTGGAACATATCCCAAAACTTTAATGTCAAATTCTTCTTCCAGAAGCTTTTTCATCCTTGGGTAAAGCATTGGTGACATCTGATTAAAGATCACACCCTGAATATGGCTGTCTGCACGGTACTCCATGAAACCCTTTACGTAAGCAGCAAGTGAAACACTCATTCCTCTGCTATTTACGATCAGGATCACTGGCGTCTCCGTAACTGAAGCCAGGTCATAGGCACTTGCTTTTGTCGTTGTACCTGCAACACCATCATAAAAACCCATGACACCTTCCATAACAGAAATCTCACAGTCTGCTGCATTTTCGCATAAAAGATACTTCGTAATCTCACTGTCCGTAAAAAAGGTATCCAGATTTCGTGATTTTGCACCGATCACACGGCTGTGAAACATCGGATCAATATAATCCGGTCCACATTTGAAAGAAGCTGTCTTAAGGCTTCGATTGACAAGTGTCTGCAAAAGTCCACAGGTAATCAGGGTCTTTCCACTTCCACTTGCTCCCGCTGCCAGAAGAATTCTTGGTACTTTCATTCACAATTCTCCCTCTTGTGTGCCTGTATGGTTATAATGTAAATTGGATTTTCACCCATCATCATATGGTATCTGCCGATCTCTTTTGATCTTGCAACTCCAAGCTGCACAACTTCACTCTCCCATTCCCACTGTGTACGTGCTGTCTGCATTTCTCTGATACAGGAAAGTGCCTCTCCGACAGTCTCCAGTGTAATGCAGTTTATGACAATACGTACCTCTGGATTCTTTTTTAGAAGAAGCTCTACGATCTCTTTCATATTTCCCGAAGAGCCACCAATAAATGCATGTGTTGGTGAAGGCAGCCCTTCCATTGCTTCAGGAGCTGTCCCCGGTACGATTCTCATATGATCCAGTGCAAAATTTTTCCTGTTCTCTTCCAAAAGAGCAAGTGCGTCTTCTTTTTTCTCAATGGAATAGATTTCTCCCTGACTGGCGCGAAGTGCCATCTCTACAGATACAGAACCTGTTCCGGCACCAATATCATAGCAGACAGAATCTTCACTAAGACAAAGCTTTGCCAGTGAAACCGTACGCACTTCCGTCTTGGTCATCGGTGCTTTGCCACGAATAAATGCATCATCCGGAAGTCCATGTGTTGTCAATGCTTCTTTCGCACCTGGATTCACTGCACAGATCACGCTAAGAGAATCACCTGTATAATCGGTCAGTTCTTTTGCTGTTCTCATAAAAATCTTTTCTGTGCTATAAGACAGATTTTCACCAATATAAAGTTTTACATCACCCATCCCGTAATTGGTCAGTTTCTGTGCCAGTTGTCCGGCACCATCTGTTGTCCCTAAAATCGCAAAGACTTTTTGATTGGTCCGGATCAGCGAAACCAGGTTACACGCTCTTCCATGTGCACTGACAATCTTTGCATCATCCCAGGACAAACCGATTCTGGACATAAAATAGACCACAGAAGAAATTCCACAGATCACTTCTGCCTTTCCATTCAATGCCTTCAAAAGACCTCTTGCGCCACTGTAAAATCCAACATCGCCGGATAAAGCAATCACCACTCTTGTATATTCCGGATGCTGCTGAATATACGCTGCGATCTCTGTACTTCTGTATTCATAAAAAATATCCTGTTCAGGAAGTGCGACTGCATCCACCATTCTTCTGGCACCAATAATCAGTTCCGCCTGTTCGATAGCCTTCTTTCCCTGAACCGTCAACGTTTCTTCGCTTCCCATGCCAATTCCGAGAAGTGTCACATGCGGTGTCGGATGAAGTTTGAAAGTTTCTGCCAGCATGTGCTTACACTCCCGCATGGATAATCCTTCTTCTTTCAGAGGACGTCCGATGATCACCGGAACAACGCCACATTCCACCGCCGCTTCCATTTTCTCCTCAAATCCACCAGCCTTACCGGAATCTTTTGTCACCAGATATCTACAGTCATATTGACGCAGCATCGCTGCATTCAGTTCTTTTGAAAAAGGACCCTGCATCGCGATCAGATTTTTGCCCTCAAAGCCGAGAGAATGACAGGCATCAATCACGGACTGTATAGAAAGGACTCTTGCAAACAGCCTGTCCTGATATCCTGGAATTTCTGCATATGCAGAAAGTTCTTTACTTCCTGTCGTAAGCAGAACATTTCCTGTTGTTTCTTTCAGATACTCCACTGCCGCCTGTGTGTTCTCCACATAAATGGCTTCTTTGTGATTACTTTCCTCACGAATCACCCTTACATAAGAAATTTCCGTATTTTTGCATGCCTTACAAATATTTACCGTTACTTCCGCAGCATAAGGATGCGTTGCATCCAAAACCAGTTCCGGCATTTCTTTTGTAAAAAGTTCCTGCATCTGTTCTGCATCAAGACGTTCTGCACGAATCTTCAGAAACTCATTTTCCTCAAGCGATCTGGAACCGTAAGATGTCGCAACGCAGACAAGCACAGGTACTCTATTTGCAGCCAGAAACCGACTGAGCTCATAGCCTTCTGTCGTTCCTGCAAAGATGATTGCTTTATACATTCCGATATCCTCTTGGAGTTACCATTTTACCATTGATCTCTTTTGTCTGTGAGTTTCCAATAAATACGGTTGTAAACATATCAACTTTTGTATCACGAAGTTCTTTCAATGTCATAATATGATATTCTTCACCATCTCTTCCGATATTGCAGACTGTTCCGCAGACAGTCCCCGGAGCTTTGTACTGCATCATCAAATCGCAGGCTTTCTGTAAGTAATCATGACGTTTTTTACTGGATGGATTGTAGAGGCAGATCACAAAATCAGCCTGTGATGCACCAAGAAGTCTTGCTTCAATCTTTTCCCATGGGGTCAGAAGATCGCTTAAGCTGATCAGACAGAAATCATGAATCAACGGTGCCCCAAGAACTGCAGCTCCGCCAAGTGCCGCTGTCACACCCGGAACGATCTCCAGTTCTACTTCCGGATATTTCTCCCCGACTTCGTACATCAGACCTGCCATACCATACACGCCGGCATCTCCACTGCAGATCATAGATACGATTCTGCCTTTCATAGCTTCCTCAAAAGCCAGTACACATCTGTCGACTTCTTTTTTCATTGGTGTGGTCAGATATTCTTTATCTGGAAATGTATCTTTGACAAGATCTACATATACCGTATATCCGATGATTGTATCACTGTTCTTTAATGCATTCATTGCAATACCGGTCATCTGATCACAGCCTCCCGGTCCGATTCCAACTACATATATTTTATTCAAAATGAACCTCCCAGTTCCGGAGTGCAAGCGCTGTCGTTACGCCATTTCTCCCAGTCTTATTTTTGATCAGGATGCCCTGCTCCGCACCCAGGACTGCACTTCGCTCACAGACATTATTTACACCTGTAATCGTTTTTACAAATTCCGAAGAGGTAAACTCCCCCTCTGCTTGCTTCAATTCCTCTTCCTCAAAAGTTATAAACGGAATTTTCCAGTCTTTTGCAAGCTGCTGAAGTCCCGCTTCTTCCTTTTTGATGGAAATACTTGTAAGCTTCTCCACTGACTGCCTGTATATATCCGCGTCCGACAGACAGATAGATGCTTCTTCTTTGATCACATCTGCTTCTTTATTTCTCCGGCATCCCATTCCCAGCGTCACCACTCCGGGAATAATCTGAACCGTCGAAGAAAACGGCTTACAGGACGGATGAATCGTCACTGCAATTCCAATCTCCGGCTTATCTTCCGTATCCAGGAAACAGTTTTGCAGTCCTTTCGGAAGTTTCCCGTTCCATGGAAATTCACTGTAAAATCCCACAGATAGTCCTGCCAGCAAAGCTGCCGAAACTTCTTTGGCCGCTTTCATATTCCGAATCTCACAATGATTTTTTTTTGCAAAAACATCTACTGCAAAGCGATGATGAAGGTCCGTTGCCGTCGTTACCACCGGAACTGCTCCCAGAAGCTCCGCAACTTCCAGAGCCAGTTCATTCGCACCGCCAAGGTGACCGGACAGAAGGGATATAACAAATTTTCCGCATTCATCAATCACCAGTACTGCCGGGTCCGATTTCTTGCTTGTCACATAAGGCGCAATACTACGCACTGCGATTCCACAGGCACCGACAAAAATAATTGCATCATCTGTATCAAAATGGCGTCCTGCCCAGCTTTCTGTGCTTTCTGCAATTGAATCGTCGAGATATTTACTTTTTTTATAAAGTTCTGCCTCATAGCCTTTACCCTGAAGGTCTTGTTGCAGCTTTGATGCAGTCATATATCCTGTAAGACTGAAACAGATGATCGATATATTACGCATAATTTGTTTAATTCTCCATTTACACCTGATTATTTCCTGCTCTTTCTCACTCTGTTGCTTCACGGAATTCGGTAGTAAATCCCGGATCATACAGTTTTGAACGATCGTAGTGTGCTGCTTTTACAGCATCACCGATGATCATCAATGCCGTCTTGGTGATATTGTTTTCTGCTGCTGTCTGTGCCAGAGTGCCTACTGTGCAGACAAATTTCTTCTCATCCGGCCAGGTAGCCTTGTATACGATTGCAGCAGGTGTATCTGCCGTATAGCCACCCTCGATCAGTCTGCGGCTGAGTTCTTCCAGCATACCGGTGCTTAAGAAAACAACCATGGTTGCCTGATGTGCTGCAAAGGACTGAATACTTTCTTTGGACGGAACCGGTGTACGACCTTCCATTCTCGTAATAATCACACTCTGTGAAATATCCGGCAGAGTATATTCCAGATTCAGGGCACTTGCCGCACCACAAAAAGCACTGACACCAGGACAATAATCATATGCAATGCCTTTCTCATCCAGAATATCCATCTGCTCACGGATTGCACCGTAAATACACGGATCTCCTGTATGAAGACGTACAGTCATCTTTCCTTCAGCTTCAGCTCTTTCCATAACGGAAATCACTTCCTCCAGTGTCATTTTGGCACTGTTGTGAATCGTACACACATCCTTGCTGTATTCCAGGAGCTGCGGGTTTACCAGTGATCCTGCATAGATGATCACATCCGCTTCCTCCAGATACTGTTTGCCTCTGACTGTGATAAGATCCGGTGATCCAGGTCCTGCTCCAACAAAATGTACCATGTTTCTATTCTCCTTTATTATTTATTGTTTGATTAAAACATTAGATTAGCTTAATTAATTTTACGGATCAGTTCTTCTGCATGCTCTGTCTGTCCCAGATACCCAAACTCATTGGAAAAGATCACAGCTCCCAGAAGGATCTGCTGATAAGAACGGTGATCCAGATAAAATTGTATATGTCTGGTCACATCCTCCATTGCCTCTTTTAAGATATGATTTCGGTCAAGTACCTGCAATGCTTCGTCCGTTGTGTTACATGCCAGGATCTCCCTGGCACATTCCAGATCTGCCCCGGAGCGAATCGCAGCTGCGCACAGCACTTCCATACGACCATCCGCACTATGAGAATGTGTATTCATGATTCCAGCTGCTACTTTGACAAATTTGCCAATATGCGAAATAAAGAGAATTCCCTTTACTCCCATGTTCACTGCCATGTCAATCGTTTCACCTACATAATTACTGCATTTGATATTTTTTTCAAAAGGAAGATCCATGTGCTCCCGCAGATAATCTGCTCCATAGTTGCCCGGTGTCACGATCAGATATTCTTCTCCCTGTGAAAAATGCTGCCGCATTTCCACCTGAATACTCTGAATCAGTGCTTTCTCACTCATAGGTTCTACAATTCCCGAAGTTCCAAGAATCGAAATTCCACCTTGAATTCCCAGACGTGGATTGAACGTCTTTTTTGCGATCTGTTCACCTTCCGGAACGGAAATCGTTACTTTCAGTCCGCCTTCATAATGATATCTGTCCGCAGTATCCTCCACTGCTTTCAGGATCATTGCTCTCGGTACCGGATTGATTGCCGCTTCTCCTATTTTCTGTGAGAGTCCTGCTTTTGTCACCCTGCCGACACCAATACCACCATCAATTACGATCTCTGCGGATTCAGAAATTCTTTCCACTCTGGCATATACCAGAATGCCATTTGTTGTGTCCGGATCATCTCCTGCATCTTTGCGCACTGCACAAGTCACTGCATTGCTTTCGATACTGACATCATGCAGCTCCAGATGAAGAAGAATTCCTTTCGGCGTCATCAGCTCTGTTTCTTCCAATTGCTGATTTCCAAGGAGCATTTCAGCAGCACCCTTTGCAGCACCTGCCGCACAGGAACCTGTCGTATACCCCATCCGGAGTTTTTTATTATTTTTGATCACATAAAAATCTTCCAGTCCTGTTTTGTGCGCCATAAAATCCTCCTGTTTTTACATACCCATTCATTATATTATCTTGCCAAAAACTTGTCAATGAAAGGTAAGCTCTCCAGAACAAAATTTGAACCACAAAAGAAAATGCCGAATCTCAAAAAGATTCGACATTTAATCTCGCATATACTATTTTAGATGTCATTGATCTCCCGGCGAAGTTTCCGAAAATCTCCGACTGCCTTCCATCCAATCTTGACGATCTTTTTGATATTGATCGAATTCACGCCGCCCTGTCTGGACTTAAAAGTAATCGGAATAAATTTGACCTTTTCATGATGATATACAAAATATGTGGTAAACATAATATTTGGAATGTTGAAATCCTCTGGAAGTTTATGGATATATTTGTCAACCAATGATGTTTTCATCAGACGGAACGGAGCATTTGCATCTTCTACCTTTATGCCAAAGATCATACGAAGAAGCAGACAAACCATATTTTCCACAAACTTTCGGTCTTTTCCATCGCCACGTTCCACGCGGTTTCCAATCACAGCATCATATTGATCTTTGACATTCCAGAACTGCTCAAATTCGGCCGGATCTGTCTGCCCGTCTGAATCAGTCTGAAAAATATAATCTGCACCCTGTTCGATCGCGTACCGATAGCCATACAGTACTGTATGTCCATGTCCTCCATTTGTTTTTGTCAAAGGTTGAAACAATGGTTTGTCTTTTGCATGTTTCTGCATAATCTCATAAGTATCATCTTTGCTTCCATCGTTGATGATCACAAGCCTCGACTCACCATCTCCGTTATATTTCTCAACAATCGGATACCAGTCACTGATGCATTGTTCGATGTTCATCCCTTCATTATAAGCCGGAATAATAATATATAATTTATTCATAATCCTATTTCCTCTGTCTTATCATCTTTACTCTGTCCGGCTGCTCAGTTACGGTAAAATACCGTCTTTACTTTGTCTGACTGAATGTAATGATTTTCTATGATAAACTGATACATGGAATCTTTTTGCGCTCTCTCCGACGCATTATAATTGCACCATACGATCACAGCGGGCATAGATTCCTGCAAGTCTTTAAAATACCACGTTTTGATTCTTTTATCAACATAAACAAGTGGTTTCTGATAAGAATATTTTGACGCAGAATCTCTGCCGCTCAACAGATAATATGCATCATGGTTTCCATACACGGTAATTTTATCGTACTCATCAGAAAAGTGCTGAATCTCCGATACCACTGCCGCTTCTTCCGGATATTTTTCTTTCCAGCTGCTTTGCACAGGCAGGACTTCCCTGATGATTTTTTTCACAGGATCAATGGAAGCAGTCATTCCTCCAATCAACAGAATGACAGACACTACAATCTCAACTTTTTTTTTATTTTTTTCTGTAAAATCTGTTATATAAGTACTGATATAGGCAAACGGATATGCCAGAACCGGAATAATGACCATTGCATAATGCGCATAAAGCCGCCCGGATATTCCCATCAAAGCAAACGATACTACAAAGAAGCCCAACACCATAAAATGACAAATCGAATGTTTCTTACGTATCGCAAGAATCATGGAAAACAATGCCATCAGACATCCAAAATTCAGGATAAAATATGCTATCACCTTTGCAATATTAAACAAAGAACTTTTGCTTTCTTTATATGACAGATTAAACAAAATGTAATCCTTCCAGAAATCCTGTAAGGCACCACCCATGTAAAGCCAGATCAAAAATGGGATGATCACGATCAATATTCCCACCGCAAATAAAGCAATAAATCCCGGAAGCTTTTTGGTCTTATGATCCCACAGACAATCAATAACTACTGCCAGACATCCCACGATCCATACAGCGATCATGTTGGGCCGGAGCATCAGCACTGCCCCAAAACAGCAGCCACACAACAGCAGTTGAAGTGCGCTCGTCTTTCTATATTTAAAATACGCCAGATATACATAAATGGAATATGCAATAAATGGCATTGCATACTCTTCAACCAGATTTCCTGACTGCAAAAACGGGCACAGACTAAGTGCACAGAGGAGTCCGGCTGTCATACTTGCAAAGGAGCCTGCGCACAGCCTTGCAATAAAATAACATAAAAACAACGTAGCTGCCAGAGCCAGTAATTCTATAAACCATAATCCATATGTATCAGAAAGCAGCTTTCCTGCAACATTAAACAGATAGATCAACGGACCTTTATGATCAAAAGTATCCAAATATGGCATTTTCCCTTTTATCATTTCGTCTGCGATATACTGAAATACACTGGAATCTCTCTCGGGCAATTCATTTAAAAGTCCAAAAGAATGACAGCTAAATGATACCACAATCGCAGCCATGCTCAGCAGCAATAGATAAATCCATTCTTTATTGTGTTCTTTTTGCATAATATCTACCCTTAGTAAATAATGATCGGATATCCTCCATCAATCGTATTGTAGATCAGAGCCGCCTGATCTGTCGGGAGATTAATACAACCATGGCTTCCCGCTCCACTCTTGTATCTGTTGCCTCCAAAAGATGACTGCCAGGATGCATCATGGAGTCCCTGTCCATATACAAATGGCATCCAGTAGTTAACTTTTACATTATATCCATATTCCTGACTGCTCAGATTGTACGGACTTGCTTTATATGCAATTGGCCATGCACCTCTGTATGTTTCTCTTCCGGCTTTGGGGGCTCCACTGACAATATCTGTCTCCGTCACAAGTGCTCCATCTTTATACAGCCACAGGTGCTGATTATCCAGACTCACTTCTATGTAACTTCCATTCAGATCATCCGTACCATTACGCTGCATACCACTGATGCTGTAGACTGGATCTCTGCTGATAGCCGTGCCACTTGCAAGATCACTGAGCAACTGTTTTAATTCTCCATCCTGATCAATCTGAAATCCATATTCATTATCAGAAACTGTGACGTCATTTCCGTAAGATGTATGGAATGTACGTGGCACATAAATTGTATTGTACTTCGTTGCAAGATCCTGCACATAAGATTTCACAGCTTCCTGATCTACATTTATACTGTCATCAGCAATTTGGAGCCAGGATTCGATCGTTCCCGTATCAATAACTTCGGTCGCGCTGCCAAGTGTATAAGTAACTGTCGTATTTCTGTATTTATCCAGCTGACCGTTCAGATCCGTAAGCTGCTTCTTCATAGCATCTGAAACCGTTACAGACGGCTGCTGGTAAACATTTGTATCTATTGTAACCTGAATGTCTCCACCAAGGAGTTTGAGTCGAAAATTGTCATCCAGTGTCTGATCTACATAACTTAAAAGTCTCGCTTCATCAATCTGATTACCCTGCACATCATCGATCAGCACATATTTTTTCTGCTTGTCATCATACTTTACAGTCGCATCCACAGATGCTGTACGATCTTTATCCCCAAAATTCGATGCGCTGAGAGCTGTTTTTTCCTGTTCTTCATTTTTTTGAATCTGATAGTTAATCTTGTAGTCTTCCTGCGTTGCAAATAACTTTCTGTTTGATTCTCGTTTGGTCTGTAATTCTGTAAGTTCAGTCTTAAGCGCTTCTTCATCCAGATCATATCCCAGCCCACTCAATGTAGTTTCGTATACATCCGTTCCATCTTCTTTAAACTGAACTTTCCTTGTGCAAAAAGCATCCAGAAGTTTCTCCTCTGCTTTCTCTGCCGTCATTGTAGATACATCAACGCCATAAATAGATATCTTTCTTCCAAGCGTATTGGTATCTGCAATATGTATATAAGTAAAAAGTCCCGCTGTAAGGACAATCACCCCGCCAATGCATACCCCCAGTATAATTTTCTTTGCCTTCCTGTTGATCTTTATTTTTCCGGTCATGATCTTTTCCTCTTTCTACTTATTGCTGATAATCCCTTTTATCTTTTTTGGAATATATAACAAGGCTTTTCCGGTTTTTAAAGTCGGACTTGTCTTAAGCTGCGCAAGTTCACGTTCTGCCTTCTGTGCACGTCTCTTCCAGGTTTTCATTTCCTGAAGTTCTGTAAAGAGATACTCCTGAAGATCATATTGCTTTATTTTAAGATAAATTTCATATTTCTGACTGTTACAGGAATAACACTCATCTTCCTCAAAATCTTTCAGATCAAATTCTTCAAGAAAATCATGTTTCAGCTTTTCATATACCAGACCAAAAGATTCTGCCGTTTTGAGTGAACATAGATTGTAGATTCCGATTCCAAACACAAGATTCCTGAAGCTTGCTTCTACTTCGCCATACAGATCAAGTTCTACCAGTTTATCTTTTAATGTCTTCATTGCCGTATACCAGTCCAGCGGAGTTTGTGCATTGTTTGCCTGAAGGCTGGTTTCTGACTGCCTGTAATTTACAAATACTTCTTCAAGAATAGTAATTCTGGATGCAAGCGCCATCGTAAGAAAAACAAAATAAACATCATTGCTACGCGGCAGCCCCATAAATCGAATCTGATGATCTTCGACCAATTTTTTTCGAATCAACTTATTCCATGGACATCCCGTCGTCATATTAAAAAGATACGGTGTACTCTTTCCATTAAAAGGAATCTGTTCAGGAATATATTCCTGCTTTATGATATAATCTATTTTCTTATATTTCTTGCTTTTTTCATTATATAGCCTCGCATCAAACAGGCATATATCCGCATCATCTTCCCGTGTTTTTTTCAGACTGTGTTCCAACATTTCCGGTTCAAAAAAATCATCACTGTCGAGAAAAAGCAGATACTCCCCTTTTGCCCGTTTAATTCCTGCATTTCGCATATTTCCTGCAAGACCATAGTGCGGCATTTCCAAAAGTGTAATTCTGGAGTCATCTTTTATATATTTATGAAGAATCTCAATCGTCCGGTCTGTCGATCCATCATCTACACAAATAATTTCAAAATTATTCCAGGTCTGTTTGAGCAGACTATCTATACATTCTCCTATATATTTTTCTACATTATAGGTTGGAATGATCACAGATATATCCGGATTTGTTTTTTTGACTGTATTTCTTTCCATTCCCAATTGCTCCATTTTTGTTTTTTCTTTAGTATAGCATAGTACTTTTTCTTCGTAAACCAAAGAACTGCAGACAGATACATCTTATATTGTCTGCAAAAATCTTTTTTCCGCACATAAAATAAACTTGCTAAACATATTCAATTGATATTATAATTATGTAAATATTTTTTCTGTAATCTATTATTGACAGAATGCCAACATCAAATACAAGGGAGTTCCTGTATGAATCAGACAACCAATGATCATCATTTTAAATTTTCAATCATAAGTGCAGTTTATAATGCCGCGCCCTACCTGCGCGAGGCAATCGACAGTATTCTTTCACAGGATATCGGTTTTACAGAATCCGTAGAACTTATTCTGGTTAATGATGGTTCCACAGATAATTCTGGTTTGATCTGTGACGAATATCAGCAAAAATATCCAGCCAATATCCGTGTGATCCATAAACCAAACGGAGGTGTTGCAAGTGCTCGAAATGCCGGCATTACTGTCGCAAGAGGGCGTTATATCAACTTTATGGATTCCGACGACAAGCTAACTTCTGATACCCTCTCTGCAGTGTATGATTTTTTCAGCAGGCATGACCAGGAAATTGATCTTGTTTCCGTTCCTATCTATTATTTTGAGCAGAAATCAGAACCTCATCGGCTGAATTACAAATATGCTTCCGGCAAAGCGCAGATAATAGATCTTACCAAGCAGTATTCCTATGTACAGATGTCCTCCGCATCTGCTTTTTTCAAAGAAGAAGTTCTGAATGCCGGGACATTTGATACTTCGCTCCGCTACGCCGAAGATTCCAAGGCAATCATGAATCTGTTTTTAAAAAATCCTAAATACGGTATTGTTCCACAAGGACGTTATCTGTACCGTTCCCGTAATGCCATGGACTCTGCACTCAATGGTTCCAAACAGCACAGAGAATGGTACATTGACTGTCTGAAGCACTATATTTTCTGGGCGCTCGACAAAGCACAGGCACAGTTTGGATATATTCCTGCTTTTGTACAGTATAACATTATGTATGATCTTCAGGGACGTTTTAAAGTAGATGAAATCCCTGCTTCCGTCCTGTCCTCTCACGAAAAAGAAATTTTCCTGAAGATGTTGTTTGATGCTGTTTTTCGGATTGATGATCACATCATTCTGGAACAGCGGAATCTTTCCAAGGAATTGAAAGACTATATCATGAGCATAAAAAAAGCTCCTGATTCCGGGAACTTGCAGTATGATACCGCAAAAGAAGATGCCTGGTTTCAGTATTCTGACCTGAATACAGCACATGCATCTTCTTACCAGATTCGTCTGACCTCCATGGAAATTATGGAACACGATGTTTTACTGAATGGTTCCGCGAAAATTTATCTGCGTTTTCCGTATCCTTCCAGGCTTTTCCTGCGAATCACTTCCGGAAAGCATACGCAGACAGTAAACTGTTGTTTTCACGAGGATCCGGAACATGTTTTTAGTTTTAACGGTCAGAAACTTGCGGTCTTTCTGCAATTTACGGCCGCACTTCCTGTTGATCTTTTTTCCGGAACTGTACATATTGAATTCTGTATAGACATTGACGGGCACACTATCTGCTATCGCAATCTCTGCCTTATGCCAGAGTTTCCAATCAACACTGAACAGAACCCGATCCTTCTGAACGGCAAAAATTATCATATACTCTATGAAGCGCAGACACTTACTTTTGAACATGCTACTCCTTTTTCCAGAATCAAAAACAAGACTGCTTCATGTCTTCGAAAAATCCGAAAGAAATACAAATCGATCCTTTAGAAGCTTTCCAACTGGTTGTTCAATCAGATGATATGTCAGTATTCCGATTCCAAAAGTTACTACAATTGAAATCATAATTGACCTTACCGGGTATCGCTCCAGATATCCGGTATTTTTCCAGAAAGTTCTTTCTAATATTCCAAATGAAATCTCCTGCATAACATATACGGAATATGTATATCTGCCCAGGAATCCACTCCATTTATGATCCGTAAATACTGAACACACGCCTTTTCTGGTCAGAAGACAGACAAAAAATATCGGAAACAAAAGTACAACAATAAACTGGTTGTCATAAGCTCTGTCACTGCAGAAAAAATCAAGCGTCAACATAACAAATGTCGATATTTCCAGTATGGATATTACTACCGGTAAACCATGATTCTCCTGATTGCCTGCTGTCTGATGTTTTTTGTATTTTTCCACAACGCTTTTCCATATATCGGCCAGCATATATCCAAGTCCAATTCCGGCAACGGCACGGGCAAGTCCAAGATTGATTACCCCGTACACCATTTTTCTTCCAAACCCGCCATCCATAAAATTAATATTCAGTTCATAACCAAAATAGACAAGCAGCCAGATCAATAGCTTCATTTTTGCAGAGTTATGAAAGCATTTATATAAAACAAAATAAAAAAGTTCTACCACAAAAAATGCAGAGACATACCAGTTCAGGCCTTTCCAGTCCGTTGCAAGACCGCTTGACTGCAAAAAAAACAGATCGACCAGTGATGCATAAAGAGATTTTCCGTTCACAAATATGGACAGAATTACGGAACATGCAAGCACCGGCCAAAGACGACAGATTCTGGACATTACAAACTCCAGAGTTGTCTTTTGAGGATTTTTTTGAATCGTATGATACAAAAAATAGCCAGAAATAATAAAGAAACATTCAACGATATACTTCGTGTACTTTGTCTGATCTGCCAACGCATCATATATGGAACATTTCCCTACATACGGCATCATCGCAGAATGAAGCAGGTGAAAATAAACAATACTGACTGCAAATATAAACCGTATAAATTCTATATTGTAATATTTTTTAGTTTTTATTTCAACATTCATATTTTATGCTCCTTGTGAAAAGATTTTTGTACAAACATTTTACATCTTATCACCGATTATAAAGTTTCGTCAAACGTTCTTCTTTTATTTTTATGTTTTTTCTCTATGTTTTGTTATTATAAATAACACCATGCTAAATTTATTTCTTTTAACTCATTCTTAATATTGCATTTATATATAGAATATGATAGGATTTTATAGAAAGAATAGAACATTTCAGAAGCAACATGTTACTATAAATAACATTTAATTCAAGAAAGGAATTTGTATGAAAAAACTATCTATGACCCGTCTTACAGAACTCGTTTCCAGTAAGCGCAAAGAAAGATCAATGACACAGCAGGAACTCGCTGATGCAACCGGCATCAACCGTTCTTTAATATCCCGTTTGGAGAAAAAAGACTTTATTCCATCTATTCCACAACTGGAGAGTCTTGGTGAATGCCTGGGATTTGATCCGGACGAAGTTTTTACTGAACAGTCTTCTTCCAGGCTGCAGTCCCCATCTCCATTAAACATTGCAGTTGCAGGAACCGGTTATGTAGGACTTTCTATTGCAACGCTGCTTGCACAGCACAATCATGTCACTGCAGTCGATATTATTCCTGAAAAAGTTGACCTCATCAACAATCGTAAATCTCCGATTCAGGACGACTATATCGAAAAATATCTTGCAGAGAAAGAGTTGGATCTGACAGCGACTCTGGACGGTGAATCTGCTTACAGAAGCGCAGACTATGTAGTCATTGCAGCTCCAACAAACTATGACAGCCAGAAAAATTACTTTGATACTTCAGCTGTGGAAGCTGTAATCGAACTGGTACTTAAAGTAAATCCAAGTGCAATTATGGTCATCAAATCCACAATTCCAGTTGGTTACACAGAATCCGTCAGAAAGAAATACAACACCTCAAACATTATTTTCAGTCCTGAATTTCTGCGTGAATCCAAAGCATTGTATGACAATCTGTATCCAAGTCGTATCATTGTTGCTACAGATACAAATGATCCAAAGTTGGTACAGGCATCTCATAATTTTGCCGCTCTCCTTCAGGAAGGTGCACTGAAAGAAAACATTGATACACTCTTCATGGGATTCACAGAAGCAGAGGCAGTCAAACTCTTTGCAAACACATACCTTGCTCTTCGTGTTTCCTACTTCAACGAACTGGATACCTACGCCGAAATGAAAGGTCTAAATACGCAGAATATCATCCAGGGCGTCTGCCTCGACCCTCGTATTGGAACCCACTACAATAACCCGTCCTTCGGTTACGGTGGATATTGCCTTCCAAAAGATACCAAACAGCTTCTTGCTAACTACAATGATGTTCCTCAGAACATGATGAGTGCAATCGTGGAGAGCAACCGTACACGTAAAGACTTTATTGCAGACCGTGTACTGCAGAAAGCCGGTTACTACGGCTATGATGAAGGAAACACATACAACTCCTCCATGGAAAAATCTGTTACAGTTGGTGTTTATCGTCTGACTATGAAATCCAATTCCGATAACTTCCGTCAGTCATCCATCCAGGGGGTTATGAAGCGTATCAAAGCAAAAGGAGCTTCTGTAATCATTTATGAACCAACACTGAAAGATGGTTCTACCTTCTTTGGAAGTACAATCGTAAATGATTTGGCAAAATTCAAAGAAATGAGCAACTGCATCATTGCAAACCGCTACAGTTCAACATTAGATGATGTGAAAGATAAAGTATATACACGAGATCTTTTCCAGAGAGATTAAAATTTGCCCTCACGAGAGTTTCAATGTGGGCAGTGCGTGGGCAATGACCCCGCGTTTACATGTGAGTAAAAGAAAAGCACCTTCCATTTTTGTGGAAAGTGCTTTCTTTTTTATGCTTTAAATGCGTAATATTTTGTACAAATATTAGAATTTTCCTGCGTCAGCAGCTTCCTGTACGGCTACTGCAACAGCTACGGTCATACCAACCATCGGGTTGTTACCAGCACCGATCAGACCCATCATTTCTACATGAGCCGGTACGGAAGAAGATCCTGCAAACTGAGCATCAGAATGCATACGTCCAAGTGTATCGGTCATACCGTAGGAAGCAGGACCTGCTGCCATGTTGTCTGGATGAAGTGTACGTCCTGTACCACCGCCAGATGCAACGGAGAAGTATTTCTTTCCTTTTTCGTTACATTCTTTCTTGTAAGTACCTGCAACCGGATGCTGGAAACGGGTCGGGTTTGTGGAGTTACCTGTGATAGAAACGTCAACGCCTTCTTTCCACATGATAGCAACACCTTCCGGAACGCTGTTAGCACCGTAACAGTTAACTTTTGCACGAAGTCCTTCGGAGTAGGATTTGCGGAATACTTCTTTAACTTCGTTCTTGTATGGATCATATTCAGTCTCTACATATGTAAATCCGTTGATACGGGAGATGATCTGAGCTGCGTCTTTTCCAAGGCCGTTCAGGATAACACGAAGAGGTTTTTTACGAACTTTGTTTGCTTTTTCTGCAATACCGATAGCACCTTCAGCTGCTGCGAAGGACTCATGTCCAGCCAGGAAACAGAAGCAATCTGTTTCTTCTTCCAGAAGCATCTTACCAAGGTTACCATGTCCAAGACCTACTTTACGTGTATCAGCAACGGATCCAGGAATACAGAAAGCCTGAAGACCTTCACCGATAGCTGCTGCTGCGTCAGCTGCTCTTCTGCAGTCTTTTTTGATTGCGATAGCTGCACCTACGATGTATGCCCAGCAAGCGTTTTCAAAGCAGATCGGCTGAATGCCTTTGATCTGATCGTATACGTTAAGGCCTGCATCTTTAGTGATTTTCTCTGCTTCTTCGATAGAAGCGATTCCATAGCTGTTTAAAACTGAATTGATTTTGTCAATTCGTCTCTCATATGATTCAAATAAAGCCATTTACTTATCCTCCTGAAATTATAATCGGTATAATTATTCTTTACGTGGGTCGATGATCTTAACAGCATCTGCAACACGGCCATACTGACCTTTTGCTTTTTCCCATGCAGTGTTCGGGTCGTCACCTTTTTTGATGAAGTCAGTCATTTTGCCAAGGCTTACGAACTGATAACCGATAATTTCATTATCTTCGTCAAGAGCGATACCTGTAACATAGCCTTCTGCCATTTCCAGGTAACGAGGACCTTTTTTAAGTGTTCCGTACATTGTACCAACCTGAGAACGAAGTCCTTTACCAAGGTCTTCAAGACCAGCACCTACAGCAAGTCCGTCTTCAGAGAAAGCAGACTGAGAACGTCCGTATACGATCTGAAGGAAAAGTTCTCTCATAGCTGTGTTGATAGCGTCACAAACAAGGTCTGTATTCAGAGCTTCCATAACTGTCAGTCCTGGAAGAATTTCAGATGCCATAGCTGCGGAATGAGTCATACCGGAGCAACCAATTGTCTCAACCAGTGCTTCCTGGATGATACCTTCTTTTACGTTCAGGGACAGCTTACAGGCACCCTGCTGAGGAGCACACCAGCCTACACCATGTGTGAAACCGGAAATGTCCTTCACTTCCTTAGCCTGAACCCATTTTGCTTCTTCCGGAATTGGAGCAGCTCCGTGATGCACACCCTGTGCAACTGGGCACATTTCTTCTACTTCGCGTGAATAAATCATGTTAAAACTCCTTTCAAGTATAGATTTACTTATAATGTTGTTAAAAGATAGACTAACAACCTAGCAGTATTCTCTCACAAACCACTCCTGTTAGTCCAGTCAAACTTGAATCAAAAATACGAAGATTTGACATAATCTTACACATAATTGCCGTTGTTCCCTATTTATGATAAAATCAAAGAAAAACAAAGGAGCTCTGCAATGTCTGAAAAACTTCCCAAATCCTCAAAATCTCCTCTACCGGAAACATTACCTCCAAGTATCTTTCCGGCCCGCTTCCAGATCTTAAGCGGCAGCATGCTGAAACTGATCGCCTGCATTGCCATGCTGATTGACCATACCGGCGCAATCATCCTCAGCCGATATCAGCCGGCTCTTATGAATCTGTTCTATATTAATGGTAAGGGTATTTCTGCTTATCGTATCGTCCGTGATATCGGTCGCTGCGCTTTTCCGATCTTCTGTTTTCTGATTGTGGAAGGTTTTCTGCATACACATGACCGCAGAAAGTATGGACAGAATTTGCTGCTATTCGCACTTATTTCAGAAATCCCCTGGAATTTCATGTTTGCCAATACCTGGCATTATGCCGATAAGCAAAATGTATTTTTTACTCTGTTTCTCGGATACTTGGCCTTCTGTGCCCTTGAATATTTCTGGGAAACACCATGGATACAACTTGCCTCTCTTCTGGCACTGCTTGGTATCTCTATCGTACTACATGCAGATTACGGATGGCGGGGCTTTATTTTTCTCGTTCTGATGTATCTTCTTCGAAACGAAAAGGTTTCCCAGGCAATCGTTGGAAGCTGCTGGCTGAGCTATGAATGGAAAGCCTGCTTTGCTTTTATTTCTATTAATATGTACAATGGAAAACGCGGCTTTATCCAGGGAAAAGCCGCGAAGTATTTCTTTTACTTATTTTATCCCGTACACATCACAATCCTGGTGATCATACGAAATCTCTTTTTTCTTTGATCAAAGCACTCTTAATTCTTTTTTACGATTTCGGCTGCGTTTTTGTAGATGCTGTCTGCTGGAATGCAGCCTCTTACCGGTGAAAGTGGATAAATATTGCTGTTCCTGCCGATCACAGTTCCCGGATTCAGCACAGATCCGCATCCCACTTCTACATGGTCTCCAAGCATGGCACCAAATTTCTTAAGTCCTGTCTCAATCTTCTCATCACCATCTTTGACAATGACCAGTTTCTTGTCGGATTTGACATTGGAACAAATGGAACCTGCCCCCATGTGAGACTTGTATCCAAGGACCGCATCTCCCACATAATTATAATGTGGAACCTGTACTTTATTAAAAAGGACACAGTTTTTAAGTTCTGTGGAATTACCTACTACAGCTCCTTCCCCTACAATCGCATTACCACGGATAAATGCACAGTGACGAACTTCTGCGTCCTTACCGATGATTGCCGGACCATTGATAAATGCAGTCGGTGCAACCTTTGCAGATTTTGCGATCCACACATTACCGTCACGGCACTCATATTCAAATGGACTGAGTGTTTTTCCAAGTTTCAATATAAATGCACCAATCTCCGGAAGCACTTCCCACGGATATGTCTTTCCTTCAAATAATTCTGCTGCAATTGTTTCATTCAAATCCAGAAGATTTGCAATTGTAAAATCTTTTAACATGATTATGATTTTCCTCCTCGTCTGGAAGCTGTTGGCTTCGTTTTATAATTCACTGCCGCAGCATCAAAAAACTGCCGCAGTGCATACTGATAGTTGCTCTGTTCCACCTGTGCGGTACGTATACGCACAAAATGTTCCAATTTGTCCATATATTCCTGCGGTGTGATACTTCCCTCCGCCACATAAGTCAAACCTTTCTCCCAACTCGCTGTCAATTCCGGATTCAGAAGCTGGCGGATAGAGCAGTTTACCACATCAAAGATCATCTCACCAAGCAACGTTGGCGTAATTACCTGAGTCTTTTTGTTCAATGCAAGATATTTGATAGAAACAAGTTTCTTCAGAATTTCCGCTCTCGTCGCACTGGTACCGATACCACTTCCCTTAATCTGTGCTCTCAGATCCTCATCCTCGATCAGCTGACCGGCATTTTCCATTGCAAGGATCATAGATCCGGAATTATAACGCTTCGGCGGAGAAGTCTCTCCTTCTTTGACAGTCAGAGCATCTACAGTCAGTATATCATTCTTTTTCAGTCGATGCAACGCATCCAGAAGCTGTGCATCACAGGAAACATCTTCGCTCTCCTCTTTACCTGAATCCAGTGTTTTCTCTGCATCTGACCTTCTGGCAAAAGAATTGGTCGCATATTTCAGATATCCCTCTTCCTGAAGCACCTTGAAACTGGAAAAGAATTTTTCTTTCTGCATTTCTGTTACCAGGCTGACCTTCTGGTAAACTGCCGGCGGGCAGAAAATACACAGGAAACGTCTTACGATCGTCTCATACACTCTCTGTGATGTCTGCGAAAGACTATTCAACGCATTTAGACCCTGTCCGGTTGGAATGATCGCATAGTGATCTGTAATCTGTTTGTCATTGACATATCTGCTCTTCGCAATAGTCTTGTAAGAGCCCATCTGCAAAATTTCTTCTGCCGCATTATCAATCGCCGGATATCGTCGCAGTCCGGAAATATTTTTGTAGATTTCTTTTGCAACCGCACTCGACAAAACTCGGGCATCAGTTCGCGGATAAGTAACCAGCTTCTTCTCATATAATTCCTGCGTAATGCGAAGTGTCTCATCCGGGCTAATCTTAAACAACTTGGAGCAAACATTCTGAAGTTCTGCCAGATTGAATAAAAGAGGTGGGTTTTTATTTTCTTTTTTGCGTTCAATCTTTTCTACACGACAGGTCAGTGGCTGTTCATGTTCCAGCATCTGAATCAGTTCTTCGGCATGCTTCTTTTCTTTGAAACCATTTTCTTTATAAAGATATGGAGACTGAAAATATCTGCTTCCTTCCACCGCTCTCCACTCCCCGTCAAAATGTTCTCCCTCCAGCACAATGCTGGAAAGAACGCGATAAAACGGAGTTTTCACAAAAGAACGGATTTCCCGTTCACGTCGCACGACCATTCCAAGTACACACGTCATAACCCTGCCTACAGAGATTGCCTGATATTTACTGTTCAGATAATTGGAAACACTGTTTCCATAGCGTAATGTAAGCACTCTGGAAAAATTGATTCCCATCAGATAATCTTCCTTCGCACGCAGGTAAGCAGAATCCGCCAGATTATCATAGGCCGACAGTTCTTTTGCTTCACGGATACCACGCAGAATCTCTTCCTCTGTCTGTGAATCAATCCAGACACGCCTCTGATCCTTGTCCTTCACTCCTGCCATCTGTGCTACCAGGCGATAAATATATTCTCCCTCACGTCCGGAGTCGGTACACACATAAATCGTTTCTACATCCGGGCGGTTCAGAAGCCCCTTAACAATGTTAAACTGTTTCTGCACCCCCGGAATTACTTCATACTTAAATTCACGCGGCAAAAAAGGCAGGGTATCTAAACTCCACCTTTTGTACTTGATGTCATATTTCTCAGGATAGCTCATAGTGACCAGGTGTCCAACACACCAGGTCACTACAGAATCTTCTGACTCCAGATAGCCATCCCGTCTCTGTCCGTTAATTTTTAATGCTTTCGCAAATTCCTGAGCAACACTTGGTTTCTCAGCTATGTATAAGGATTTACCCATATTATTTATCTGCACTCATCTTTCTGAGAGGCCATGCAAGAAGAAGCGCACCGCCTACCATATTTCCCAAAGTGACGATCAGCATGCTCTTTGCCATTGCTCCAATGGAAAGTCCCGGTACCAGGCATCCTGCTGTTACAAAGATACCCATATTTGCCACACAGTGCTCAAATCCACTGACAACAAATCCGGAAATACACATAACGATCATCAAAAACTTCGCAGCCTCGCTCTTAAGCTTGATACCACAAAGAACCCCCAAACAAACAAAGAAATTACACAAAACTGCACGGAAGAACATCTGTCCTGCCGGAATCGCAAGCTTGTTCCCAATAAATCCGGCAAAATAATCTGTCGTTCCCGATGCACCGGCCCATACAAAAAACAGGGAAAGAATCAAACAGCCGACAAAATTTCCGATATAACTGACAATCCAGACTTTGACAGCGTCTCCCCAGCTAATCTTCTTGTCAAAAGCACCAAACGCCATGACAAGGTTATTCCCGGTAAACAGTTCTCCGCCTACCATAGAGATCAGTAATACGGCAATGGAGAACACAATCGCTCCCAGGAATTTACCCCATGCCGGTTCTTCTGCCCCGGAAAATACATTTCCTACAACATTGGAAAAGATCATGGCAACCACAATAAAGAAGCCAGCCATGATTGCCCGCATGAAATACTTGAAAAAGTCATTTTTCAGCAGATTGCTTTTGGCACATGCCGCATTTGAAAGTTTCTGTACATCCTCGTGATTCATATAAAATACCTCCCTTTTCCGGGAACAGAGTATCTTGTAAACTCTTTTGTTCCCTCCACATATTGTATTCTTGCATTATAACATTTCTGATAATAATTCTCAATATATATACCGTAAAGTTTGATATTTTTATAACAATTTTTCGTTCATTTTCGATAACTGTCAGTTATCGAATAATCAGAGCATGTTTTTCTCTGTCAAGTACTTCACCAATCATTGCTCCATTCAAAGATGCAGCCTTCAGTTCCTGAAGAATCTCATCTGCCTCATTGGCCGGAACCGCCGCAAGAAGTCCGCCTGATGTCTGTGGGTCGAACACCAGATCTTCTCTCCACAATTCCGCTGTACTATCATATCCAGCTTTTGCTGCAAACTCTCGGTTTCGATATGCGCCTCCCGGGATCAGGCCCATAGAAGCATATTCCTCTACATCAGGAAGAATTGGAAGTACTTTTGTATTAATGACAATCGTCTTATTACTGCCCTCTGCCATTTCTGTCCCATGACCTCCAAGTCCGAAGCCAGTCACATCCGTACATGCATGGACTGTGTATTTTTTTAATATGTCACGAGCCGATCGATTTAATGTCTTCATAGACTTAAGAGCAGCTTCTCTTGCTTCTTCGGATACCAGCTCAGCCTTGATTGCTGTATTTATAATACCGGTTCCAAGTGGTTTTGTTAAAATCAGTCTGTCACCCGTCTGTGCTCCGAAATTCTTCCAGAATCTTTCCGGATGAACAAAACCAGTCACACTTAAACCGTATTTAGGCGTATCATCCTGAATCGTATGCCCCCCGGCAAGAACAGCCCCCGCCTCCTGCACTTTGTCTGCTCCGCCCTTCAGGATTTCTCCAAGAATTGCTGTGTCCATATCTTTCGGAAATGCTACGATGTTCAATGCAGTCTTTGGTTCTCCGCCCATGGCATATACATCACTCAGTGCATTGGCTGCTGCGATCTGTCCGAAGTCATATGGGTCATCTGCTACCGGTGTAAAAAAATCAAGCGTCTGGATCATAGCCAGTTCTTCTGAAATCCTGTAAACAGCGGCATCATCAGAAGTCTCTGTGCCAACCAGGAGATTCGGATCATGGAACTTTGGAAGTCCACAGAGTACACCCGCCAGCGTTCCCGGTCCTACTTTTGCTGCACAGCCACAGTTTGGTGCCAGCTTCGTTAGATATACTTTCTCCATTTTACTAATTCCTTTCTTGCTCCTGCTCACGCTTTCCTTCGTTCACAGGATCTGTTTCTTTATGATAACATAAAAATCCGTTTTTCTCTATGGCTTTTTGGGACCGCGGAGCGTTTTTATGTAATAGGAACATTACGGAGTAATTTCCTATTGCATAAAAAATCCTGCCGGTTTGGTGACCAGCAGGATTATCTTAAATTCTTTATTTCTTTGTGATATATCCTTTTGCTTTCAGTGTCTCTGCACAAAGTACAGCTCCACCAGCGGCTCCTCTTACAGTATTGTGAGAAAGTCCTACGAATTTGTAATCGTAAACGGTATCCTCGCGGAGACGTCCAACAGATACACCCATACCGTTTTCGTAATTTACATCTTCACTTACCTGTGGACGGTTATCTTCTTCAAGGTACTGGATGAACTGTTTTGGTGCACTTGGAAGTTCCAGTTCCTGCGGAAGTCCCTTGAAGTTTCTCAGTGCTTCGATCAGCTGTTCTTTCGTAGGTTTCTTACGGAATTTAACAAATACAGCTGCTGTATGTCCGTTCAGTACCGGAACACGCAGACACTGACAGGTGATCACTGGTTCTGTAGCCGGTACGATCACACCATCCTCAATCTTGCCCCACAGTCTCAGCGGCTCTTTCTCGCTCTTTTCTTCTTCTCCGCCGATATATGGAATAATATTGTGTTCCATTTCCGGCCAGTCTTTAAAGGTTTTACCTGCTCCGGAGATTGCCTGATATGTAGTAGCAACTACTTCATATGGTTCAAATTCTTTCCATGCAGTAAGAACCGGTGCGTAGCTCTGAATAGAACAGTTTGGTTTAACAGCGATAAATCCTTTGGTTGTACCAAGACGTTTCTGCTGATATTTGATAACATCAAAGTGTTCAGGATTGATTTCCGGCACTACCATCGGTACATCCGGTGTCCAGCGATGCGCACTGTTGTTAGATACAACAGGAGTCTCTGTCTTAGCATATTCTTCTTCGATTGCTTTAATCTCATCTTTAGACATGTCTACAGCAGAGAATACAAAATCAACAGTAGAAGCAACTTTCTCTACTTCATTGACATTCATAACTACGATCTTCTTTACAG
The DNA here is from genome assembly GCA_934378195.1 of uncultured Blautia sp. Lineage (GTDB taxonomy): Bacteria > Bacillota > Clostridia > Lachnospirales > Lachnospiraceae > Blautia_A. Next base: position 62,290 of record CAKRPO010000001.1, read on the forward strand.
CTTCCGGCATCGGTGTGTCCATTTTCCATCTGCCGCCTACAGCTTCCTCGTATGTTTTTCCTGCACTTCTCGGGCTGGCTGCAAGGGTAACCACCTCAAACCACGGATGATTTTCCAGAAGAGAGATAAATCTCTGTCCTACCATACCTGTAGCACCTAAAATGCCGACTCTCAGTTTTTCACTCATAATCTCTTTCTCCTCATACATATATTTTCTATGTGTCTTCGTGTGGCACACATCTGTTTTCTTTGTACATACTATACCAGTTTATTAAAAAATGCAAGTGCTTTTTAATTATTTTTCAGATATTCTTTATTTTCTGCAATAATCCGCTCCATCACCTTCGGACCAGGTGCACCGTAAGTTTCACGTTTTTCCACACAGGTCTTCATACTGATTGCTTCGTAGATATCCTGTTCAAAAACAGACGAAATTTCTTTGTATTCCTCAAGTGGAAGCTCATCAAGAGAAATACCCTTATCGATACATGTCAGCACAAGACGACCTACAATACCATGTGCATCACGGAATGGAACGCCATGATTTACCAGATAATCCGCTGCATCTGTCGCATTAGTAAATCCATTCTTTGCACTTGCTTCCATGACATCCTTACGGAATTCCATAGTAGAAACCATGCCGGTGAACAGAGCAATGCAGCCTTTAACCGTATCAATGGCATCAAATGTCAGCTCTTTGTCCTCCTGCATATCTTTGTTATAGGCAAGTGGAATACCTTTCATAGTCGTAAGGATTGATGTCAGTGCACCATAAACACGGCCGGTCTTACCTCTTACAAGCTCTGCAATATCCGGATTTTTCTTCTGTGGCATGATGCTGCTTCCGGTGCTGTAGGCATCGTCAATCTCAACGAAACGGTATTCATTGGAATTCCAGAGAATGATCTCCTCACAGAAACGGCTTAAGTGCATCATAACCGTAGACATAGCAGAAAGAAGCTCAATCACATAATCTCTGTCAGACACAGAATCCATGCTGTTTCTCGTCGGCTCGTCAAATCCAAGCAGTTCTGCTGTATAAAATCTGTCCAGTGGGTAGGTGGTTCCTGCAAGCGCACCTGCACCGAGTGGACAGGTATTCATGCGTTTGCGGATATCTGCCATACGGCTTCTGTCTCTGCGGAACATTTCAAAATAAGCACCTACATGATGTGCCAGAGTGACCGGCTGTGCCTTCTGAAGATGTGTGAATCCAGGCATATACGTATGCACATTGTTCTCCATGATTGTCTGCAGTGCTTCAAGAAGCTTCTTAAGTTCTGCATCAATTTCTTCAATCTCATCACGTACATAAAGCTTCATATCCAGGGCAACCTGGTCATTACGGCTTCTTCCTGTGTGAAGCTTCTTGCCTGGATCTCCGATACGATCGATCAGATTTGCCTCAACAAAACTGTGGATATCTTCGTATTCGGATGTGATCTCCAGTTTGCCGGACTCTACATCTGCAAGGATACTGTCCAGTCCGCCAAGGATCTGGTCTCTCTCTTCTTCAGTCAGAATCCCCTGTTTGGCAAGCATTCTGACATGTGCCTTGCTTCCACGAATATCCTGTTTATAAAATTTCTGGTCAAATGAAATGGACGCATTAAAATTGTATACCAGCTTGTCCGTTTCTTTTGTGAAACGTCCTCCCCATAACTGTGCCATAATTTCCTCCTTGTCATACGGTGTTTTGCTGCTGCCGTTCCTCCACAGAGTCCCGCCAGTGCATAATTTCTTATCAGTTTACCACATTCCAGTGAAAAATCAAATAGTCGAACCCTCTGAAATTTGTTTTTGTTTCATTTTTTCTTCCTGCTCATGCTTTGAAAACACACATCCGCAATAATTCTGCCGGTAAAGATCATGTTCATGAGACAATTCAATCGAACGTTTGTATCCGTTTTTTTTCTTAAAATCAGATGGAAGATGAGAGACCTTGTAAATCTCCGCCAGTTCTTCTCCAATCTCATTGATCTTCTGTGCATTTTTCAGCGGACTGATAGAAAGTGTTGTCGTGAAATAATCATATCCTCCTTCTCTGGCAAGTCTGGCAGCCTCTTCCATACGAAGGCGATAACATTTAAAGCAGCGTTCCCCACCTTCCGGTATATTTTCCATCCCTTTCGTCATCTCATAAAAGATTTTGGGATCATAGGTACCTTCCACAATATGAACCGCATGTGTAAATGGCATCTCCTGTACCAGACGCCGGATCTCTGCTACGCGTTTGCGATATTCTTCTTCCAGTGAAATATTTGGGTTATAAAAAAATACTGTAATTTCAAAATACTGTGATAAATATTCCAGCACATAACTGCTGCACGGCGCACAGCAGCTATGCAGAAAAAGCCGTGGGACACGCCCCTCTTTTTTTATTGTTTCAATAAGCTTATCAAGCTCTTTTTGATAATTTCGTTTATTCAATGTCTATTCCCTTCTTTTTTGTTCCTTTATGGTTGGGCTTTGCATAAAGCCGGTCTGAACACCAAACCCTGTCATATATCATAGCACATGAACGGTTTTTCGCATATCTTAAAATATAGATTCTGGTCTATATAAAGGAACCACCAGAATGTTATGTTTGTATCTTCGGAGGTATTTTTATGAAACCCCTTCTGGAAATCAGAGACGTTTCACTCTCTTATCATACATCCGCCGGAGAAACACCGGCACTTACGCATCTGACCTTTGACCTGATGCCCGGGGAATTCCTGGCAGTCGTCGGTCCCTCCGGATGCGGCAAATCTACTCTTCTGAACCTGATCTGCGGCCTTTTGCAAGCAGAAAAAGGCACAATCCTTATGAACGGTACACCCCCATCTCCTGGTGACTCACGTATTGGTTATATGCTTCAGAAAGATCACCTTCTGGAATGGCGAACCATCTATCAGAACGTAATCCTTGGTCTTGAGATCCGAGGAGAGCTTACACGCGAAAAATTAAATGCCATTGAACATATGCTGTGCACTTATGGACTTGAAAAATTTCGTAATGCACATCCCTCACAATTATCCGGAGGCATGCGGCAACGCGCAGCCCTCATTCGAACACTTGCGCTGCATCCAGAACTTCTTCTGCTTGATGAGCCATTTTCTGCACTGGACTACCAGACACGACTGAATGTCAGCGATGATATCGGACAGATTCTGAAAAAAGAAAAGAAACCTGCCATCCTGGTCACACATGATATTTCCGAAGCAATCAGCATGGCAGACCGGGTTGTGATCCTGACAAAACGGCCAGCAACCGTTGCCAGCATCGTAAAGATTGATCTTAACCTCCCTGATCGGACTCCGCTCACTTCCCGTAATGCCCCTCAATTCAAATCCTATTTCAATCTTATCTGGAAGGAGCTGAATCAGTATGCCTGAACATTCTCCTGCGCAAAAGCAGTACCTTCTCCGTGTCCGCCGTGAAAAATATCTGATCCATGTATCCAGGATTTTTCTGTTCCTGGGTTTTCTTCTTTTGTGGGAAATATCTGCCAGATACGGATGGATAGACTCTTTTATATTCAGCAGTCCATCTGAGATCTGGCAGACATTTATCCGTATGATACAGGATCAGTCTCTCTTCACACATATCGGAATCACACTGACAGAAACTCTCGTAAGCTTTGGCTTTACTGTTTTTCTCGGAGTCGGCACGGCGGTCCTCTTATGGGCATGTCCCAGACTGTCAAAAGTCCTGGAACCCTATCTGGTCGTTCTGAACAGCCTTCCGAAGTCAGCCCTTGCACCACTTCTTATCGTATGGCTGGGTGCAAATATCCGAACTATCATTGTTGCCGGAATGTCCGTGGCAATCTTTGGTTCTGTTATCAATCTTTATACCGGCTTTCGCGAAGCTGACCCGGAAAAATTAAAACTCATCCGCACCCTCGGCGGCACAAAAAAAGACGAACTGACAAAGATTGTCCTTCCGTCTTCTGTACCTCTCATCTTAAGTGTAATGAAAGTTAATATTGGATTATGCCTTGTTGGTGTGATCATCGGAGAATTCATAGGTGCACGCCAGGGTCTCGGATACCTTATCATCTATGGTTCCCAGACATTTAAGCTGACATGGGTACTAATGTCCATCGTGATCCTGTGCGTGATCGCAATGGGACTGTACGCCATTCTGGATTTTATTGAGAAACGTGCCCGAAGAAAATAAATTCAAGAATGCCTCTGCATTCTTGCTGCGAGATGCGCAGAATATTATAAAAAGGGCTATCGAGAGATAACCAGATTTTAAATCATGATCACCCGATGGCCCTCTTCACTTTGTATAGCTGTTCCCGTCGATTTGAAATACTTAAGGCACTATCACTTTCTGTTCGTGCATACACCTTTGGCATTGAAATAAAATTTCTTTCCAGAGGATGTAGGCACTATACGGTTTTTATACATGTAAGCAGATTTTCTATTGAAATAATACCACTTACCCCTGATTTTCATCCAGCCTAATTTTGCCTTTCCATCTTTCTGGAAATAATAGGTTTTCTTGTTTATTGTTCTTGTACCATACTGACGCTTGCCATCTTTATTGACATAATAGATTCCATCTTTCAGGTTCAGGAGTTTATTTTTCTGTTTTACGTTATCTATATAATAATAGTAATAGCCACCTTGCAGTTTCCATCCTGTGAATTTACCTGGTGTTACCGGTGCTGCTGTTGAAGAATGCTTTTTGGCAGGTACCTGCTGACAGTAACGGACGATTGCTCTGGCATCTGCTTCACCAATTTTCTTTAAAGCTGCATCTGTACCCAGGAAGCGAGCCGCATCATAAGGGCTGCTGATAAAAGCATGTTCTACGATCACACCGGGAATATTCTGTTCGACGCTCTGTGCTACAATTCCATAATAATCGCGCACTCCACCATTCGGATATCTGCCTCCGTTCTCGCTCATACGATATAACAGGCCTCTTTTTGTGATACCTATTTTCTGTAATTCATCCAGAACATAACCTGCAAATTTTTTCTCTTTCGCAGCAAGTCCAGGTCTGTAAGTTCCTCTCGAAAGAAGTACCGAAGCTCCTCGTGCTGCACTGCTGTCAGAATCATCAATATGCTGACTTACCAGCAGATCTGCATCATATTTCTTTGCAACGCTCACTCGCGCTGACAGACTCATTGTCCTGTTTTTACTCTTCGTAAGATGAACCTCTATATTTGGTTCTTTGCTGAGCGCCTGCATCGTATAATTCGCAATCTTCCAGTTGATAATTTCTTCTCTGTAAACCTTTCCCTTATGGACGGCATATGCCCCATCTTCCGCGCCTCCATGACCCGGATCCAAAACAATTACATGCTTCGCTGTTTTGTTCTTCTCTGCCGCCTGAACGGGTGCTCCTGCCAGTATTCCTGAAAGTCCTACCGCCAAGGCAAGAAACATACAACTTATCTTTTTCATATTGCTCTCCTTTTTAATTCTCTACTTCTCAGATCTGATACCACTTGATCTCATTTGCTTCCATATGAAGCTCAAAACTGCTTCCATCACCTTTGTATACAACCGTATCCTGCGGTTCGTAAGTATTGTTTACGACGCAGTATTTACCATTCTTTACATAGGCATGGACTTCTACATTATAGTTTGTGGAATACCAGCAATTCAGCTCTTCCTCTGCAGATGCGGACCAGAGGACTGCGCGGTAGAGGACACGGCTGTTCTTGAAACTGTACGGAAGTCCGCTGATGTAGACACCACGGCCTTTTCCGAAAGTCTTTACTGCCATCTGTACTTCCTGGTCTTTCTGGATCAGGATCTCTGTACCGTCAAGTGCATAGACATTTTTCTTGCCCTCACCAAAATCAACATCTCCGTCACTGTCTGCCAGAATAAAGTGATCTCGGTGTTCTTCCCAGTTGTATTTGTCTTTGTTCAGATTGAAGCCGTTTTCTTCTTCTACTCCAAGCACATCATCAAGCTGGAAATAATGGCCCTGCCACTGATGAGCTGCCGGTTCGCCGACTCCAATGAAGCCGCCGCCGTTGTAGACAAATTCTTTTACTGCAGTGATGATTTTCTCGTTTACCCAGTACTCGCCACCACTCTGTGCAGTGTCTGCATCACCTACGTTGATCACAACATCAAAGTTCTTCAACAAATTCTTATCTTCCAGGATATCGTCAAAGCTGATGAAGGAAACATCAAACGGTGCGCCACTCAAAGCCTCGATGATCCCGAAGTAAGAATAATTCTGCTTGTAATAAATTGCGTGATGTACCATGTGATTACCCCAGGAACGCATTTTGCCCCAACAGTTCAGCACAGCCACACGCTTCACACAATATGGAGTCACGCCCTGGATATTATCGTAAAGGGTACGGAATTCCTGGCATACCTCTTTGATATACTGTACAAAATCCGGAAATTCCAGAGCAAGTTTCAGATAACCGCCGTAACCAATTCTCTGAATCGGGCTTCGAAGGATCGCACGTCTTGCTGTTACCCAGTTTACTTTGGCTTCTTTGACCGGATCACCGCCCTCATGGAAGGTATCCGGGAAAAAGTACGGAAGGAAACGGCCTTCTGTATATTTTACGTTCTTGATATCACTGAACAGACGCAAGGTCGCGCCGTTTCCGACGCTTCCAACGACAGCATCCAGTCCGATAGAGGCAAACTCATCCATAAACGACTCCATGCCGATCCAGTGATCACCCATGAACATCATGGCCTCTTTGCCGTATTCATGGACAATATCTACCATCTCTTTGGCAAGCTTCGCAACTTCTCTTCTCTGGAACGCCTGGAAGTCCTTGAATTCTTTGGACGGGATACGGTATGTATTGTTCATGTATCCCTGGTCGATAATGTATTCCGGTCGGAACACATATCCCACTTCTTTTTCGAACTGCTCAAGGATATACGGGCTGACAGATGCAGAGTAGCCAAACCAGTCTACATACTTTTCTCTCGCAAGCTCATCAAAGATCAGGGTAAACTGATGGAAAAATGTCGTAAAACGGACAACATCCACGTATTGATGCGTATCCAGAAAACGACGGAGACGCTCCAGGGAATGTGCTCTTGTCTTCGGCTGACGCACATCAAAAGTAATCTGTGGTTCTACATCCTTCCAGTCATTTACGACAGCATTGTACATATGAACCGGATCCCACATGATATATGCCAGAAAGCTGACCGTATACTCATGAAACAGCTTCGTCGGTGCAATTACGACATTGCCGCTTTCTTCGTTATAGGACCACTGACTTACCGGAACAATTTCGCCTGTGGTACGGTCAATGACTTCCCACCATCTGGTAATATCATCACGGGTATTTACTTTCAGCATGTCCGGATAAAGTTGATCCATAAGATGAATCTCCAGGCTCTCCTCCGTTGCGGTATGGAAAGGACTCAAGATGTACATCTGCTGGATCTCATCCGGATTTGCCTTGGCCCATGCATTGTCTTTTCTTGTTGTATAGTAAGTAGCATAGATCTTTGCTCCTGTATCTTTCAGTTCTGCCGGAAATTCTGTTCCATCACAGTCACGGATTGCATCTGCGCCCCATTTCTCCACAATATCCAGTGTTTCCTTCACCACATCCAGATTCGTCGGTATCGTAACTCTGCCTTTGTTTTCCCCCATTTCAGCACCTCCATTGTATATTTACGAAATACTTTTGTTATCTTTAAATTTTCGCATTTTGGCTGACATCTTTCTAAGGATACTCTGTTTCTATTTTTTTTGCAATACTATTATCATGTTATTATTTTGCATTATTTTATAAGACGATATCTAAGTATTTCTGTCTTTCAACTCATCCCAAAAGATTTCCCACGAAGTGGCAGTCCTGCCACTTCCGCCAGGCGGCGTACACCCATTTCCGCTGTAGACACTGCACTCTCTACATGGTTAAAATCCGTGGCACTGTAATCAAACAAAATATTCGCCTGTGCCTCAAATTCCTCATCGCAGTCCCAGAAATAGAATCGCATCGGTTCGCATTCGAATGCATTGATCTGATATCCGACATCTCCCTGCGGAAGCTCAATTCCGTTAAGTTTGATGCAGGCATCCTTCAGTTCTTTGACATGTCCGGAAAAAGTCTCTGCAAAGACATCTGTTACCCCGATCTTATATGCCGGTCCAAACGGCCGTGCATTTTGAAGATCCGCAAACGGCACCCATTTATCCATAAAAAATGCATTTTCTTTTACATAGCCCAAAAGTGTATAGATATTCAACATTTCTGTCGCATTGGCCTCACATCTGCCATCCAGGCGTTCAATCCGTCCATCGCTTTCACGAATCCCGAACGGCACCCCAAAATGTGTAATTTTGAGATAACCATTCTCTTCTTTCAGCTCCGGAAGTTTCTTCATCAGTGCTGTCCTGTCCATCCGAAGAAATTTTTCTGCCCATTCCTCACACAACTTTATATAATTGGATACCTGATTATCCTTTCTGCTCCACAATACACGTTTATCCATGGTATTCTCCATTATACTGAATCAGTGTCACATCATCCACCTGCGGAATCAAACGGATTTTTTCCATAAAATCCATATCATTCTGTCGACAGAATATCTCCACTGCCATCTCCGTCTTTTCTTTTCGCATGGTTTTGGATTTGACAAAATATTTTCTTTTTCCAAAGGCCCGAATCACTTCATCCCCGGCCTCATCTCCTGTATAGTGTATCACAGCAATATAAATTTTTCCATTCTGCTGTTTATGATAAAATAAAAGTATCATCAATATCATGATCAGTGCTGCAAGGACTGCCAGCATATACATTCCCGCGCCTACCGTGATCCCGGTCGTGATCGCCCAGAACAGATACAACAGATCCATCGGATCTTTGACTGCTGTACGGAATCGCACAATTGACAATGCACCTACCATACCAAGTGAAATTACAATATTTGTACTGATCGCCAGTGTTACCATACAGGTAAGAACGGTCATTCCAACCAGCGTTACTGCAAATGTTCTGGAATAGATAACTCCTGCATAAAACTTTTTATATACTGCAAATATCAATACACCCATGATAAATGCAGCCACCAGTGCAATCAGGATTCCCGGAATATCGTACTGGGTAAATACTCCGGATTCCAGGACTGATTTTTTCAGCATATCTTTTACACTCATAATACTTTCCTCTCCTGTGTTTCATACCAATATTCAAATCCATTCATGTATCTCGTCTTTTCATAACACAACACATATTTTGAAACTGCAGTAAATTCCTCTGCCTGAGGCGGAAGGATTTCCCTTACGATCTGTGGAAGCATTTCTGTAAATTTCACTTCCATCACCATCTTTCCAGGCTCCAGTACCGGCAATGTCGGAAGCTGTGGATCAAACAAATCAAAACTGCCAACTGCTGCCCGGACATCTGCATCAAACGTAATCCTCACCGTACCTTCATCCATGATCCACGGTTCTCTGTCATAATCCACGATTGTTCTTGGCCGCATCACATTGCTTATGCATTCTATATAGAATTCTCTGCACAGATCGTATGGACTGTACAGAAGGAAGCTGTAATCTCCCGCTATGATCTTTTCCGTTTCTGTTCTTGTCAGCGGAGCACTTTCTTTATATATGTAACTGCCAAACTTCTTTTTTCGTTCCAGTCTGATGGAGTGGTCACTGCAGTTATAAATACGGATTCTGTATTTTTTTCTCATCAGAATGCCTGCCTCTTTTTCTTCATAAGCACTGTTCCAATAATCATCAAAATACAGGCTTCGAATCATATAGCTGCCATTTTCCGCATGTGGATCGAGTCTCAGAAAATGCTTCATTCTCAGTTTCAGTATTTCCTTTTCACTGGTGCTGATCAGATATTTCCATTCATTTCGATAAATTTCTTTACTGTTCCTCATACACTTCTTCCTCAATCTGACCATCTTCTGTCACATAAAAGCACTTCATACCATAACTTTTGCCATCATTCGTAACATAGTAATCAAATGCATCCTGCGTATATCCGGCTGCATTAGTCGCCTTTACCCTTACAAAATACTGTCCAGCTTCCGGAATATCCATCTCTGCTTCCGGCATCGTCTGTCCATACGAACTGTAGATCACATTCTGGAACTGATAATCAGATGCCACGTCCACAAAATAGGTAATCTCTTCCGCATCAAAATCATACGAAACATCCCAGTTCAGCTTCAATTTGTCATTTTCTACAGAAGGAACCCCTATATAAAATGGCATCGGCTTCTTAAGGCTCTCTTTATACGCTTCATAATTCTGCTCAATCTCATCCGGAATCGCAGTGGCAACCTGATCATACTGTTCTGATGTAAGCGGTGCATTCATTGCATCCGGCATGGCATACACATACGGTTTTACCACTGCTGCATAACTCTGCACCATCTTCTCAACTGTATCATGGTTAAATTTGTCTTTCAGATCTTCAACGGCACGGTCCAGCTCTTCACGGAAAGTATCAGATTTCAGGCATCTCTGAAACAGTACATTGCCCCAGTAATTGCTGACTCCACACTCCCAGCTGCTCTGATCCGAATAGTCCTTCAGACTGTTTTCTGTTTTCATCAATGCTCCGTCATTATCCCAGCTGATGAAATACCAGGTATCTGAATTCAGCGGACTATACAGATAGGTATTTCGATTCTGTGTATCTGAATTTCCCGTCAGAATCTGAAAAGCCATCCAGTATGTCAGATTCTCCACATCAAAATGATCACTTAGAACCGTATCGATCGAGACCGAATAATCATTCAGTTCCTCCAGCATTGCAATCAACTTGCTGTGGTCTGAATTGCCTTTGATTTCCAGATAATTTTCAAACTGAACCTTATCATAATTTGGGTCATCTTCTTTCTTTATCACATCTTCATAGCGATAAAATTCAAAATAATTGATCTTATAGAGCTGACCGTTCGAGTCCAATCCATGATTTTTCATTCCGGTCTTGTTCAGCTGTTCTACCTGTGTATACAACCCATAATCTTCAAAACTGTCACTGTTTCCATCTGTGCAGTCTTTGACATACAAATGTACAAACTGTGTCCGAAGACTGAGCATCTGCGGAATCTTCTTGAGCATATCATAAGCCATCTTATTGCGGAAACGAAGTCCCTCTCCCATATGTTTGTTCAGATTGATCGTTCGCTGCCCTCTCCAGGTCCCTTTATTCTTTTTCAGTTCAATCTTGTAATTTTTCTGAGGATACGTTGAAGAAGTCTGTCCACGAATCTTGACTGTTGCATTTGGGATTGTCTCCCCATATCCGACTTCGCCCTGTACCGGGCCATTCTCATCCCCAATCTGCAGAAGTGCTGCAGTTTCATACCTGGCAACTCCCATCTTTACATAATCATAAGCAGAATAACTGTTGATCTCCTTCCAGGAATGGTCCGTATTTTCTGAACTGTTCCCTCTGGAAACTGTCAGATACATAGTAACCACACTGGTATCATCGTCATTTTCATAAAGACTGTCCTTATCTCGCAGATGCACATCATTGATATTCTGTGCCTCTGTTTTCTTTACTTCAGTCTCTTTTCCAGCCGCTTCCTGACTCTGTTCTTCTGCAGTGCTCTCCCGGTTCAGTGCACATCCACTGCACATGATGAGGATAAGCAGCACTGCCAGCATTCCTGCCCATCTCTTATATTTATTCATTATCCAGTCTCCTCTCAAGCTTCTCATCCAACAAACAGCCAAGTCTCGTAAACACACCCGCCCTGTCTTCTTCCACAACCGGCTGCACACTCAGAATGTAGTATGGAAGCCTTCGTGTATAATAATCCAGCCGGCACACAGCAAGCAGAAAAAACACTGCGCTCCCGATCAAAAAGCCAAATCCATAATATACTTTTGGAAAGAAAAGTGAAATCACAGTACCTACAGATGTTGCCCCTGCAAAAATCCCAGATGCACATACAGCCCCTTTGTAGTCTGTAAAATACATTAAAAGAAGAAGTACAGTATTTGCAACTGCATAAAGCCCATAGCCCACACACAGTGTCCGGAAATAACCTTCCATCAAATCATTAAAGCCCAATGGCAGATATTTCAACAGACTTCCACCAACAGAAATAGCCAGAGCAGTTGTGAGCAATTGTTTCAATGCAGTATATTTTAATTCCATGTTCAGCACTTTTTTCATTTCTTCACCTGCCTGCTGAATATCGCCAATCGCACCTCTGCCATTAAACAGGCTGTAATAATTTTTGTACTTCGGATAAAAATTTACTTCTACCGAAACCACAAAATTCACAGTCGTGATAAGAATCGTAAGAAAAGCCACCAATGCCGGTACATCATAATACGGTGCCCCATAAAAGAGGCCCTGCACGCGTACTCTGACCGGTCCGCACCACATGATCACCAGATGTGCAAACATACCGATATTAATAAATAAACCAGTAAAAGCCAGCGGCAAAAATTCATCTACCCGGCGCAGAAAGAAAAAAGCACTTTCTGTTCCCTGCGGGAAATACTGATACAAAAGCACCACATCCCAGAGGAGCATAATTCCATAACCTGTACAGACCGCAATCAGTAAAGCCTCTACATGTGCAATTCCAAACATAAGCAAAATCCATCCAACTGCGAATGTGACAATAATCGCACTGGCAAAAGACAAAAGAATCCCTCTGTAATCTTTGATCGCTGTCAGATAACTCATCGCATTCCAGGTAATGATCAGCTCGCCAAAAAAACTCAGGCACAGAATCCCGTCTATCAGACTGCACCCTGAAAATAAAAGAAAAATTCCATACAAGATACTTCCAACTGCAAGCATGATTCCAGCAGAACCCCAAAAAGACGGAAGAATTGCATCATGCTTTTCCTGGTAAAGCATATCTGCTATGAATCTGGTCACAACCATGGAAAGAAAACTGGTCACAAGAAGCGACGCAAGCAGTGTATATGTAATCATACATACAAGAAGCTCCCGGCTCTGTCTGGAACCACCAGTAGCATCACACAGAAACATCACGCCCAGAAGCAGAAGAACTCCCAGAAGCATTGGACCGGTGCAGACGATTCCTGCATAACCATATGCCCGGAATGCCGCGAACAGGCCGCGTCTTTTAAAAAGCTTTTTCAGCTCAAATCCGATTCCAGCCATTCTTAACCTCGACCTCCCTGTACAGTTCTCTGTATTTCTCTATCATACGTTCCTGTCTGTAGTATGCCTTCGTCCTTGCCTGTCCGTTTGCCCCCATACGCAGACGACGGTTTCTGGAAGCGCACATCTTTTCCATCGCATCTGCAAGACCCTCTCTGTACATTGGTGCAACATAATAGCCAGCCCGGCCATAAGGATCTCCCTCGTTTCCCTCCAAAAGCTCCTGACAACAACCCACATCTGTTGTCACACAGGGACGCCTGGCTGCAAAAGACTCAAGGACAGAAAGTGGCTGTCCCTCTGAAATACTCGTCAAAATCGTAAAATCCAGTTTTTCCATATATTCTACGATATTCACTCTTCCAGTAAAAATAATATTCTGAAGTTTCAGCTGCTTTACAAGTGCATAACATTCCTCTGCGTATTCTTCATCATCCACACCGCCCATGATATGCAGCCTTACCTTCTGTACACGGGCCGATAACTCATAAAATGCATAGATCATTGTCTTAATATCTTTGATCGGGGCAAGCCGGACTACCGCGCCGATATCTACCCAGCCATCCGGTTCTTTCAGAGGAATGCCGGACAGTCTGTCATAATCAATTCCATTTTCAATGACCCTGCACTTTGCGGCGTCGCATCCCATCTGAATCTGTGTCCGCATTGCATTTGTGAACAGACAGCTAACCTGAAAAGCCCTCTGGTAGATCAGATCTGACAACATGTAAAAGAACGAGATCCATTGTTTCTTAAAAGATGGAACGACCCATTTGGCACGTATGATCTCTTCTTCTCTTTCTCTTGTATAGATTCCATGTTCCGTGAGCAATACATCTCTGTGATAAACGTACCCTCCCAGGCACGCAAGAAGTCCTCCGTAACCGGTACAGATTGCATGATAGACATCTGCCTCCGGCACCTCTGTGCCCATCAGATACAATACCGGAAGCATCATGGAACGCATTGTATGAAACGCATCGGCAAACGCGATATATGGATATTTCTCCAGACAGCTCTGTGTCAGGATATCCAGAAATTCTTCACTTTTCAAAAAAGACATCGGATTCAGTTTCTTATCATGGTATAATCGGAACAAGACATCCCAGTCTGGTCTTCCACACTGCATCAGTTCTTTCAGACTTGCTGTTTCCTCATCAGTAAATGTATGATGCATTTTTCCCGTATCTTTCACCCGAAGCGCATCATCCAGAAATACTTCATGAACTTCTGTTACATTTTCGGGAAGTTCATAAACAAATTTGCCTTTTTTATCCGCAGTCGCTCCAATCACCCACAGGACAAACTCGTGCTCCTTCATTTTATTGATATACTGGTGCATCCAGGTGGAAACACCACCAAATACATAGGGATAACATCCCTCTAATATCAGACAGATCTTCAATCTTATTCCCTCTAAATCAAAATTATCTTTCTTCTTTTCTGATCACAACATCGCTCTTCTGCGCATGAAGCAGATATAGATTTCCCGTCAGATGTGTCAGTTCACCGCCATCCACTTCATCAGGTTTTCCATCATTAATCCGGACCATCAGATAGGCTTCATCATAAAAATTCCCCAGATGAAGCTTTATCTGATTTTCTGTGATCTCTTTATCAATGGTCAGTGCTCCATATCTCTGTATCGCACCCGATAATTCAGAACCTGTAAGATTTCTGAGTGATGGTGCTGCATCATTTAACCAGGTCATATACTCATCCAGGCGGTGTTTCAGTTTTTCCCAGCCAAGAGCCGCACCTCTGTCCTCATCCAGCAGATCATCCGGATGCATGAAATGATTATTTACAAAATGCATGTTCAGCTCTGACAATGCTGCCATCTGCATAAAATCATCAATAATACCACCTGAAATGATTCGCGGCTGTTCTATTACACCATCATCTGCAGCTTCAAACTCCTGTTCATAAGCAAAATCGCCTGAAAAATACGTACTTGCAATCGTACGGATCTCCGGGAACTGTTCGCCAAGAAGCTTTCTGCCTTCTTCGGACAGCACATTGGATGGTGGGACATAGACAGACAACACCGTTCCCGGGAACATTTCTTTTCCAAATCGAATCAGTTCACTGACTGCATCTTTCATTGCTTTCGTGCTGATCCATGTATTGTAGGGAAGTGCGTCTCCATAATCTACATTCGAAAGTGTCAGCGGCTGATGATTATATCCGTGATAGCCCAACTCTCCACCCTGGTGCAGAATCATGTTTCCAAAATACTGGAAACGCTCTGAATCTGCCTGTTTCTTTACTTTTCCATCCGTCTTGTCCTCGTAATTTTCAATGATCACACCCGTATACTTCACACCATGACGGGCCGCCAAGTCTATCATATCCGGCCACCAGATATTGGTATAAAAATCCGCAATACTGGTTCCATAATCACGTTTCACATAGGTGCCATCTCCGCCAGGCACCGGTGACGGAAAATCATCCAGATAAAACACAGATCCATCTATGACCGGATAAATGCCACATTCTGTAAGCAGACTGTATGAAGCGGCATAAAATCCTCTGCTTCCCTTCGTATAAAAGCCAAAATTATCTACTACAAACTCTCCACTTCCATATGCGTTCTCCCAGATCAGTGGTGTTCCCTTCTGATCTCCGATCCATGCATATGCTTTTGCTTTTTCACTCAATTGGACTGCCCATGCGGACTCATACGGATCTGTAACTGTATATGCCTGTCCACCACCAATCAGGAAATCCTTATCAAAATAGATACTGTCAACTATTGCATACGTACTTCCAGAAGATGCCACTCCCAGTTTCTGCTCGATCATAGATACATACAAATCCTTCTGCAGTGTCATTGGAAACCAGACGTTTCCACCATCATATACCCACTGACAGAGATCCAGGACCGTATTTTTGAGCGGACCAAGATCACTCATCAGTACAATGACCGTCTCATAATCTGTAAATTCCGGCACAAACTGCTTTTGAATATCAATAACATCCGTGCCGACTCGCATGTCCATAAGAATCCGTTCAAACTGTTCCCATGCCAGGTTACTATTGTCCTGTGCACTGTCCCGCAGAACCAGACAGGTCTTTTTTTGCAGTGTCATCGCTGTTTTTTCTGTAATTGTTTTCTCTTTATCGATATAGGAAATCTGTCGTGCCATCTCCTGATACTGGATTCCTGCCCGTTCTGCAAACAGGATTGCTCCCATCAGCAGGAAGCAGCACAGAATCACAAGCATTCCCTTAAACTGAAATTTCCTGATATTTTTTACCAATCTACCCAAAGGGCAAGAGCCTCCTTACTCTCTGAAGATAAATAAATATGTTCTTCTTTCATCTGATTCAAACTTTTCTGTAACTCTTTTCCCATCTTTTGTGCTGACAGCCACCAGATTCTGTGAACCCAGTACTCTTCACTCCGATGCCAGGTTTCGTTCATGATATTCAAAATTTTTCCTGCTTCATCGTATTCCTTCAGCTTCATAAAATTTTCTGTCAGACAAACACAGGTATGCAGGGATTTTTTTCTCCGGAGTTGTTTTTCCAGAAGCTGCGTATACTGATTTCTCTGCATCTGTTCAATCTGTTTCTCCAGGATGCCCTGCTTCAGATATTCTTCCATGAAATCACTGTATTCATCCAATATCTGCGGATCATCAGGATTTCCCGCATATCTTCTTTCCAGCTTCTGAAGCCTGTTGTCATATTCTTTGGAAAGTTCTACCATTGCCGTGATCGCGTAATGCACAACCTCGACATCTTCATTCATCCGTGCCTGCTCCAGCACTTTCATATACTGTGACGGATCATCATTCAGAACATTCATGATCAGCTGTCTTCGAAGTTCAGGGTCATTGATCAGCAAAGCTTCTTCCAGAGGAACAATCTCCTGATCACTTTCTTCTCGCAGCTGAAAGTTATTCTGATACAACTGTGCACTTACTTTCAGTTTTTCAACACCGATCTCCCGGGAATTTTCTTTTTTCATAAAAATCTGGAAATGAAGAAAAAGAACACAAAAAAATCCCCATGGTGGAACAAAGATCACGGGAATTATCAGATAACGTTTCACTTTCAGCACTTCTGCCTTTATTCCCGTCCAGACCAGAATACATACGATCAGATGTATACCAAGAAAAAGCAGGCCCAGCATCATTCCTGTCATACTTTTTCCTCCACTGTTTTCTCATTTTCGTTCTGTGCATCCAGCTGCCTGCAGATAAATCCGGCACGTTTCAGTCTTTCCAGAACGATTGGCAGAGAATTCTGATCTGTCTGGAGCAGAATCAGATACAAAATTCCTTCTTCTGAAATTCCCCAGATATCATTTTCTCTTACACAGCCAGATAAAATCTCATCTGCTTCTTCCAGTGACATTTCCGGATGCTTCAGTTCGAGCAATTCATACGATGCCAGCCTTTGTTCACGCATATCATGCTGTATTTTCAGACGTTCTTCAAAATACTCTGTCTTTAGAATGTGTGTACCTTTTATGTACTGTTTATATTCAATCGCCTCCTGATATTCCAGTGCCCGCAACAGTGATGCCTCAATCAGTCCACACAAAATCTTGAACAGATTCAGATAATATAAGGTCATCTGTTCAATCTGTACATCCCGGATACTGACCAACATAACAAGTTCGCCATTTTTCCGTATTCCCGCAAGATACATCGGATATTCATCAAGAAATTCTCTGTTTACCCAGACTTCTCCCTGCTCCAGTGCATCCATTGCAAGACGATATTCACTCAGTTTTACTGAATTTTTGTACTTTTTCTGCATACCGGAAGATGCCATTTCCAGTCTTCCATATCCATTTCGCTGATTCAGAGTATAAAAACCAAATGTTTTATTTTCCAGAACCTCTTCCATCACATGCATAGTTTCCAGAAAAAGCTCCTGCGGTTGAACAATGTCAAGCTTTCTTGTAATATCGAATATTTTTCCGAAACTGTCCTTACTGCCCAGAATCTGTTTTTTGTACATTTTTTTATCATCCAGCGTCTCCTGATACATTTCCCGTGCAAACATAAATTTCTCTTCAAGCAGTTTGTTTTCCGAATTGACAAATTCCGCATTTTCTTTATTTTTCATTCTCACATATCCACAGATGACTCCTACTGCAAAATAAAAAATAAACGGAATCCAGTTTGTCGGCTCATAAAACAGCGTATACCATCCGATTCCCTGGCTTTCATACGCATAAAGCAGAGAAAATGTCTCCAGTGCAGCCGCAGCGATTCCATAATTCAATCCATACAGGCTTCCAAAAAGTACAATAAAAACAAGCCGCAGATCGATCATCTTAAACTGAGCCTGATTTCCGACAAATTGATTCAACCACTGGAATACCAGAAACCCCAATATAAGTTCAGTAATTTTGAGCACTCCCTCATGTTTCTTTAGAAGCTGCCGCAGGGTATCCATTTTACCTGGTTTCAAATTCCACTGTTGTTCAAATGCATGATACATTTCAGGAAGTTCATCCAGTACAGAAATCTTTGGGAACCAGCCATACTGATACCGGATAACTCTGTCATCAGCCGGTATCTGCTCGATTACAGAAGACTCTTTGTATTCCACTCTCTGAAACGAAGTCAGTTTTTTTAATGCATCTCCCAGATCCTGCATGGTATTGTTAAAAACATCCGGTACATGCAGATACTTTTCTTCCTCATTCCAGTTATCAAAAACCTTATAAAGTAAAGAAGCCAGATCCTGAACAGACAGGAAATAAAGCCCCTGCAGACGTTTCTCCGGAAACACGATTCTTCCCTTTTCTTTCATGATAAAGAAAATTCTGCTAAAATAATCAGCCGAATACTGTCCTGAATATAAATATAGCGACCGAATAATCTTAACTTTCATTCCATATAAAGATGCATATCTTACACACATTTCCTCTGCCCCTGATACAAGAAGCGTCTTTCCCGTAGAAACATCATAACTGCCATCCGGACCTGTCAGATATACAATATGTACTTTGTCCCTGCCCTTACAATACTGAAGCACCTTGCGAAGCATCTCGGCTTCTCCCTCCAGTTCTCCATGAAAGGTCAGATAATTAGAAAAATAGACGATTTCTTCAAATTCATATGTATGAAAAATGTCCTCGGTCTCATCCTCACTCTCTGGAAATGGTCGTACGATCCGTTTTTTCCTTCGATCTGTCTTTAGCTTACTCTCTCCCAGAATAAAAACATGTTTTTCCGGAAAAGCCTCTTCTATAAAGTCATTTGTGATATAACCTGTATTTCCAACCAGTAAAGTTCTCATAAAACTTAATTCCTGCCTTTATAAAGCCAATTTTGTCTTTAGTATAGCATTCTCATTTTTATCTGTCACCACAAAAAGAGGTTTCCCTGACGGAAACCCCTTGTAAATTCTGTGTATTTATGAAGATTTTACCTTATTCCACAGATCGCCATATACCTGATCAGCCTCTGTTCCAAGATACTGGAATGTCTCCAGATTGTCATATTGGGAAAGATCCGGGAATGCAATCTCACTGTTTCGGATGGATTCATCCTCAATCAGCTCTCGTGCTGCATCATTCGGTGTAGAATATGTAATGTACTCAAAATTCATCAGTGCAATATCTGGTCTGCAGAGGAAATTGATGAATTTTTCTGCATTTTCCTTGTGCTCTGCATTCTTCGGAATTACCCAGGAATCGATCCAGATGTTGGAACCTTCCTTTGGGATCACGTATTCCAGATTCGGGTTTTCTTTCTGTGTATAGATTGCCTCACCAGAATAGATCACGCCGAGAGCTGCCTCATTTCCGATCATCTTGTCACGCACCTGGTCAATGACATATGCCTGAACCAGAGGTTTCTGCTCGATCAGAAGATTCTTGGCTTCTGTCAGCTCGTCAAGATCCGTAGAGTTCAGAGAATATCCAAGATATTTCAGTGTCGCACCGAACGCATCACGGACAGAATCCTGCATCAGAATACTGTCTTTATATTTCGGATTCCAGAGAATGGACCAGCTGTCTACCGGCTCATCCACCATTGTCTTATTATAAAGGATACCGACCGTTCCCCAGCAATATGGTACCGAATATTTATTTTCCGGGTCAAACTGCTTAGACTGTTCCAGATACTGACTGCCGATATTCTTGATATTCGGAATATTCTCAAAATTAATCTCAGAAAGAAGATCATTCTCGATCATACGCTGGATCATATAATCACTCGGACAGACTACATCATACGCAATCGCACCGGAACTTACCTTCGGATACAGGATTTCATTCGTCTCAAATTCTTCATATACAACGTTGATTCCCGTTTCTTCCTCAAACATCGTCAGGACTTCCGGATCAATGTATTCACCCCAGTTGTAAACAATCAGTTTATCGTCATTTACAACACCACTTTCTTTCGTATAATAAAATCCGCCGCTAATAAAGACGATACAGATTGCTACCGGAATGACTCTCTGGAACATAATCTTCTTGATTCTGGACGGCTTACGCACTTTCTTTCTTACAGTAGTCTCCTCTTCTTCCTTCGGAGAATAATTTACCAATATCAGAAGAACAAGTACTGTCACAAACATGATCGTAGAAAGCGCATAGATTTCCGGTTTGATACCTTTTCGCACTTCTGTATAAATTTTTGTTGAGAGTGTATCGATTCCAGGTCCCTTTGTAAAATGTGTGATAACAAAATCATCCAGAGACATCGTGAACGCAAGCATAAATCCGGAAAGTACACCAGGTACGATATCGGGGAAAACAACTTTGAAAAACGCATTGACCGGAGATGCACCAAGATCAAGTGCTGCCTCATATGTATAACGATTCGTCTGTTTAAGCTTTGGCGCTACGCTCAGAATCACATACGGTATATTAAACGTAATGTGCGCGATCAGGATCGTCCCAAAACCAAGTGTCATGTGAAATGCAATAAACAGAAGCATCAAGGATACACCCATCACAATCTCTGCATTCATCATCGGGATATTGGTAAGTCCCATATATATGGTTTTCCACTTCTGCTTCATACCCTGAATCGCAATCGCAGCAGCCGTACCAATGATCGTCGCGATCGCGGCTGAAACAAAGGCAATGATCAGCGTCGTATAAAAAGCACTCATGATCTGCTCATTCTGAAACAGTTCTTTGTACCATTTCAAAGTAAATCCGCCCCACTTTGCCCTTGTCTTGGACTGATTGAAAGACAAAACAACCAGCGTCACGATCGGCGCATATAATAAGATAAAAATAAGGGCCAGATATATCTTCTGTAAATATTTTCTGATCAAAATGCGGACCCTCCCTCTTCTTTGTCATATTTGGCAACAAGTGCCATACTTGCAATGATGAATACCATCAGAACAAGAGAAAGACCGCTTCCAACATGCCAGTTGCTGTTCTGCTTAAAGGACTGTTCAATCACGTTACCGATCAAAAGGATCTTGCCGCCTCCAAGAAGATCGGAAATAACAAAGGTAGTCAGTGCCGGTACAAATACCATGGTAATGCCACTGATCACTCCGGGAATACTGAGTGGAAAAGTGACTTTCCAAAATGTCTGCACCGGATTTGCTCCCAGATCGCGGGCTGCATTGATAACATTACGGTCAATCTTGATCAGTACATTATAAATCGGTAAAACCATAAATGGCAGGAAATTATATACCATGCCAAGAATGATCGCATATGGTGTGTTGATGATCTCAAGTGCCGGCAGATGCAGGAAGCTTAAGATACTGTTGATAACACCGTTTTTCTCCAACAGTGTCTGCCATGCCAGGGTACGAAGAAGAAAATTCATCCACATTGGCAGAATAAAGATCAGTACAATAAAACTCGTCTGATTTACCTGCTTCTGGCTCAGGATCATTGCCAGCGGATAAGCAAGGATCAAACAGATCGCGGTACTTAAAAAGGACAGAAGAATGGACATTCCCAGAGCCTTCAGATTCTCCGATGTCGTAATCTGTGCGAGATTGGAAAATGTAAAAGTGCCCTCATCACTGGTGAATGCATAATAAACAATTACCAAAAGAGGAATCACAACAAACGATACAGACCAGAAAAGATAAGGTCCGGCAAGTAAGCGCTTATTCTTCAATGTTTACTGCCTCCTCATCTTCGGATTCTGGTTTCTTCATAATCTGGATATCAAACGGATCTACATGAATGCTGACTTCTGTTCCAACCGGGAACATGTCTGTGCTGTGTACCAGCCATTCATAGTTGTTTGCCATGACTTCCATCTCATAATGCACGCCTTTAAATATCATGTGCGTAACTACTCCATCAATACTTCCCTGACCTGGTTTCAAAAGATCAATATCTTCCGGACGAATGACTACATCGACTGGCTTGTTCTGTCCAAATCCTTCATCCACACATGGGAAATTAACTCCGAGAATCTTGACAAGGCGGTCCTGCACCATTGTCGCGGAAATAATATTGCTCTCTCCAATAAAATCTGCTACAAAGGCATTTTCCGGCTCGTTGTAAATTTTCTCGGGTGTTCCGATCTGCTGGATGTATCCCTGGTTCATGACCACGATCGTATCAGACATGGTAAGTGCCTCTTCCTGATCATGTGTTACATACAAAAATGTGATTCCAAGCTCATTCTTCAAACGGATCAGCTCGTACTGCATGTCCTGTCTGAGTTTCAGGTCAAGTGCTCCCAATGGCTCATCCAGAAGAAGCACCTTTGGTTCATTTACAATAGCACGTGCAATCGCGATTCGCTGCTGCTGCCCTCCACTTAAGGAATCTGGCATACGGTTCTCAAAGCCATCCAGATTGACAAGTTTCAATGCATATTTAATCTTGTCATAAATATACTGTTTGCTTTTATTTTTTATCTTTAAACCAAACGCAATATTATCCGCAATATTCATATGCGTAAATAACGCATATTTCTGAAATACGGTATTCAGCTGACGCTTATTAGGCGGAAGATTCGTAATGTCCTGCCCATCAAAGATCACGCGTCCTTTATCCGGTGTCTCAAATCCTCCTAAAATACGAAGTGTAGTAGTCTTTCCGCATCCACTCGGACCAAGAAGTGTCAGGAATTCATTTTCCCTGATATAAAGATTCAGTTCATCCAGAACCGTCTGCATTCCATAGGATTTGGAAATGTCGATCAAGTCGATCAGCTTATTGCTCATTGGCTCTTCCTCCCTAAAAAATATCCCCTCTTTTTCATAAGAAAAATTATTAATAACAACCTTATTTTTGTATCACAAAAACGTTGGGATTTCAATAGATTTTGCGAGATTTTAACATAAAAGAGAGCCAAATCCAGGGATGCAGACTGCTGTTATCTCTCCTATCTATTCACGCTTTTTAGGGATACAGCCAGCTACTGTGAATCTTTGCCAACAGCCGGGCATTATGATATGCCATGCGAAGTGTCAGACAGGTCCTTCCCAGATATTTGCTCCCATCTTCTGTTTTCACACAAGCGAGTGCCAGATCTGCTTTGTCCGGGTTCTGCAGACAGACCGGTATCAAAAACTGGATTCCATGATTATAATACTGCGGAATAGCCGTCCGGTAATCTGCTTCCAGCATCCTTTTTGTCTGGCGCATGGCTCCATCAAACAACTGTACCTTCATCACACTTGTCCGGATTGTTTCCGGCAGGCGCTGCGTATTCTCTGCTTCTTCAAAAATATGTTCATACTGCGGTACAATATCCAGCCCAGTATCAAAGATCAGTTCTGCGGGATTCTTTACATATTCCGCCCGCTTCGGAAGACTGACGATTCCTGATTTTAACAAATGGTATTCTGTATAAAAGCCATCCAGAAACCAACGCTGCCTGTCCGGCACCAGATTCGGGATAAAATAAGCATACACCGGCTGATAATACAGGTTGAAAAGTCCGGTATTGAAAATTGCATACTCTTCTGTTTCCAGAATCTTTCCTTCTTCATAAATACGCCGAAACGTATGTTCCAGATATCCTTTCAGGATTCCATTATCTTCATTCTCTCCAAAACTCCATTTTTCTGGTACGATCCTTGCAAGATTCTGGATCTGCCGGTTGTAATTTCCACAATATGTGTACTCAAACAGATTCACTTATTCTACCTCCCGTATTCTTTGATTCAGTTACTGCTAATAATATTGTATTTGGGAAACTGGCCGACAGAACTGCCGACAATGAATATATCTAAAAAATAGCACATATTTTCTTTCTGTGCAATTTCTAGTTTTGTCGAAAAATATCTTTTATCCTTTCAGACTTATTCTGCTATTTTTCCTGTGGCAATGCAGAATCACACATGTTATAATAAAAAACTGAACAGCTAATCGTTCAATTATACGAATAAGCACTTCCGACAGAAATGCGGAGCTTACAGGTAAGTTGCTTATATATTTATTTTTTCATCAAGGAGGCAACAAACGAATGACCAAAGAAGAATTTCGAAAACTGACTGAAAATATCCTTATTCTGGATGGTGCAACCGGATCTAACCTGATGGCAAGCGGTATGCCACGTGGTATCTGTACAGAGACCTGGGTCATTGAACATAAAGATATTATTCAGGATCTGCAGCGTGCTTATATCCAGGCAGGCAGTCAGGTAATTTACGCTCCTACTTTTGGCGGAAACCGTATGAATCTTGAAAAACACGGACTGAGAGATAAGATTGAGGAGATCAACCGTACTCTGGTTGGATATTCCAAAGAACTTTCTGGAAATGGTGTTTATGTAGCCGGTGACATTACAACTTCCGGATCTTTTATTACTGCTGATGGTGATTACACCTACACAGAAGCATATGAGATGTATCAAGAGCAGATCCATATCCTGGCTGATGCAGGTATTGATCTGATTGTAGCTGAAACCATGATCAATATTGAAGAAACTCTCGCGGCTGTCGACGCTGCTGCATCTGTATGTGACCTTCCAATCATGTGCACTATGACTGTAGAAGCAGACGGCAGTATCTTCAGTGGCGGTAATGCTGTGGAGGCCGCTGTTTCTCTTGAAGCGGCCGGTGCAGATGCAGTCGGTATCAATTGCTCCGTTGGACCAGATCAGCTTGTGTCTGTGGTACGGAACATTAAAGAAAATGTTTCTATTCCGGTTATCGCCAAGCCAAATGCAGGCATGCCGGTCATTGATGACAAAGGCAATGCAGTCTACAGTATGAATGCCGAAGAATTTGCCAGACATATGAAAGTTCTGGTTGAAAGTGGAGCTTCTGTTATCGGTGGATGTTGCGGTACTACTCCGGCATTTATCAAAGCCGTGTATGATATCGTAAGATAATTTCCAGACTGTCAAGACCGTATTCAAACTAACTGAACATATTTTATCCAAACTTAAAGGAGCTATTGCAGGATAGGTGTGTAATCATCACTCTATGACGCAGTAGCTCCTTTTTTATGTACGATGCTTTCTCCTGTCACTTACAAAATGACTTGCATTGATTAAGACTATTTAACTTTTATCACACTCTTAATACAACAAACAAAAGAATTTATTTCACTTTAATTGCTTTCTCCGGGCACATCTCCTGACAACAGAAACAACGGATACATTTCTTATAATCATAAACCGGAGGATTCTCTCTTCCCTTTCGGAAATCGACCGCCTTGTCCGGTACGGGACAGCTCTTCACACAGATTCCGCAGCGGATACAGCGGTCCGCTTCAATATATGGTTTCTTCTGGAAAATATTGAGTGCCTTCGCCAGTCTCTCCCACATACCGGAACGTGCCACTCTCCGGTCCACATCAAAATATGGATTCCCGTACTGTGCCACTGCGTCCTGCATCGTGATCGAACCAGAAGGAGTGATCAGTTCAATCTCTTCTGATTTCCAGGTACCAAGTCCCATCTTCTCTCCATGATAATTGGTCGGCACCATTTCTGGTTTCAAATGAATCAGATTGCAGAATACGCTATCCAATGCAACCGGATCCTGTGACATCAACATCACATTCATCGGTGCAGGATCTCCGGAACCGGGACCATTTCCCTCCATTGCGACAATCCCATCCATGATGTAAAGACGCGGCTTCACATACTGATTCAGATCAATCAGCATACGTGCAAAACTGTCTGCACTCGGATACAGAGTATGTCCCTTTGCCTTGTGAAATCCATATACAAAACCATAACTATTCTTTACAGCACCGGTAATACGCTCCAGCGCATGTGTCTTCATCTTACACAAAGAGATCACGCAATCTTTTTCCAGAAGTTCTGCTGGAAGAACAAATTCCTTTGCCTGTATTCCCTCCGGATTCTCTACATGAACACCCTTTGTATAATCAATCGCCGGAATTTCATATTTTTCCAGATACGTATCCATTCCTGTGCCATGGATCACTTTGGAAGTTGTTCCGTTTCCGCAGGAATCCGCCAGCACCAGATCCTGATATCCCTTTTCCCGCATCAGCCTGGCAAACATACCAACAACTACCGGATGCGTGATCACTGCCTTATCAATGTCTGCCTTCTTGAGAAGATTCGGTTTCAGCAGGATGGCTTCTTCTTTCCCAACAATATTCTCAATTCCGCCCAGAAGTTCCAGACCAATCTCAAGATTCTCATAAACAAGTTCTTCCCTGTAGGAATTACAGGGAAGAAGGATAACTTTACTCTTTTTATTCATTATTTAACCTCATTCAGCGGCATTATCCGATGACTTTTCAAGGTCTGTCTCACGAATCGCTTTTCGTACCGGAAGGACACATGCCGGAACAACTGACAGGAAATCCACACCCATTTCCAGGAATTTCTCGGTCAATGCGGTATCTGCCGCTATCTCACCACAGATACCGACCTTGCGTTCCTCCTGATGTGCCGCATCTACGACCATACGGATCATACGCAAAATTGCCGGGTGATGGTCATTATATTTGTCCTTCAGGAGCGGGTTCTGACGATCCATCGCAAGCGTGTACTGTGTCAGATCATTGGTTCCGATACTCAGGAAATCTACACGCTTTGCAAGTTCCCGGCTGATCATAACTGCTGCCGGTGTCTCGATCATGATTCCTGTCATGATCTCCTTAAATGGAATATCTTTCTCTCGAAGTCCCTCTTTCACCTCTTCTATGATCTGCTCAACCTCATCCATCTCTTCTTCGGAATTGATCATCGGAAACATCATCGCCAGATTACCATAAGCACTGGCACGATAAATTGCACGAAGCTGTGCCTTAAACATTCTTCTTCTGTCCAGACAGAGGCGTATTCCACGATTACCCATAATCGGGTTGGTCTCCTGCGGAATATCCAGGTATGGAGCCTGCTTGTCTGCACCAAGGTCTGCTGTACGGATCACTGCAAGTCTCTCACCCATCGTCTCTGCTACTTTTTTATATGCACGAAAAAGTTCGTTCTCCCGTGGGTAATTTTCCCTTCCAAGATACTGAAACTCGCTTCGCAGAAGGCCAATTCCCTTGGCACCATAAAAAAGTACACTGCTCAGATCGCTCATATTACCAATGTTTGCATAAAGGCCAATCTTTCTGCCATCTTTTGTTTCATCCTTCTGTGCTTTCAGTTTCAGAAGTTCTTCCCGTTCTCTGCGGTCAGCCTCCAGTCGGATCTGATATTCTTTCTGGATCTCCGCATCCGGATCAAGATAAAACGTTCCTGTATAGCCGTCTACGATCGCTGTCATTCCATCCCATTCATCATCTGCCGCAACATCTACCAGGGTCGGAATCTCCATTGTTTTCGTCATAATCGTTGCATGAGATACTGCTGAACCATGATGCATGACCACTGCCAGCAATTTGTCCTTATCCATCTCCATGATCTCGGTCGGAGACAAAGCCTCCGCAACCAGTATCACTGGTTCCTCTCCAAGATTGATACGGATTGCCGCACCTCCAAGAATCTGGATCAGACGATTGGAAATCTCCTGCATATCATTGATTCTTCTTCGAATGACCGGCTCTTCCAGATGTCGGAATGTCTCTACCAGTTCATCTCTGTTGATCATAACTGCATAAGCAGCATTTACCTTTTCATTGGCAATGCTGCTTTCAATTGCATTCTGGTAACTTTCAGATTCCAGAAGTTTGATCTGGCGCATGAAAACACCGGCCTCCTGTTCATTCAGAAGTCGGCTGGTTTCATACAGTTCATGCAGTTTCTGAACTGCCTGAAGCCGGGCTTCCTGAAAGTTACTGATTTCTTTTTTTATGTTACTGACCAGACACTGACGTATCTGGTATTCCCCTCTGCTGTAATACAGTATCTTGCCGATGGCTATTCCTGAAAAGGTAGCAGTACCTTTATAGATTTCCATCCTGCTTCCCCCTTATTTTATCAGTCGCAGGCAGCTTTGAACTCTGTCCAGTTCTTATTGTAAGCTTCTTCCGCTTCTGCACTGATGTTTTCTACTGCTGAGCCTTCTGTTACGGAATCCGGAACTACAAGATTCTGGTTCTCAAGCAGTGAATCTGCTGCTTTGTTTGTACAGTAGTATCCAATATAATCAAAACATTTGGCTGCATTTTCCGGCTGAAGGATGTAATCCATAAACTGATAAGCTTCATCTTTGTCCGGAGCCTGGCTTGGGATAAACATTCCCATAACACCAAATCCAAGGCCCTCTTCCGGATATACGACCTTAAGGTCCGGGTTTTCTGCAAGGGCTGCTGTTACCTGTGAAGTATACAGGAATGCAACGCTTGCCTCTCCGTTCAGAAGAGAATCCTGTGTATTGTCGTCCTGGATCAGACGAACATTCGGTGCAAGCTCCAGCAGCTTCTTGCCTGTCTTTGCGATATCATCTGTATTCTGATCATTGAAATCCTGTCCAAGTGCAAGGTTGGTGATACCGTTGATAACACGATAATTTGCTGTCAGTGCAATGCTGTCCTCCAGAGAAGAATCCCAGAGATCATTGTATCCTTTGATATCGATATCTACCATATCCGGGTCATATACGATCAATGGGATACCAGCTCCATATGGTGCTGTATATTCATCATTCGGATCGTAAAACTGTCCCTGATACAGTGGGTTGATATTGTCCCATCCGGATAATTTAGATGTATCCAGTTTTTCTACAAGTCCTTCCTGGATCGCAGTTTCGATAATATAATCATCTGCAACAACAACGTCATAATCTCCGCCTTTTGCCATTGAAAGCTTCTCCAGCATGTTCTCATCTGTGTCAAAGTTGGAATATACTACTTTAATTCCAGTTTCTTCTTCGAAGCCATCCAGTACTTCCTGCGGGAACATATTCTCCCATGTATAAAGTACCAGTTCTTTGGAATCTGCACTTACAGATACACTCATAGCCGGGATGACCATTGCTGCACATAATGCACATACTACTAATTTTTTCATAGTCTTCTCTCCTCTTCTTGTCTCTATTATATAAACCTTTTCATGAAGCCTATTTCAAGTCGAACATCCGTGAGACTTGGTGCGTGATTCTGGTCAGCATAAGCTGACATATTCTTTACAAAATCACTGCAGGAATACTACCTGTAAACAATGATATAAGTATACCTGATTTTGACTTCATTGAAAAGAGTTTATTCATTGTTTTTATTTTTTGCTCTTTGTCAGTTTACTGATCAGATTATAGATAACCAGAATCAGCACAGTAAATACCAGCATGATCGTACAGAGAGCATTGACCTCCGGTGTAACTCCTGTTTTGATCTGCGTATAAACCTTGATCGGCAATGTCGCCAGACGCGGTCCATTGATGAATATACTGATCACGACATCATCCATAGACATGGCAAATGCCAGAAGGGAACCGGACAATACTGCCGGCATGATCAGTGGCAGGATAATGTCCCAGAATGCCCGAAACGGACCCGCCCCAAGATCTCTGGCCGCTTCCTCAAGTGACGGATCCATACCTGCAAGCCTTGCTTTGACTTCCATCAGAATATACGGTACACAGAAAACTGTATGTCCGATCAGCAGCGTCAGCATACCAAACGGAAGCTTCAACATATAGAAAAATGCCATCAATACCATACCAAGAATGATCTCCGGAATCATCAACGGCAAAATAGAGATATATTCCAGAATTCCTTTTGTTTTCCAGTGAATCCTGGAAAGCCCCACTGCTCCCAGAGTTCCGATCACAGCAGATACCAGACAGCTCACTACACCCAGGAAAAGACTATTGCCAAGAGCTTCGATCATGGCACTGTCATGGATCAGTTCCTGATACCACTTCAGGGAAAATCCTGTAAAACGGACAGGAAGTTTTGATTCATTAAAGGAAAATACAATGACCACCGCGATCGGCAGATACATCAGTACAAAAATCAGTCCGAGGTAAAACCCTGAGAGTTTTGAATTTTTCTTTTTCATCCTACACCCTCCAGTTCTTTTGCGTTTGTTATTTTGCGGTACAGCATGATCATCAGTGTCGTAAGAATCATCAGGACAACCGCCAGTGCTGCTGCAAACGGCCAGTTATTTCCCTTGGTCATCTGCTCCTGGATCAGACTTCCAACAAGAACGATCTTGTTTCCTCCAAGGATATCTGCAATAAAGAACAGCCCCATGGACGGAATAAATGTCAGAATCACACCAGATAACAGTCCCGGCAGAGTCAGTTTAAAAGAGACCGTCCAGAATGCCTTAAATGGGCTTGCTCCAAGATCCCTGGCTGCTTCTACAAGGGACCAGTCCAGTTTCTCTGCACTGGAATATACAGAAAGAATCATAAACGGCAGGAGCACATATGTCATACCGATCACAATTGCCGGATAGCTATACAGGATACGCAGAGGTTTGTCAATCAGTCCAAGACTTTTGAGCACATGGTTGAGCAACCCCTTCGTCTGTAAAATAATCATCCAGCCATACAGACGAATCAGGGAATTGACCCAGAACGGCAGCATCAGAAAAATCATGGCACGCTTTTTCCATTTATCTGAAAGCTTTGCCATAAAATATCCAAACGGATATCCGATCAGGCAGATTATGAGCGTACTGGTCAATGCCAGCTGAAACGAACCTGTAAATGTCTTCATATAAACAGGGTCCAGTATTTTTTTATAATTGGCAAGTGTAAACACCCACTCAACGCCATGCCCGGCTTTTGGCTGTGCAAAGCTTAACGCCACCATATAAAGCAATGGTCCCGCCACAAAAACAATTGTAAAAATATACAATGGCAGAATCATCCAGACAGAGCCGGATTTATGTTTTTTCATACCTCAGCCCCACTTTCCGGATCAGACGGAAGATCTACCAGAACCACATTCTCTGCATCAAAATGGCAGGTAACTTTCTGTCCCGGCTGCACACCGGCATCAATACCATGTCTGTTTGCAACAACTTCCGTTCCATCAGCGAGTTTCAGGACAACACGAAGCAGACCGCCTGCAAAACTTTTTTCAACAACAGCAGCCTCCAGACCGCTCTGACATTTCTCATCAAAAATCAGATTTTCACTACGGACGGCCATCGTAACCTGTGTTCCCGGCACGATTGTTCTTCCTTCCGCTGCAACAGCAACTGTACCACCTGCCAAAGAAACTCTGAGCGTTGCACCTTCTGATGCTTCTACTGTACCTTTCAGAATATTGGCATTTCCAACAAAAGTTGCCACATAACTGGTCTTTGGATGATTATAAATTTCATCCGGTGTTCCAATCTGTTCAAACGTTCCCTGATTCATAACAGCAATACGATCAGACATATTGATTGCTTCTTCCTGATCATGCGTAATATAAATAAATGTGATTCCAAGTTTTTTCTGAAGTTTCTTAAGTTCAAGCTGCATTGCACGACGAAGCTGCAGATCCAATGCTCCTAACGGTTCATCCAGAAGCAATACTTTCGGATTATTGACCAGTGATCTTGCAATTGCAACACGCTGTCTCTGTCCTCCAGAAAGCTCGGATGGTTTTCTCTTTTCGTATCCCGGAAGCTGCACCAGCTCCAGCATCTCCGATACTCGCTTTTTGATTTCTGCTTTCGGTGTCTTTTTTAATTTCAGTCCATATCCAATATTATCTGCTACCGTCATATGCGGGAATAATGCATAATTCTGAAAAACTGTATTTACATCACGTGCTTCCGGAGCCAACGATGTGACATCTTTTCCCTCCAGAAATACCTGACCGGAATCCGGTGTCTCCAAACCTGCAATGATACGCAGTGTCGTTGTCTTTCCGCATCCGGAAGAACCAAGAAGTGTAATAAATTCTCCCTTATCAATAGAGAGACTGATTTCTTTCAGAACTACTTCATCCTTCGAAAACGACTTTTTGATATTTTTTAATTCCAAACATTTTTCTGTCATTTTTCTTCTGTCTTTCCTCCTGCTGCTTCTTTCTTATTTTATAGTAGCGATATCCGCCCTGTCTTCTTTCTGTTCTGTCATATGACACACATATTGAATATAGGACTTTTTATCAAATACCGGTGTATAACTTTCTGTGATTTTTTTTGCTTCCACAGCTCCATTCTGAAGAAGTTTATATATTGTCAATGCCAGAAGTTTCGCCGGCAGAATATAAGCCTTCTCCGGATCCATAATTCTGAAATCTGCTCCGTGAAGCTTTCCTTCAAATCCTCTGAATGTAAAATTTACCACTGGAAGCAGGTGACTGAGATCTCCCACATCTGTGCATGCATTGTTAAAATCACCTTTCTGCACGGTGCGATAATTCAGGCCAAGATCATCCGCAGCTTCCATCAATGCTTTGTCTGCTGCTCTCGGAATAATTGGCATATAACCCTGCAGTCTTTGCATTTCTATTTTCCCACCAAAAGCATAGGCTGAACCGGCATACGCACGGTTTACCATTTCTGTAATCTCTTCAATCTTATTAAGAGATGCGGCCCGCACTTTCGTCTCAATGACTGCTTCATCCGGCACGCTGTTAATCACATCTCCAGCTTTACGAATTATATTGTGAAGGCGTACATGATCTTCCTCACGAAATGTCTCGCGCATTAATCCCATCATCTGGATTGCACTGGTTGTGATACTCAGTGCATTTACTCCATTCCATGGATCAATCGCTCCGTGTGCTGCTTTGCCACGTACTGTAACCCGCTCTGCACTATAGCCATTACATGCAGGATTTCCCAGATAAAAATCCTCTTCCACAGGAACCATGTGCACATGTGTCGTTAAGGCAATATCTGTATCATCAAACACACCTGTACGGATCATTTCGCTTTTGCCACAACAGAACTCGATTCCTTCTTTTTTTAGCCTGGATCGTTTGTCCGCGTCAATATATTCCTCTGCCGGAACCGCGAGGAAATTCACTGTACCATCCAGTTTCTCCTGTACCTGTGCATCAGACATGGCAATCGCACAGCCAATCATTGCCGCCATCTGTGCGTGATGACCACAGGCATGTGCAACACCTGTTACCGGATCCGCTTTCGGATGTGTACGGCATCCAATTGCATCCAATTCTCCGATTACCGTCAATATCGGTCCGGCTTTATGTTCCATACATCCCTTTACTCCGGTACGGGCAAGATGCTCGGTTACTTTATATCCTAAATCTTTCAGAAGATTCGCTGCTTTTTGTGCAGTACGCACTTCTTCATATCCAGGTTCCGGATGCGCTGCAATATCTTCTGCAAAAGCAATGATCTGATTTCTGTATTCATCAATCCGATCAAGGATCCGCTGTCCGGTCTCATCTATCATAAAACTCATCTCCCTCTGCTGCTTCTGACCGTCTTCTGTTTGATAACGACAGTTTTCACAACACTTTGGCAAGTTAACGCGTTATATAAATACTATATTCATATTCTCCTATCATAACATAAATTTCAGTCAATGCAAGTACTGAAAATAATGCAGCCAGAATAAAAATTTTTCTTGCATTTTTTATAAAATACGGTATAATATGTCTTGTGTCTGAACATAAGCTGAAATAGCTCAGTTGGTAGAGCACTTCACTCGTAATGAAGGGGTCGTGGGTTCGAGTCCCATTTTCAGCTTTCTTTTTTTACATAAAACTGCCGCCAGATTTTATTCTGGCGGCAGTTTTATTATTCTGATCTATACTGCAATTTCTTTCTTCACTGCTTTTCTGGAAGTGATTTTCTTAGATGTTTCTTTTGGAGCTGCTGTTTTTTTTACTGTTGTCTTCTTTGCAGCTACTTTCTTCGCATTTTCTTTTTTAGGTGCTGTTTTGCGGGTGGTTTTCTTTGCTGTCTCTGGTTTCTTTGCTGCTACTGCCAGTTTCTCCG
Organism: uncultured Blautia sp.; assembly: GCA_934378195.1. Classification (GTDB taxonomy): domain Bacteria; phylum Bacillota; class Clostridia; order Lachnospirales; family Lachnospiraceae; genus Blautia_A. The sequence continues at coordinate 96,529 of CAKRPO010000001.1, forward strand.
GCTTCTTGCCCGGTGTGCAGGAGAAAATAGCTACTCCAAGTGCCGGAATCTTAAAGGTTACGGAATATTCTCTCTCATCGCATTCTGCCTGTTTGCAGGTCTTTGCTCTCAAGTTTACCGTTCCCTGGCCGCCATATTCCTTACGATCACTGTTAAAGATCTCTTTGTACTTACCGTAGAACGGTACACCAATCTGATAATTGTTGTACGGAACTGCTGCAAAATTACATACCGCAAGAAGCGTCTCATCCGGATTCTCGGTTTTACGAAGGAAGGTCAGGACATTTTCTTCATATTTCATAAGCTGAATCCATTCAAATCCTTCGTAATCGTCATCCATCACAGACAATGCCGGCTGAGAAACATACAACTCATTGAGATCATGGACAAATCTCTTCATCTCATCGCTCAGCTCTTTATCCGGTGCCATCATCTTGCATCCCGGATGAAGCATCATATAGGAATATGCTGCACGGATCTGGCTCAGTTTCTGTGCCTCATCCCCCGGAAGTTTCTCCATAAAGCTCTTCTGGTCACCGGTCTCCCTGCTTCCCAGAGGAAGTACGAAATGCTCGCAATACGTATACAGCATAGAAAGTGTCAGCTGATCATGTACATATTGACGCTCGATCGGATCCTTGGAAAGATAATTCAAGAAATCTCCAGCCCAGTTATTATTCCATTTATAAGAAAAACCAATATTATCATCCTCAACACTGCCGGTCAGTTCTGACCACAGTCCATCTTCCTGTGCGATCGTAATCGTTCCCGGAAGTTTTTTATTCAAAATAGAATTCAGATGTTTCAGAAATTCGACTGCATCCAGATTTTCATTGGTACCATAGATATTTGGGCGCCACTGTCCATATTCTCTGCCAAAATCCAGATAAAGCATCGAATCTACATCATCCAGTCTCAGCCCGTCTGCATGATAGAATTCCAGCCAGTAAAAGGCATTCGCCAAAAGGAAATCCCTGACCATAGGACTCTCAAAATTAAAGAGCAGTGTTCCCCACATCGGATGAATCGCCATAGATGGATCCGGGTTTTCATATAATGGAGTGCCGTCAAACAGTTCCAGACCACCTTCCTGTCTCGGAAAATGCGAAGGAGTCCAGTCAAGGATCACGCCAATATTTTCTTTATGCAGAGCATTTACCAACTTCTGAAAATCCTGTGGCATGCCAAATCTTCTGTCCGGTGCATAATAAGCAAATGTGCTGTACTCTCCGGCTTCTTCATCCAGATATTCCATGACCGGATGAAGCTCTACATGTGTATATTTCAGTTCTTTTACATAAGAAACAAGTTCTTCAGCATTTTTCCATTTGGAAAGACTTGTCTCATAGATTGAGACTGGCTGTTTACGATCACCGAATCTTCCCCTCTCTGTCATCCATTTCTCATCATCCCATGTAAAATTTCGAAGATCTGTCACGACAGATGCTGATGCTGGCGGAAGCTCTGTACATGCCGCATATGGGTCAGATTTCAGCTGTATGGTGCCTCCTTTCAATTTCATTTCATATTTGTAAATCTCTCCAGCATTTACACCAGGAATAAACAACTCAAAAATACCGGACATCGGCATGCGATGCATCATATGGCAGCGGCCATCCCAGTTATTGAAATTACCTACTACACTGACGCGAAGTGCATTCGGTGCCCAGACTGCAAAGCTGGTTCCAGATACACCATTAATTTCCATCGGATGTGCTCCCAGTTTCTCATATGCATGATAATAAACACCTGCGCAGAACGCTTTCTCTTCAGCTTCTGTAATCTGAACCGGAAAAGCATAGGGATCCGAAAAAGTTCTCGTTTCTTCTCCTTTGGTGATGCGATACTGATAAACAGGAATTTTTCTTCCTGGAATCATCACTGCAAAATAGCCGGCATCATCCTGTTTTTCCATCTCATAAGCTTTCTTATCTACAAGGACTTCTACCTTTTCTGCATTTGGAAAAAATCCCTGTATGAGGACGCCATCTGCGGTAAGCCGCGGTGCCATCAAATCTCTCGGTGATGCCTCTTCTGCATAAACAACTGCTTCAATCTCCGGCCAGTCCATATATTCATATACTTTGCTTTCCATAATTCACGCCTCCAATCTGAAATACAAGCTCAAATTGCATTCCTTTGTTTTAGTTTATCATTTTTTTGCTTAAAAATAAAGAATATAACGAAATTAGTTTGACAAAAGACACTTCCTACGCTAAATTGAATATATCATCATTTATATAAGAACGTTTTAGATGAAACAAGGAGGTCTTTAAGATTATGGAAAAAAGACAGTTTGACGTAACCGCTCTTGGAGAGCTGTTAATCGACTTTACAGAAAATGGAAACAGTTCTCAGGGAAACCCTCTGCTTGAAGCAAACCCGGGTGGCGCTCCGTGCAACGTACTCGCCATGCTGGAGCGTCTTGGCAAAAAAACTGCATTTATTGGAAAAGTCGGCAAAGACATGTTTGGCACACAGTTAAAAACAGCTGTCGAGGAAGTTGGTATCGATACCCGTAATCTGATCATGGATGAAAGCTGCCATACCACACTCGCTTTCGTACATACATATCCGGACGGTGACCGTGATTTCTCTTTCTATCGCGATCCTGGTGCAGATATGATGCTTACTAAGGATGAAGTGCAGAAGGATCTGATAGAATCTTCCCGCATCTTTCATTTTGGAACACTTTCCTCTACGCATGAAGGTGTTCGCGAGGCTACCCGCCATGCAATTAAATTGGCCAAAGAAGCAGGCTGCATCATTACTTTTGACCCGAACCTGCGTCCGCCGCTCTGGAAATCTCTGGATGATGCCAAGGTCGAGATTGAATACGGTATGTCTAAATGCGATGTTCTCAAAATCTCTGACAATGAAGTAGAATTTATGTGTGGCACTACCGATTATGATAAGGGAGCTGCCATGATTCAGGAAAAATATAACATTCCACTCATTCTTGTCACACTTGGCAAAGACGGAAGCCGCGCATATTATAAAGATATGCGTGTAGAAGCAGCTCCATTCCTTCAGGAAAACACAATCGAGACTACCGGTGCCGGAGATACCTTCTGTGCAAGCACCCTGAACTACGTTCTGGATCACGGCCTTGAGAACCTTACCGAAGAAAACCTGAAAGAACTTCTTACCTTCGCAAATGCTGCCGCATCCCTGATCACTACCCGTAAAGGTGCCCTGAGAGTGATGCCGACACGTGAAGAAGTCGAAGCTTTTATTGCAAGTCGTAAATAAATTTTAATAGTATCCACATAATGCAAACAAGTCCCGGGCGAGAGTTTTTCAACCTGTCCGGGACTTATTTGCTATTTTCTATCCAATTGTCAATGTAGATAATCCACTACAATTAAAGAATGCATATTCTCCAATTTCCTGTACACTTTCAGGTATTTCTGTTTCTGTTACATTGATACAATTGCTGAACGCATACGCACCTATAGAGGATACCCCATCTGCAATTTCAATCTTTGTAATTTCCTGACGCATAGAATTCCACGGTACCTCTTCTTCTGTCTCCCAGGTCTGCATTGTACCCTGACCGGTAATTGCAAGAACGCCCTCTTCATTCAATGACCAGAAAACCGTATTTTCCTCTACACCACAAGGCTGTGCTTCTTCCGGTGTCAGAACTTCTGTCTCCGAATTTGTTTCTCCGTCTTCAAAAGCATTCAGATTTTCAGAATCCTCTTCTTCCAGTACAACTTCCTCCTCATTGCTATTTTCATTGCTTTCATCCTCCTGTTCTACAATCACTTCTGGAACTTCCGATATTACTTCATCAGCAAAGCCCTCTGAGTCCTCTTCAAGAACACTGTCAGAAAACTCTATTTCTGATTCAGCTTCAGACGCATGAACACTTACCATACCAATTCCCAGACAGCCCAGGGAAGCGGCCAGCAGCAATGCTGCCAGCCTTTTTTTATTTCTATTTTTCATAATGTTTCACCTCTACTTTCTGATCTTCACCGCTTTTGCTTTGCTCCAATTGGACAAGATTTTCGTACTTCCTGCTTTTTTATAGGAAGCAAGTCTTACATAATATGTCTTTCCCTTTACAAGACCGGATAATGTTTTTTTCGTCATACTGTTCTTGCCAATATAGATTGTCTTAACACCGCTTCTGAAGTTCTTATTCAGGGAATACTGAATCGCATATCCACTGCATGTTTTATTTTTCTTCCAGATAACGGTGATCTTCTTTTTCGCAGTATTCGTTGCCTTACTGATTGAGGTTGCAGAAGGTTTCACAGTGACACTGAACTGCTTGGAAGCAGCCTTATAATAAGCTGTCTCCGAAGCTTTGACTGTGATCACAGCTCTTCCGACAAAATTTTTCGCAATCGTGACATTTCCATTTTTGTCAACTTTCACAGATTTACTGTTTGAAGCATATGTCAGTCGGGCTCCACCATAAACTCGAGCATTGACTTTTGCTTTCTGTGTTTTCCCTGAAACATTCTTTGTAATATCGGAAACTTTGACCACGTTGTTACCCTTGCCGATATTAAATCTTGCAGTTAACGTTCCCTCATAAACACCTTTTCCTCTAACCGTTACGATTCCAGTTCCAGGATTCACATTATTCTGATAAGATACTGTGTAATCTTTATTCCGCTGAATTACCTGACCACTGTCTTTCACAGTCACCTGTGGAGTTTTGGCCTTACCGTCGTACAAAAGAGTTCCAGCGTTTACAGAAAGTTCACACCGTGACAGATCACGTTTTGCAGGCTTGCCGGTTTCTGGATTCCACGGACGCCAGGTAATCGTTCCTCCATAATTCTGAAGTTTGTCCAAAGTCCAGGTCGCATCATTATATGGATAGTATGCAGCTGCCTTTACGTTTTTGAAGATATCCTTACCTAATTTCGGACAGTTTCCGAAGAAATAAATGTTACGCAGATTCTTACAGTCTGCAAATGCCTGATTTCCTATCTCAATCACCGTTGCACGAATGTTTACATTCACAAGATTTGCACAACCTTCGAAGGCATTGGGCTGAACAACTACAGTGTTATCATTCATTGCCGGACGAATCACAAACTTCTTCTGAACACTTCCAGTATAGCCACTGGCCTCTAATGCTTCGATTGTAACTGTAGCTGTCCCCGGATTAATATTATCTGTATAAAGAAGGATATAATCTGTTCCCTCAGAAAGGGTTACATCATTATGCAAAACGGTTACCGCTGGTTTTTTCTCCGCTCCATCATATACATATGCAGTATCAGAAATCTGGATTTTACATGATGAAAGTGAAATTTTTAATTTTGGAATACTTCTTGTCTGCGTATGGGAAGAATCCCGGCTACAAATCTGCTCTTCGATACCTTCTTCTGTATAAGTTGCTTCTTTAATAATAGTCCAGTCACCGTAGTCATGGCCCAACGCTGGAATTTCTTCCGTATAACTTTCACCACATATAGAACAGGTATAAGTTCCTATTCCCATTTCTGTACAGGTAGCAACTTTTGTAATCTGATATTTATATGTATGCTCATGTTCATTTACTTCAACTGCAAATTTCACAGATGAAGTTTCCCCACCGTAGGTTGCTGAAATCGTAAGCTCTTTTGCTTTTTCATGTGTAGCCACTGAAAGCAAACCTACTTCATTAATAATTGTATCATCTGATGTTGCCCCTTCAATGCTCCATATAACTTTATCTGTTGATTTGTTGATTCCTGTGTAGACTGTTGCTGTAAACTGATAGTTCTGCCCTGGTGTAAGCATTTCAACATTATTGCATTTCAGATATGGATAATTAATCGCCTTAAAAGCAATGTCATTGGAGGCTGCATAGGTTTCTGTCGTTGAATTCTTTGGTGCCCATAAAGCTACTATAGTATCTGAATCAAAGCAATTTGCATTTAATTCTGTTTGCGATGCTGAAACTAAAATATTAGTCAGATTTCTACAACCCGAAAATGCTGAGTTTCCTATACTCTCTAAGTTTTTTGATAAATAAAGTTTTCCTTTCCAACTACTACAGTTATAAAAAGCCTTATCTCCTATCTTTTTTATTGTCCCAGGTAGTTTTATACTTGTAACATACTGACAATATTTCAGTTCTCCTGCATATATCTCATCGATTCCCTCCTCAAATTCCACTTCTTTCAGGGTTAAGGCTGATTCTTCCATGACTGAGCCTGTATTATTTTCTGGTACAAAAACTTTTCCCGAACCTTTTGTAAAAATAATTTTTTCTGCATCTACATTATAAAATGTTGGGCGTACTTCGTAATCTGCCTTGCTCCTATAACTTGTGCTTGCTGGCATTGTGATCTCTTTAAGTGAGCTGCACTCCTTAAATGCGCCGATTCCCAACGTTTTCACGCTGTCTGCTATTGTTATCTTTTTTAACTGATTGCAGTATGCAAATGCATTATCCCCAATACATTCTATTCCATCCTGTACTGTTAATTCATCTATCCCTGTTCCCTCAAATACTGCATTTGATATCTCACCCAGTTTTTTCGGAAATTCCAGTTTTCCTGTTATCTTACCACAATTCCAAAATGCTGAATTCCCTATGCTTTCCAGATCATCCGGCAAATCCAGTTCCCATTCCCAGTTAATACAATTATAAAAAGCCTCATCTCCTATCTTTTTTATCGTCCCAGGTAGTTTTATACTTGTAACATACTGACAATATTTCAGTTCTCCTGCATATATCTCATCAATTCCCTCCTCAAATTCCACTTCTTTCAGAGTTAAGGCTGATTCTTCCGTGACTGAACCTGAATTATTTTCTGGTACAAAAACTTTTCCTGACCCTTTTGTAAAAATAATTTTTTCTGCATCTACATTATAAAATGTTGGGCGTACTTCGTAATCTGCTTTGCTCCCATAACTTGTGCTTGCTGGCATTGTGATCTCTTTAAGTGAGCTGCACTCCTTAAATGCGCCGATTCCCAACGTTTTCACACTGTCTACTATTGTTATCTTTTTTAACTGATTGCAGTATGCAAATGCATTATCCCCAATACATTCTATTCCATCCCGTACTGTTAATGTCTCTATGTTCGTATCATAAAAGCATTTATTCCCAATTGTTTTTAGTTTATCCTTTACATTATTTAAATCAACATCCTTTAACGATGTATTGTTCATCCAGCCTTCATAGCCATAATACATCGAATTTATCCACAATATATAAGTACTCTGTTGATGTGCATGCCATATTGAAGGTATGATTTTTCCATCCGTACTGTTATAAAGCAAAAATATTGATTCTATGTCTGAATATGAATACGCAAGTTCTTTTATCACACTATCTAAATAATTTCTTGCATCAACCAAATCTTTTCTATCATTAATTGTTTTTTCTATTTCATTTTTAATTTCCGTAAATAAACTATCCTGTGACGATTTCCATGAATCAAACTCTTCTTCTGTCATATTTACTGTTTGTGATAATGCACTGTCCATTTTCATCAAAAGATGAAGTTCGTCTTGATAGTCTTCATTAAAATTATATTGGCAATTTCCAACCATCATATCCCACATTAATTTTATTAATAATCTTTTAACTGTATCCGATATCCTTTCTCCTGTTCTTAATTGATGTGCCAATACCACTTCTGTTAAAGTTTGCATATCTTTTGGTCCCAAAAACCAGCCAGCAAAATCAAATATAAGAGGATTATCCCCTTTATAAAAATCTTCTCTTGTACTGGCAAAACTTTTTAATGCTGTAACAAAAGAATCCGTATTCTGTATACCAGCATAATTTATATTCTCTTCATCATTAAATCTCTGTTTAAAGTTATTAAATATATCTGTCTCTAATGATAAATTTATATCTATACCATAACGACGATATCCCCATTCTGGAAGTGGCATCATAGTTATGGCATCTCCTGGATTATTAAAATTATAAATATTGCTATGTGAATCTTCTAATTTATACTTAACCGCCGGACATGCATAAGTATATCCAAAGATATGATCAGAAGATGCCAACTTCCCATCTATGGATAATTCTCCCGCAACTATATTTGCCACAGCTGCTCCTCTGCTATGTCCAGTAAGCATAATAATATTATTATCCGTTTTTACTTCATCATCTAAAGTATGTAATATTTCATCTGCAGCTTTTTTGAAGCCTTTATGATAATCATTTTTCCCCAAATTAAAATTACTAAACCATTCACAATTTCCAGTAGTTCCTCTTACTGCTACAATATATACATTATAGCCTTTAATGTTTCTATGTCCCACTGTATATGCAACAAAATCATTGTTTGCATACGTTGCTTGTCGTGAATAATTGTAAGGCTTAAAAAGATACCCCATATCGCTAAAACAATTGCTAATATCTTTGTACTCGTATGCCGCATTCGCCAGACCCATTGCCATTTTTGCAATATCTCCAGACAACTCATTTGCATTTGCCAACATCATATCATCACTGTACAGAAATTCTGAACTGATATTATTCTTAAAAGACACAGTTATATAATTGTTTTCTTCAGCAAACGTTTCTTTTGAAAAGATCAATATACAGACCAATATACAAAATAACATTCCCATAAACTTAAAACAACCATATTGATTTTTCTTTTCCATACACTATTTCCTCCGTCATATTTTCTTCTATATCTTGCCAGAGTGACAGCTACTCTATCTTACAAAAAAGTATCATTATCTTATCTATTTTTGAAGTCTATTTGCATAAGTTGCATGTTTTATGTCATAAATAGCAGTTGAATAAAGTAATTTTATTATTTTTGCTCAAAAAAATATCTGTGTCCTTATTTAAGGTTATAACTTTCTTAAAACGTTAAACAAGAACACAGATATTTCATAGTATTTTTTATTCAAATTGTATTATCGCAATACTTCAATTTCATCATAGCTTAAATTTGTAATAATACTTTGAATTTCCGAAACTGGCATTCCCTTCTTAAGCATACGACGGGCAATTTGTCTGGAATGTTGCATTGTATTTTCTTTTTTGGCTCTTTGTAATGTATGTCGATGCTCCTTTTTCAGATTCTCTATTTTTTTCTGATTTTCATTATTAAGTTTCCGTTCAAGTTCTCTCAATGCTTCCTGTTTCTCTTCTTCGTAAAGTCTTCCTACCTGTGTCATATTAATCCACCTTTTAATCCTTTCTGAATCTTCTTTTGCAATCACTTTATCTGTAAAGACCAATAGGCCTGATAACAGAAAAATCTGCATCTGGGAAGATTCTATTCTTTTCGCCAGTTCAAAACATCTTCGGATACACTTCTGCTTGGCCTCCTTTCCAGTATAAACAAGAGGTAATATCACAAATTGCATCTGTTCTTCTTCTGAAAGAACTTCGCCTGACTGAATTTTATTAGAAATATTTTCTTCAATATTATCTGCATCCAACTCGGAAAGAAATACTTCTTCTACCGTAAATTGTAAGCAACCTGCATCCAGACTAGGGTTGGTTGTTCCTTTCTTAATATCACCTGTGTAGATTACAATCATTCGAAGCGGTTTCTCGATATTATCTATCAGATCATTCTTCTTCAATGTTCGAACTATGTAATTCAGATATTTTATCTTGTCCTTATATTTATATACACTTTCGTAATCTACAAGGGCAATCGAACCATCCTCCAAACGAAACAGATTGTCTAATCTCAATTCGTTTGCTTCCACTACCGGAAGGTTGGTTGGTAACACTTCTTTTATCTTTGGCATCTTGATTCCATAAACAGAAAGGGACTTCTCTTTCATTTGTTCACCAAAAATCTTAGAAACAACATCTTTATTATGATACGTCACAGAATTTTTCTGTAAATTCGTGTATGGTTTCCTGTTCAATTTCTTCTTTCTCGGCATTTGTCCTCCTTGTTTTTCTTAAAACCTAATAGAAAATGCCCGAAAGAATTACGCCATTTTGTTCTTGTTTGTATTATACAAACTTCCCATGAATTTTTCAAGACTTCTCAGACTTTTTCTATATACGATTACAACTTTGCATAATTGTGGATTTTGCTGGCTGAACTGCCATTAGATATGATGAAATAAATAATTTAAAGGAATTGTAACATTACCGTCCAGATAATACAAGTTATTTTCATCGACAAAAATCCCCATAGCTTTTGCCATGGGGATTTGTAAAAGCCATTTATTTATTTGATCACACGTACTTTGGATACACCTTCGATTGCTCTCAGCTCATCAAGTGCTTCTTTGGATGCTGCGCTTTCAAGATCAATAATTGTATAAGCATAGCTTCCGCGGCTCTTGTTAGTCATATCTGCGATGTTCAGACCTTCGCTGCCAAGGATCTTGGTAAACTGGCTGATCATGTTCGGGATGTTCTTGTGGGCAATGGTGATACGTCCGACTGCCACGCAGGTTCCCATATCGCAGTTCGGGAAGTTTACAGAGTTTTTGATATTTCCGTTTTCAAGGAAATCTCTGACTTCTTTGACAGCCATAACTGCACAGTTTTCTTCGGATTCCTCTGTAGATGCACCAAGATGTGGTGTTACAAGGATTCCCTGTCTGCCTGCTACAGTTGCATTTGCAAAGTCTGTTACATATTTCTTAACCTTACCGCTGTCAAGAGCTTCTACAAGGGCTTCTTCGTCTACAAGAAGATCTCTTGCGAAGTTCAGAAGAACGACACCGTCTTTCATCTTTGTGAAAGCCTCACGGTCGATCATCTTGCGTGTGTTGTCTGTAAGCGGTACATGAATGGTGATGTAATCGCACTGGCTGTAGATCTCATCAAGAGATTTGCTGTGTTTGATAGTTCTGGAGAGGTTCCATGCTGCATCGATGGAGATGAACGGGTCATATCCGTAAACTTCCATTCCCAGATGTGTTGCAGAGTTTGCAACCATGGCTCCGATCGCACCAAGACCAATGATACCAAGCTTCTTACCGCTGATCTCACATCCTGCAAACTGTTTTTTCTGTTTTTCAGCCAGTTTGTCGATGTGTTCTTTGTCTTCTTCGTGTGCTACCCATTCAATACCACCAACGATATCACGGGAAGCAAGGAGCATTCCCGCAAGAACAAGCTCCTTAACACCATTTGCGTTTGCACCTGGTGTATTAAATACTACGATACCCTTTTCTGCGCATGCATCAACCGGGATGTTGTTGACACCGGCACCTGCACGGGCGATGACTTTGACATTTTCCGGAAGCTCCATGTCATGCATCTTGGCACTTCTTACCAGGATGGCATCGGCATCGTTCATCTCTTCTGTCTGTTTGTAATCATCTCCAAACAGGCCAAGACCTGTCTGAGAGATTGGATTGAGGCATTTATACTGGAACATTATGCATTCTCCTCCTCGAATTTTTTCATGAATGCAACGAGGGCTTCTACGCCTTCTTTTGGCATTGCATTGTAGATGCTTGCACGCATACCGCCTACAGTTCTGTGTCCTTTAAGGTTTACAAAACCTGCTGCCTTTGCTTCTTTGACAAATTTGGCATCCATATCTTTGTCACCTGTAACGAAAGGAACGTTCATCAGAGAACGGGAAGCCGGCTCTACTGTGCCTTTGAAGAGTTTGCTCTGATCCAGGAAATCATAGAGAATCTTAGCTTTTTCGATGTTTCTTCTCTGCATTTCTTCCAGTCCACCCATAGCTTTGAGCCATTTGAAGACTTTACCGCATACATAGATGCAGTAAGCATTCGGTGTGTTGTACAGAGAACCTGCATCTGCATGTGTCTTATATGTAAGCATAGTTGGTGTTCCCGGAAGAACATCCTCTGTGATAAGGTCTTCACGGATGATTGCGATTACCATACCTGCAGGTCCGATGTTTTTCTGGACACCACCGTAGATGATACCGTATTTGGTCACATCTACAGGCTCAGATAAGAAACAGGAGGAAACGTCTGCCACCAGAGTTTTGCCCTTGGTATTCGGAAGAGTTTTGAATTTTGTTCCATAAATTGTATTATTTTCACAAATGTATACGTAATCAGCATCCGGGCTGATCGGAAGATCACTGCAATCCGGAATATAGGAGAAGGTCTTGTCTTCAGAAGATGCAATCTTGTTTACCTTTCCGTATTTCTGTGCTTCCTGATATGCTTTTTTTGCCCACTGACCGGTAACAATATAGTCAGCGACTCCGTTCTTCATCAGATTCATCGGAATCATGGCAAACTGCTGAGAAGCACCGCCCTGAAGGAATAATACCTTGTAGTTATCCGGAATGTTCATCAGATCTCTGAGATCCTGCTCTGCATCATCGATGATTTTCTGGAACTCAGGACTTCTGTGACTCATCTCCATAACAGACATACCAGTTCCCTGGTAATCCATCATCTCTTCTGCTACTTCTTTCAGCACAGGTTCCGGCAGTACGGCCGGTCCTGCAGAAAAATTATACACTCTGCTCATTGTTCTTCATATCCTCCTCGTCAAAAACTTCATTCAGACTTGCACCTGCCGGTACCATTGGGAACACGCTGAGATCCTGATCGATCCAGCAGTCCAGGACTACAGGTCCGTCTGTTGCAAGAGCCTCTCGAATCGCCGGCTCTACTTCTTCCATCTTCGTAACACGGATTGCTTTCGCTCCCATGCCCTCAGATATTTTCACAAAATCCACTGCATCGTCAAGTACCGTGTGTGAATATCTGTGATCATAAAATAAGGTCTGCCACTGACGTACCATACCCAGTACATGATTGTTCATAACAATCTGTAAAAGCTGTTTATGGCAGCGTACTGCTGTTGCGATCTCATTCATGTTCATTCGGAAACAGCCATCTCCAGCGATGTTGACAACTGTTTTGTCCGGTCTTCCCATCTTGGCACCGATTGCAGCTCCAAGTCCGTATCCCATCGTTCCGAGACCACCGGAAGTCAGGAAAGTACGAGGTTCTTTGTACTTGAAGTACTGTGCGGCCCACATCTGGTGCTGACCGACATCTGTTGAGATAATTGCATCACCACCTGTGATTTCATAGAGTTTCTCTATAATGTATGGTCCCGTGAGCTGAGAATGATCATAACTCAGAGGATATTTGGCTTTCATCTCCTGAATATGCTCAATCCACTCCGGATGCTGTTCTTCCGGAATCATTTCCAGAATCCTGCGGAGAACTTCTCTTACATCTCCGATCACAGACGCATCTACCACAACATTCTTGTTAATCTCGGCCGCATCGACATCAATCTGCAGGATCTTCGCCTGTTTTGCGAAAGTCTTTGCATTTCCTGTAACACGGTCACTGAAACGTGCTCCCAGAACGATCAGAAGATCGCACTGTGTCACACCAAGGTCAGAAGTTTTGGTCCCATGCATACCAAGCATACCGGTATACAAAGGATCTTCTCCTGAAAAAGCACCTTTTCCCATAAGACTGTCGCAAACCGGTGCCTGGATCTTATGAGCCAGCTCACTAATTTCTTTGGAAGCACCGGAAATAACGGAACCGCCACCGACAAAAATATATGGTTTCTTTGCTTCTTCAATCATCTGTGCAGCAGTCTCAAGATCTTCCTTACGAATCGTCTCCACCTCACGATTGATCGTGGCCGGACGGCGAACTGAATATTCGCATGTTGCTGCTGTCACATCTTTGGTCACATCTACCAGTACCGGACCAGGACGTCCGCTCTTGGCAATATAGAATGCCTTGCGGAGTGTATCGGCCAGCATCGTGATGTCTTTTACAATAAAACTGTGTTTGGTAATCGGCATGACGATTCCGGCAATATCTACCTCCTGGAAAGAATCTCTTCCAAGAAGTGGTTTGCCTACATTTGCGGTGATCGCTACAACCGGGATTGAATCCATATAAGCAGTAGCAATACCGGTAACCAGGTTCGTAGCTCCAGGTCCGGAAGTTGCCAGACATACTCCGACTTTGCCTGTCGCACGGGCATAACCGTCTGCCGCATGAGATGCCCCCTGCTCATGAGAAGTCAGGACATGATGAATCTCATCACTATGTTTATAGAGAGCATCGTAGACATTGAGGATTGCTCCACCTGGATAGCCAAAAACAGTATCTACTTTTTGTTCTTTCAGGCATTCAATGATGATCTCTGCACCTGTAAGCTGCATTGTATTTCCTCCTGTATTTATCATATGATTAAATTTGTATTATTTTGCTTTCGGCACTTCAAGAATTGCTCCTCTGTTGCCGGAGGTAACCATTGCAGCATATCTTGCAAGATATCCGGTTGTGATCTTTGGTTCACGCGGCTGCCATTTGGCTTTTCTTGCTGCCATCTCTTCATCGGAAACTTTGACTTCCAGTTTAAGTTCCGGAATATTGATACTGATGATATCCCCTTCTTCGATCAGGGCGATCGGTCCGCCTACAGCAGCTTCCGGTGAAACGTGTCCGATGGAAGCTCCGCGGGATGCTCCACTGAAACGTCCGTCTGTAATAAGAGCTACAGAAGATCCAAGTCCCATACCTGCGATTGCAGAAGTAGGATTCAACATCTCTCTCATTCCAGGGCCGCCTTTCGGTCCTTCGTAACGAATGACTACAACATCGCCTGCTACAATCTTGCCGCCTTTGATTGCTGCGATTGCATCATCTTCACTGTCGAAGACTCTTGCCGGTCCTTCATGAACCATCATCTCTTCTACGACTGCTGATCGTTTAACTACGCCACCATCAGGTGCAATATTTCCTTTGAGAACTGCAAGTCCGCCTGTCTGACTGTATGGATTGTCGATTGGACGGATAACTTCCGAATTGAGATTTACACAGTCTTTGATATTTTCGCCTACTGTTTTACCCGTTACAGTCATGCATTCTGTATGGAGAAGCCCTTTTTTGTTCAGCTCATTCATTACTGCGTAAACACCGCCTGCTTCATTGAGGTCTTCCATGTAAGTCGGACCTGCCGGTGCAAGATGGCAGAGATTCGGTGTCTTTGCACTGATTTCATTTGCGAAACTGATATCGAAGTCCATTCCAACTTCATGGGCGATTGCCGGAAGATGAAGCATACTGTTAGTAGAGCATCCAAGTGCCATATCTACGGTCAATGCATTCAGAATTGCTTCTTTTGTCATGATGTCTCTCGGACGAATGTTCTTGCGATACATTTCCATAACCTGCATACCTGCATGTTTTGCAAGACGGATACGCTCAGAATATACTGCCGGAATGGTTCCATTTCCACGAAGTCCCATACCAAGAACTTCCGTCAGACAGTTCATGGAGTTTGCTGTGTACATACCGGAACAGGATCCACATGTAGGACATGTTTTGTTCTCAAACTCTGTCAGTTCATCTTCTGTGATCTTGCCTGCCGCATAAGATCCAACTGCTTCGAACATACTGGAAAGACTTGTCTTGTGGCCATGAATATGACCTGCCATCATCGGACCACCACTTACGAATACGGTCGGAACATTGATTCTGGCTGCTGCCATCAGAAGGCCAGGTACGTTTTTGTCACAGTTCGGCACCATAACCAGTGCATCGAACTGATGGGCCATTGCCATTGCCTCTGTAGAGTCTGCGATCAGATCTCTTGTTACCAGAGAATATTTCATTCCGACATGTCCCATTGCAATACCGTCACAGACAGCGATTGCCGGGAATACAATTGGAGTACCGCCAGCCATTGCAACGCCCTGCTTTACAGCTGCTACGATTTTATCAAGGTTCATATGACCAGGTACGATTTCATTGTAGGAACTTACGATTCCGACTAACGGACGATCCATCTCTTCTTTTGTTAACCCAAGGGCATTAAACAGGGAACGGTGAGGTGCCTGCTGTGAACCCGTTTTTACTGCATCACTTCTCATTTTATTATCTCCTCTTTATTTATCATTTACACCGCTGCTGCGATCAGGTCTCCCATTTCTTTTGTTCCAACGGCTTTGCAGCCTTCAGACATAATGTCTCCGGTACGATATCCGTCTGTCAGAACTTTCTGAACTGCCGCCTCTACTGCATCTGCCTCTTCATCGAGGTTAAGTGAATAGCGGAGCAGCATTGCTGCGGAAAGGATTGTTGCGATCGGGTTGGCTTTATTCTGTCCTGCGATATCCGGTGCAGATCCGTGGCTTGGCTCATACAGACCGAATTTGGTCTCGTTGAGGCTTGCGGAAGAAAGCATTCCGATAGAGCCTGTAACCATACTTGCCTCATCAGATAAGATATCTCCAAACATGTTCTCGGTAAGAATCACATCGAACTGAGCCGGATCATGTACAAGCTGCATTGCACAGTTATCAACCAGCATATGTTCCAGAATCACTTCCGGGTAATCTTTTGCAACTTCTTCTACAACTTTTCTCCAGAGTCTGGAAGAATCCAAGACATTAGCTTTATCTACGCTTGTAACTTTTTTTCTTCTCTTCATCGCAATATCAAATGCTTTGATTGCAATACGACGGATTTCATTTTCATTATAAGAAAGTGTATCGATTGCTTTCTTTACGCCATCTTCTTCGATTGTCTTTCTTTCGCCAAAGTAAAGACCGCCGGTCAGCTCGCGGACAATGATCATGTCAAATCCATTATCTCCGATCACTTCCTTCTTGATCGGGCATGCTTCTTCGAGTTCTTTGTAAAGATATGCCGGACGAAGGTTTGCAAAAAGATTCAGTGCCTTACGGATAGCAAGGAGGCCTGCCTCCGGACGTTTGGAAGGCTCCAGTTTGTACCATGGGGATGTCTTTGCATCACCACCGATGGATCCCATCAGAACAGCGTCTGAGGCTTTTGCGGTGGCAATTGCCTCATCTGTAAGCGGTATGCCATGCACATCAATGGATGCGCCTCCGAGGAGTACCTCTGAATATGTAAATGTGTGATGATATTTCTCACATACTTTGTCGAGAACTTTTTTTGCTTCACTGACGATTTCCGGTCCAATTCCATCTCCCGGAATCAATGCAATCTTGTATTCCATCTCTTCATTTCCTCTCTCTGCAATCACACGAATCTTGCGCAGAGTCCTTTCCTTATGGATATTGTTATTATAATAACGCACTTTTTTGCACTTTTCAACCCTTTACTACGTAAAAGTTAGAACGTGATACAAATGCAAACGTTTTCGCAAAAAAAAGAAGTGCTGCATCTAACGCAGCACTTACTTTCTTATTTGCAGTTATGCGGATGCCTGCTCTGCCTTTTCCACTTCTGCAATAGCCTGTTTTCTCATTGGGATACGACAGTTCTTGTTATTGCCGAATTCTACGATCACATCTTCTTCTGTCATGTCGATGATTACTCCATAGAAGCCGCTTGTAGTAACAATGCTGTCACCAACTTCCATGCTGTTGAGCATTGCCTGAAGTCTCTTCTGCTCTTTCTTCTGCGGACGGATCATCAGGAAATACATAACTCCAAAGATAACAACCATCCACAAAATCATCATACCCATGCTTGCGGTACTTTCATTCATTTGAGATTCCTCCTGTTTACTGACTTACATTCCTATGCTTTAGGAACACTACACACTATCATACACAAAAAAGCCTTTCACTTCAAGTGTTTTTCGGCATTTTGTAGGATTTCTGTCTATAAGATATGGTTTTCTCTTTTATTTCTGTTCGCCTGCTTCAAATCCTTCCAGACGCATTTTCTTGTATTCAGCGAATCTGCCTTCATCAAGTGCATCACGGATTTCTTCCATCATATGATTGTAGAAATACAGATTGTGCAGAACGCAGAGACGCATTCCAAGCATTTCTTTTGCCTTGAGCAGATGTCGGATATAAGCTCTGCTGTAATGACGGCATGCCGGACAGCCGCAGCTTTCCTCGATCGGGCGGGTGTCAAGCTCGTATTTGGCATTGAACATGTTCATCTTTCCATGATTGGTATATACATGACCATGACGACCATTACGGCTTGGATATACACAGTCAAAGAAATCGATTCCTCGCTCTACGCCCTCCAGAATGTTTGCCGGTGTTCCGACTCCCATGAGGTAAGTTGGTTTGTCCTGTGGAAGATATGGTACGACTTCATCCAGAATACGATACATTTCTTCATGTGTCTCACCAACAGCAAGTCCACCGACCGCATAACCGTCAAGATCCATCTTTGCAATCTCTTTGGCGTGCTCAACACGGATATCTTCGTAAACACCTCCCTGATTAATGCCAAACAGAAGCTGCTCTTTATTGATCGTATCTGGCAGGCTGTTGAGACGAGCCATCTCTGCCTTACATCTTGCCAGCCAGCGTGTAGTACGTTCTACGGATTTCTGTACATAATCTCTGTCAGCCACACTGCTCGGACATTCATCAAATGCCATTGCGATCGTAGATCCCAGATTAGACTGAATCTGCATACTCTCCTCCGGCCCCATGAAGATCTTGTGACCATCAATGTGTGACTGGAAATGCACGCCTTCTTCTTTTATCTTGCGGAGTTTTGCAAGAGAAAATACCTGAAATCCACCGGAATCTGTCAGAATCGGACGCTCCCAGTTCATGAATTTGTGAAGTCCACCAAGCTGCTTGACGATTTTGTCACCCGGGCGAACATGCAGGTGATAGGTATTGGAAAGCTCCACCTGTGTACCAATTTCATAAAGATCCTGCGTAGAAACTGCGCCCTTGATCGCACCGATCGTTCCTACGTTCATGAATACCGGAGTCTGGATCGTGCCATGGACAGTCTCGAACTGAGCACGCTTCGCACGGCCCTCCGTTTTCATTAATGTATATTTTGCCATGATTGTTCCTCTTTCTGTTTGATTTGCAATTGATTTCAAGTATACCAGACAGAAAGGAAATGGT
This sequence comes from uncultured Blautia sp., assembly GCA_934378195.1. GTDB lineage: Bacteria > Bacillota > Clostridia > Lachnospirales > Lachnospiraceae > Blautia_A. Next base: position 115,248 of record CAKRPO010000001.1, read on the forward strand.
AAAGTCCTGTTATAGAAAAATGATATTTACCTAAAATGAATTCTTAAATTCCGCATGCCCCTTTTAATCTGTTTATCGTGTGTTTTTTTTGGAATACTATGAGAATAAAAAAATTGGAGGTGACTATGACAATAGACTACACTGAAATAGGCAAACGAATTGCCAGACGACGTAAAGCATTAGGTTTAAAGCAATCTAAGGTTGAAGAAAAAGCGGGTCTTGGTCAAAAATATCTCTCTAATATTGAACGTAGCATTTCCATTCCTTCTATAGAAGTCATCATGAAGTTAGCTTATGTTTTAAACACTACTCCTGATGAATTTCTAATAGGTACATTAGATTCAAATGACGAAGAATGGCGGAAAATCGCTGAATTACTTCGTCCTCTTAATTATAACCAGTTAAACCTGGCACACAACTTTTTAATATGGTTATCAGAACAAGATATATAAAACAAAATCTCCCCATCTATAATTTGATGGAGAGATTTTTATTATTTACTCTTTTCGTTATTTTATGTTATGCATTGTATTGACATATTAATATATTGCAAATATACTGTATATATATTATAAAGAAAGGTGGTGCTTTTATATGGCAAATATCTCTATCCGTATGGAAGACAGTTTAAAACAACAGGCCGAAGAACTTTTCTCCGACCTCGGAATGAATCTCACTACCGCTATCACGATTTTTGTAAAGCAGTCTTTACGTGAGCAACGAATTCCTTTTGAAATCACACGTGAAACTTTAAATCGAGAAACTCTTGCCGCATTACGAGAAGTAGAAAAAATGAAAAAAAATCCTTCTCTTGGCAAATCATATGATGATGTTGATACGATGATGGAGGACTTACTGAAATGAAATACACAATTAAACCAACCTCCAAATTCCAGAAAGATTTAAAACGTATCCAGAAAAGAGGCTATGATCTATCTCTTCTATCTGATATCATCAAAAAATTATCTAACGGTGAATCCCTTCCACTAAAGTACCGAGATCACAACCTCATCGGCAACTTTGGTGGATGTCGAGAATGTCATATTACTCCAGATTGGCTTCTCATCTACGAAATCTATGAAAAAGAACTTTATCTCTATCTCACCAGAACTGGTTCCCACAGTGATCTCTTCTCCAAATAAAATCCCCTGTTATTTTATTCCATGATTCACGCAAAAAAGGCAAGGTATACGCCTCTTATGCATACCTTGCCTTTTTATACATTTTTCATCCCCAACATCTGTCCCCACACCAAAGCCGCGTGGCCAAGAAGGGGGAGTCCGAGGGGGAACTTCGGCCTTCGCAGACTGTGAGATACTTCCCCCTCGGGGTTTTCATATTTCCCAAATATCAAAAAACAAAAATTTAACCCCAAAAAGTTCTATGCTTTTTCAAAAGCATGGGCTATCAGGGCAGTTCCCTGTTGAGATTCTTCTGTGCTGTAGACAGCATCAGTTTAATACGATTCAACTGGTTAACCTCACTGGCACCCGGGTCATAGTCAATTGCGACAATATTTGCCTCCGGATGTTCCCTGCGGATTGCCTTGATAACACCTTTACCAACAATATGGTTCGGCAGGCATGCGAACGGCTGAATACAAACGATATTCGGCACACCACCATGAATCAGCTCCATCATCTCACCGGTCAGGAACCATCCCTCACCGGTCTGATTACCAGAAGATACGATTGGTTCTGCCATCTTCGCCAGATCTGCAATATTGGCAGACGGTGTAAAATGACGACTCTGTGCAAGCGCTTCATTTGCAGTTCCACGAAGCCATTCAATTGCTTTGATTCCCCAGTTTGCAATCGTTGCTTTATTCTTCTTAAATCCAAGGAACTCACTCTTAAAGTTCTGGTTATAGAAGCAGTAATTGATAAAATCGATCAGATCCGGGCAGACAGCCTCTGCTCCCTCTGCTTCCAGAAGTTCAGCCAGGTGGTTGTTAGCTGCCGGAAGGAACTTGACAAGAATCTCTCCAACGATACCAACACGCGGTTTCTTTTCATCGCTGATCGGGATCAGGTCAAATTCATGCACCATCTCACGGCACATCTTCTTAAACTGTCCATGGCTGACACTACTGCCTTCCAGGAATGAAATCACTCTCTGTTCCCAGATCTTATGTTTACGATTGACGATTCCCGGTTCCAGTTCATATGGACGCATACGGTATACGCACTTCATCAGGATATCTCCAAACACCGCACCATAGCAGATACGTTTGATCAGTGGCAGTGTCAGTTTGAATCCCGGGTTACTTTCCAGTCCGCTTAAGTTAATGGAAATAACCGGAACCTGCTCCATACCAGCTTTTTTAAGAGCACGTCTGATAAATGCAATGTAGTTTGATGCTCGGCATCCACCACCAGTCTGTGACATGATCACAGCCGTCTTATCCAGATCATATTTGCCCGAAAGAAGTGCATCCATAACCTGACCTACTACCATCAAAGACGGATAGCATGCATCATTGTTTACATATTTCAGTCCCACGTCAACTGCATGCTTATTATCATTCGGAAGAACTTCCAGATGATATCCGCAGGTATTAAATGCAGCCTGCAGAATTCCAAAGTGGAACGGAGACATCTGTGGGCACAGGATTGTATAATCCTTACGCATCTGTTTCGTGAATACCACTTTTTCAATTGCAGAAGATTTGATTTCACGTGTCTTATGCTGTGCCTCTTTTGCACGAAGTGCAGCAATCAGAGAACGAATACGAATACGAGCTGCACCAAGATTATTTACCTCATCAATTTTCAGACAGGTATAAATCTTGCCACTGCCATCCAGAATCTCATAAACTTCATCCGTTGTAACTGCATCCAGACCGCATCCAAAAGAATTCAGCTGGATCAGATCCAGATTATCCTGCGTCTTGACAAAATTTGCAGCTGCATACAGACGTGAATGATACATCCACTGGTCATTGACACGAATCGGTCTCTCTACCTTTGCAAGATGAGACACAGAGTCTTCTGTTAATACTGCAATTCCATAGCTATTGATCAGATCCGGAATACCATGATGGATCTCCGGATCAATGTGATACGGACGACCGGCAAGAACAATTCCTCTTCTGCCTGTTTCTTTGAGATACTGAAGGGTTTCTTCTCCCTTTTTCTGCACGTCCCTGCGCGCCTGTGCAAGTTCTTCCCATGCTGCATGTGCTGCCACTTTGACCTCTTCTGCCGGAAGATCTTTAAACACTTCAACCAAACGATCCGTCAAAATCGCTTCAGTCGTGAATGCCATAAACGGATTCATGAATTTAATACTTGGATCCTTCAGCTCATCCACATTATTCTTGATGTTTTCAGCATAAGAAGTAACGATCGGACAGTTATAATGGTTGACTGCATCCTGGAATTCATTGCGCTCATACGGAATACAAGGGTAGAAAATGAATTTTACACCTTTTTTGATCAGCCAGCTTACGTGACCGTGTGCCAGCTTCGCCGGATAACACTCAGACTCACTCGGAATGGATTCAATACCAAGCTCGTAAATCTTTCTGGTAGAAGTCGGAGAAAGTACGACTTCGTATTTCAGTTTCGTAAAGAATGTATACCAGAACGGATAATTCTCGAACATATTCAGAACACGCGGAATACCAACCTGTCCTCTGATTGCCTGATCCGGGCTTAACGGCTCATAGGAAAACAGTCTCTTATATTTATATTCATAAAGGTTCGGAACATGATCCTTATTCTTCTCTTTGCCAATTCCACGCTCGCAGCGATTACCGCTGACAAACTGACGTCCCCCGGTAAATTTATTGATCGTCAGACGACAGTTATTCGTACAACCACGGCAGTTTGCCATAGATGTTGTATATTTCAGCTCATTGATCTTATCAATGGAAAGCATCGTTGTCTCTTTGCCCTCTTCATAGCGCTCACGGGCGATCAGTGCCGCACCGAATGCACCCATGATACCGGCAATATCCGGACGGATTGCTTCACAGTTGGCAATACGTTCAAAGCTTCGAAGGACTGCATCGTTATAGAACGTACCTCCCTGCACAACGATATGCTTTCCAAGTTCTGTAGCATCGGAAACTTTGATAACTTTATAAAGGGCATTCTTGATAACCGAATATGCAAGACCTGCAGAGATATCAGATACCTCTGCGCCTTCCTTCTGCGCCTGTTTTACTTTGGAATTCATAAATACCGTACAACGTGTTCCAAGGTCAATCGGATGTTTCGCATAAAGAGCTGCTTTGGCAAAATCCTGTACGCTGTAATTCAGAGATTTGGCAAATGTCTCAATAAAGGAACCGCAACCAGAGGAGCATGCTTCATTCAGCTGTACACTGTCTACGGTCTGGTTCTTGATCTTGATACACTTCATATCCTGGCCGCCAATATCCAGGATACAGTCTACTTCCGGATCAAAAAAAGCTGCTGCATAATAGTGAGAAACCGTCTCAACCTCTCCCTCATCCAGAAGAAGAGCCGCTTTGATCAGAGCCTCGCCGTAACCGGTAGAACATGCATATGCAATTCTGGCATCCTCCGGAAGTTTGGAATAAATTTCCTGAATAGAACGGATTGCTGTCTTAAGTGGACTTCCGTTATTATTACTGTAGAAGGAATACAGAAGACTTCCGTCCTCACCTACCAGTGCTGTCTTGGTCGTTGTAGAACCTGCATCGATACCAAGATAGCAGTTACCTTTATAAGAAGCCAGATTCCCTGTGGCAACCTTGTAGGAAGACTGACGTCTGTTGAACTCTTCATAGTCTTCTTCTGTTGCAAACAGAGGCTCCATACGCTCTACTTCAAAATCCATCTTAATGGAATGACGAAGTCTGTCTTTCAGATCTGTCAGAGAAACTGTAACATCTTCTTTTGCATTCAGCGCAGAACCGATTGCAGCAAAAAGATGAGAATTATCTGGAACGATCGTATGCTCATCATCCAGTTTCAATGTACGGATAAATGCTTTCTTTAATTCAGACAGAAAATGTAACGGTCCGCCAAGAAAGGCTACATGACCGCGGATTGGCTTACCACAGGCCAGTCCGGAAATCGTCTGGTTGACAACTGCCTGAAAAATAGATGCAGACAAATCTTCCTTCGTTGCTCCCTCATTGATCAGCGGCTGAATATCTGTCTTTGCAAACACGCCGCAACGTGCAGCGATCGGATAAAGAGCTTTGTAATTCTTGGCATATTCATTCAGACCAGGTGCATCTGTCTGAAGCAGGGACGCCATCTGGTCAATAAAAGAACCTGTACCACCTGCACAGATACCATTCATTCGCTGCTCAATGTTGCCGCCTTCAAAATAAATGATTTTGGCATCCTCGCCGCCAAGCTCAATTGCAACATCTGTCTGCGGAGCCATTTTCTGAAGAGATGTAGATACCGCAATAACCTCCTGAACAAACGGAATTTCCAAATGATTGGCAAGTGTCAGTCCACCGGAACCTGTAATCACCGGGCTCAACTGCATCTCTCCAAGCTGAGCCTGTGCTTTTTCCAGAAGATCTGCCAGCGTCTCCTGAATATTTGCAAAATGGCGCTCGTAATCTGCAAACAAAAGCTTTTCATTTTCATCAAGAATCGCGATCTTTACTGTAGTAGATCCGATGTCAATTCCCAATGTGTATGTATTCAATAAATCGACCTCCTCGTAAAAACTGTATATCTACAGATATAAATATAACGTGTTCTTTCTTATTAAAAGTATTTCTCAAGAATCGAATTCCGTAACATTATACGACAAAGTTTTACAAATGACAATGCACAACTTCCACAATTTGTGGTGTATCTTCTCCCATGAATTGCTTTGACTGTCAAATTTTTTATCTGTAGAGAAAAAAAAGATATCTGCTGGATTTCAACAGATATCTCATATTTTCAATTCAAGAATGCCTCTGCATTCTTGCTGCGAGATGGGAGTCATCTCACATCTGATATTATCTTTTACGCTGGAATCGTGTTCCTGTCTGATCATCTTCGAACCTTCTGTGCGATCCGTACAAGGTACGCACCACCTGGTATTCTGGAGAGTCGCTCAGATGCAGTCTTATCCACCAGAATATAAACCAGGAAATATGCTGCCGCAGCCAGAATGATTGACACACCAAGGCAGATAATGTTGGATGGCAGAACAGCATGCAGTCCATAATAAACGCCTGCTGCCACAAGTCCCATCACTGCTGATGCGATCAACGGGCTTACATAGGCAGCCTTCCACGGATTCTTATAATCCAGATATTTTTTCATAAAGAAATCATTCATCACGCATACAACGACCGCATATACGATCATTGCAACCAGCAACGCATAAATGCCAAGGTTTGTAAACATCAGAAGTGCAACAACTACCACTACATCGACGATCAGTGCCACTGCTGCCGTAATCATCGGAATCCTCGGTTTGCCGATTCCCTGCAGTACACCATTGGAAATATTGGACATGCCATTCAAAAGAATGGTAAAAGAACCAAGCATCAGAAGTTTGCTAGCCACGCCATTGGTGCCGCCAAAAAGCAAGGACACGATTGGCTGCGCAAGTACTGCAAGCCCAACAGCACACGGAATAGAAATAAACATTGAGAGCTGTACTGTCTGATCTACTCTTTTTCTTGTTTCATCAATATCACCTGTCGCATACAGTGCAGAAACTTCCGGAATCATGGAAGTCGGTGCCGCACTGGAAAGTGTCAGTGGTATATTGATAATACTCATGAAATAGGTTGCATACTCTGCGTACAACATGCTGATGGTATCTGCATCTACGCCATGTTTACCCATGATCTCCGAATACAGAACTCCATTCAGATAACCATTTATATTATAAATAAAAGAACTCAGGATGATTGGCGAAACGATCAGGATGATCAGTTTCAGGATTTCTCTATAAGACTCCTCTTCATGATAATGGTCATGTGCTACTCTTTTCTTAATGGCATTTCTGTTAACACCGTAGACAAGAAGCATAAACAAAAGCGCTGTCACAACACCTGCTGTCGTACCTACGGTAGAACCGGCTGCTCCCCATTTGGCAACACTTCCGTTGCTGCCATCTGCAAAGTATTTGATAAACATCCATGCTGCGATCAGGCTGACAGCTGCATTAAAGATCTGTTCAAGAATCTGTGAGATTGAGGTCGGCATCATATTACGGTATGCCTGAAAATATCCTCTGTATACGCCCAGAATTCCGGAAAGAAAAATGGTCGGTGACAGAATCTGAAGAGCCAATATTGCATTTGGCTGGTTACTCGGGATAATAAATCTTGCCCCAAACAAACACACCAGGGCTACGATCCCGCCTACAATTGCAGCATAAATCAGAGATCCGTGAAAAATTTTCTGGGCATTTTTGTAATCTTTTAAAGCTATTCGTTCTGAAATCAGTTTGGAAACTGCCTGCGGAATACTGAAGGATGCAATCATCAGAAGAATCATATAGGCATTCTGGGCAAGGCTGATATAGCCCATTCCCATGTTACCTACAATTGAAGAAAGCGGGCTCTTATAGAGAAGACCAATGACTTTGGAAATCATTGCCGCGATCATCAAAAAGGATGCGTTTTTCACTAAGTTATTCTTCTGGTTCATGTTTACTCCTTAATTTCCTGTTGTTCTTTATTTTCAATCTGCCAGTCGATTGGCTCCAGACCATTCTGAATCAGAAATTCATTTGTTTTGCTGAAATGTCTGCATCCGAAAAAGCCCCTGTACGCAGAAAGCGGGCTTGGATGTGGTGCTTCCAGAATCAGATGCTTCGGATTATTCAACATAGATTTCTTCATCTGCGCCGGACGTCCCCAAAGCAAAAATACAATCGGCCGATCCTGTTCATTCAGGATACGGATTGCTGCATCGGTAAACTGTTCCCAGCCAATACCTCTGTGAGAATTTGCCTGATGGGCACGTACAGTCAGAACTGTATTGAGCATCAACACACCCTGTCTGGCCCATTTTTCCAGATAACCATTATCCGGAATATAGCAGCCCAGATCATCATGTAGTTCCTGATAGATGTTGACCAGTGACGGCGGAATCTCTACATCGTTCTTTACAGAAAAGCACAGGCCGTGCGCCTGTCCGTCATTATGATACGGGTCCTGGCCAAGAATCACAACCTTAACCTGACTTAACGGTGTAAAATGGAATGCATTAAACATATCATCCGCAGGCGGGAAAATCTTGTGTGTCTGATATTCCTGCATGACTGTTTTATATAGTTTCGTGTAATATGGCTGATGAAATTCACCCTTCAGTGCTTCCAGCCACTCTCCTGATAAAGGAGCCATGTTCCTTTCACCTCTTATCTTCTTACGGAGATTCCTTTTTCTGCCAGATAATCCTTTACCTCGCTGATCTCCAGTTCTTTGTAATGAAATAATGACGCTGCAAGCGCCGCATCTGCTCCGCCCTCTGTCAGTGCATCATAGAAATGTTCCAGTGTGCCAGCTCCGCCAGATGCAATGACCGGAATACTGACTGCATCTGCGATTGCGCGGGTCAGCTCAATATCATATCCGGCTTTCGTTCCATCACAGTCCATACTGGTAAGAAGGATCTCACCTGCTCCAAGAGCTTCAGCCTTCTTTGCCCATTCAATCGCATCCAGACCGGTATCCAGGCGTCCACCATGCTTGTATATATTCCAACCGCCGTCTGGTCTTCTCTTGGCATCAATGGCAAGTACCACACACTGGCTGCCAAATTTGTCAGCCGCCTCACGAATCAGCTCCGGACGATCAATCGCTGCCGAATTAACCGAGATCTTGTCTGCTCCTTCACGAAGAAGTTTCTTAAAATCTTCCACGGTACGAATCCCACCACCTACGGTAAACGGGATAAATACACAGGCTGCAACCTTACGCACCATATCAACAACGGTATCACGTTCTTCACAGGATGCTGTGATATCCAGAAAGACAAGCTCATCAGCGCCTGCAGCATCATACGCCTTTGCAATCTCAACCGGATCACCTGCATCCTTGAGATCCACAAAATTTACGCCCTTTACCACACGTCCATTATTGACATCCAGGCAGGGAATGATTCTCTTTGTAAACATCTCAGTTCCCCTCCTTTTCAAGTCTCGCAAAATTTTCCAGAATCTTAAGTCCATATCTGCTGCTCTTCTCCGGATGAAACTGGCAGGCAAATACATTTTCCTTTTCTACAGAAGCATGGATCGTTGTACCGTAATCAGTCACTGCTTTTACAATCTCCGGCTCTTCTGCCTGCAGATAATAAGAATGTACAAAATATACATATGTATCTTCCGGAACGTCTCGGAACAGTCTGCCATCATTCTGAAGATGCAAAGAATTCCATCCCATATGCGGAATCTTCAATCCTGCTGCGGGTGGGATTCTCAAAATCTTACCTTTCAGAACACCAAGACCCTCTACATTCGGGCTTTCCTCGCTGCTTTCAAAAAGAAGCTGCAGTCCCAGGCAGATTCCAAGAAACGGTGTATTATTTTTCACCATATCTTTAATTACCGGAACCAGGTGATATCTGTGCAGATTTTCCATTGCCTGACCAAAGCTCCCAACGCCCGGAAGAATGACTTTATCTGCTTTCAAAAGCACCTCCGGGTCTCTGGAAACAGCAGTCTCCTCACCGAGGTATGCAAGTGCCTTTTCTACGCTGCGGATATTACCGGCATCATAGTCAATAATTCCTATCATTTGTCTCTCACATCCTGTCTTTATTGATATTATTTTAGTATAACCCAAAAAAAGACAGATGCAAAGCTATTTCTTAACATCTGTCTTTTTTTGTACTGTTTTACTGATTCTTCCTGTCCAGGGTAAACCAGAATTCTACACCATTGTCATAATTCTGCACTCCATACTGCTGATGAAGTCCTTCCATGATTGCTTTGACGATCGATAAGCCAATACCGCTTCCTCCATATTCTCTGGTCCTTGCCTTATCAACCTTGTAGAATTTGTTCCAGAGATTTGGAATATCAGCTTCCGGTATCGGTGTACCGGTATTAAATACCGTTACTTTGACATGGTCTTTCTCTGTCAGGACACGAATCTCAATCTCACAGTCGCCATCCAGATGGTTTAATGCGTTGCTTGTATAATTCGTCACGACTTCTTCAATCTTGAATTCATCCGCCCATACATAGATTGGTTTTTCTGCCTGAAAACTGACTTTTGCCTCTTTCTGCTGAATCATAATATCCATAGACTGCAGCACACCTCTGATCAGGCTGACAATGTCGAAACGCTCTACTGTCATTTCATCTCTGCCTGATTCCAGCTGATTCAATGTCAGAAGATTACGAACCAGTTTATTCATCTTAGCTGCTTCATCCATAATGACATCACAGTAAAATTCCCGGCTTTCCGGATCATCAGAAATATTTTCTTTCAGACCTTCTGCATATCCCTGCACCAGAGCAATCGGTGTCTTCAGCTCGTGAGAAACGTTATTCAAAAATTCCTGCCGCATCTGATCGATTCGTTCTTTATTCTCGATGTCCTTCTGAAGCTCGTTATTCGCCGATTTCAATTCCGAAATCGTCTTTTCCAGCTGTGCAGACATACGGTTAAAATTTTCGCCCAATTCATCAATCTCATTTCCTGCATGGCTCTGATATTTCGCATCAAAATCAAGTTCGCTCATCTTTGTAGAAAGAAGTGTCAGTTCGCTGATCGGACGTGTGATCCTTTTCGTCACAAACCAGATCACAAAACCACTGGCCACGATGATCATAATACCCACATAGAAATAAAATTTGTTGGAAATGGAAACACTCTCCCGGATACTTTCCAATGGTGTACGAATCAAAAAATAACAGCCATTCTCCAGTTCTCCCCAGCTCTCCACGTATTCCATTCCTGCAAAACGGTCCCGTACCTGCTGAATCACATAATTATCACATTGCTGAAGTGTCTTGGTATGATCATCCTTCTTCTGGTCCAGATCATAAGCATATCCGATCAGTCTCGCCTCAAGAAGATCTTCATTACTTCCGACAGAGCATACAATCTGACCATCTGCCGTGATCACGATCCAGGTCAGGTTATTCTCTGAACTGTCTTTAAACATCTCATCTGAGATTTCCGCATTACAGTTTCCATCTGAATCCGTCGTCATCTGCAGCGACTCCAGATTCTTTACTGCTTCCTGAAGTACATCTGTTTTCTTACTGATATAGTAATGTTCCAGAAACAGCCCATTGATCACTGTCGTAATCACCATAGACAGCAACAGCAGCCCAATGAACCAGAACTCAATCTGTCGTCTCAGCGGATGAAATTTCTTTTTTCCTGATCTGTTCTTTTTTGCTGCTTTGTCCTTCTCTGGTTTCATGCCTCATCTACCTCAAATTTATAGCCCATGCCCCAGACAGTTTTGATGTATTCACCTTTCTCGCCCATTTTGCTTCGAAGCTTCTTGACATGTGTATCAATTGTACGGGCATCTCCGAAGTAATCATAATTCCATACAGAGTTCAGAATCTTTTCTCTGGAAAGTGCAATTCCCTGATTTTCCAGGAAATATGTCAGAAGTTCAAATTCCTTAAAGCTAAGTTCCATTGGCTTGCCATCAACACTCGCCTGATGTGCAGATTTATCAATCACAATACCACCCGCTGAAAGTATATCGTTGCCGGCATCCTGACCGGTTCTTCGGAGAATTGCCTCAACCCTGGCTACCAGAATCTTAGGACTGAATGGTTTGGAAATATATTCATCCACACCAAGATCAAATCCAAGAAGTTCATCTCTCTCATCACCTCTTGCGGTCAGCATAATGATCGGCACTTTGGAATTCTTACGAATCTCACGGCAGACTTCCCATCCATCCATCTTTGGCATCATGACATCCAGAATGAGAAGCGCTATATCTTTTTCTTCATAAAAAATATCCATTGCTTCTTCACCGTCTCCGGCTTCCAGCACATGAAAATTTTTCTTTTCAAGGAAATCCTTCACAAGCTTACGCATACGACTTTCATCATCTACTACAAGAATCTTTGGGGCTTCCATTTTTCATTCCTCCATCAAACGTTTACTTTTATTTGTTTTTTATCTTAACAGAGATTTATGTAAGTTTTGTGAACGGATAAAAGAAATTTTTCCGGAATTGAAATAAAACGTCAAGTCTGCTTCAAATTATCATACAATCGAAAAAAAGCCGGAAGCCAGTCAATCCGGCCTCCGGTTTTGTATCATCCTGCTTTACTGTCTGAATGACCTAAGATCAGGCAAGTGCTTTTCCAAGTGCTTTGCAGTTTTCCACTGCTTCATCATCCGGCTCTTCCTGGCAGATCACACCGTCTGCAACCAGAACTGCACCATCTTCTTTGCATTTGTCTTCCCAGTTATGCATCCATTCACCATCTCCCCAGCCAAAGGATCCGAAAAGACCAATCTTTTTGCCGGAAAGTTTTGCTTCGCAGTCATTAAACATTGGCTCAAATTCATCTTCTTCCAGCACTTCATCTCCCATTGCCGGACAACCAAATGCAATTGCATCAAATTCATTTACTTTATCCACAGAAAAATCAGCTGTTTCAAAAGTTGTAACTTCTGCACCTGCTGCTTTTGCTCCCTCAGCAACTGCATTTGCCATAGCTTCTGTGTTTCCTGTAGAACTCCAATATACTACTGCTACTTTACTCATCTTACTTTACCTTGTCCTTTCTTATTTATGCTGCAACGGTCAACTGAATAATCGATCTGCCATCTGCAAACAACCGTCTGTAGATTTCAGAACATTTCTTCAGTTTTCTGAAAAGCATCCGAGTCTTCTGTTCGTCTCCGTACACTTTCCAGATCCCGCAACACTTGTAATTTTTGCCTTTCTGTTCAATAAAACCAGTTACATCATCAAGAGGATATCCAAGAAAGAGCCCTACTTCATGTGGAAAACATTCATTTTCAAAAAATTTTTCCTGAAGCTGTCGGATACAACAGTCTGTTTCCTGGCATTCGTACCCACAGTTTTTCAACAAAACACATGCTCCTTCACCATGCAGATCCTGTTCTAGTTTCTTTTTGCGATAAACATAGACCAGAGCCTTGTACTCACTCGTTCTGAGTACTTCCACAAAAACGCCTTTATTATTCAATTTTATGTTTTCTTCTTCAATTTCTTTGTAAAGTTCTTCCCTGTTCTCAGGTGTATAAGTAAACATATTCGCAGTCTTAATTCCTGCCAGCGTAGGCGCACAATGTGCAATGATTTCTGCTTCTAACATATCTGCATCTCCCGTTAATTAGTTGTGTCTAACCTATGATTTTAAATTTACGGATATGTTCCCATACCCGTAAACTCGTTTGTGTTAGTCATTTCTAACTGATATGATAGTACAATATTTCCTGCTCGCTGTCAAGAGTTTTTTGAATTTAACTTTTCATATTTTCTGCATTCTCAAAATGCTGTTAAAGTACTGATTTCATAGAATCCATGCCGATAAGCAGTGTGGATGTATTATGAAGAAGTGCAGACATAGTCGGCTGGATCACACCTGTCACGCCAAGTGCGATCAGACTTCCATTGATGCCTACGATTCTTCTGTAATTCTTATGAATCTTTTCCATCAGACCATTGCTGATTTCTTTAAGTGTCACCATAACACTGAGATCATCTGCTCCTATCGTGATATCTGCAATTTCACGCGCAAGTTCTGCACCATCGCTGATTGCAATACCAACGTCTGCTGCGGAAAGTGCCGGGGAATCGTTGATGCCATCACCTACCATCAGGACTTTACGTCCCTGTGCTTTTGCTTCTTCTACAAATCTGGCTTTGTCTTCCGGAAGCACTTCAGAATAATATTTATCAACACCGACTCTTGCTGCGATTGCTTTTGCAGTACGATCACTGTCTCCTGTCATCATGACAATCTGCCTAAATCCTGCTTTGCGAAGTGATTTGATAACTTCAGGCGCTTCCGGGCGAAGCGGGTCTTCAATACAGATCACAGCTGCCAGCTCGCCTTCGATTCCTAGATATAAATGCGAATACTCCTCTGGAAGATTCCGGAAGAGTTCTTCTTTTCCCTCCGGAATTGTACATTTCTCATCTTCAAATACAAAATGATGACTTCCAATGACTGCTTTTCTTCCATCTACAGTCGTAGAAATACCATGCGCCACAATATATTCTACTTTCGAATGCATTTCTTCATGGGTCAGGCCACGTTTTCTGGCTGCATCCATAACTGCTTTTGCCATAGAATGTGGGAAATGTTCTTCCATGCAGGCTGCCAGTCTTAAGAGATCTTCTTTGGAATCTTCATTAAAGGAAACAACATCTACAACCGTCGGCTGCGCTTTGGTCAGTGTACCGGTCTTATCAAATACGATCGTATCTGCTTCTGCTACTGCCTCAAGGAATTTGCCACCCTTTACTGTGATATGGTGAGCATTTGCCTCACGAATCGCCGCAAGCACAGAAATCGGCATTGCAAGCTTCAGTGCACAGGAAAAATCTACCATAAGAATGGAGAGTGCCTTCGTTACATTTCTGGTAAGTGCATAGGTAAGCACCGTTCCTGCGAGTGTATACGGAACCAGTTTGTCAGCAAGATGCTCTGCCTTGCTTTCTACAGCTGATTTCAGTTTCTCAGTTTCTTCGATCATCGTTACGATCTTTTCAAACTTGGTCGAACCGGAAGTTTCTTTTACACGGATCGTAAGCTCGCCTTCTTCCATAACGGTACCGGCATAAACATAACCTGCTTTACGTTTGGCAACTGGCATGGATTCACCAGTCAGGGAAGCTTCGTTAACCATAGCCTCACCCTCTGTAACGATACCATCAAATGGAATTACCGTTCCCATATGTATGCGCACTCTGTCACCAGGTTTGATCGTATCTGAATTAACCTGTACTTCGGAATCATCTGTCAGCAGCCATACCTTACTTACATTCAGAGACATGCTTCTTGCAAGATCATCTACTGACTTCTTATGCGTCCAGTCTTCCAGAATCTCACCAAATCCAAGAAGGAACATGACGGAAGATGCTGTACTGAAGTCTCCTCTCAGAATAGAAACGCCGATTGCGGTCGCATCCAGAACAGGAACTTCAATCTTACATTTTGCAAGAGTACGTACACCCTTCCAGATATATTTTACAGATTTCAGTGTCGTCAGAAATGTACGGATCGGAAGTGGAAGGAAAATTCTCTTTCCATAATGAATCACTACATGATTTACCATTTTCTCCCAATATTCGCCATTCATCTCTCTTCCGGAATTCTGAAGATAACTCTCCGGTGCTTCAGCCTTCTCATAGGAAAAACTCTGGACGGCTTTCAATATTTCTTCTCTGTTACCAGAATAGCAGATGACTGCATCCTGGTTTCGTTCTACTACTTTCGCAGAGGTTACACCATTAAGCTTTGTCAGAAAATATTCCAGCTGATCTGCCTGTCTGCATGTCATTCGTTTCTGACAGATATGAAGTCTGACTCTGCCTCTGATCTCATGTTCTATTTTAAATCTCATATTGTCATCACCTTTAATTTTTTATGTAATAAGAAGATTAAGGAATAATTTCCTATTACGTAAAAACCACCTGCAGCTCGTCACCGCAGGTGTCTCGTTCTTATTCCTCTTCTGCTACAGTTTCTTCTGTTTCTTTAAAGGATTCTTCTTCAGCAGTATCTTCAAATGCTTCTTCAGATGCTGCACGGTCTTCGTTGATCTGCTGTGCCTCTGCGTAAATATCTTCTGCATTTTCCTGAACTTTGGATACAGTTTTCATTACACAGTCCTTTGCACGAAGAACAGCTGCTGTACAGTTTGTGTAAACCTTCTTTGCATCTTTGCTGGAAAGGAGTTTGATTCCTGCTGTTCCGAACAACACTCCTGCTGCAAATACTCCGCTGTGTTTCTTATCAAGTTTGATCATAGTAATATCCTCCTGTATGTTATTTATTATTTATTTTCCAATGTTTTTCTTTGACATTACACATATTATAAAATCCCCCAAACAAAAGTCCAGACTAACTTGCATACTTGATAAATTTTCTCATTATTGTCTAAAATCAAAGGATTTCTCACCTTTGATTTTTGTATATATTCTACTTACTGTTTTCTACCGATACGCAACGCACTCTTCTTGAATGAAGATATCCGCAGGATTCCATTCCCTTCTCAATAATCTTGCAAAGTTTCTCATTATCCAGTCTGATGCTTGTCTGGTCATCCAGCTGTACACAACAGACCGGTACCTGCATCCGATCATCACAGATTCTGTAGGCACTCTTTCTTTTTAATGCACCAATTTCTTCCAGAAGATTGATCATTCTGTAGATGGTCGCCATCCCAATATTGGAGTCTTTTTTTGATGCCAAAAAATAGATTTCCTTACAACAGGTACACTCTTCCTGCAAGATAATATCCAATATGATTTTTCTCTGTTTGGTGATTCTGCATCCTTCCCTGCGAAGTCTGTCTACAATCGCACTCCGCTGCATGCTGCTTCTCTGATACTGTTGATTACGGAAGGATTCCTGAGCAGGATCTGATGTCTGGTCATATATTTCCTCTCGTAGTACTTCCATTTTCGTTCCTCCTGATCCGTCCAGTTTGTTTCATGTTTGTATTCGTTTATAGTAACCAATGTTCGCTTCAACTATCACAAGTTTATATCTTCTAACTAGCGCTGTCAAGATTTTTTCACATTTTTATAAAATGTAAATAAAAAAGGAGTTCTTCCCTTGACAATCCTATGTATTGTTTCATATAATGAAAGACAGTCAAAACAAAAGCATCGTCTGTTCACCAGTAATTTCGGAATACATTTTCCGCACCTGATCAGGGCTTGTACTGGTTTCGACGGGGGCTTTGAAGTTGGGGCAGCCATCCGCAGACTCCTGGACTGCGTATCAACCGGGAAACTAAATATAAACGCAGACGAACAGTACGCGTTAGCAGCCTAAGTGCTGCTCATCAGCCCTAATGCACTCACACATTAGGAATCTGGTGTCGACTATGTGAGAAACCTTGCCGGGTAAGCTTTGCCCCGGTAGATGTATCATGAAGCTACTAAAGCAGCAAGCTTGTCGGTGAGCGTGCTGCCGAGGGAATGTCAAAGCAGCGACTGTGATGGGAGATACCGCAAGGGATAGGCTTTCGGACGCGGGTTCGATTCCCGCCAGGTCCATTTTGGAGCATCATAAAAAGAAAAAGCTGAAGATTATCCGTACTTTTCGGATAATCCTCAGCTTTTCTTTTTTCATATTACATTTTCGATACTTATTATTTATTCTGCCATTTTCTTCTGAACCAGTTCAAATTCATCCGTAATCTCTTTGGATGGAGCCTTGGTTGCAAGGCTTACCAGGATAATCATAACGCAGGATACCAGAAATGCCGGAAGTAGTTCATAGAAATTCAGGAAAGACACATTTGGACGAACAAGATATTTCCATACGAATACCATAACGCCACCAGAAATCATTCCTGCAAGTGCTCCCTGCCAGTTCGTGCGTTTCCAGAACAGTGCAAATAGTACAACCGGGCCAAATACAGCGCCAAATCCAGCCCATGCAAAAGAAACAATATTAAATACAGAACTATCCGGATTACGCGCAATAACAGCGGCTACGACTGCGATCAAAAGCAATGTAACACGGTCTGCAACCATACTCTCTTTCTTATCGGCCTTTTTCTTCAGGATACTTCCCAAAAGGTCAGAAGATACTGCAGAAGAAGCAGCCAGAAGCTGTGAATCTGCGGTAGACATGGTAGATGCAAGAATTCCCGCAAGAATCGTACCTCCAAGCAGTGCCGGAAGCACACCATATGTACTCAAAAGATCTGCAATCTTGACAATAATCGTCTCTGAATTGGATCCCTGAAGCATTTCAAGTTTTCCTGCCTCTGTCATTCCAAGACCGATTACACCAATCAGTACTGCTACTGCCAGTGAGATCACCACCCATGTAGTAGCTACTCTTCTTGATAAAGAAAGTTTTTTCTCATCTTCAATTGCCATAAATCGAAGAAGAATATGCGGCATACCAAAATATCCAAGTCCCCAGGCAAGCATGGATACAATGTTAATAAACGGATATGCAGCTTCTGTTCCGCTTACCGGATCATAAGTAGTCATCATGGTAAGATAACCCGGCAGTGATCTTGCATGATCAATAACTGCGGAAGGACCACCTGCTACTGATACTCCGAAACAAAATACAATAATCAGCGCAATAGACATAATAATGCTCTGAATAAAGTCTGTAGTAGATGCTGCAAGAAATCCTCCAAGAGTGGTATATCCGACAATAACAAGTGCACTGATGATCATTGCTGTAAGATATTTTACTCCAAAGAGACTGGAGAAAAGCTTGCCACAGGCAGCAAATCCGGAAGCTGTATATGGAATAAAGAAAATAACGATAAAGATTGCTCCGATTGACTGCAGCAGATGTTTATTGTCCCTGAATCGATTACTAAAAAACGATGGCAAGGTAATTGAGTTACCTGCTACATGTGTATACAGTCGAATTCTTTTTGCAACGATCTTCCAGTTAAGATAAGTTCCAATTGCCAGTCCAATTGCAGTCCATCCGGCATCAGCAATTCCAGACAGATAGGCCAGCCCCGGAAGTCCCATCAAAAGCCAGCTGCTCATATCCGAAGCTTCTGCGCTCATTGCCGTAACCAGTGGTCCAAGTTTTCGTCCACCCAGATAAAAATCAGATGTGTCGTTATTTTTCTTGGAACAGAGGTAGCCGACATAGATCATTGCACCCAGATAGACGATGATTGCTATCATAATGCAGATATGTGATGTTGTCATAAATTCCTCTCCCTTCTGAAATAAAATGCATATTTATTCATCATCTGATATGCATATACCTACAATATTATTCGAAAACAGCGGAAAAGTAAAGAAATTTCTTGGCAAAAAATGACACTGTTTTTACAAAAAATCAAAACTCACAAAAAACGCCGGAAATACCGTAAAAATAATATAAAATCCTCCAAACGTCTTCCTATATTTGTCGAAAAATCTAAGAAATTGTCTGACGAATCATGTTGACGATATACAATCCCTAATTATAGAATAATGACGAAACCTATAGTTATTGCACAAACGGAGGATTAAACATTGGAAAACAAAAACGAAGTTGTAATTGCAAACTACATCGAAAAAATGATGGGAGAAAGGAGACAAAGAATATTTAATTCAGATAAGTATATTCAGCAGGATAACGGGGATCTTGATTATCTGGAAGAACGCTACAGCAGCCTGAAAATTCCTTATGTAATGCGAAGAGTCGTTGATGACTATATTGCGTGTCTGGAATCAAGAGATGAACGATATGCAGACATGTCTTATGTAGCAGGCATGGGGGACGCCATATCCTTACTTATTAAAATGGGAATGTTAAATAATCAGGAGCAGCAACTTAGTATGAATGCTGAATAAAAATGCTGAGAATTCATATATACAATAGTACATATTATCCTTTCTGCAATAAAAGACTATATTTATTTTAAAAAAGGCATAGCCGGGGAAATCCGGTGGCGCAAAACTATAGGGTCTAAGCGAATGTATGACAGCCAGTTGCAAGAGAGATATTTATAACTCTTTTATCTCAGTCGAGAAGACTCCCACCTCTTTCAGGTGGTAAGTAATAGCAAATTTGTCTCAGTGGGAGTCCAATCTCCGACTGAGATAAACGCTCCGCGAGGATGCGCAGTGATTCTGAAAAGAATATGTCAGCTTATGCTGACCAGAATCACGAGCCAAGTCTCACGGATGTTCGACTTGAACTTACAAAACAAAAAGTTGACGACCATCCGTGGTTTCAGGATGAATCGTCAACTTTTTATTTCAGGAATACTTTTCTATTACCACAAATAAGAAAAGATTGAAGCACCAATTACCGTGCAGAGGCCACACACAACGATTGCCAGACTGCTCATTGCACCCTCTACTTCTCCAAGCTCCATCGCTCTTGCCGTACCTACCGCATGTGATGCTGTGCCGATTGCAAGTCCTCTGGAGATTGGGCTCTTAATGTGGAAAAGTTTACATACAAATTCTGCAGACATGTTTCCAAGGACACCTGTAATGATGATCACTGCAACAGAGATCGTCACATATCCTCCAAGTTCCTCAGAAACACCCATACCAATTGCAGTTGTAATGGATTTCGGAAGCATGGTTACATATTCTTTGTGACTCAGGCCGAATACAACTGACATTGCAAGTACAGTTCCAAGACTTGCAATCACTCCTGCGATCACTCCTCCAAGAATTGCACCGATGTTCTTTTTCAGCAGATCAAGCTGCAGATACAGAGGAATTGCCAAACTGACTGTCGCAGGTGTCAGAAGATAGCTTAAATATTTTGCACTCATATTAAAACTGTCATAATCCACATGAAAGACCACCAGGAATACGATCACAAGCGCAATCGAGATCAGCAGTGGATTTAAAATCGCCAGCTTCCATTTACGCTGTGCTGCCAAACCGACTTCATAGGACAACAGACTGATCACAATACCTACTGTTGCTGAACTTAAGATCAGATTATCCATATTACTTCTTCTCTCCTTTCCCCATTCTTGAGATTAAGAAGTCTGTCACTTTACCTGTCACAATCATAACTACAAATGTAGATACAACAGTGATCACAAGAAGTGGCACCAGGAAAGACTGCAGCTGACTCCAGGATGTGATCAGACCCACTCCTGCCGGAATAAACATAAGCGGCATAATCTCAATCAAAAATTCTCCTGTTTCTTTTACATGCTCCACCTTGATCACTTTCAAAAGAAGAAGCAAAAACATCAGAATCAGTCCATAAATACTGCCCGGTATCGGAAGCGGGATAAAATACTTCATAATCTCCCCCGCACAGGTCACAGCAAGGATGATTCCAAACTGTCTCAGATACTTCACTCTATTCGCCTCCCGAATTAAAATCTGGTTATTGCCCATATCGACTTGAATATTTACGAACAACAAATCGAAGTCTATTATAGCACACCCTCTTTTATCGTAACAAGTCAAATAAAGTACAAAAAAATGCCATAAAAATGGCATTTTTTTATATAAAAGTTTTATCAATGTCAATTTTTCGTCATTCTCAACATTCATTACATCAGGAATTTTCGAAATGAATTCTGTTATAACCTTTTATTATAATAAGAGGACATTGGTTATTCCCTGCAGTTATCATAAGCAGTTTTGTAAAAGAATTCCTGGGAATTCAGCGGTGTATCCTCCTGTCTGTATACAAGGTGATAGTTTCCTTCGCTATCCTCTTCACGTGCCTTCTGATTGTCGCTCAGCATGGTGATAAACATTTCTTCCAGCCGCTGTGCGATCTCAGGATCGTAGATCGGTGTGGCTACTTCGACACGGCGGACTGTATTTCTCGTCATAAAATCTGCGGATGCAATATAAATCTTCTTGCGCTCTCCACAGCCGAAAATATAGATTCTGGAATGTTCCAGGAAACGTCCTACAATACTGAGCACGCGAATATTGTCGGTTTTACCCGGAACCTGCGGAATCAGGCAGTTGATTCCTCGGATCACCATATCGATCTTTACACCTGCTTCTGATGCACGGATCAGTTTATCAATAATCTTTTTGTCTGTGAGAGAATTCATTTTGAGTCCGATATAAGCTTCTTCTCCGGCATTTGCACGGTGAATTTCCTCTTCAATCATCGTAAGAACTTTGTTCTGCAGGCAATTTGGTGCCACAAGAAGATGTCTGGTTTCTTTTACTGTTTCGCCCTTGTCCAGTGCCTGGAATACATCAGCCGCTTCCAGACCGATCTCCACTCTGGCTGTCATATAGGAAAGGTCTGTGTAAAGCCGACTGGTCTTTTCGTTATAGTTTCCTGTTCCAATCTGCGTATAATATTCTACTCCGGCGTCTGTCTTTCGTGTGATCAGGCACAGTTTAGAATGCACTTTGTATCCGTCCAGACCATAAACCACGCGACATCCGGCCTCTTCCAGTCTTCTGGACCATTCTATGTTATTTTCCTCGTCAAAGCGGGCTTTCAGCTCGATCATGACGAAAACTTCCTTGCCGTTCTCGGCAGCCTCGATCAGAGCCTCCACGACTTTGCTCTGACGTGCCAGACGGTAAAGAGTCATCTTGATTGCAATAACAGATTTATCATTCGCCGCTTCATGAAGCATGCGAAGGAATGGTTTCATACTCTCGAATGGATAAGAAAGCAGTTTGTCTTTCTCCTTAATCTGCGGAAGGATTGGTTTTTCCAGGTCAAATTCCGGCGACAGCTGTGGAATCCTTTTTTCAAAAAACAGTTCTGGTCTGGTACGCAGACGGTCCTGAAGCTGGAACACAAACGACAGATCCAGCGGGGCAAAGCTCCGGAATACCTGTCTGGTATCAAGATCCAGATAATTACAGAGCGTTTTTACGATCGTATCGTCCATATCTCTGGAGAGTTCCAGGCGAAGAGGAGCCAGTTTTTTTCTTTTTTTGATCAGTTCTACCATAAATTCACGGTAATCCAGATCTTCATCATAAAGCGCGTCTGCATCAATATCTGCATTTCTTGTGACGCGCATCAGAGATTTTGACAGAATCTTGTAGCCGGAAAAAACCTTGGAAAGGAAATGCAGAATCAGTTCTTCTGCAAGCATGAAACGGTTTTTCGTCGGCAGTTCCACAAGTTCTGGAAAAACTTCTTTACTGCACGGTACAATGCCGAGTTTTTCTTTTCCACTCTTTGTCTGTAATACACAGACTGCATAGATCTCACGGTTTTTCAGAAATGGAAACGGCTGGCGTTTTCCCACGATCGTAGGTGAAAGGAGAGGCAGAAGCTCTGAGTCAAAGAACACTTCCAGATATGCACTTTCTTCTATGCTGAGGCGGTGAAAATCTACCATGCTGACACCGATCTCTTCCAACTTTTCCATCAATGTCTCATAAGCTGCATCTTTGCGGATGTTCAACTTGCGGACTGCCTTAAGGATCTGGTGGATCTGCTCTTTTGGTGTCATGTTTGTTTTATTTTCACGCACATCGCCGGACAAGATCATCTGGTCAAGCAGGGAACCTACTCGTACCATAAAAAACTCATCCAGATTGCTCTGATAAATTGCCTCAAAAGAAAGACGCTCTGCAAGCGGAACCTGCTCGTTTTCTGCCTCTTCCAGTACTCGCTCATTAAATTTCAGCCAGGATAATTCCCGGTTCATGTAAACTTCCTGTTTCATCGAATAGTATCCTCCACATTTTTCTTTTTTACACTTTCCTGACCACTATATTGCATCAAAATCAAATCCAGGACATAGTTATGTAAAATCTGTGGAAAATTGAAACAAATCTTCGTTTATTTTTTGAGTATGATATCTGCCAGTTTACGTTTTGGTACGTAGTGTACATCGTTTTCATCGCGATAGTAGGCAATACTTTCGCCTTCCTCGATTTCTTTGATCACGATTTTCTCAGCTGGTTTGCCGAATGCCACGACCAGTACCGGTGCGAGGTTGTCTGCCAGATTCAGTTCTTTTTTGACGGAATCTGCGTTGTAGTTTCCGATCATACAGCCACCGAGTCCCTTCTCAGCAGCTGCAAGAAGCATAGTCTGTGCAACAATTCCGACATCTTTCTGATATCTCGGAATCGATGCTCCGAGATTCAGATCCTGGCAGATGATGATAAATCCAGTCGGACACATTCCCGGGTGTGGAAGCTGCATCTGCGGCAGTGCTCTCGCCCAGTTTGTCAGCTTCTGGATCCGATCTACTTCTTCCTTTTCCCATGCCAGATAATAACGGAACGGCTGTGCATTTACACTGGATGGTGCAAAGCGTGCACAGTCCACAAAGTCTTCCAGTTCCTCTCTGCTGAAACGATAAGATTCATCATATCCTCTGTAACTTCTGCTTTCTTTTACAATATCTTTGAACATGTTTATTCTCCCATATCTTTCGCGCACTGTTTGAGCTTTTCTCTAATTGGCAGATGGTACGGACATCTAGGCTCGCATTTGCCACAGCCAATGCATGCGGAAGCTTTGACTTTCAGTGTGCTGTAACGGTCTTTTGCCCAGTCAGCCAGGTCATATCTCTGGAGATAACCGGCAAACAGGAATACACTCGGAATATTGATGCCCACGGTACATGGTGCACAATAATTACAGCGACGGCAGAAATCATTTCCAAGCTGTTCACGTACTTTATCCATCTTGGCAAGTTCTTCCTCTGTAAGTGGATCTGTATTGGAACATGCTGCCATATTTTCATCCAATTCACAAATCTCAGCCATTCCCGGAATTACAACTGTCACATCCGGATTGGAACAGACATAACGCAATGCCAGTGTGCCATCTTCAATTGCACCGCCTGCCAGTGGTTTCATATCAATGAAGCCAATATTTTTCTCTGCACATTTGTGAATCAGTTCTGCCCCCTGTTGTTCTACAATGTTATATGGAAACATGATGGTTTCTACCCAATCCAGTTCCAGCGCACGCTCAAATACGGCTGTGGAATGTGCAGTGAGTCCGATATGTCCGATCTTTCCAGCGGCTTTGGCTTCCATAAGAGCCTCCAGTGCTCCACCCTCACCAATTACCTGATCCAGCTGTTCCATGCTCGGGTTATGTACCTGATACAGATCAATATAATCTGTACGGAAGTTTCCAAGGCTTGTCTCTATATCTGCTGCCATTGCATCCTTTGTTCTGGACATAGACTTGGTCGCAAGTACAAATTTGTCACGGATTCCTTCCAGACCATAACCAATATATTGTTCACTGACAGTATAGCCTCTTGCAGAATCAATATAGTTGATTCCCTTTTCTGCCATTGCATGAAGAAGCTTCTTTGTACCCTCTTCATCAATCTTCTGAATCGGGATACCACCAAATCCCATACGTGAAATCTTTAATCCAGTCTTACCAAGTGTTCTGTACTCCATCATAATACCTCCTGTTAATCTGATTTGTATGATACATACCAGGAACATTACAAAGTAATTTCCTATAAAAATACCACCGAATCTCTCCGGTGGTATCATTACATGTTACTGCTCAAAGCAACAATTCATTCTTATTAATTATACACGAGACAGATATTCACCTGTTCT
This sequence comes from uncultured Blautia sp., assembly GCA_934378195.1. GTDB lineage: Bacteria > Bacillota > Clostridia > Lachnospirales > Lachnospiraceae > Blautia_A. The sequence goes on from CAKRPO010000001.1 coordinate 140,330, forward strand.
TGTATCGATTTTCAGTTTGTCTCCCTGGTTAACGAACAGCGGAACCATTACCTGTGCACCTGTCTCAACAGTTGCCGGTTTGGTAGCACCCTGTGCAGTATTTCCAGCGAATCCCGGCTCTGTTTCGATAACTTCAAGCTCTACAAACAGAGGCGGCTCAATTGCATATACATTTCCATTCCAGGAGCAAACTTTAACAACTTCGTTCTCTTTAACGAATTTGAGAGAATCTCCAACCTGCTCTTTGGTAAGTGCAACCTGATCATAAGTTTCTGTATTCATGAAGTTGTAAAGATCTCCATCATTGTACAGATAGCTCATGTCCACACGGTCGATACGAGCCTGTGGGAATTTCTCTGTAGGACGGAAAGATTTTTCCAGTACAGCTCCTGTGATAATGTTTTTATATTTTGTTCTTACGAATGCAGCGCCTTTTCCAGGTTTTACATGCTGGAACTCAACGATCTGACATACGTTTCCTTCAATTTCAATTGTGACACCGTTTCTGAAATCACCTGCAGAAATCATTTTATTATCCTCCTTCGTTTTTGCGTTCGCTATCAGTTATTTTATAATATACAAGAAGTTTTTTCAACTACTTTTTTTCATATGTAGACAATTTCTCTTCAATTTCTTTGATAAGTTCCTCGAAAGACACCTCTCCAGTCATCACCTGAATGTCTGCAAACTTTTGATAGACCGGATCTCTCTGCTTCAGAAGTTTCTTGATCTTGTCGTCCCGGTCCTCTCCATCCAACATCGGATCTTTCTTTGATCCTTCCAGTCTCTTCTTGAGAGTTGCGAGTGAACCCTTCAGATAAACAACTGTCCCAAGTTCTTTCAGGTATTTCTCATTCTGCTCCTGCAGCGGAAGTCCTGCCCCCAGAGAGATTACCTTCCGCTCCGGATCCTGGATCAGCTGTTTCAATGCCAGTGTCTCCAATGCACGATAATACGGTTCTCCGAATCTTTCAAAGATTTCTCTCGCAGAAAGATTCATTCTCTTGGTAATGATTTTTTCCAGATCAATAAACGGTAATCCCAAATCTTTGGAAAGCTGTTTCCCAACTCTCGTTTTTCCCGAACCCATAAACCCAATGATCACCACGTGGTTCATGAAATCCCCTCCTCCTTTTTGTAAAAGTATAGTACTATTTTTTCCAGATAACGCTTGAGCACAATCTGGATCTCTTCTTTTGGATGAATCGGCTTCACCAGAATATTACGGATACCACTTCTCTTTGCCCCGTAAACATCTGTAAATAGCTGATCTCCTATAAAAATGGTATTTCCTGTATCTGTTCCAAGAAGTTCCATTGCTTTCTTATAATTACGTACAGATGGCTTATGTGCATTTTCGATAAACTGTGCATCGATCGCATCTGCAAATGAAGAAACGCGTTCTATCTGATTATTCGACAGCAGACAATAACCGAACCCAAGCTCCTTCAAATGCGCAAAAAGTGCGATTGCCCGCTCATCTGCCGGTGCCCCATGTGGCACAAGTGTATTGTCAATATCATAAATCAGTCCACGATACCCTTCCTGGTAAAGATGGTCATAATCTATCGCATATGCAGAATCCAGATATTCATCCGGAAAAAAACATCGAAACATCCTCTTCTCCTATGTCTGATTCTTATCGTTTGCTGAGTGGAACATACTCTGCCTCCGGCAGTACACTCTTGTATGCAGGACGAATGATCTTGTCTGTATTGATCAGCTCTTCCATACGATGCGCACTCCATCCTACAATACGTGCCACTGCAAACATCGGTGTATAAAGCTCAAGCGGGAGATCCAGCATGCTGTATACAAAGCCGCTGTAAAAGTCTACATTAGCGCTGACACCCTTGTAGATACGTCGCTCTTCCGCAATCACTTCCGGTGCCATCCATTCAACCATAGAATACAGCCGATAGTCTTTCATACGACCCTTTTCTTTGGCCAGACTCTCTACAAATCCTTTAAGGACTTCCGCTCTCGGGTCTGATACGGAATAAATTGCATGTCCCATACCATAGATCAGACCTCTCTTATCAAACGCCTCCTTATGAAGAAGTCGCTTCAGATATGCACGAACCTCATCCTCATCTTCCCAATCATGTACTTCTTTTTTCATATCCTGGAACATCTGGATGACCTTGATGTTAGCGCCACCATGCTTTGGTCCCTTCAGAGAGCCCAGTGCTGCTGCGATCGCAGAATATGTATCTGTGCCTGAAGAAGAAACTACATGCGTTGTAAATGTAGAGTTATTACCACCGCCATGTTCCATATGTAAGATCAGGGCAAGATCCAGAATCTTGGCTTCCAGATCCGTATATTTCTTATCCGGTCTCAGCATACGCAGAATATTTTCTGCTGTGGAAAGTTCCTTCTTGGGATTGTGGATATAAAGACTCTTTCCTTTTACATAATGATTATACGCCTGATATCCATATACGGATAACAGAGGAAATACACTGATCAGATTCAGACACTGTCTCAGCACATTCGGAAGTGAGATATCATCCGGATTATTATCATAGGAATACAGGGTCAGCACACTTCTGGAAAGTGCATTCATGATGTCACGTCCCGGTGCCTTCATAATGACATCGCGCACAAAATTTCTGGGCAGAGAGCGCTGATCTGCCAGCAGATTCTTAAAATTCTCAAGTTCCTCAGTATTTGGAAGTTTGCCGAACAAAAGAAGATATGTTGTCTCTTCAAATCCGAATCGATTATCTTTGACAAAACCAGCAGTCAGATCTTTGATATTATATCCACGGTAATACAGGCTGCCCGCACATGGAACTTCTTTGCCATCCACTACCTTAACTGCCTGTACGTTTGAGATCTGGGTCAGTCCCGCAAGAACGCCCTTGCCATTGATATCACGAAGACCTCTTTTTACATCGTACTTTCCATAAAGTGACACATCCATGCTGGAATGATCCACACATTTCTGTGTCAGATTTTCAATTTCCGGTGTTACTTTTGTGTTAAATCCTGCCATGCAATAATACTCCTTTCAGATTTGTTACCATGCATCCCATATCCGCACACGGTAACTTTTATTTTCTTCTTTTTCCCGCAGGCCCTCCTCAAAAACAATAAATTTCTGACATTACATCAATTATAACATTACTTTTCTGTCCAGTCCAGTTTTAACGACTTTTTATCTTTCCTGACGATAGGTGCTTAAGAACTCTCTGAGTTTTTCCATGGATTTCTCAAGCTGTCTTATATTCGGAAGATAGACAATTCTGAAATGATCCGGTTCCATCCAGTTAAATCCCTTACCCGGAACAATCAGCACCTGCTTTTCATGCAGGAAATCCAACGCAAACTGCTCATCATTAATAATATTGAATTTGTCTGTGTCGATCTTCGGGAAAATATAGAATGCCGCATGCGGTTTCACTACGGAAATTCCCGGAATATCCTTCAACGCATTATAAATACATTCTCTCTGCTCATAAACTCTTCCGCCCGGTTTAATGTATTCTGTCACACTCTGGTAGCCGCCAAGTGCTGTCTGCACGATAGACTGTGCCGGTACATTGGAACAAAGTCTCATAGACGAAAGCATCTTGATTCCTTCTATATAACCTTTTGCCTTGTCCTTTGCGCCACTTAAGATCATCCAGCCAATACGGAATCCGGCGATCATATGTGACTTAGACAGTCCGGAGAATGTTACACAGAAAACATCCGGTGCCAGTGATGCAATCGATGTGTGCTCATACCCATCCATAACCAGACGATCATAAATTTCATCTGAAAAAATAATCAGTTCTTTCTCTCGTGCGATCTGAACGATCTGCTCAAGAATTTCCTTCGGGTATACAGCACCTGTTGGGTTATTTGGATTGATGATAACGATTGCTTTTGTCTTGTCTGTAATCTTACTTCTGATATCTTCAATGTCCGGATACCAATCTGACTGCTCATCACAGACATAATGCACAACATTACCTCCTGCCAATGTCGCCGTTGCTGTCCAGAGCGGATAATCCGGTGCCGGAATCAGAATCTCATCTCCATTATCCAGAAGTGCCTGCATACAAAGATTGATCAGTTCACTTACGCCATTTCCTGTATATATATCATTCATGGAAACATTCGGAATATTACGAAGCTGTGCATACTGCATGATTGCTTTACGTGCGGAAAAAATCCCCTTAGAATCAGAATATCCCTGTGATGTACGTATGTTGCTCAGCATATCCAGAATCACTTCCTGAGGAGCTGAAAATCCGAACGGATAAGGATTTCCGATATTCAGTTTCAGAATTTCCTTGCCTTCCTCTTCCATTCTGGCCGCCTCATCAACCACCGGTCCTCTCACATCATATAGTACATTATCGAGCTTTGTTGATTTGTCAAATGTTCTCATTTTTTCACTCCTCTCCGTGATTTTTATTCATATCAGTCACTGAAATTCAGCATTCAATGACTCGTATTGTATAATGTCGCGGGATACTACCAGCGGACAATAATAATATAATCTCACATTCGATTCGATTTCGCAAGGTAAAATTCTCTGCATCTCGTATCATAAATTATATATATAATTTTTTAGTATGCCTTTATAATTTTTTTGAAAAAAATTTTATGAGACTCTTTTCAACTTTACCACTTTCGTGTATAATAGTTCCTGGACAAATGTCTTACACAGATAGACATGATTCATAAAACGAATGAGGAGGAAATCAACATGTCTTACACAGAAGAAGTTTATGAAAGAGTCGTTGCACAGAATCCTGGTGAACCAGAATTCCATCAGGCAGTCAAAGAAGTACTGGATTCTCTGAAAGTTGTTATCGACAAAAATGAAGAAACATACCGCAGTCTTTCCGTTCTGGAACGTCTGGTAGAGCCAGAAAGAATCATTTCTTTCCGTGTTCCGTGGGTAGATGACAACGGCAAAGTACAGGTAAACAAAGGATACCGTGTACAGTTCAACAGTGCAATCGGACCTTACAAGGGTGGCCTTCGTTTCCATCCAACTGTAAACCAGAGCATTCTTAAATTCCTCGGCTTCGAACAGGTTTTCAAAAACTCCCTTACAGGTCTTCCGATCGGTGGCGGTAAAGGTGGTTCCAACTTCGATCCTAAGGGTAAATCCGACAGAGAAGTTATGGCATTCTGCCAGAGTTTTATGACTGAGCTCTGCAAATACATTGGTGCAGACACAGACGTACCGGCTGGTGACATCGGTGTTGGCGGACGTGAGATCGGATATCTTTTCGGACAGTACAAACGTGTTCGTGATCTTTATGAAGGCGTTCTGACAGGTAAAGGACTTACCTATGGTGGATCCCTGATCCGTACAGAGGCAACCGGATATGGTGTTGTATATATTCTTAACGAACTGATGAAAGACCACAACGATTCTCTTGACGGAAAAACTGTTGTTGTTACAGGTTCCGGTAATGTTGCAATCTATGCAGTGCAGAAAGCTACTCAGCTTGGTGCAAAGGTTGTTGCAATGTGCGACTCTAATGGATATATCCATGATCCAAACGGAATCAACCTTGACGTTGTCAAAGATATCAAAGAAGTAAAACGTGGACGTATCAAAGAATACGCTGACCGTGTAGAAGGTGCTACTTACACAGAAGGTGTTGGCATCTGGAACATCAAATGTGATGTATATCTTCCATGCGCTACTCAGAACGAACTTGACCTTGACGGCGTAAAGACTCTGATTGCAAACGGATGCAAATATATTGTAGAAGGTGCTAACATGCCTACTACAAGAGAAGCAACAGACTACGCTATGGCAAACGGTGTTCTCTTCCTTCCTGGAAAAGCTTCCAACGCTGGTGGCGTTGCTACTTCCGCACTGGAAATGAGCCAGAACTCCCAGAGACTTTCCTGGACATCCGAAGAAGTTGATGCAAAACTTCATCAGATCATGGTTGATATCTACGCTAAGATCAGCGATGCTGCAAAACGTTATGATATGACAGACAACTTCGTTGTTGGTGCAAACATTGCAGGTTTCGAAAAAGTTGTAGATGCTATGATGGCTCAGGGTATTGTTTAATCCCCAATCATTCATAAATATAACCAAAGGCGTTTCGGATATTTCCGAAGCGCCTTTTTATTGCCATGAAAATATTCTGTTAAAAAAACCGCATGATCTGGTCTATGGCTCCATGAATTTCTTCAACTCATCCATAAATGTACTGACATCCTTGAATTCTCTGTATACAGAAGCAAACCGAACATACGCTACTGCATCCAGATCTTTCAGGTGTTCCATTACAATCTCTCCGATACGGGTACTGGAGATTTCTTTATCTGCAGTATCAAAAATATCTCCCTCTATAGAATCCATCAATGCTTCAATCTTTTCCACCGCAATCGGTCTCTTGTAGCAGGCACGAAGAATGCCATCCTGGATTTTGGAACGGTCATACTGTTCACGTGTCTGATCCTTCTTAATAACACTCAGTGGAATTGTCTCAACTTTTTCATATGTTGTAAATCTTTTTCCACAGGATTCACACATACGTCGTCTGCGGATAGAATTTGTATCTTCTACTGGTCTGGAATCCACAACCTTGCTGTTATCCTGATTACAAAACGGGCATCTCACAGTAATTTCCCCTCTTTCCCCTTATAATAGAACAATTATACTTTATTTTTTCGGGCAATGTCAAGAAATGGACTTGTATATTTCAGATATTTTTTACATATATTTTCATAAAAACGGTAAATTCATGAGATTATGTGAGCTTAGACAGAAAGAAGTCATCAACACCTGTACCTGCCGCAGTCTCGGCTGCCCGGTTGATCTGGAATTCGACTGCAAAACAGGCGCGATTACCGCACTGATCGTTCCCGCACCGAGTAAATTCTGCTTCTTCCCCGGAAGAGAGAGTGAATATATTATCCCCTGGTGCTGCATCTGCCAGATTGGAGATGATATTATCCTCGTCGAAATCAAAGAAGAAAAATGTTTTCATAAGGAACACCTTCACTGATCTTGTCAAGGACCATTAATTTTTATATTTTTTCAGAAAAAGTATATTTCCCGTCCTCCCTGAGAATCATTTTTAGTACCAAATGAAATAAGGAGGATATTTCGATGGCACTTAATAAAGTAGAAATCTGCGGGGTAAATACATCCAGTCTGCCGGTATTGAAGCCCGATGAGAAAGAAGCACTTTTTCAGAAAATCAAAAAAGGGGATTCCCAGGCCCGCGAACAGTATATCAAGGGAAACCTCCGTCTTGTGTTAAGTGTTATCAAACGTTTTCAGAACAGCAATGAAAATGCAGATGACCTGTTTCAGATTGGATGCATTGGACTTATGAAAGCTGTTGATAATTTTGACGATACCTTAAATGTCAAATTTTCGACTTATGCAGTTCCTATGATCATCGGGGAAATCCGTCGGTATCTTCGTGATTATAACAGCATCCGGGTCAGTCGCTCTCTACGTGACATTGCATACAAAGCGATCTATGCAAAGGAAAGCATGATCAAAAAGAATCTCAAAGAACCTACCATAGATGAAATCGCCACAGAAATCGGCATAGATAAAGAAATGGTCGTCTATGCCCTTGATGCGATTCAAAGCCCAGTCAGCCTGTTTGAGCCGGTCTACTCGGAAGGCGGTGATACCCTGTATGTCATGGATCAGATCAGCGATCAAAAAAACAAGGAAGATCACTGGCTGGAAAACCTTTCTCTGCGCGAAGCCATGAACCGGCTGAATCAGCGTGAAAAGCACATCATTGAAATGCGTTTCTATGAAGGCAAAACCCAGATGGAAGTTGCAGATGAAATCGGCATTTCCCAGGCCCAAGTCAGCCGGCTAGAAAAAAATGCGCTGAAAACCATGAAAAATTATTTGAGAACCTGAACGCACTTCAGATACAAAAACCTCCCTGCCGGATATATTACCGACAGAGAGGTTCCTTTTTATTTCAGTGTTTTCTCAATTTCTTCGATTACGATCTTCAGCGCTTTGATACGTGCATATTTCTTATCAACAGATTCCAGAATATGCCATGGCGCAAATGTCGTACTTGTCTTCTTCAGCATCTCATCGACTGCTTCTTCATACTGATCCCATTTCTCACGGTTTCTCCAGTCTTCATCTGTAATCTTCCAACGTTTTTCCGGATTATTCTGGCGGTCATTAAAACGCTCCAGCTGAGTATCCTTGTCAATCTGTACCCAGAATTTGATGATCACAGCACCCCAGTCGTGAAGCTCTTTCTCAAACTCATTCATCTCGTTATACGCACGTTTCCAGTCGTTTTCACTGCAGAAACCTTCCAGTCGTTCTACCATGACACGCCCATACCAGGTGCGGTCAAAAATTGCAATGTGTCCATCCTTCGGAAGTCTTGTCCAGAATCTCCAGAGATAATGACGTGCTTTCTCATGCGGTTCCGGGCTGGCAATTGGCTGCACCTCATAACCACGTGGATCCAATGCGCCTGCAATTCGTTTGATATTGCCACCTTTGCCTGCTGCATCCCAGCCTTCATACGTAATGATCACCGGAACACGTTTGCGATACAGGCGATTATGCAATTCTCCAAGCTTTGCCTGTAGCTTCTTGAGTTCCTTCTGGTACTCTTCCTCTTCGATTGTCTTGCCTTCCAGCTCGATATCTTTGAGTTTCGGCATCTTTACGAGTGGAAAAACATTCTGAAGAATCGGTACGGAATGGCTCTGGTTCTGTAAGGCCACCTCGATACTGCTCACAAGCGTATCCATTACCTGCAGTTCTGCCCATTTCTTATCCCTTGCATCAATGATATACCACGGAGAGCTGGACACATTGGTATCTTTCATGTAACGGTCAAATACATTCTCGCATTTCTTATAATGCTTGTTCTGCCACTTGTCAAATCCCGTCACGCGCCATTTGGTATCTTCTTGGGAAAGCAGCTTCTTCATACGCTTCTCCTGCTCATCCTTATCAATCTGCATAAAGAATTTCAGGACCAGATAACCGTTATCTGTAAGCTGCCGTTCAAAACGCTTGATACTGTCAATCCGTTTCTCATAATTGTCACCTTTGAGTTCCTCATTCAGTACTTCCTTCACCGTCTGCTCCATCCAGCCGGAATCCAGAAACGTAAACTTCCCCTCTTCCGGAATCTGCTTCATATAGCGATACAGAAACGGTCTGCGTATCTCTTCTTCTGTCGGAGCAGACATCGTGGCAACTTTAAAAAACCGAGGATCAATATTCTTGATCACCTTGCCGATCATGCTGCCTTTGCCTGCTGCACTCCAACCCTCAAAAAGGACCAGCACCGGGAGCTTGTGCTCCTTGATCTTCATCTGAAGGTCATAAAGTCTGTTTCTGGTCTTCTCAAGCTGTACCTTCATCTCATCTTTGTCCGGTTCTTCACCCGGTGTCCATGATTTCAACATATTGAACCCTCGATTCCTTTTTTGTTAATATTATACCACGTTCAACACGAAAATGCAGTCTGTTTTTGTGCAATCCGGCACCGTTTATGATTCTTTTGTATTTCCATCACTTAAAGAACCGATGGCATCCGCATTTGTAATCCCTGTCTTTCCACGGTCTGTCATTCAAACAACTCTGTCTCTGTAATAATCATTTATGAAAGCTCCAGCTTACCAGTATACAACTGATAATAGGTTTTTTTCTGTTTAATGAGATCTTTATGATCACCTCTCTCGATGATCTTTCCATGTTCCAGAACAATGATCGCATTACTGTTTCGAATCGTGGAAAGTCTGTGTGCGATGACAAATACGGTGCGCCCTTTCATCAGGTTGTCCATACCTTTCTGCACAATACTCTCTGTACGGGTATCGATGCTTGATGTTGCCTCATCGAGGATCAATACCGGCGGATCAGCAACTGCTGCTCTCGCAATAGAAAGAAGCTGTCTCTGTCCCTGGGACAGTTCTTCACCGTCACCACTCAGCATCGTATCATATCCTTTTGGAAGCATCTGGATAAATTGATCTGCGTGAGCAAGTTTTGCTGCAGCATAAATTTCCTCATCTGTAGCGTCCAGCTTACCATAACGGATATTATCACGGATTGTTCCGGTAAACAGATGCGTATCCTGAAGAACAATACCGAGCGAATGTCTCAGATCATCTTTCTTAATCTTGGTGATATTTATTCCATCATAACGAATCTTACCTTCCTGAATATCGTAGAAACGGTTGATCAGATTGGTGATCGTTGTCTTACCGGCTCCTGTTGAACCTACAAATGCAAGCTTCTGACCAGGCTTTGCATAAAGGCTGATATCGTGGAGGATAGTTTTGTCCTCGTTGTACCCAAAGGTTACATCTTCGAATCTGACATCACCCCTGAGTTCTGTATAGGATACAGAACCGTCTGCGGAATGCGGATGCTTCCATGCCCACATACCTGTTCTTTCTTTGCACTCTACGATATTACCATTTTCATCTTTTCTTGCATTGACCAGAGTAACATATCCTTCATCATCTTCCGGTTTCTCATCAATCAGATTGAAGATACGTTCCGCACCGGCAAGTGCCATAACGATGGAGTTGAACTGCTGCGCTACCTGCATGAACGGCTGCGTGAAGCTCTTGGTAAACTGCAGATAAGAAGCCATAACGCCAAGTGTGATTCCTCCGATTCCTGCTACGGAAAGAATCCCTCCTAAAACTGCCGTCAGAACAAACTGCAGGTTTCCAATGTTTCCGATGACCGGTCCCATCATATTACCATATTTATTTGCCTGAGATGCGCTCTCAAAAAGTGCCTCATTCAGTTTATCAAATTCCTCTTCAGATTTTTTTTCATGATTGAACACTTTAACAACGCGCTGTCCATTCATACGTTCTTCTACGAATCCCGTTACATCTGCAAGGGACATCTGCTGTCTCACAAAGTATTTACCGCTTTTTGCTCCGATCTTTCCGGTAACTGCAAGCATCACAAAGATGATCAATACTGCAAGTATTGTAAGAAGTGGACTTAAGACCAGCATGGAAATAAAGGTGACAACAATCGTAAACAAAGCCATCAATGCCTGTGGTATTGCCTGGCTGATCATCTGTCTCAGCGTATCTGTATCATTGGTATAGAGACTCATGATGGAACCATTTGTATTCTGATCAAAATAACGGATTGGCAGTGTCTGCATATGCTCAAACATATCGTCACGTACTCTTTTGAGTACCCCCTGTCCGATATATACCATCATTCTTGTATAAATAAATGTAGCAGCAACACCTGCCAGGAAAACACATCCCAGAACTGCCAGTGCCTTATAAAGTCCTGCAAAATCCGGAGTTTTCTGTCCGATCAGTGGAAGGATAAAATCATCCAGCAGATATCTCAGAGAGAGAGAAACTGCCGTTGTTGCCACTGCACTGACCAGGATACAGAAAAAAGCAAGGATGAACTGAAGTTTATATTTTTCTGTCACGTATTTTAAAAGACGTTTTGCTGTTTCCATGTCTTTTTTTGTCATTTTGGGTTTTCTTTTTTTATTTTCATTCATCCTCTTCGCCTCCCTTCACCTGAGATTCATATACTTCTCTGTAAATTTCATTTGTCTTTAACAATTCTTCTGATGTTCCAACACCTGTAATCTTACCACCATCCAGAACAATAATCTGATCCGCATCTTCGATGGAAGAAACTCTCTGTGCAATGATAATCTTCGTTGTATCTGGAATTTCTTCACGGAATGCTTTACGGATCAGTGCATCTGTCTTGGTATCTACTGCACTGGTGGAATCATCCAGAATCAGGATCTTCGGTTTTTTGAGCAGCGCACGCGCAATACACAGACGCTGTTTCTGTCCACCGGAAACGTTATTACCGCCCTGTACGATCATAGTCTCGTAACCATTCGGGAATTCACTGACAAATCCGTCTGCCTGTGCCAGACGACAAACTCTTTTAACTTCCTCATTACTGGCATTCTCATCGCCCCAGCGGATATTATCGTAAATCGTACCGGAAAATAATACGTTTTTCTGCAGAACCATGGATACCTGGTCACGCAGAGTTTCCAGCTTATAATCACGCACATCGACTCCGGCAACTTTTACCGCACCTGATGTAACATCGTAAAGGCGGGGAATCATCTGTACCAGTGTGGATTTGGCACTTCCGGTACCACCAATGATTCCGACTGTCTGTCCGGATTTAATGTGAAGATTGATGTCTTTCAGCGAAAGGTTTCCGCCTTCACCCGCATAACTGAAATTTACATGATCAAAAACAATTTCTCCATTTTTCACTTCTTCTACTGCATCTGTCTTATCCTGCATCTCCGGTAATTCATCGAGTACTTCTGTGATACGATCTGTAGATGCTTCTGCAATCATGATCATAACAAACACAAACGTTACCATGTTCAGTGACATCAGAATCTGCAATGCATATACGATCACGCTTGTCAGTTCGCCTGTCTCCATAGTTCCAAACACAATGCCGCGTCCACCAATCAGAGCAATCAGAAGCACTACTGCGTACATCATAAACTGCAGAACCGGAGAGTTCCATGCAACGATTTTTTCAGCTTTTGTAAACAGGGTATATACATAATTGGATACCCCATGGAATTTGTTTACTTCATAATCTTCTCTTACGAAAGCCTTAACCACACGAGATGCATTGACATTTTCCTGTACAGAATTATTCAGTTCATCATACTCGTCAAATACTTTGATAAAATGTGGATGTGCTTTTTTTGCAATAAACATCAGTGTTCCACCGAGAAGTGGGATAACGATCAGGAAAAGAAGGGCAATCTTTACATTGATCAACAGTGTCATGATCCAGGAAAGAAGAATCATGATCGGTGCCCTTGCCAGAAGACGGATACTCATCATATATGCCATCTGGACATTTGTAATATCTGTTGTCATTCGTGTGACCAGTCCTGATGTAGAGAAATGATCAATATTTTTGAAAGAAAAATCCTGCACCTTATAGAAAATATCATGACGAAGATTTTTTGCATAACCAGCTGCTGCTACCGCTGCCATATTACCGGCCTGCACACCAAAAAACAGTGCCAGCATCGCCATCACTACAAGGACCACTCCTCGCTGTACAATATAACTCAGATCACCATTTGTAATGCCTACATCAATGATCTTTGCCATCTCTAACGGAATAAGTACTTCCATCAGAACCTCCAGAATTACAAGAAACGGTGCCAGCAATGACTGTTTCCTGTATTCCCGGATTGATTTAAACAGTTTCTTGTTCATTTTTCTGTCTGCCTCCTTATCTTTCTTTTTGTTCATATCCGAATTTTCCTATTATACAAAATTCTGTCATTAAAAGTCAATCATTTTTTGTGACTTTTGGCACAAAAAAAGATGTCCTTACCAGAACATCTTTTCATTTTCATAAATCTCTCTGAGCTCATCTGCCTTGGTCCGATGCGGGAAGCAGATATTGCCAAGCTGTTTGACCGGCATAATTCCCATCAGCGAATTCGTCACAAAACATTCATCATAATACACAAGCTCATCCGGATAGATGATCGTCTCTGTCACAGGAAATCTCTCCATAATATAGCTGCGCAGAATTCCCGGAAGCAGTCCGCAGGAAAGCTGTGGGGTATAAACTGTATTTTTTCGGACAAAAAAGATATTGGAAACCGTACCTTCACTGATCTGTCCTTTGGTATTTATGAAAATCATCTCATGGATGCCAGCCGCCATAGCGGCTCTTTTCTCCAGAATGCAGTCCCCATAATTCAACGTCTTATGATATACAAGCGGAGAAGTCTCATTTCTTCGTACTTTACTGATCTCCGCTCTGAGCCCCTGGGTATAGCTTTCTTCAACATACGGATTATTTCTCATCTGAAAAAACATATTTTCTGCAGATAATATAACTTTGAGTGCTTCATGTTTCTTGAGCGAAATATCATACATATCCAGATACTCTTCTATCTTTTCTTCGGTGAGCCCACGCTGCCTGCAGGAACCAAGTCCTAAAAAATCCGCTGCTTTTTCTATCCTGTTCAGATGTTGTTCCAGAAATAACGGTTTTCCGTTTTCTACCGCAATCGTTTCAAATGCTCCCAGCCCGAACAGGAAGCCCTCATCCAGCTTAATGTCCATATTCTTATCACTCCAGACTTTATTTGTTGCTTTATTTCATTGCCTCCAGAACCGCCTTTGCTTTCTGAAGGGTCTCTTCATATTCAAACTCCAGGTCTGATTCGGCAGTGATGCCACCGCCAACTCCCAGATAATACTTTCCATCTTTATGTAATGCTGTACGAATCACAATATTAAAATCGCAGCCTCCGTCCAGTGTCAGATAGCCAATGGAACCTGTATACAGATTTCTACGGTTATTCTCCAGTTCATCGATGATCTCCATCGCACGGTATTTCGGGGCTCCTGTAATAGAACCTCCAGGGAACGTTGCTTCCAGAAGATCCATCACTGTTTTATTTTCCTGCAGTTCTCCCTCGATATCTGATACCAGATGAAACACTGTCGCATATTCCTCTACAGTAAAAAGCTCTGTCACTTTGACACTTCCCGGTCGGCATACACGATTCAGATCATTTCGCTCGAGGTCTACGATCATAAGAAGTTCACTTTTATCCTTCTCTGAATTTTCCAGTTCCTTCCGCATCTGTAGATCTTCTTCCGGTGTTTCACCTCTCTTACGCGTTCCCTTGATCGGTCTCGTATTTACATGACCATTCTTCATCTTAAGGAATCGTTCCGGAGAAGCACAGACAATCTGAAACTCACCATAATCTAAATAGCCGCCAAATGGAGACGGATTATTTTTCCTCAGATCATAAAAGACATCCAATGGTTTCTTCTCGCTTTTTACGCTGAGCTGCTGCGTCATATTGGTAATGTAGATATCTCCTTCAATGATATAGCGAATCATATCATCTACCGCACGCTTGTATTCTTCTTTTTCGAAATTAGGTGTTACTTCTATATTAAATAGCCAGCCTGGAGCCTGCTTTTTTTCTTTTAATGATTCTGCCAAATATTCTTCAACGGATTCGATTCTTTTTTCTGCATCTTCTGTAACTCCATTGGCTACCAGATATGTTTTTTTCTCATGACAGTCTTCTATGATATACATGTCATAAAAAACAAGCAAGGCATCCGGAATCGTTACCAGGTCTTCTTTATGAGATGACACTTTCATCATTTTCCGACCGTATTCATAAGAAAAATATCCAACAGCACCGGATACGATTGGAAGTCCACTCTTGTTCTGATCTACATGTTCTGTCAGATAGCTTCGAAGATAATCCTCAAAAGTAACAGCTGTCTCCAACTGATCGTTGATATAAAATCCATTGTCGTCCTTACAAAGTTTCAGGTATGGATACATACCTATGATTGAATATCTGCCAAGTTTGTTGACCAGTGACGAATCCAGGAATACGCAATCCTCTGCGTTTGCAAGATAGCAAAACAATTCCGCAGCCGGTCTGGCAGGTTTCAATTCCTTTATTACACGTTTTTTATTATACATCTTTTTCCTTTCTCTGTCCATTCTTTGGGACATCTTCGCATATTCTCTCTTAACATTTGTATGTTTTTCTATAATTTTTTTCCTGTAAATTTTCAGCAATGTGACAGAAATTTTCCAGTAATTCATGTCCATATTCTGTCAGGACCGCTTCCGGATGAAACTGTACCCCATACAGTGGCATGTTTTTATGTGAAATTCCCATGACTGCACCATCTTCCGAAACAGCATCTACCTGATATTCCTCTGGTAAACTGTCTTCTCTCACGACCAGGGAATGATATCTGGTTACCTTAAAAGTTTCCGGCAGCCCTGCAAATAATCCTGTACCGTTGTTATGAATTCCGGTTACTTTTCCATGCATCGGCCGATTTCCTTTTTCTACTGTTGCCCCACAGCAATGTCCCAGTACCTGATGCCCCAGGCAGACTCCAAGGATTGGTATTCTGCCCTGAAACCGTTTTACCGTCTGCATACATACCTCTGCATCCCAGGGTCTCTTGGGACCAGGAGAAAGAATGATCCCCTCCGGCTCCATCGCATCTATTTCATCTAAATTAACATGATCAATTCGTCTTACCAGGATTTCCCTTCCAAGCTCTTCAAAATAAGCTTTGAGATTATAAACAAATGAATCATAATTATCGATCATCAAATACATAATTTTCTCCCTCTCCATGTAAAATGGGTATAAAAAAAGAGATAACGAGCATGTATATTCATACACACAGTCGTTATCCCTGTCGGTCCGTAATCTGTGAATTATTTATCGTTTTCTATGTTTCTTTTCAAACGATAGTCTTATGCTATCATATCTTCCTTTTCCCGTCAATATATTTAAAAATGAATATTTTTTTCAACAAATTACCCCTTTTATATCGAATGCATCTATGCTATACTGTACGGGAAATGAATGCTATGCAAAATAGGATTATATGCGTCAAGTGTTCAGCGAATGGGGAGTTGTCGCCGAAACGAAAAGTCCGTCTTACGGTATATGATCCGCACCCGTTGCAACAATATAAGAGGATATCTCATATTGTGTAGGGATACGTTTTTCGACATACGTTCTATCACAATTGGAGATATCTTTTTCACTTTATTGCACCAATACTTCGATAAAAAAAAGACAATCTCCATGATATACAATATCATATATACAGGAGGTTGTTTTTTTATGGTAGACAAACAAAAAGTAGAACAGGCGATCCGTCTTCTCCTTGAAGGGATCGGTGAAGATACCGAACGTGAAGGTCTCAAAGATACACCAGACCGTATCGCACGTATGTGTATGGAAATATATGGCGGACTGGATGAAGAAGCGGATCATCATCTTGCCAAACAATTTGAAGTAGAAAATAACGAAATGGTTCTGGAAAAAGACATTACGTTTTACTCCATGTGTGAGCATCATCTGATGCCTTTTTATGGCAAAGCCCATGTCGCCTATATTCCAAATGGCAAAGTAACTGGTCTCAGTAAGCTTGCCCGTACTGTTGATGTATATGCAAGAAGGCCTCAGATTCAGGAACGTCTGACTGTACAGATTGCTGATGCACTGGAGCGTGCGTTAAATCCGAAGGGCATTATGATAATGCTGGAAGCCGAACATACCTGCATGACCATGCGAGGAATTAAGAAACCTGGCAGCAAAACGATCACCACCGTTACCCGCGGCGATTTCAAAACAGACAGAGAACTCCAGAAACAGTTCCTTTCTATGGTGAAAGACTGATGCAGGCCAATATGACAAGGGTAAATGCTATCTGGCAGCATCCGCTCTACCAGCAGAATCTGAAAGATATTACACGATTTGAAGCTGACCGTGTCTTCTGCCGTCATACGCCGGAGCATTTTCTGGATGTTGCAAGACTTGCTTACATATTTGCACTGGAACGGGACATTGCCTGTTCCCGCGAACTGATCTATTGCTCTGCTCTTCTCCATGATATCGGACGTGCAAAACAATATACAGATGGCACTCCACACGATAAAGCCGGTGTGCAGATTGCCCGAAAAATCCTGTCTGATCTGGAATTTTCCTCCGAAGAAGCACAGCAGATTCTGACAGCGATCGGAGAACATCGTTCCAGCAAAGAAAATATTCCCGTTTTGAGTCAACTCCTTTACGAGGCTGACAAGCAATCGCGTATGTGTTTCCTCTGTCCAGCCGAAAAAGAATGCTATTGGGATCTTTCAAAAAAAAATATGTCGATTCAATATTAAAAGGAGAATCTTAGATCATGAAAATTGGAAATCGTGAATTTGACGTAAAAAACAGAACTTATATCATGGGAATCCTGAATGTAACCCCGGATTCTTTCTCTGACGGTGGCAAATGGAACTCCATGGATCACGCGCTGAAGCATGCCGAGGCTATGATTGCAGACGGTGCGGATATTTTGGATGTCGGTGGTGAATCCACTCGTCCTGGACATACTCCGGTCAGTGCCGAGGAAGAAGCTGCCCGCGTCGTTCCAGTCATCGAAGCACTTCGCAAACATTTTGATGTGCCGATTTCTGTAGATACTTATAAAGGAAGTGTTGCAGATGCCGCTGTTCAGGCAGGTGCAGACCTGGTCAATGATGTCTGGGGCTTAAAATATGATCCTGAAATGGCCGATGTCATCGCCAGACATGATGTTGCCTGCTGTCTCATGCACAACAAGGCAGCCATAGAATATAATAATTTTCTGATCGATATGCTCGCCGAGACTCAGGAGTGTGTCAATATTGCCCGCAAGGCAGGAATCAAAGATGAACGTATCATTCTCGATCCTGGCGTTGGATTCGGTAAAACCTATGAAATGAATCTGGAAACCATGAATCATCTGGAGCTTTTCCAGCACCTCGGATTTCCGGTTCTTCTCGGAACTTCCCGCAAATCCATGATCGGTCTTGCTCTGGATCTTCCTGTAAATCAGCGTGTAGAAGGTACCGTTGCCACTTCTGTCATCGGTGTTATGAAAGGCTGTGCTTTTGTCCGCGTACACGACATCAAAGAAAACAAACGTGCAGTGCTTATGACTGAGGCAATTCTTGGAAGAACGATCAAATAAAAGCATCATAAAAATTCATAATTATTGATAAGGAATACAAAAAGAATGGATAAAATCGAGATTAAAAACCTTGAGATTTTCGCAAATCATGGAGTTTTTCCAGAGGAAAATGTACTTGGTCAGAAATTTGTTGTCTCTGCAACACTTTATACCGATACACGCAAAGCCGGTCTGACAGATGAACTGACCTCTTCTATCCACTATGGAGAAGTCAGCCATATGATCACAAGATTCGCAAAGGAACATACTTATAAACTACTGGAAGCACTTGCAGAAAATCTTTGCCAGATGCTTCTTTCGGAACTGCCACTTCTTGAAATGGTCACTCTGCGGGTTGAAAAGCCATGGGCTCCGGTTGGTCTTCCATTAGATACTGTTGCTGTAGAGATTACCCGTAGATGGCATACCGCATATGTTGCCTTTGGATCAAATCTTGGCAACAAAAAGAAATTCCTGGATGATGGCATCCAGGGATTAGAAGATACTCCTTTCTGTAAAGTGGAGTCTGTATCTGAATATTTAGTTACAGAACCTTATGGTGGTGTGGAACAGGATGAATTTTTGAATGGTGTTCTGAAGCTTCGTACACTCCTCACACCAGAAGAACTTCTGGATCGTCTCCATGAACTGGAAGCGGCAGCAAACAGAGAACGTATCATTCACTGGGGTCCACGTACCCTTGATCTGGACATTCTGTTTTATGATAATGAGATCATTGATACCCCGAATCTCCATATTCCACATATTGATATGGAAAACCGTGATTTTGTACTGAAACCGATGGATGAAATTGCTCCATATTACAGACATCCTGTTCTGAATAAGACCATTCATCAGCTTTTTGAGAATCTTCTCTCAAGGACCAACAATTAATCACCACAAAACTCTAGTTACTTCTGAGTCCGGATCATATTCCCAGACTCAGAAGTTTTTTTGCTTCTTTAAGCCGCTCATAGAACTGTTCATAAAAATCCATGTTTTCTTCATATGGCTTTGTATAGAACCTACTGAGCACATACATATTCAGGTTTTTGATGAGATCTGCGTCTTCTGTCTTGTAGAAGACCTCCTGCACATCCAGAAGGAACTGATGCCAGTCCCAGACAAATTTTTCGTATTGTTTCAGATCTGGCGTATCGATCCATTTTTTGACTTTGATCTTGGAGCGGTTTTTCTTCGCGCATTCATGAATCTGAATGATGTACTTGAATCCATCTTCTGTATAATATCTTCCCAGCGGGAAAAGACGGCAGAATCCTGGTCGGATCTCATGTATGGAGCATCTTCCTTCCTGATTCAAAAACACACACTTTTCTTCGACTCCACGCATTGCCAGATGTGGCAGAACATTTCCATCAGAAATCCCAAGCTCCAGCACAGTTCCAATCAGTTCTTCGGCTGTCTTTCCAAGGCCTCTGCCCAACCGACAGACATCGTATGGATCCAGCAGTACCGAATCTCCCATTCCTGTACAACAGTCAAAACATCCTTTACAATCCTGGCAATCCGCTTTCACCATATCATTTGCATCATATAATTTTCCATCTGAAATTTCTTCCAGTGTCACTTCTCTTCTCATAGATTGTCCTCTTTTTGCTTATAGTATTTATGCCCTTGCTATTTCTTATCATACAGGACTATAATAGGGAATGTCAATCTGTTGCTTTGCAATGGAATTATCAAGAAAACGGAGGAAACCCAAAATGCGATCTCTCGCAATCTATCTGAAAAATTACAGGAAAGAAAGCATTCTTGCTCCTTTCTTCAAATTTCTGGAAGTTGTGTTTGATCTGCTTGTCCCGGTAGTCATTGCCCAGATCATTGATGTGGGTATCGCCGGAAATGATCGCCCGTATATTATCGAACGATTCTTTATTCTGGTGCTCATGGCAGCTGCCGGACTTGCAGTCAGTATCACCGCCCAGTTTTTTGCAGCTAAGGCCAGTGTAGGATTTGCCACTGAACTGCGACAGGCCGTTTACGACCATGTACAAAAGCTTTCTTACACAGAACTCGATACCCTTGGAACAGATACTCTGATCACTCGTCTTACAGATGACATCAATCAGGTACAAAATGGTGTAAATATGGGGCTGCGACTTCTTCTTCGGAGTCCTTTTATTGTATTAGGTTCCATGGTCATGGCATTTACGATCAACACGCGTTGTGCTTTGATCTTTGTTGTTGCCATTCCGGTACTTTTCCTTGTGGTATTTGTGATCATGTATCTCAGCATTCCACTTTTTGGTAAAGTACAGAGCCGCCTGGACAAAGTCACAGGACTCACCCGCGAAAATCTAACCGGTGTGCGTGTTATCCGTGCGTTCTGTCGTGAGGACGAATCAGTACGTGAGTTTGATGAAAGCAATACCCAGCTCACAAAGCTCAATGAATTTGTCGGTAAGCTCTCTGCTCTTCTCAATCCGGTAACCTACGTACTCATCAACATTGCTACCGTAATCCTGATCAACAATGCAGGACTTCAGGTCAACCTTGGTAATATGCAGCAGGGACAGGTCGTTGCTCTTTACAACTATATGGCACAGATGATCGTTGAACTGATCAAACTTGCCTCTCTTATCATCACCCTGAACAAATCCGCTGCATGTGCAAACCGCGTTGCTGATATTCTCAAAGTAAAAACTTCCATGAATTATCCGGATGCCACTGCTTCCACAGCTGTTTCCACTGAAAACGCTGTAGAATTCAATAATGTATCATTTACTTACGCAGAAAGCAGTGCACCGAGTCTTTCCAATATCAGCTTCTCTGCCAAAAGAGGACAGACAGTCGGTATTATCGGCGGTACCGGAAGCGGTAAATCCACTCTGGTCAATCTGATCGCACGTTTTTATGATGCAACCAGCGGAACTGTACAAATGGACGGTCAGAATATACAGAATTACAGCCAGCATGACCTTCGCGAAAAAATCGGTGTCGTACCACAGCGCGCAGCTCTTTTTAAGGGCTCTATCCGCGAAAACATAAAATGGGGACGTGAAGATGCCACAGATGACGAGATCTGGGACGCACTCACCACTGCACAGGCCCGCGAGATCGTAGAAGGCAAAGACGGACAGCTTGATTTCAAGCTTGAGCAAAATGGGCGTAATCTTTCCGGCGGTCAGCGTCAGCGTCTTACCATCGCCCGTGCAGTTGTAAAGAATCCGGAATTTCTGATCCTGGATGACAGTGCCAGTGCACTCGACTTTGCCACAGATGCCGCACTCCGTAAATCTCTGCATCAGCTGAGCGGAAATGTTACCACGTTCCTGGTATCCCAGCGTGCAGCAAGTATCCGCCAGGCAGATCTGATCCTTGTCCTGGACGATGGTGAACTTGTTGGAAAAGGTATCCACGATGACCTGATCTATACCTGTGATACGTATCGGGAAATTTATTTTTCTCAGTTTCCAGAAGAACGTGCTCGATACAATGCTGACAATCCAGTAAAATCCGGTAATGCTTCGGAGGTGTCCTTATGAGTAAACAGAACAAACAACAGACAAATGTGACCAGCATGGAAACTCTCCGGAAAGTACTTCGTTTTATCGGAAAATATCGTTTTCTTCTGGTTTTAAGTATCATCCTGGCTGCCGTTTCCGTCATCCTGCAGTTATATGTACCGGTACTTTTTGGTAATGCGATCGACCAGGTCGTTGCAGAACACGAAGTAAATTTCGGTATGATGTGGCACTATCTTACCAGAATCCTTGTAATGATCGTTATCTCCAGTATTGCAACCTGGATCATGAATATTATCAATAACCGTATGACCTTCCGAACCGTACAGGATATCCGTGCAAAAGCCATCCGTCATATTCAGGTACTCCCGCTCTCCTACCTGGACAGCCACAGTACCGGTGACATCATCAGCCGTATCATCGCAGATACTGACATTCTCTCTGATGGTCTTTTACTTGGATTTACACAGCTTTTTTCCGGAATCGTTACAATCATCGGGACTCTGATCTTCATGTTTTCCAAGAATATCTTGATCACTCTGATGGTCATTATCCTGACACCGGTAAGCTTCTTTGTTGCCAAATTTATTTCTTCCCACTCTTTCCATATGTTCCGTAAACAGAGTGATGCCCGTGGACGCCAGACAGCTCTCATCGAGGAAATGATCGGCAACCAGAAGATCGTACAGGCTTTTGGATATGAAGATAAATCTTCCGAACGTTTTGCGGAAATCAATCAGGAGCTGCAGGAATGTAGTCAGAAGGCTGTCTTTTACAGCAGTCTGACCAACCCATCCACCCGTTTTGTTAACAATGTCATTTATGCCGGTGTCGCACTTGTCGGTGCATTTATGATTCCTGGCGGTGCACTTACTGTCGGCGGACTTTCCGTACTGCTCGCTTATGCGAACCAGTATATGAAACCATTCAACGATATCAGTTCTGTCATCACTGAGCTCCAGAACGCGCTTGCATGTGCAGCCAGAATCTTTACGCTTCTGGAAGAAACACCGGAAAGTGCTGATTCAAAAGGAAGTATTTCTGATGTCAAGGGTGAAATTGATATCGACAATGTAAGCTTCCGTTATGTGCCGGACAAGAAGCTGATTGAAAATTTCAATCTGCATGCAGAACCAGGCAAACGTATCGCGATCGTCGGACCGACCGGTTGCGGAAAAACAACTTTCATCAATCTGCTGATGCGTTTCTATGATGTGACAGGTGGCACGATTTCTATTGATGGCCATCCGATCAATGATATCTCACGTCATTCTCTGCGTAGCAGCTTCGGTATGGTTCTTCAGGAAACTTGGATCAAAGACGGAACTGTCCGTGAAAATATCACCATCGGTAAACCAGATGCCTCCGATGAAGAAATCATAGAAGCAGCCAAACGTTCCCACAGCTGGGAATTCATCCGCCGTCTTCCAAATGGTCTGGATTCTCCTCTAAAAGAAGATAGTCTGAGTCAGGGTGAAAAGCAGCTTCTGTGTATCACCCGTGTCATGCTCTGTCTGCCTCCAATGCTGATTTTGGACGAAGCAACTTCCAGCATCGATACCAGAACGGAACTGATGGTTCAGGAGGCATTTGACCGTCTTATGGAGGGACGTACCAGCTTCATTGTTGCACACCGTCTTTCCACTATTCGAAACGCAGATGAAATTCTCGTTATGAAAGACGGAAGCATCATTGAACAGGGCTCTCATGATGAACTGATGGCAAAAGGTGGCTTCTATCAAAATCTTTACAACAGCCAGTTTGTCAAAGTAGCTGAATAAATATTCATTTAAAGATTATTAAAAAATTTCGCCATGGCAGGATAATCTGTGCCACGGCGAATTTTATTTTATCCAAGTATTCTATCTATTTTTCTTTCTGTGCTGCCAGAAATTCTTCTGTCAATGCTACTGCATCACGAATGCAGTCAGGACAGCTTCGGAGTACTTTTCCTGTCTCTACTCCCTTCAGTTCCCGGCAAAGATAAGAACCATTCTGTTCCTGAAATTTCTTTACATATTCTTTGACCTTTCTGTACGTATCACCTTTTGTCAGTTTGCCCTTTTCCGGATCTCCGATACTGTTCTGCAGACCAATGATCATCATCATTCCAGAAAGAGCTCCACAAACTTCCATCATTCCCATTCCAAGTCCGAACCCTTCTGCTATGCGGAACATTTCTTCCTCGTCTACTCCAAATTCCTTACAGAATGAACATGCAACCGCCTGTGCACAGTTATATCCTTTGTCATGAAATAAAATTGCCTGTTCTGCTTTTGTACTCATTTTCTTTCCTCCTGTATACTTTTATATTTTCATTTAATTTTTATCTTTGTTATAATTATAATAGAAACATTACAATATATCTACATTTTTATAACAACATCTTGTTTATTATGTTGAATAATATTTTTATAAATGGTATAATTATTTCTAATCTTATAGTTAAAGGATGTATTCTTATGAGCATAACAAATGTGCTGTACGATCGAGGGGAATTTCTCGAAAAGACTCAGGAATTCCTTGATACCCATTCCGTCTCCGGCTGGTGTATCATTTCCATCGACATTGAGCGTTTTAAATTATTTAATAACTGGTACGGACAGGAAGCAGGTGATATTCTGCTTCAGAACATCAGTCAGTACCTGCTTCGTGTACAGCAGATGAAAGGATATCTGGCTGGCTATTTTGGTGGGGATCATTTCTTTATGTGTATCCCTGATGACGAACAACTGATCAATCTGATCTATAAAACGATCCGCAGTTATATTGGTTTCCACAGTCAGAACGAGGGATTTCTTCCAATCATCGGCATTTATCCGATCACAGAGAAACATCCCGATACAGCAACTATGTGTAACAATGCACAGCTTGCCGCTTCCGAGATCAAGGGAAATTTTAATAAACGGATCTGTTATTTTACAGATGAAATCATGGATCAGTTAGAAAAGGAACAACAACTGTTACATGATGTAAAAGTAGGTCTGGAAAATAAAGAATTTACCTTTTACCTTCAGCCGAAATGCAACAGCCTCACTGGTGCAATCGTCAGTATGGAAGCGCTCTCCCGTTGGATCAGCCCGACACGAGGTTTTGTTTCTCCAGGCGAGTTTATTCCTTTTCTCGAGAATAATGGTATGATCACTGCGCTGGATTCTTATATCTGGGACAGTGTCTGCCAGACTCTTGCATGCTGGAAAAAAGAACATCTCTACGTTGTTCCAATCTCCATCAATGTATCTGTGGCTGATATTGAAGCGATCAATGTGCCGGAATTTCTCCTGAATCTTATCACCAGATATGATCTGGCTCCTGAAATGCTTCTGGTAGAGATTACAGAAACAGCTTTTTCTGAAAATAATATTATTGTAAGGGAAACTATTGATCAGCTTCATCAATATGGATTCTGTATTCTGATGGACGATTTTGGCAGTGGCTACTCCTCACTGAATATGCTGAAAGATGCAAACGTTGACATTCTGAAACTTGATATGAAATTTATCGAAATGAATCCCGAAAACCGTCAAAGGGGGATTCAGATCGTCGATTCTGTTGTAAACATGGCTCATAAACTGAATCTTCCTATCATTGCAGAAGGCGTGGAAACTCCGGAACAGATAGAGATGCTTCATTCCATGAACTGTGTTTATGCGCAGGGATACTTTTTCTTCAAACCAATGCCGGTTACAGATGCAGAAGAACTGCTTAATACAGTGCCTCATGAACAATATAACCACACCCATAAGTCCGTTGTTGAGGATGCTGAGAGCAAATCATCCAGCGAACTTCTTCATGAGACTACTGTCACACATTCTATTTTTAAAATCCTTGCAGAAAATTCTCTGGTTCTTGCCAGATTGAATCTTGCCAATGCAGAATATGAAATTCTCAAAAGAGATTACCGCCTGCACGGTAAAGGACTTGAACTGGAACATAATTTTAAATCTTATAACAAGCGTATCCTGAGCGAAAAGCTGATTCATCCTGATGATGAAGAGCTGTATCGTTCAAGAATCAACCTGGATGCACTACAGAATATTTTCTTTGGAGGCAAAAAGCAGCTTGTCTACCACTTCCGTCGATATCTGGATGATGATTACACAAATACAACTACGGAATTTCTTGCAGGGAATAAATGTGACATACAGAATCCATGGATTGTTGTCATCATACGAGAAGTTTTCTGAATCGACCATGACTGAAAACCTGTCATATTTTTTGTGTATTTGTCTGTACAATTACCAATTGTATCTTGACAGTCTGCGGTAAAAAGTGCTATTTTAACCTTGAAATTTTAAAAAAAACATATGACGAGGTGCAAAGACATGCAGGAATTAAAACCAATTAAAGAAGGTAAAGTACGTGAGATTTATGATAACGGTGACAGTCTGATCATGGTAGCTACTGACCGCATCAGCTGTTTTGATGTTATCCTGAACAATGAAGTAACCAAAAAGGGAACTGTACTGACACAGATGTCCAAATTCTGGTTTGATCTGACCGAGGACATTCTGCCAAACCACATGATTTCTGTTGATGTAAAAGACATGCCTGAATTCTTCCAGCAGGAGAAATATGCCGGAAAGTCCATGATGTGCCGCAAGCTGAACATGCTTCCTATCGAATGTATCGTTCGTGGTTATATCACAGGCAGCGGTTGGAAGAGCTACCAGGAAAACGGTACCGTATGTGGAATCAAACTTCCTGAAGGATTAAAAGAATCCGATAAGCTTCCTGAACCAATCTACACCCCGTCAACCAAGGCCGAGATTGGCGATCACGATGAGAATATCTCTTTCGAACAGAGTATTGCACACCTTGAGAAATATTTTCCGGGCAGAGGTCAGGAACTTGCAGAGAAGCTTCGTGACAACACCATCGCTCTCTACAAGAAATGTGCTGAATATGCTCTGAGCAAAGGTATCATCATTGCAGATACCAAATTCGAATTTGGTCTCGACGAAGACGGCAACATGGTCATCGGAGATGAGATGCTTACACCGGACAGCTCCCGTTTCTGGCCAGCAGAAGGCTATGAAGCAGGTCACGGACAGCCATCCTTTGACAAACAGTTTGCACGTGACTGGCTCAAAGCTAATCCGGACAATAACTGGACACTTCCACAGGAAATCGTAGATAAGACCATCGAAAAATACCTGCAGGCATACAAAATGCTCACAGGCAAAGACCTCGACTAATATATATTAAAGGAGTGAATTTTACGAGTGGACGCAAGTGACACTTATCAGCTAATTATTCTGATCATTTTATTAGCATTATCCGCATTTTTTTCATCTAACGAAACTGCTCTGATGGCAGTCAACAAGATCCGGTTACGCACCCTTTCTGACGAAGGCAATAAACGCGCAGCCAAAGTTCTGGACATCGTAGAGAACCATACTCCAAAAATGCTCAGTGCTATCCTGATCGGAAATAACCTTGTTAATATCACCGCCTCCTCTCTTGCTACATCACTGGCATACAGCTTTGGCGGATACATGGTGAGTATCGCCACAGCTGCGCTGACTGTGGCAATCCTTATATTCGGTGAGATTACACCTAAGAACTATGCTACACTGAATGCAGAAAAGATCACATTACGCTATATTCCGATCCTCAGCTTTTTCATGACGATCATGACTCCGTTTATTTTTATCATCAATTTGTTTTCAAAGATCTTTATGAAACTACTTCATGTAGATCCGGATGCAGCAAATACGGCTATGACAGAGGAAGAGCTCCGTACGATCGTAGATGTCAGTCACGAAGATGGGGTCATTGAATCCGATGAAAAGAAAATGATCTACAACGTATTTGATCTGGGAGATGCTGATGCAAAGGATATCATGGTTCCAAGAGTCAATGTTTCTTTTGCAGACGTAAATTCCACTTATGAGGAACTGATCGATATTTTCCGCGAAGATCGCTTTACCCGTCTTCCTGTATATGAAAATACACAGGATAATATTGTAGGAATCATCAATATGAAGGATCTTCTTCTGTATGATTCCAGTGAAGCCTTCAATATCCGCGATTATCTTCGTAAGCCTCATTTTACTTATGAATATAAGGATATTTCTGAGCTTCTGGTAGAAATGCGTGAATCCACATTCAACATTGCTATTGTCCTTGATGAATATGGCGAAATGACCGGGCTCATCACTCTGGAAGACATTCTGGAAGAAATTGTCGGAGAAATCCATGATGAATACGATGAGAGCGAAAATGAGCTTATCAAGAAACTTTCAGATCGTGAATATATCGTTGAAGGCTCCATGAGTCTTGACGATGTGAACGATCATTTGGGCACACGCCTTGATTCGGAAGATTATGATTCTCTGGGCGGTCTGATTATCGAACATCTGGATCGACTTCCGGTTGCCGGTGATCAGGTTATCACAGATGATGGTATTCGCCTTGTAGTTGACAAACTGGACAAAAACCGCATCGAAAGTGTACGTGTTTTTCTTCCGAAGAAACCTGCATCTGAAACAGAATCCGATAGTTCTGTTTCAGTCAGGGAATCCTGAACATAACAACCCCAATATACAGAAGAGCTATTCCTTATTCATAGATTTACAGGAATAGCTCTTTTTTCTTCGCCATAACCAATATTATATTTTTTTATAAAGCAAGTGCTTCTTCTCGTGTAATGTGCTCCATAATTGTCTCTCCCCTTATTGCTTTGTTTTCTTTATACTATATTTCTTTTTTGAAAAAAAAGCAAGAAAGCTCAGCAGTCTTATTTTGCAATCGTTTTCACAAAGCCGACACAGATGTTTTAACGTAACTTTATTTTTTCTTTATATGAATCGCCTTCGGATACATCTGCTGAAGATTCAGAACCTCTTCATATACAGCTTCATTATTTTTTATAATCACTGCAAGTCTCTCTTTTGCCTGATTCAGCTGGTGAAAAAGGATTCGTACATCTGACATTTTTCCATCTTTATGCTCTGTCGTTCTCAGATATCCTGTCTCATCGTAATAATATCTCTCATCTAACAATGTCACCATCCGTTCTGTATCACGAAGTGCCGCACTGTTTACAGATGCGGAAGCTGTTATTTTATCCTGATATGTATATCCTCTCCGGGCATAATCCTGTAACAGATTCCCAGCTTCCATCTCATCGTTCGCATAAACCACTTCTATATTCGGATAATATCTTGAACCTCTTTTCTCCGGCAAATGCATGATATTCTGAATAAAAGAAGAAAGCTCTGCATTTGTACGGATTCGATCAGTCAAATGAAATTTCTGTATACCTGGCAGGTTCTCCATCGCCTTCATAACCGTACCGTCCATTTCCTCAGGTGAGATCATACTCTCGGAATCACTGGAAAATATTACTGGCTGATTATTACGTATGGCCTTCAACAAAATATCTAATTCATTTACTGACAGCAAATGTGCCTCATCTATCAGAATTGCACTGTAAACAGTCAAATCAATTGTTTCACTAATCTGACCATTGGACAGAAAATCAATTCTTTGCAAACGTTCGTGCAAAATCTTCCATTCTTCTCCTGCCTCTCCGCAATGAACCATGCATACTCTCTGACGAACAGACAATTTCATTGCAATATCATAGAGGAGCAAAGATTTTCCTGTTCCCGGAAGTCCGCTGAACCAGAAATATCCTGTATGCTCTGCACGAAGCTTTTTGAGAATCTGCCGTTCAATATCTCGTTGCTGTGAAGTCAGAAAATACTCTTTTCGAAGGAAGCGTGCAGGTTCCGTCACTGGCGATATCAAATAGAGCTCTGCCTGAAAAAGATCTTCAATATTACCATCATAATCCGTGCTTTCTTTTTGAAGAGCAATACACAGCTGCTTCCAGTCTGCTTCTATAATATGATCATGGTTTGTCAGTTTCACAAGCCGGTTCTGACTGCTGATATAGGTATAAGAATGAATCGGCTTTCCAAGAACAGACAGATAATATCGATTTTGTATCAGCTGCTTACGAATTGCCTCATCAGATACCGCGCCGCTTTTAAGTTCAATATTAACAATCTGTTCTTCTTTGATCTGCAAAAGATCAAATTCTTTTCCAAGTCTGGGAATCTGAAAAGAATAGAAAAAACGAAGAATATACACATCTGGCATATACTCTTCCAGTTTTCTGACCAGTGCCTTCATACTATCCAGTTCCCATTTACGAACCTTCAGAAAATACTCTCTTCCCGACAGCTGACGTTCTAGTTTCTGCACAGAATCAATTGTTTGCTCTCTTGTGATTGTATAGATAGAGATGGATTTCATTTTCCAATCCTCCGGCCTCGTTATGTCGATGTTTCTTTTATAATATCATTTGACTTTGTCTGCAATCTCTGCCCAAGCTTCTTTCAGCCGCTCCAGTGAATATCCGGCATTGGCAGGACTTGTCGACGGAAGTTTCTGTATCTCGATTCCGTTTACCGGATAAATATACTTCTTATATAATTCATAAGCTTTTCCACCATTTGTATAGATGGTCTGAATATCTGCTGTCGCAAGAATTTCCGACAGATCATTCGGAATTACATCTCGGATACTGGCATCCGATGAGCCTTCAATCTCGCAGCTCTGAATCACATCCCATACGGCAATATGATTCGCCAGAAGCATCTCCTTCTTCTCCTCAATCGTCTGAGGCACTTCACATCCCAGAACCCCAGCAAGTACTTTCCAAAAACGATTCTGCTTATGACCGTAAAAAAACTGCTGTTCTCTGGATTTTACAGATGGGAAACTACCCAGTATCAGGATACGGGAATTTCTGTCATATACAGGTGCTATTGTATGTTTTATCATATTTTTACTCTTTTATTTTCGATCCAATTTCACAACAGTTTCACAATGTTCCGTTGCAGGGAACATATCCACCGGCACGGCAGTGACGGCTCTGTATCCATGTTTGGTCAGATATTTAAGGTCACGGGCAAGTGTTGTCGGATCACAGGATACGTAAACGACGCGCTTTGGTTTCAATGTCACAACCGATGACAGAAACTTCTCATCACTGCCGCTTCGTGGCGGATCCATAAATACCACATCTGCACTTTCGCCCTCGTCCGCCATCTGGCGCATAAATACACCAGCATCATTCTGATAAAAACGCACATTTTTAATTCCATTGCGCTTCGCGTTCACGATTGCATCTTTTACCGCATCCGGATTCAACTCCACGCTGATGACTTCTTTTGCTTTGTCACTGGCGATCAGACCGATCGTTCCGATTCCACAGTATGCATCAATCACTCTTTCTTTGCCTGTAAGACCAGCGAGTTCAATTGCCTTTGTATAAAGTTTCTCTGTCTGGACTGTATTTACCTGGTAGAAAGACTTAGATGAAATACGGAAGGTATGACCACAAAGTTCATCTTCAATGTACCCTTTGCCGTACAGTACTGTTTCTTTTTCTCCAAGGATCATACTGGTTTTCTGATTGTTTACATTCAGAACGATTGTTGTGATCTCCGGATGAAGTTTCCGAAGTGCCTTGATAAAGTTATTCTTGGATGGAAGGATCGGTGATCCCAGCACCAGCACGACCATCACCTGACCACTGTGATGTCCGGTGCGTATCAGCACATGGCGAAACAGCCCATATCCGGTATCTTCATTATATGTCTTGATCTTAAAAGATTTCAGAAGATCACGGATGTCACGGATGATCGCATCTGCCCGTTTGTCTTCGATCAGACATTCATCTACCGGCACAATGAAATGCGTTCCCTGCTGATACGTACCGGAAATAACTGTGCCGTCTTTGCGATGACCAAATACTGCATGCACTTTGTTTCTGTAGTGAAACGGATCTTCCATTCCTATGATCTTCTCGGTGCCGCAGTATGGCTTCAGAAGTTTACTTACCTGCTTCTGCTTCTGCTTCAACTGTTTCTCATATGGCATATCCAGAAGCTGACATCCGCCACACTTTCCATGTACCGGACAAAGTGATTTCTCAGGCTTCCTTGAAACCGCTTTTTTCTGCTCTGGTTTCTCTGCTTTTTTTATAGATTTCTTTGTATTTGGTTTTACAGAAATCTTCTTTTCCTGTTGCTTCTTTCCTGTTACGTCATCCTTTTTGGTCTTGCTATATTTTTTATATGTTTTCTCAACTTTAAAGCTTTGTTTTTTTTCCGTTCTTTTTTCTGTTTTCTTCGTTGCCATTTATACTCCTTCTCCATCAAATTCCGGTATAAAACTTTCTTTTGCCGTTTCACCCTCCTGCATAAATCCATTTTTCAGTCCAAGTGAAATCGCATAATCGATCAGTCTTTCATACTCTCTGTCCGTTACTTTTCTCGATAACTGTGGATCTTCCTTCATCGCCGGCATTGGTGTATACTGATTCATCATACTGACATAAATTCTATCACCATAGGTTTCATAAAGGTATTTTAACACATTTTTTGCATCTTTTACATGCCCTGGCAATAACAGCAGTCGGACGATCACTCCTTTTTTCATCATATCACGATTGTCAAATTCTGCTTCACCAACCTGTCGTGTCATTTCACTCAAAGCTTCTTTTGCAATTTGGGGATAATTTTCTGCATGAGAATATTTTTTTGCCAGACCAGTATCCATGTATTTGAAATCCGGAAGATAAATATCTACCAGCCCGTCCAGTATTTTCAAAGCTTCTGCATTTTCATAACCGCTGCTGTTATATACAACCGGAATATGCAGTCCCTGTTCTTTTGCCGTTGTCAGAGCGACAGCAACCTGTGGCAAATAATGTCCTGCCGTTACCAGATTAATGTTATTTGCCCCCTGCTCCTGCAACTGAAAAAAGAGTTCTGCCAGGTGTTCCAATGTA
The DNA here is from genome assembly GCA_934378195.1 of uncultured Blautia sp. Taxonomy (GTDB): domain Bacteria; phylum Bacillota; class Clostridia; order Lachnospirales; family Lachnospiraceae; genus Blautia_A. The sequence continues at coordinate 173,138 of CAKRPO010000001.1, forward strand.
ATCTTTTTTCCACTCTGTCCTCTGGATATTCTTCTGTTCTGGCAAAAACTGCACCCCAGTGAACATCCAGAAAAAAATACAGCTCCCGATCCTTCTTTTCCAGAAATACAGGGCTCCTCCCACATATGGAGAGCAGCTCTTGAAACCATAATCTCTGCATCTGTACCACAGAATCCCTTCTGACCGGCCATACGGTCTGCTCCGCAGTTTCGCGGGCAGAGCCGGCATTCTTTCATCCATGGTCTGATTTTATCTGTTACATCCATGAGGTTTTATCTCCTATACTGCATAATTCCCTCACATCAAAAAGTTCTTAATTCAAGAATGCCTCGGCATTCTTGCTGCGAGATGCGCAGAAGAAGCTTCTTTCCTGTGAAGTCTGTTTTTATATTTTCGATTCTGTTCTCTCTACCGGACAATTACATATTCTGAACTGTAAGGATACCACAAATTTCGTTCCTTTTCCACTCCTCTTGTATTACAAATTGTCACTGTTCACTCCGTTCACAGCAACTTGGTCAAAATCCATTCCAAATCACCTTCGGTGATGGGATTTTGCCCCGTATGTCTCGGGATTTTGCCATATGCATGGCAAAACACCTCGCGGAATATTACCTGTGAACAGTAACTTACAAATTTACATCTATTTAAATAACGCCCTCCATCCGTTGACAAATATATTTTCTTATTTTATAATTATTACATAATTGTACCGCGGATTTCCATCCTGAGTATTTTATATGCTTAGGATTTTTTTATGCAGCAAATTACTCTGCAAAATTGCCGTCTTACCGTACTAAATTTGATTAAGGAGGTAATCTATTTGAGACAGATTTCAGGAAATAAATTACTGGTAAAAGCCTTAAAAGAAGAAGGTGTCACAACCTTATTTGGCTATCCTGGTGCATGTACTATCGATATCAGTGATGAATTATACAAACAGAGCGGGATTGATATCATACTGCCACGACATGAACAGGCCCTGGTGCATGAAGCCGATGCTTATGCAAGAACCACCGGTAAAGTCGGTGTCTGTCTGGTAACCAGTGGCCCTGGTGCCACTAACCTTGTCACCGGACTTGCGACAGCTAATTATGACAGTGTTCCTCTTGTATGCTTTACCGGACAGGTTGCAAGACATCTGATTGGAAATGACGCTTTTCAGGAAGTTGACATTGTCGGTATCACCCGCAGCATCACCAAATATGGAGTTACAGTTCGTAACCGTGAAGATCTCGGACGTATCATCAAAGAAGCTTTCTATATTGCAAGAACTGGTCGTCCGGGTCCTGTTCTTATCGATCTGCCCAAAGACGTTATGGCTGAACTTGGCAGTGCTGAATACCCGAAGAATGTTAATATCCGCGGCTATAAACCAAACACCAGTGTACATATGGGACAGTTGAAGAAAGCTCTGAAAATGCTACAGAAAGCAAAAAAACCTCTTTTTCTGGCAGGCGGCGGTGTCAATATTGCAAATGCCAATGACATCTTTACCTCTGTTGTAGAAAAGACTCAGGTACCGGTCGTTACTACAGTTATGGGACGTGGTGCCATTTCCACCAGACATCCTCTTTTTATCGGAAATCTCGGTATGCATGGTGCATATGCAGCAAATATGGCAGTCACCAACTGTGATCTCCTGTTCTCTATCGGCACACGTTTTAATGATCGTATTACCGGTAAACTCCATGAATTTGCTCCAAATGCACAGATCGTTCACATTGATATTGATACTGCTTCTATTTCCAGAAACATCCATGTCGATGTTCCAATCGTTGCCGATGCCAATGAAGCAATCACAAAGATGGCTGAATATGTAACAGAATGCAATACAAAGAAATGGCGTACAGAAATCGAAGCGTGGAAAAACGAACACCCGCTTTCCATGAGAAACCGTCCTTTGATGGGACCTCTTGATATCTTCAATGAAATCAATAAACAATTCGATAAAGCCATCATCGTTACAGATGTTGGACAACACCAGATGCTGACTTCTCAGTTCATTGATATCACCGAGAACCGCAAACTTATCATGTCCGGTGGACTTGGCACAATGGGATACGGTCTTCCGGGTGCGATTGGTGCACAGCTTGGTAATCCAGGTGTTCCGGTTATTTCAATCTCTGGTGACGGTGGCATACAGATGAATATTCAGGAACTGGCAACAGCAGTTCTTGAAGAGCTTCCAATCATCAACTGTATTTTCAACAATACATATCTTGGTATGGTACGTCAGTGGCAAAAGCTTTTCTACGGAAAGCGCTACTCTATGACCAATTTAAGATCTGGCGCTCTTTCCCGTCGTACCAACGGCGAAGAATATCCGAAATATACGCCGGACTTCATCAAACTTGCTGAAAGCTATGGTGCAAAAGGAATCCGTGTAACCAGACGCGAAGAAATTGCTGCTGCTTTTGAAGAAGCAAGAAAGAGCACAAAAGTACCTACTGTGATTGAATTTATCATTGATCCGGAAGAAATGGTTTATCCAATGGTCAAACCAGGCGGCACACTGGCTGATCTGATCATGGATTGTTAGGAGGAATCAGGAATGGATAAAGGAATGAAAACTAGATGGATCTCTCTCTACGTCGAAAACCAGGTCGGTGTACTGTCCAAAATTTCCGGACTTTTTTCTGGAAAATCCTACAATCTGGACAGTCTTACTGTAGGTACCACAGAAGATCCGACGGTCTCCAGAATGACAATTGCTACCGTCAGCGATGACGAAACATTTGAACAGATCAAAAAGCAGCTCAACCGTATGGTAGAAGTCATTAAAGTCATTGATTTTACAGATGTTTTTGTCCGTATGAAAGAGATTCTTTATATTAAAGTAAGGAAATGTACTGCTGCAGATAAAGTAGAACTGTTTCAGATTGCAGAGACTTTCAAAGCCAGAGTCATTGACTATGGGAAAGATAGTCTTCTTCTGGAATTTGTGCAGACAGCAACCAAGAATGATGCAGTTGTCAAACTGATCAAAGAAGAATTCAAAAATATAGAAGTGGTCCGTGGCGGAAGCGTGGGCATCGAATCCATCAATATGATGGAGCGTTGATACCCAACAGGCCACAGACTTAGTCGATCAGATCATTCTGAAATCTTGAGAGATGTTCATAAGGAAGGATCAGGCGGCCGCGGTATAATCCGCAGCCGTCATTGATCAGGCTGTTATCTACCGCAGAAAACATATTCACATCCAACTTGGACAGATCCAGCCCAAGAAGCTTCATTCCTCGCTCATAAGCCTCATCGAAATAAATGCACTCACCTTTTGGTATCACATCTCTTCTTGCTCTTTCACTTTCCTGTTTTTTCTCATATCCAAGATGGTTCGCCGGTCCAATCTCCGCTATATCATCCATTGTTTTGGTCCGTAACTGTACTTCCATATAAGATCTGGAGCTATTATCATAGAATGTAATATGTAATGACTGATATTCCTCTGAATCTGTGCCATAAATATAATCTCTGTAATATGGACGAACATCCTCATTTAAAAGCGGTGAGCCACTTTCTTTGACTCCATGTGCAGACTCCGCCGTAAATCCCCGTTCTTCAAGAAAACCCGGAAGAACATTTGCAATCTGATACAGATATTTCAGTTCCTCTTCCTCTCGATTCTCTTCACTGTCCAGATGGCATCTTGGCATAGATATCACGATACGATAGGCAATAAAATCACGAAAACAACTAAGTTTGTTTTTGAGCTCTGCAAGTGGTGGATATGTACCATGCTCTGTATAATAATCATAAATATATTCTACTACATAACCGTTAAATTTCTCCTCTGCACGTATCAGTGATTTGATTCTTCCTTTAAATGTAAAGGCAAGAAATGGATATTCCTTGGACATATATTTATAAAATTCTCTGATCTGCTGAGACTGAGCTGTAAGGAAATCATTATGTTCCAGTAACTCTCTGATCAGAATCAGAAAATTGCAATGGATCATATCTACTTCATTATGTGTCTTTTTTGCTTCTTTTCGCAGATCATGAATGTAATTATGCAAAATTCGAAGAATCGTATCTCCCGAATAAAGGTAATCATTTAGTGTAATCATAAACATTTCTCCTTTGCCCATATTTTACCAGAAACTGACATATTATCAAGCATTATGTTTACAGCAGCTTGACTTTTTCCAGCTTATAAGGATAAAATAAAAAAATATTTATAACGACGAAAGGATCATAGATTATGGATGGGCTTCAATTCGAACACCGCTGTGCAGAATTATTGAGATATCGTGGATTTCACAAAGTCACTGTGACCAAAGGCAGTGGTGACCAGGGTATTGATATCCTTGCGCAAAAGAATGGAACAAAATATGGTATCCAGTGCAAATACTATTCTTATCCCGTTGGCAACAAAGCAATACAGGAGGCCTATGCCGGTGCCGACTTTTATGACTGCGATACCGCAATGGTCATGACCAACAGTACATTCACCCGACAGGCCAGAGAGCTGGCAGAAAAACTGGATGTAGAACTATGGGAACGCTGTTCTCCCAATGGCAGTTCCTCTTTTATTTCCAAGATCATGCGTATCTTCAACATTTTTTTTCTGCTCTGCGGTATTGGTCTGTGTATATCTGCCAGACTTCTGAATTTTCCTGCGGGAACGATCACAAACTATATGAGTCTGCTGCTCCTGATCCTTGCTGCTTTATCCGGACTGCTTGGCTGGAATCATTTTCTGCCCTGTATTCTTTCCGGTATGTTGTATGTAGGATTCTTTTTGTCAGCATTACTCCCTGAAGTTCTGACTTCAAACTCCAACTGGTATGGTCTACTGATGCTGTTGCCTTCTTTCATCACGATTGGACATGCTTTATATGCAAGATTTCGCAATCAGGAACCTGATCAGTAACATAACTCCTGCATCAGGTCATGAACTGTCGTCATCTCATGAATGCGGCAAACATTCTCACCACAAAACACAAGACCATTTTCTATATCACCTCTAACCGCATCGATCAGCGCTTTTGTAATACAGTACGGCACTGATCGAGGGTCACATTTTTCCAGGCAGTTATAGCACTTTCGAATCGGCTTTCTCCCCATTTCCAATCCCTTTATAAATTCATTTCGCAGTGCTCTTCCCGGCATTCCCACCGGACTCTGAATGATCTGTATATCTTTTTTGTCTGCACGAATATAAGCCTGTTTATAGGCTTCCGACGCATCACACTCTTCTGTCGCCACAAACCTGCTGGCAATCTGTACTCCATCCGCTCCCAGTTCAATTGCATGGTCGATATCCGCTCTGTCAAAGATTCCACCTGCAACGATCACAGGAATTTTGGTGTCAAACTGCTCCTCATAAAATTCTTTGCAGGCAATGATCTCTTTAATCTCTTCATCATAATCCAGTGCCCCTATGTCTTCCAGCTGTTCCCGGGAAAATCCCAGGTGTCCCCCTGCTTTCGGCCCCTCAATCACAATAAAATCTGCTGTACGGTTATAACGATGTGCCCACATTTTTAAAATAAGCTGTGCAGCTCTTCTGGATGAAACGATAGGAGCAATCTTCGTCCGGCTTTCTCCTACCAGCTTTGGAAGATCCATTGGAAGTCCGGCCCCGCTGATAATTACGTCAGCACCTGCTCTGACTGCTTCCTGCACATGCTCTTTATAGTGTTTTAATGCCACCATGATATTTACTCCAACAAGGCCTTTTCCTCCTGCAATTTCTTTTGCCCGTTGAATATGTTTTCTGATTGCAATGCGGTTACACTCTGCCTGATCCTGTTCAAATCCTTCCTCGTCATAGCCAATCTGCGCCGTAGAAATGATTCCGATGCCTCCCTCAGCTGCAACAGCCCCCGCAAGACTGCTTCGGCTGACTCCGACACCCATCCCCCCCTGGATGATCGGTCTATCTGCTGTCAGCTCTCCAATCTGAAGTGGTTTTAGCGTTTTTCTATCTGAATTCATTATTTTTTCTCCTTGAATTTATTTTGAACATCAAACTATTTGATAGTATAAACCGTTTTGTTATTCATGTCAATGTATTCTTGATTTATTTTCTTTGTCATGTAGTTTTCAATACTACATTTGTTTTGACCATTACAGACTACTGTCCCATAACAAAAAAGGAAAGACCTTTCAGTCTTTCCCATTCGTTCCAAAAACTTTTTTCATATGTACATTCATAATATAGTAATACATAACAAGCAACAATCCACCTGCCAGTACCCACGCTGCCGGTCCTGCAAGACAGACACCTGTATAACTTCGCATCTGGCCTGCGATCACAGCGACCACGCCACGTCCGATCAGTTCCGCCACACCTGCCATCATCGGAAGAAGTCCGTAACCCAGACCCTGAATTCCATTTCGATAGATATTGACTACGGCAAGTGGAATAAAGAAAATTCCAATACATTTCAGATAAATGTCCACAGAACTCATTATCACATTAACATCCTCTGAAACAAACAGATACGTCATGAACTTTCCTGCAGTCATGATAAATGCAGCCGCAGCAACGGAATATACAGCTCCAATGATCGTACAGGCCTTAAATCCCTCACGGATTCGTTTCACAGAACCTGCTCCCATATTCTGAGCACCATAAGTCGCCATAGTCGTTCCCATCGCCACATATGCCTGCGTCACAACCTGCTCAATCTTACCTGCTGCTGTATAAGCAGCTACTAATGTGGAACCCAGAATATTCAGTGATGACTGCACCATCATCGTTCCAATCGCGGTAATCGAATACTGGAGTGCCATAGGAATTCCAATTCGAAGCTGAATACCATAGATTGTCTTTCCAACATGAAGATTCTCCCGTTTCAGGTGAAGTACCGGTACTTTTGCAATAATATAAAGCAGACAAAGAACACCTGATGCCCCCTGTGCAATCACAGTCGCTACTGCTGCACCTTTGGCTCCCATATGGAATCCAATGATAAATACCAGATCCAGAAAGATATTCAGCAAAGCACTGATGATCAGGAAATATAACGGCAGTTTACTGTTTCCAAGTGCCCGCAGGATACTGGACAAAAGATTGTACAGCATCTGTGCCAGAATTCCGCCACTGACGATCATAATATACGCATATGCATCTGCAAAAATATCGGATGGAGTATTCATGAGTGTCAGCAATGGTTTCATAAATACCATAAATAATACTGTCAGCAGTGCGCCGATCACAAACGATAGGACACCTGCTCCGACAACTGTCTTTCGCATGCCCTCCATATCACCGGCACCAAACTTCTGTGCCGTAAGAACTGTAAATCCGGCAGTCATTCCAACTACAAATCCATAGATCAGAAACATGATCGTACCGGTGCTTCCAACAGCTGCCAATGCTTTATTTCCCACAAACTTACCAACGATCACGGCATCTGCCATATTATAAAACTGCTGAAAAACATTTCCAAGAAAAATCGGAAGCGTAAAGCTCAAGATAATCTTCATTGGATTTCCGACAGTCATATCATTTTGTGCTGATTTCATATCCGTTCACTCCTACATTTTTTGTAAACGACTGAATTATACACTTGTTTATCACTTTCGTAAAGACACTTTTTCCAAAATTATATATAGAAGTTTTTAATGTTTCAGAAGCAGATCTGCCTTATTTATAAGTTTTGTATATACGTGTTCCACAAACCACGGTTCCGTAGATTTCTGTAATGCTTCTTTCGGAGCAAACCAGGCTACTCCACTGTTTTCATCTGCCTTTATGGAAACCGCTTCCTCTGAATCAGCTTCCATAAGAAAGGTAATATTCAAATGCAGATGGCTGGATACATATCGGCCTTTTTTGAAATGTCCATCTACGGTAAGAGATTCTATAGAAAAAATATCTTCTGACACAGGATGTACACTGGTGATACCTGCTTCTTCCTGTACCTCACGAACAGCAACTGCCAGAAGATCCGTCTCTCCATCTGCATGTCCACCCAGCCATGACCAGGAATCATAGATATTATGATATACCATAAGGACTTTACTTCTGTCCTTATTTACTACCCATGCAGAAGCTGTCATATGCGCCACAACATTTTCTCTGGAAAATGCATTCTTATGTTTCATGATCCAGTCAAGGATCAGAACCTTATCCCATTTCTCCTGTTCATTAAATGGTTTATAATTTTGTATCTTCTCCATCAGTTCTTCACGTGTCATCAAATATTCTCTCCATGCTTTCGTATCATTATAACTATTCTTCAGGCCATACAAAATGCGCGTTTCCTGCTTCCAATCCATCGATCAGAATATTCTGCCCGGTACAGAAACGATTTGTCACTGTCATAAAATATGTCCAGTCTGCTGCCTCTTCCACTGTCATCCACCGCTTCAGTGGTGTCTGCTCCATAATTTCATTCCACAGCTTCTCATCCTCCATGACCGGTCGATTCAGTTCTGTCAGAACGCCACCAAAATCAAGGCTGTTACAGGTTGCGCCATATTTTGCAATCCGAAGCGCGACATTTTTCGTATACGAAAGGACTCCTCCTTTACTCGCCACATATTCCGGAAATTCCGAACCATTATGCCCGCTGGCAGAACCAATCATGAGCACTGCCCGGATTCCCGGATGAATTCCATATTTTTCAGTAATATGGATTGTTCCTTTCAGATTGATATCTATATCCTCTTCATTCTGCACTCCGGCATTGTTGATTACAATATCAAAAGGCTCCAGTTCCGGGTAATGCACTTTATCACGAATATCCATACTGATATGTGTATAACAATTATGCTGGATGTTCGATTCTTTGCGGTCAATACCTGTAACATAATGCCCTTCCTTTAGAAACTTATCTGCTATTCCCTTCCCAATACCAGAACTTGTCCCTGTGATTAATACTCTCATACCAGAATCCTCCCTGTCTGTTTTGCGACCTGTTAAAATTTTTGTTTATATAAGCTATATATTAGCACATGTAACATACTTTATAAATGCACAAAAACAGGACCCTGCAGAGTTTTCTCACTCTACAAAATCCTGTTATCTACTCTTTCATTTATTTTACCAGTTCGAAGAAATCTGTCAGATCATCTGTCTCGCATTCTCCTTTTTCTTTCCAGAAATCCGCCATTTTCTGACTGATTGCATAAATAGAATCGTCATTGCTTTCATCATTCAACTTTTTATTATCATCTTTTCCAAAGAATTTCAATCCTTCAACATCACTCGCTACATCTTCTGCTGTTACTTCTTCAAAACCACTTGCCATCTCTTCGTATGCCTGATCCGGATTTTCATTCAGGAAATCAACCGCCTTGTACCATGCATTCTCCACTGCTTCTACTACATCTGGATTTTCTTTTGCGTAATCCGAATTCACAACCAGTGAATCCAAGATCGTATCCGGATAATCTGCACTGGTAACCAGTGCATGCGCTCCATCCACGCTCTCCAGTGCCTCAGAAAGTTCCGGTTCCCACATGATTGCCGCATCTACTGAACCGCTCATAAAAGCCAGACCCGCTTCTGTTGTATCTCCCATATCAATCACATTAATGTCATCTTCTGTCAAACTGCTTTCATTTTCCAGCGCTGTCAGGAAGAAATAATAGGAAGAAGCCGACTTATCAAGGGCAACCTTTTTTCCGGCAAGATCATCCAGCGTCTTAATATCCGCAGTCGCTACCAGTCCGTCTGCTCCTTCTGATGCATCCATAGTAAGAACAAAATCACTTGTGGCTCCATTTGCATACATTTTGATGTTCGGATCCTGCGCAGTTGCCAGAAACTGCACACTTCCCTTTGTGATCAGAGCTGCATATGTTGATTCATCTTCGATCACCTGAATATCTACATTTAATCCGGCATCCTTGAAATAGCCTTCCTGCTGTGCAATAAACATAGGTGAATAGCCTGTCCAGGTACAGAAAGCCATCGTTACATCTTTGGTGTCTCCTGCCATAACCGTCAACGGACTTACCATCAGTGCCAGTGGTAACGCCATCATTACTTTCCATTTTTTCATAATATTTTCCTCCTCGCAAAACTTTTATTTGCAATAAATGTTATTTATCCAGAGCTGCATCCTGACTTTCCTGCCAGAGCATATCCATGATCTTTTTCTTAGTTTCCAGAAATTCCGGCAAAATCAGAGAATTGTGATTTCTCTCACCCGGAATATCCACCGTAATCGCATCCCGAACCGTTCCTGGTCGTCTGCTCATAACATAGATCCGTTCTCCAAGAAGTACCGCTTCATCAATGTCATGTGTGATAAACAGAATTGTCGTTCCGGTTCTGCGACTGATATCAGCAAGCAGTTCCTGCATAACCACTCTGGTCTGGGCATCCAACGCTCCAAACGGCTCATCCATCAAAAGAACCTCTGGTTCATTCGCCAGTGTTCTTGCAATTGCTACTCGCTGTTTCATTCCACCGGAAAGCTGTCTTGGAAGAGCATCTTCAAATCCCTCCAGCCCTACCAGTCGGATGTATTTCTTTGCGTGTTCTGCTCTCTCGGCCGCAGAAACTTTTTTCATTTTTAATCCAAATTCTACGTTTTTCTGCACACTCAGCCACGGAAAAAGGCTATATCCCTGAAATACCATTCCCCGGTCTGCCCCTGGTCCACTTACTGCTCTTCCATCCAAAAGCACTTCCCCGGAAGATGCTTCATCCAGTCCACCGATGATATTGATCAGTGACGTCTTTCCACAACCGGAAGGTCCTACGATCATTACGAACTCAGATTCTTTTACTTCCAGATTCACATCCTTCAATGCTACAACTTCTCTACCGTTATCCTCGTATATTTTAGAAAGACCGCGTACCTGTAATTTGATTTTACTGTCCATAATCGTCTCCTTTTACTTTTTGTCCCCTAATCTCTCCTGCCACGGAGCAACAATTCTGGTCAGAATCCGAAAGATCCAGTCTGTGATCAGTCCAATAAGTCCAATCAGAATCAGACCTGCAAAAATAGTATCTGTTGCCAGATATCTCTGGGATTTCAAAATCATATAGCCAAGTCCATTACTTGCAGCAACCATTTCTGCAACTACCAGATAAGTCCATGCCCAGCCGATCGTCAGTCTGAAATCATCCATCAGTCCCGGAAGTGCTGCAGGAAAAATAACTTCTTTGTATATCTGCCACTTGCTGGCTCCCAGAGTTTTCGCTGCATTTATCATATTTCGATCCACGCCGGATACTGTGTCGCATACCATCAACACCAGCTGAAAAAATGTTCCGAGGAATATAATTGTATATTTTTGCGTTTCGTCAATTCCCAGATAAAGAAGTGTAAGGGGTACCAGGGCTACGACCGGCAAATATCTTGCAAATTCAATGATTGGCTGAATAAATGCACAGAACTTTCTTGAATTGGCCATCAGCATTCCTACCGGAAGTGCCACGATCACAGACCAGATCCATCCTACCAGGACTCTGGCTGTAGATTCCCAACAATTCGCCCACAAAGAACCATCTTTCGCCATTTCTATGATTTTCTTTCCCACTTCTGTAGGACTTGGTAAAAACAGATCACTGACCAGTCCTCCATAAGTTGCGATACACCAGAATCCAATGATCAGCGCAAAACAGATGCCTGATAAAATTTTTCCATTATCTTTTGCTACGTTTTTTTTCATGTCCATTTCCTTTTTTCTTTTTCGCTTTACCATGCTACCATGGTGCAATATCGATATATTAACTTATATTTATGCAAAATGCAAGTATTTTTTGCAGTAAATTTGTAACTAATATATCCTTAAAACCAAATTTCTTATACATCTCAACCTTATCCGGAAGGCAGGTCAGAATCAACTTCTTTCTTCCACAGGCCATTGTATTTGTAAATGATGATATGGCATTTTCCGGATACCGCGTGTATGAAAAACGTGGACATAAAGTTGGCAAAGACCTTTATGAAGCTAAAAACACCACAAGAGCTCTATCCGTCGAAC
>CAKRPO010000002.1 GCA_934378195.1 uncultured Blautia sp.
TCTTGCGACAGCTCATTTAGTTTATCACAGTCATTTCTGTTTGTCAAGAACTTTTTTAAGTTTTTTCAAAACTTTTTAATGACTTTTTTGTGATTCGTTGCTCATCAGCAACTCGTTTACTTTATCACATTCATTTCTGAATGTCAAATACTTTTTTCACTTTTTTATTTTCTTTTTTTCAACAGAAACCGACCAGATTCCGCTTATTGAAAAAAAAACCAAAAAAGAAAAATCCGCTTCACTCTGAAGCGGATTAAAGTATATCATTGACTGAGGCTTTCGTCAAGTGATTTTTCTCATTATTTTACATTTTTTCAATTTACCATTTTATCATTTTCCAAAGAACTTCAGGAAAACATTCACAAGTACATCATACCTGTAAATCACGCGCAAAATACTATCCTTCTCTACCAGCATCAATCCATCCTTACCCAAGTCTGTACTGCACAGCACTGTCAAAATAAGGAGTGCGATCCATATAAACAAAATACCTTTTGCAACGCCGACAACAGCTCCTGTCAGGCGGTTGGCACCATTGATCAACGGAAGACCCGCAATTGCATCTAAAATACAACCAAGCAGCCTGATGATCAGATTAGCCAGAATATAGGATATAAGATACGAGATTCCATTTACGATCATACTCGCCAGATATCCTGTCACATAATCAGCAAACGAATCAACTGCCAGTTCTTTGTATACTTCCGCTGTATTGTGATCATCCAGGCTCTTCTGCAAGATCTCAGGCAGTGCCATATTGTCTATCAAAGCTTTTTCGTCTGTCGTTCCTGCCAGAGTTTCTTCTTCTACGCCCTGCGAATCCACAAGACTGCGGCAGCTTTCCTGAATTCTTTCGTAGACCGGAGTTTTCTGCATCATAAACTCATTTACATAGGGATGTATCATCCAGGCAGCAGCCAATGCCAGAAACACAAAGAAAAACGACATTATTTCTCGCACAAATCCTTTACGGTAACCGCCGATCCCTGTCAGGATCAATATTCCGATGGCTACAATTCCAAGCCATGTTATCTCCATGTCTCACCTCTCCATGTCATAATCTGCTCAGCTCAGTTTAATCACATCAACGCCACTGTCCAGGACAAGGAGATATCTGTTCCATCCAATCTTGATGAAATCACTGATTGTTCCATCAATTGTTCCGCTGTACTTTTCAACCCCTCTGCTGTTCATCACGCATACCTGTGAGCTGTTATAAAGAAGAATGCTTCCGTCACTTACCTTGATCGTGGTATATGGAATATTGAAATCCTTTTCAAATTTCAGACTTCCATCTGTGGAGTACACTCTCATCGTATATTGTTTATCTTTGTTTCCATTTTTGAATACAAGGCCAATAATATCATCATCGTAGAATGTGCTGACAATTTCCTTATCTACTTCAACAGTCGCCTTTTCCTTCGGAATCTGATTTCCTTTATATAAAGTAAATCCATTATCCCTCACTGCAAGTGCCTTGTCTCCATTCAGATACATAATCTGCGGAACCACAATTCCTTCATATGTATAGCCACTTACGATTCTGTCATCTTCGCTCTGTCCCACATCGCCAAAATTGTAAAAAGCAACATAACTGGTGGTTTTGCTGCCATCCACATACTGATATGCTACCATCATAATATTTCCATTGTCCGCTACTGCCACATCAAGTGGATATCCCGGATCTGAAATATGAGTCTGATTTTCTGCTATCAGGCTGCCATCAGAAGCATAGAAATTAATCCATGTAGAATCTCCTCCATCCAGGATTGCAGCTACCATACCACTCGATGAAACCCTTGCCTTGACAATATTATAAGAAGTCGTTACACTTCCGGTCTCCCCGTTCTTATCAAACATTTCAAGCAGAGTACCATCCTGGTCTGCAATGACCGCCTTATCATCCTTTACATCGGCCACCGGATTCTGCATTTCATAGAGAACACTCCAGTAAGAATCCATACTGCTGTTTACCAATGACGCTCCATCTGGACTGTACCGGAGAATTTTCCCCGCCATTTCCATATAATTCGTAGAAACAACGTCTTCCTGTTCACTCGCCGAAAGAATCTTGTAATCATGATAGCTTCTCTTTTCGACATACAGTAATACAACAGCTGCTACGGCCGCCACCGCAACAATAGACATAACTGTTCTTCGTACTGCTGCATGTTTGTGCTTACTCAGTCGATTCTGGTATACTTCTTCCGGAGTCATCTCCTGAACTGCACGCTGCGCCTGCATTTTTTTTCTTTTGTGTTTTCGTTTTAATTTTTTTATTATATTCGCCATTTTATTTTCCCTGTATTTTGTCTTTTCGGTTACTTTCTAATTTGTTTATTATATCAAATTTTCTACGGCAATACAATTATCTGCCCCGGATAAATAATTTCATCCTCTGTCAGTCCATTTGCCCTGCAGATTGCTTCTACATTTTCCATAGTCCCATATTTTGCGATGCTGATCTGATAAAGAGTATCTCCCGGTTTGATCACATAGGAAGATGCATGTCCGGTCGCTGCAGATGTTGTTTTACTCTGTTCATCGCCAGTTTCGGAAGCCTTTTCCTTTTTTACACGCCTTTCCGCCTTTCTGGTGTCCGACTCTTCTCTGTAGATCTCCTGTTCTTTTTCCTCGCTGATGACATCTGCATCGGTTTCTTTATTATCAGTTTCTTTTTCTTTCCCTTCATCAACAGTATCCGCTTCCTGCATTGGAACTTTCGATACTGCCGAAGTCACTGTCGGTGCAGTCGTTACCGGTACCGGCGTCGGATCCTTTTGCAATACAGACGTTGGCGTAATACAGATTTTTTCTGTTTTTTCCAAAGCAGTCGTAACTTCTGCCGAGCTTGCTGCTGAAGAAGCTGTCTCTGTTATTGTATCCGTTGTATTTCTGTGATTGTAATTCTGATAAAACTGTACCCCGACTGTCATTACAGCCAGCACCAGACAGGCTGTAGCCGCATAAGAAAAAACAGAAGTCCTGTCTTCTGTTTCCGGCGTCTCTTCTTTCTGTTTCTTCTGTATGATCTTTCGAAATGTTTTAACCGCATCATCTGACACGTTCTCCCGTTCCGGCTGCTGCAGTTCTGGATTTTTGCCAAGCATGTATGCCTGCATCTGTGGATTTTTTTCGTAATAAATATAATATCCGCTCTGTCGTATCATCAGGCCATTTTCGTAGCAGAAAAACGCCTCTTCCTTTTCCACCGGATCCATCAGCATCATTACCTTTTCTCCGCCAAAAAACTTCATATGCAGGCGCTGCAGACTTTCTGTCACCTCCATCTGCAGAGATTTTCCGGTCAGAAACCAGCCTACGATCTCCTGACCCCCAAAGTACTGCTCTATTTCTTCATTGAGCTTCTGCCACATGTTATCCTGAAACTCTACATGATCTGTCGATGCTTCCCCGGTCTCCGCCAATAATGCCCCTTTGATAAATAAATATCCGGTTCCGGCATTCCATTTCATCTCCCCCGTAAAGACCGCAACCGATCCATTCTCATCTTTCGCCGCTTTCTCTGCTATTTTTTTCAAAAACGTATATACATAATCCTCTATATAGATCCTATACTCCTCTCCCGGAAGCCCTATCTGCCGTATGTTTTTCGGAAGTCTGAAATCCCCTTCATTCCCCTTCGCTGTCTGCTTTTCATCCTTATAAATGACTTCTATCATATCCATCACCCCTTCAGGCATCAGAATAGCATATGAAGAATGCAGATTTTAGCACAATATAAGAGCCATTTTCAAAAATTTAGCGACATATTTTGCATGGTGAATAATCCCGACGGTCATCGGATACAATAAAACAGGACAAACATTGAAAGGATCTTTTATGACTTTTTATATTAATACTAATCAGAAAGATTGTTCCAGACAAATTTCCAATCTGCTGCAAAAATGTATTCTCGCCATCCCGCGCCGTTGGACGGAAATTGTCTTTCTCTGTGTCGGAACAGATCGTGTCACCGGCGACTGTCTCGGTCCATATGTCGGATATCAGCTCAGTATGTTCTGTCTCCCCGGGGTATATGTCTATGGCACGCTTGCCAGTCCTGTACATGCGTTAAATCTCTCTGAAGTACACCGTGAGATCATCTCCCGTCACCCAGGTAGTCTGATCATTGCAATCGATGCATCTCTGGGGCAAAAAAAGCACCTGGGATACGTGACCATCGCAAATGGCGCACTGTATCCAGGTGCTGCTGTTCATAAAAATCTTCCGCCTGTCGGCGATATTCATATCACAGGAATCGTTAACACTTCCGGTATGCTGGAACAACTGACACTCCAGACCACCCGTCTGTCCACCGTTGTCTCAATCGCACAGCAGATCACTAACGGGATTCTGTTGATGATTCCCTGTTCAGATCTTATACAAACTCTTTGATCTGTTTGTAGATACCTTCTGCATCAAGGCCATATTTCTCAAGAAGAGCAACTGCCGGACCGGATTCTCCGAATGTATCATTAATACCAATACGTTTGACCGGTACAGGAGCTATCTCTGCGAGGCATTCGCAAACTGCTCCGCCTAAACCGCCAATGATGGAATGCTCTTCTACTGTAACAACTTTGCCGGTTTCTTTGGCTGCTGCTACGATCAGGTCTTCATCCAGTGGTTTAATAGTATGGATATTGATAACTTTTGCTTCAATTCCATCTGCTGCCAGTTTCTCTGCTGCTTCCAGTGAGGCTGCTACGCAGAGACCGTTGGCAACGATCGTAAGGTCTTTACCTTCACGAAGGACGATACCTTTACCAATCTCAAATTTGTAATCTGGTCTGTCATTGATTACCGGAACAGCCAGACGTCCAAATCTCATATATACAGGTCCTACATATTCATAAGCTGCTTTGACCATAGCTTTTGCTTCGACATCATCAGAAGGACTCATAACTACCATACCCGGAACTGCTCTCATAAGTGCAAAATCTTCGCAGCACTGATGTGTAGCACCGTCTTCACCAACGGAGATACCGCCATGTGTAGCACCAACCTTTACATTCAGCTTCGGATAAGCAACAGAGTTACGAAGCTGTTCGTAAGCACGTCCTGCTGCAAACATTGCAAATGTACTTGCAAACGGAACTTTTCCTGTTGTTGCAAGACCTGCAGCGATACCCATCATATTGCATTCTGCGATACCGCAATCGATATGTCTTTCCGGAAATTCTTTCTTAAATACACCAGTCTGAGTAGCTGCAGCAAGGTCAGCGTCCAGAACGATCAGATCCTCGTGTTCTTTGCCAAGTTCTACCAGAGCTGCACCATAGCTTGCTCTTGTAGCGATTTTCTTTACTTCTGACATAATGCTTCACCTGCTTTCTCCAGTTCTTCCATTGCCTGTGCATACTGCTCATCATTCGGAGCTTTGCCATGCCATCCTGCCTGATCTTCCATGAAGGAAACACCTTTGCCCTTGACAGTTTTCAGAAGGATTGCGGTCGGCATGCCTTTGACAGTCTTCGCTTCATCAAATGCAGCTTTCAGCTGATCCATATCATTTCCATCTGCAACATCGATCACGTGGAAATTGAATGCTTCGAATTTCTTGTCGATTGGATATGGAGAGCATACTTCATCCACTTTACCATCGATCTGAAGTCCATTGTTATCCACAATGACAACGAGGTTGTCCAGCTTGCGGAAGCCTGCAAACATAGCAGCTTCCCAAACCTGGCCTTCCTGGATCTCGCCATCTCCAAGAAGTGTATATACTCTGTAGGATTCATTGCTCAGTTTTGCAGAAAGTGCCATACCTACTGCTGCGGAGATTCCCTGTCCAAGAGAACCACTGGACATATCTACTCCAGGAATGTGTTTCATATCCGGATGTCCCTGCAGATAGGAGCCAACATGGCGAAGAGTCTTGAGGTCTTCTTTTGGGAAATAGCCTCTCTCTGCAAGTGCAGAATAAAATCCTGGTGCTGTGTGTCCCTTAGAGAGTACGAAACGGTCTCTGTCTGCTTTCTTTGGATCTTTTGGATCTACATTCATTTCTTCAAAATATAAATACGTAAATAAGTCTGCTGCTGATAAAGAACCGCCCGGATGGCCGGATTTTGCAGCATGAACTGCGGTCACGATGTCTTTGCGGACTTCGTTCGCAATTTTCTGAAGTTCTAATTTCTCCATGATATCCTATTTCTCCTTTTAAAAGTTACTGTACGTTTATGCTACAATTAATTCCAGCATTCGTCAAGAGATATATCGTGTAACGCTTCTATTATTTGTCGCGGAATATTACCTGCAAATAGTTACTCACCAAATACTGCCTTGTAATCTTTCTGGAATTTCTCGATTCCGGCATCTGTCAGAGGATGTTTGGTCATCTGCTCCAGAACTTTGTATGGTACAGTTGCAATATCAGCTCCTGCCAGTGCGCATTCTGTAACATGGATCGGATGACGTACGCTTGCACAGATGATCTGGGTATCGATTCCGGCAACTTCAAACATTTCAACGATCTGACGGATCAGCGGAAGACCGTCTGTGGAAATATCGTCCAGTCTTCCAAGGAATGGAGACACATATGTAGCACCTGCTCTGGCAGCAAGTAATGCCTGGTTTGCAGTAAAGATCAGAGTAACATTGGTCTTAATACCTTCTTTTGTAAGTACTTTGACTGCTTTGAGTCCTTCTGTTGTCATAGGAATCTTAACAACCATGTTCGGGTGGATTTTTGCAATTTCACGGCCTTCGGCAATCATTCCCTCTGCATCTGTTGTAGTAGCTTTTACTTCACCACTGATCGGTCCGTCAACAATCTCTGTGATTTCTTTGATCACTTCGTTGAAATCTCTTCCCTCTTTTGCGATCAGGGACGGATTAGTGGTAACACCACAGATGATTCCCATGTCATTTGCCTTACGAATGTCTTCTACATTTGCTGTGTCAATAAAAAATCTCATAATTGATTCCCTCCTGAGTTTTTGCTCTGTTTGCTTGATATTTTCATTATAACAGACCAGAATTGAAGGTCAAGCAATGATGTGTTTATTAATAAATTTCTTATTAATATTTTTGCCATTTATTAATAAACAACAGACTTTTCATACATTTTTCATATATGAACACCATGCAATTCACCGATTTCCCGACATAAAGCAACATATTTTCCAAAAATTATTAATAATAATTTTGAAATACATATTTATTTTTTAGTATTTGCATATGCCGTCGTTTTACGGGCGATCAGCTTTGGCGTATATTCAATATTATACAGGCTTGTCGGCTGCAGGCCGGCATAAAACTGATCCTGCATCATGATCTTGCGGATAATGATATCGCAGGCATCCCGTCCTTTCAGTGCCACAAAATGATCGATCGTTGTCAGGGAAATACGATGGATACTGGAATAAAAGATATCATCACACCCGATCACAGAGACATCCTTCGGAACACGTATCCTTGATTCTTCCAGGGCATCGATTGCTCCCAGTGCCATCATGTCGTTCTGCCCTGCAATTGCCGTAAACTGTCTGCCTTCTTTCAGAAGATCCATCGTCAGCTGGTACCCCATGGAATATTCCGAATCCATCCTTGGCAGCCTGCGGTCCACCGACTCATCGGCCGCCTTGATCAGTACATGTCCCGCAAGGCCCTCTTTTTCGTATTCTTTGACGAAACCATCGACCCTTCTGGAACGCTGCCACTGTCTCCTGGTCAGAGGTGGTGTGATAAACGCCACATCCCTGTGTCCCAGATCAAGAAGATGACGCGCCATCAGCCTGCCAACCATGGTATTGTCCTGATTGATCGCATCTACAGTCGTTGTCTTTTCTTTATTGCTGATAATAACAAGGGGAATCTTCCGTGCCAGCTCCTCCACCTTTTTCTGAAAATCAGGATGTGGATTACATGCATAGATGATTCCCTGCGGATCCATTGTGCCGATCATCCGCAGATACTTCTCTTCCAGTCCGGCATCTCTCTGCGTATTGCAGATAAAAACGCCATACCCCTTCTCATTGGCAACCGATTCGATTCCCTGGAGAAGAAGAACATAATATGGACTGGTCAGTGTAGGACACAGCACAACGATCAGTTTTTCTTTTCTTGTTATATTTTTATTTTTTCGATGCGGCAGCTCATAGCCGAGTTCCCTGGCTGCACATTCTACCTTTTCCACCGTTTCAGCAGAAAAAGAGACATTGCTTCTGCGATTCAGGATCATAGAAACAGTAGCCTGTGAAACTCCGGCTTTTTGTGCCACCTGTGAAGAAGTTACTTTCTTTTTTGTCAATCGTCATTCTCTCCTTCTGTACAGATGTTTCACTCGAATCAGAGATCCACTCTGCCTTCCAGTGCACGAAGCAACGTTACTTCATCAATGTATTCAAGATCTCCGCCCACCGGCACACCACTTGCAATCCTGCTGACACGGATTCCGGTCGGTTTGATCAGCTTGCTGATATACATGGCTGTCGTCTCGCCTTCCAGACTGGAGTTGGTTGCAATGATCACTTCTTTGATCTCTTCTGTCTGCAGACGCTTCATCAGTTCTTTCAGGCGAATGTCATCTGGACCAATACCAAGCATCGGAGAGATTGCTCCATGGAGCACATGATATACGCCCTCATATTTGCCCGTCTTTTCATAGGCCGCAAGATCTCTGGTATTCTCTACCACCATGATCGTACTCGCATCTCTTTTGGGATTGCTGCAGATCGGACAGAGTTCCTGATCTGTCAGCGTACAGCATTTCTTACAGTAACGAATCTTTTCCCTTGCCCCTGTAATGGAAGAAGTCAGCTGTTCCACCTGGTCCTTCGGCATATTCATAATATGAAATGCCAGTCTCTGCGCAGACTTTGGTCCGATTCCCGGCAGATGAGACAGCTGCTCGATCAGCTTGTTGATATGTGTGCTGTAGTATTCCATCAGAAAGGAAGGCCTCCGCCTAAGCCGCCAAGTCCTCCTGTGAGTTTGGACATAACTGCTGCTGATTCTTCTTCTACCTTACGAAGTGCCTCGTTGGTAGCTGCTACGATCAGATCTTCCAGCATTTCGATATCATCCGGATCTACAACTTCTTCTGCAAGTTTGACTTTGGTCACTTCACGTTTACCGGAGATTGTTACTTCTACTGCTCCGCCACCAGCTGCTGCTGTAAATTCTTTTTCTTCCAGTGCCTTCTGGTTTTCTTCCATCTGACGCTGCATTTTCTGCGCCTGTTTCATTAAATTATTCATATTACCAGGCATTCCCATGCCCGGAAATCCTCCACGTTTTGCCATTTTTTAAATCCTCCTGATCATTGTTAATGTTTATTTTTATGAAAACCGCCTGTGCGGGATTCTTTCTTTATTAATTTATGATTCTTTATTGATCTATTCTTCCGGTTCAGACCCCGGAACTTCTTCGATCACAACATCCATATGGATATTATCACGGATTGCCTGATCGACCGTAATCTGAAACAGATTGGTCTGCTGATGGTCCTCGGCCACAAGCATATGAAGCTCGATACTCTTGCCAAGCTTCTGCTCGATGATCGTCTGCAGTTCTTTTTTTGCATCGGAATCATCCGGATAAAGTCTGCCAAGAGGTGTCTGAAACTCTACATATAATATCGGTTCGCCAGTCTCTCCGTTGTATTTTGGAACAGACTGGAGTAACGCCTGTTTGAAAGCGGCCGTTGTCTGACCAACGATCATCTTCCAGCTTGCGACGATCTTCTGCAGATCTTCCGGTGCTGCCTTCTGCGGCGGCTTCGGCGGTTCTGCCTGTGCTGCCTCCTGTGCACTTCCCTGTCCGGAGACATTCTGTACAACAACCTGCTGTACCGGACGCTCATCAATCTTCTGCTCCAGCACACGGATACGGTCCAGAACAGAATCCAGATTTGTCTCCATAGCCGGACGGCAGAGCTTGATCAGTGCAATCTCAACAAGTACTCTCTTCTGCGTTGCAAATCGAATCTGATTGGAAAGATCCGAAAAAATACGGATGTAGCGCATCAGAGTATCGCTGTCCGTCATCTCACTCTCTTCTTTGAGAAGTCTCAGATTCTCCGAAGAAACGTCGATTGCCTCTTCCGGATTGTCTGAAGTCTTGACAAGAAGAAGATTTCGCATGTACCAGGTAAAGTCACCAACGAACTGACTCAATTCTCTTCCACCGACGATCAGTTCTTCCAGAATCCGGATCGCAGCTGTCACATCCCCGGCAAGTACTCTGCGCAGAAGTCTGCTGAAGACTTCTGTATCCACAGCTCCAAGTACTTCCAGAACCTTGTCATAAGTCAGTGTCTGGCCAAGATAAAAAGCAATACACTGGTCAAGAAGACTCAATGCATCTCGCATGGAACCATCTCCGGCCTTTGCTACATAGCGGACTGCCTTTTCTTCGGCTTCCACACCTTCCACTTTCAGAAGTTCTGAAAGTCGGTCTGTAATCGTATCGATTGAGATACGGTGGAAATCATATCTCTGACATCTGGACAGGATCGTGATCGGAATCTTGTGTGCTTCTGTCGTTGCCAGAATAAAGATGACATAGGACGGAGGCTCTTCCAGTGTCTTGAGCAGAGCATTAAACGCTCCTGTAGAAAGCATATGCACCTCATCGATAATATACACTTTGTATCGGCCTTCTGTCGGACGGTACGTCACTTCCTCACGAATCTCACGGATGTTGTCTACACCATTATTCGATGCAGCATCAATCTCGATCACATTCATCGAAGTCCCCGCCTGAATGGCTTTGCACATCTCACATTCATTACACGGACTTCCGTTGACCGGATGCTCACAGTTGACCGCTTTGGCCAGGATCTTGGCTACCGTCGTTTTACCGGTACCCCGTGTCCCGCAAAAAAGATATGCATGTCCGATACGATTTGCATTGATCTGGTTCGTCAGCGTGGTCACAATGTGATCCTGCCCCTTAACGTCTGCAAAATTATCGGGCCTGAACTTTCGGTACAGGGCAGTATAGCTCATGAATACACTCCTCTCCTTCTGCCTGGCAAAAATCTGTTATGCATAGAAATCCCCTCAGGCACTAAGCCGCCGCAGGAAAACTCCCGCGGCGGTCGTTGTTCGTTACTGTTCACAGTTGCATTCTTTTTACTTGTTGTAAATAGGATCAGTCTCCGAAACTGATACCGATCTGTTTCGCAGCTTTGACGATCTGGTCTTTTGGTGAAACCATCTTGAGTTTGCCTGCACAGTCTGCCAGCGGAACTCTCTTGATCTTGCCATTGATGATACCAACCATGATTCCATAATCTTCATCCAGAATTGCTTCTGCTGCACCTGCACCGATTCTTGTGGAAAGAACACGGTCATACGGGCACGGCTCTCCACCTCGTTGGATATGTCCCGGAACAGTGACACGTACTTCACTTCCGATGACCTGATTGATCTGATCCGCGATCTCATAGGAAACGGACGGATATTTCTTTGCTCTGGCTTCCAGTTTTTCTTTGTATTTCTTCTTTGGAAGCTCTGCGTCTTCTTTGGAAATCGCACCTTCTGCAACAGCAAGGATGGTAAAGCGTTTGCCTGCTTTGTTACGTTTCTCAATCGCAGCACATACCTTCTTGATATCGTACGGAATCTCAGGGATCAGGATGATATCTGCACCACCTGCGATACCTGCATGAAGGGTAAGGCTTCCTACCTTATGACCCATGATTTCAACAATAAATACTCGTCCATGAGATGTTGCAGTCGTATGGATACAGTCAATCGCATTGGTCGCAATATTTACTGCACTCTGGAAACCAAAAGTCATGTCTGTTCCATAGATATCATTGTCAATGGTCTTTGGCAGATGAATGATATTCAGCCCTTCTTCTCTCAGAAGGTTGGCAGTCTTCTGTGTGCCGTTACCACCGAGGATAACCAGGCAGTCCAGACACAGTTTATAGTATGTCTGCTTCATTGCTTCTACCTTATCCAGACCTTTTTCATCCGGCACTCTCATCAGTTTGAACGGCTGACGGGATGTTCCGAGAATCGTACCTCCACGAGTCAGGATTCCGGAGAAGTCCTTTGCTGTCAGCATATGATATTTCCCATAGATCAGACCTTTATATCCATCATCAAATCCATAAACTTCCAGATCTTCTACTGCATTGGACAGGGCTTTGACAACACCTCTCATGGTTGCGTTCAGTGCCTGGCAGTCACCACCGCTTGTTAATAAACCGATTCTTTTGGTCATAGTACACTTTCCTCCTTACTGTGCATATACTGCACATACTGGCATGTGTTAACGCTGCGTTTCGCGATAACATCATATGATGTTTTCTATTATATAATACTTTACCCCTACTTGACAAGTATTCAAAAATCGTCTATACTTAAAGTCCGCGCAGCCGGGGAGATAGCGGTGCCCTGTACCTGCAATCCGCTACAGCAGGGGTGATGCCAATCTGAGGCTTGTCTCCTGTGGGGCTGCCCTTTATAAGTGGCGTTGACGTTTGGGTCTCGCGCAACAGGAATCTGTGAACCGTGTCAGGACAGGAATGTAGCAGCACTAAGCAGAAGCTCTTGTGTGCCGTGAGGGTGCCTGGGCCGAGTTAACTGTAGAGGTAACGTCCATGGGAACATTTCGAAGTGCGGCGCGCGGAAAAGAAGAATTTCCCATACTCTGATGACAGTGTTGTCGTCAGGGTATTTTTTTATGCAATTTTACTGTAAATATAAGAAGAACCGGTCACGGCAGAGAACAATCCGAAATCCTTTCTCCTGCTGTCTCCGGTCTTTTTATTTTGGACTTAAAATTTTGGTTATATTTCTAAAAGTCTGTCGGCTAAATTACAGACTTTCTTTTCATTTTTATTTGCAGATGTCGGCTACAACCTGATTGATCAGTTTGCCGTCTGCTTTACCTTTGAGATCTCCCATGACTGCTTTCATGATCTGACCTTTGTTCTTGGTAGCGAGAACATCTGCGAATTTTTCTTCAAGATAAGCACGAATCTCGTCTGCGCTCATCTGCTGCGGAGCGTATTTTGCGATCACGTCATATCTTGCCTGATATTCTGCGCGAAGGTCATCACGACTTTCCGGGCAGGTATCCAGCTGTTCTTTGACTGTCTTGAGTTCTTTCAGGATCACACGGTCAACCAGTGCTTCCGGAACATCATCACGGCAGCCTTCATCGATTGCTACTTTCTTGGCTGCAGATACCAGTGAGGAAACTGCCTCCTTCGTTGTTTTATCTTTTGCTTTCATGGCTGCAACCATGTCTTTTCTCAATGCTTCCAGTGTCATTTCAAATTCCTCCTCGTGTTTCGTTATGAAATAAATATATCACTTTTTTTTCAAAAAACAAGGGACAGAAAAATCAATCCGCTTGTTCCTTTGTAAATTCTGCCTGCTGTTTGGCCAGCATTTTGAGGCGTTTTTTCTTTTCACGAAGCTGCCTGAAAAAATCTGACAGCATCGTGGAACATTCTTCTTCGAGCACACCACGGGTAATCTTTACTTTGTGATTGAACCCGTCCACTTCCAGAAGGTTCAGGACGGACCCTGCACACCCTGCCTTGGGATTCATGCTTCCGATCACGACCTCATCAATGCGTGACTGCACCAGTGCCCCGGCACACATCTGGCACGGTTCCAGTGTCACGTACATCGTACAGCCCTCCAGCCGCCAGTCACCCAGCTTCTTACTTGCTTTACGAATTGCATTCAATTCTGCATGGGACAGGGTATTTTTGTCTGTATTTCTGCGGTTATATCCTCTCGCAATGATCTTGCCGTCCGAGACGATCACGCAGCCGATCGGTACTTCCTCAAGTGCACGTGCTTTCTTTGCCTGACGGATGGCTTCTTTCATAAATCGTTCCTGTTCTGTCAAAGGAATTCCTCCAAATCATAGTATGTTACTGTTTACAGCAATTTCTGTAAATAATATTTTTCATAATTTCAGTATAGTAAATGGCGGTTGCAAAATCAATGAGGAAAAATTAGAATAGAACTGATACAGATAGGTGCACACCTATATTTGTGATTTTGTAATTCAAGTCAAACGTCCAAAAGACAGGAAGGAATCGATATGCCTGCAATACATGGTTTAAATAAAACAACTTTACTGGACTATCCCGGACGGGTAGCTGCCACGATCTTTCTCGGAAGCTGCAACTTCCGCTGCCCATTCTGCCAGAACAGCGGCCTTGTCCTGCATCCGGCACAGGAGCCAACGATTCCGGAGGAAGAAGTTCTTTCTTTTCTGAAGAAAAGGCAGGGCATCCTGGAAGGTGTCTGTATCTCCGGCGGGGAACCGACACTTGCCGCTGACCTCACCGATTTTGTCCGCCAGATCCGTTCTCTTGGATATCCTGTCAAACTGGATACAAACGGAACAAACCCGGCTCTGGTAAAATATCTGGCTGAAAATGATCTGATCCAGATGACCGCCGTTGATATCAAGGCCTGTCCGGAGAATTATCCGTCTCTCTGCGGCATGCTGCATCCAGATCTGGATTCAATCCGCGAAACAGTTGATTTTCTCCTGCACGGAAAAATGGATTATGAATTTCGCACTACTGTCGTAAAAGAGCTCCACAACGAACATGATTTTATACAGATCGGACAGTGGTTAAAAGGAGCAAAAGCCTACTATCTCCAGGCATACAAGGACTCTGATGAAGTCCTGCAGCCTGGTTTCAGCAGTTATTCGCTTGAAGAGTTAGAACACTTCCGCGAGATTTTACAGGCGACCATTCCTGTGGTTGGCATCCGGGGTATCGATTAAGCGGTACCAGTATCCACCTTTACCGCCCGGAATCTGGATATGTCTGCTTTCTTTGAAATACGGAAACCCAAACATACCTGCCATAAAGCGTTCCTGTTGGTCATAACCGCCCGGAACACCGAGGATCATCTGCCCACAGCGATTCCTGCACAGAAGAAGATGTCCGAAATTGTACGAACCGTACTGCACGAAACGATTATTTCGCAGCATACAGGCACGGCGTCCGAGACGACACAGATCCTGCGGTGAGATCTTGCGGCAGTCACTCAGTTCTCCGTCCGGGAAGGCATCGCACGGAGTACCCGGAAGTGGACGGGGCGTACGAGGTTTTTCAGGTTCATGAGGCATATTTTCCAGGTTCTGGTCCGGTGTTTTCTGTGCTGTCAGATTTCCGTCTGGTTCGATTGAAATCTGCTCTGAAATTTCGGATTCCTGTACAGACTGCGTGTGAAGCTCCTGTACCTCCTGCTGCTCTGTACTTTTTCCTGCCGCCATTTTTGCTTCATCTGTTTCCGGTATTTCTGCCGGTGCGTTTTCTGTTTCCGAAGCTATAGGAGCCTCTGCTCTCTGCTCTGTATCTTTCTCTGGATTTTTGTTATCAGCGTGTACAGCTCTCTGTTCTCTGTCATCTTTATGTATTTTTTCTTCCGAAATTCTCTTCTCCACTACCCGAAAATCGCCCGGTCGGATCATCTGGTCATCCCATTCTGTTCCAAAAAATCCTCCCTGTTCCGTTACAAAGATCATGCCATTCATCTCATCCAGCGACTTGTCACTGTCACCCATGTGCTCTGCCGATGTTTCCAGCAGACCTCTTACCGTTCCTTCTTCGGTCATGCAGCTTCCAAGCAGGATTCCATCCAACAGCCCTCTGTCTCGTACAAAACCATACACTTTGCATTCTGCTCCCGCGATCAGTCCCGAACACTGCAGATGCAGCTCGATCCTGCAGATTTCTCCCCGTACTTCTACCTTTATAAAGCCACAGTTGCTTCCTTTTTTCTCTTTCTGGTATTCATATACATAAGCCACAAAACGTCGGTAACCAGCCAAGCAGCTTCCTCCCGTTTTTTCATATCACTTATATATATGCAAAAAATCCCGGAAGATCACTCTTCCAGGATTTTGTTTTCGCGCCACATATAAAACGCCTGACGGATCCACGCCTTCAATGCCGTCTGCATTTCTTTTTCCAGATCTTCTTCCCTGTCAGCAAAACCGATACAGCCAGGAAGAACCGGATAAAATCCCACAAGCTTTTTATCTTCTCTTATGGTTTCGTAAGGCATTTCCCAGAAGATTTCAAAAAACATCTTCTCCTCAACAACTCCCTCATCAAGCATCCGGCACATACCTTCTGCGCCTCTGTGATACAACGGAACCTTTCGCATTCTGGCATCTGCAGGCATGTATTCTTCCGTAACCTCGCCACGCTTTCTCCATTCATCATAAATTTTGTAAAAAACGTTTTCATCAATACCATATTCTCTTTGCATAATGTGCAGATAGTGAATGCTCTCCTGCATTGACTCCTCGCTGTTCTGTGCTGTCACGCAAAGCTGCGTCACTGCTTTTATCCAGTCTTTGTCCATTTTCTTTTCATGCATCCTTCCAATTTTCTTTTACATAATTTATTCTTTAATACAAATATTTACTATTCCAAATAATTTTACCACAATCGCTGTCGCAACGTCAGCAAATGTTTCCTTATCACGAAACATTATATCGAAAAAGCTCTATATCATCAATACATAGATATTTCTTTATTGCGAAATATTAAGAGATATGGAGTAAATATGATGCAAAAGGTCAGAATGGATATGAGCATTGGCAGCAACATCCAGAAGATGCGCTATCAATGTAAGCTCACGCAGGATCAGGTAATCGCCAGAATGAATCTGATGGGCATCCCGATCTCCAAGAGCAGTTATGCCAAGATTGAAACCAACCGTATGAATATCAAAGTCAGCGAGCTGGTTGCACTGGCAGAGATCTTTCACTGCGAAGTGGGTGATTTTTTCAAAGATTTAAAATAAGTCCTGTTCTTCTCTTCTTTTGTATTTTTCAATACTCGTAGTCCAAATTGCACTATCCCTGTTTTTCTTTCGTTCAATCCCTATCAGACCGTATGAAGTAATTTTCTCTATATAAGGCAGTACCCAATCACGAAAAGTGATCAGGTACTGCCTTTGCTTGAAATTTTTCTTATTTGGCTGTTACTTTTTTGGTACTGTAACGGTGATCACATACTTCTTGCTGCCTGAACGAACTGTAACTTTGGCTTTGCCAGGTTTCTTCGCTGTCAGGACTCCCTTAGAAGAAACAGTAACCACTTTTTTGTTTGAACTTATGTAGGTAACCTTTTCTGTGGATGTAAATGGCACAAGCACTGGTTTGAGCGTAGCTTTCTTTCCTTTGCGGAGAGTAAGTTTACTGGTCAGACCATTGATCTTTGTTGTTTTTACCACGCCTTTTTGAACTTTGACTTTTATTTTTCTGGAAAAACCACTTTTCAGTTTTATGGTCACTGTCGTGGTACCAGTCTTTTTGCCCGCTGTCAGTTTTCCTTTACCGGAAACTTTTACGATCTTTGTATTCGCGGATTTCCAGGAAACAACGCTGTCCCCTGCTGCCATCTTGGTGACTTTCAGTGCACTGGTAGACTGTCCTGTCTTTAATATTACAGAAGTTGCGTTGGTCTGTAATACCGGCGTTAGTTTCTTGCCATAAGTTCTGTTTTCCTTCTTTCCGCATCCACTGCATTTTCGTGTCTGTGTCTCTGCTGCAAAAACGGTCGCCTTTTTGCTCACCTGCCATTTGCCATAAGTATGCTTGTGTACTGGAGGCTGTGTTGGCTTTGGCTGTTCTTCTCCAAAAACGCAGAATATCGGATTTTGCCAGTCTTCTTTCAGTCCATAAGTAAATGTCACTTTGCCTTTCGTATCTGCAAGCTTCTGACTGATATACAAAAGATTGCCGTCTGCCAAGAGATCAGATGCCCCTTTATCTTTTACTGCTATAAACAGGCAGAAGCTCCCCGGTTTCCGACCGGTGTACATCATGGAAGAGCCCTTGGTTCCGGCTGTTTCCTGTGCGTATACAGCATCCGGTATCTGAATTTCCGTAATGATCTCCTCTTCTGCGTTTTCTTCAGAAATATTCTCTTGTACTGTGTTTTCCACTGAAATATCAGCTGCTTCTTCCTGATCCTGAACGCTGTCCGAAAATTCCGCATCCTCTTCTGTCGGAATCTCCTCTTCCACGACAAAAGCTTCCTGATCTGAAATCTCTTCCGTCGGCTCTGCTGCTTCAGATCCGTCTCCAAAATCTGCCGCTGCCGCATCAGATGCGATTGTTTCACCGGCAGACACTTCCTGAACGGCTTCACTGGAGTTCTCCTTGATTCCGTCCCAATAATATGGATCATATGGCACCCAGGTGATGTTTGTACCATCCCAGGAATCGTCAATTATTCGATCCCAGGACTCTATATTTTCCGGATAATAGATTGTCGCATCAGATACGC
Organism: uncultured Blautia sp.; assembly: GCA_934378195.1. Lineage (GTDB taxonomy): Bacteria > Bacillota > Clostridia > Lachnospirales > Lachnospiraceae > Blautia_A. The sequence continues at coordinate 18,254 of CAKRPO010000002.1, forward strand.
CTTTCAAAAACCTGTAATGCGTGGAACTGTCACCCACATGTTTCAATTCCCCTTTAAAATAAATATTTTTCACTGCTGTATTATCTGTCCAGTAAAAAAGACACCCCAGGCTCTCCAGACTCTCCGGAAACTCTATTGTTTCCAGACTGGTGCATCTGGCAAAAAGGTAACTTTCAATGACTGCTATACCTTCCGGTATTTTTAAATGAGTAAGACTTTCACAACCATAAAAAGCTGACATGCCTATATATTCCATTGTCTGCGGAAGAGAAATCGTTTTAAGGTTGGTACAATTATTAAAAGCATATGCACCTATATATTCCATTGTCTGTGAAAAAGAAATCATTTCCAGATTGGTACAATCAGAAAAAACATAACTGCCTATACTTCTCAGTGTCTCCGGCAAATATACTGTCTGTAAATTCTCACATGAATTGAATGTCCATTCACCAACAGATACTGTTCCTTCCGAAATTCTTATTTCCCTCAGACTGGTGCAACTGTTGAAGGCACTGTTCCCTATGTAAGTGACATTCTGTAACTGCACCTCCTCCAGACTTGTGCAGGCTTCAAAACTCCGCCTTCCCAGATAATTTATATTATCTAGAACAACCTTTCTCAATCCTGTACACTTTACAAAAACCGCTGCCTCCATAATATTTATATTTTTCAGTTCGACAGAAAAAAGATTATTGTCTTTATAAAATACGTCTACCCCAATATAATCTATGTTTTCCAATTTTAGTGTTGCCAGTACGGTACACCCCATAAAAGCCCCATCACCTATGAAAGATACATTTCTTATTTCCAGATTCTGCAAATTGACGCAGTCTGAAAAAGCATATTCTCCTATGGACTTCAGACTGTCCGGAAATGTAAGACTGGTAAGAGTACCACACTTAGCAAATGCGCTTTTTCCTATTTTTCGTATTCCCTGAGGCATTTGGAAATTCAACAAACTCACACACCCAGAAAATGCATAGTCCCCTACCTCTGTCACAGTTGTCGGCATTCGGAATTGCGCCATAGATCTGCACCCTATAAACGCAGCCTCTCCTATAGATGTAATTCCCTCCGGCAGCTGAACAGAACCCGCAATTCCAAAATATTGAAATGCACGTGATCCTATAGATGTGATTCCTTCCTCTACAATGATCTTATTGACATCATACTGTATCCATGTCACTGACCATGGTGCTGTAGATTCATTGGAACCTCCGGTTGTATAATCCGGCATTGGCCCACTTCCACTGATATACAGTGTCTGACCTTCCTTTCTCCAGGAAATATTGCCGCCTCCACCTGGTTTCGGCGAAGGTGTCGGAGTAACTGTTTCTTCTTTATAGATCAGCCTCATTTCCGCTTCTTCACTTCTGTCATCTATCGCTACCCGGCAGGAATCTTCGATAGTACTATTGTCCCACTTCCATACTTTCAGCTGATAAAAACCATTTCTGAGATATATTTCCATTTCACCATTCTCTATAACAGGATCGTAGTCGCTTATATTTTTGTCTGCCAGTAGAAAGCTGTGCATCTCATTTCCTGTCTCCAGGTTTTTTCCGGTCAATGTGCATTTCGTTGCCCTGTCACCATTTCGGTCTGTAACGGAAATCTTTACCATATAATAAATATACGGGCAAGTGCCTGTAGCGAATTCTCCATGATCCAAACACCAGTAAAAATCTGTGAGATGGAAAGAAATGTCTAGCAACCTCTGTCGTACAGCACTATTTTTCAGGATATCAACGTTCATAGACACATTCAGCCGCACACTGATATCACCGTCCCAGCATCGTTTACACTGGTGTATCCTTTCTTGTGCCCTGTCTCCTTCCGTACTCATCAACGTGGATGAAGCCTCTACTCCCACAGTCGCATCCAGTCCTGCGCTGCAGATTCTGCTGTCTAAAAAGACGACTTCCGGATTAAAATTTATTCCTGCAAAAGCTTTTCCCTGAATTTCAAATTTTCCGCTCCAGGAAGGAGTTGTATTGTTGGCAGCCAGACCGGATACACTACTGTATATTCCTCCTGTCCTTCCTTTCAAACCAAATTCCAGCGTGCATTCCGCACTTATCTCCAGAAGTAATTCAGGAGAAACTTTCAGTCTGAAACCGCCGGGCATCGGAACAGTAAATGTTCCCAGACGACATTGAAAAATATTTTCTGTACCAGTAACTGTCACGGTCGGGTTCAGCGAATAGTCCAGTGTCAGATTAAAATACTGTTCATCATCCGTAATAAAATAAACTATTTTCGGAGACAACAACAAAGCCACACCTCCCTTTGCCGTTACCCCGTCATCTTCTATATTTATATTATAAAATCCACCGACATCACCACGCAAAGTAGCTCTTGTATTTCTTGCCCCATAGCCACCCCAGGTCACACCATCGGACAGATTGCTGTTATCTACATCATACCCTCCGTAAAAGCCCTCTGATTCAACCTTCACATAATCGAAATAATCTGTCAGATCTGTATTTGTATCTTCCCGGATGGTCACTGTACTTCCATCTGTGAAAATCTCGGCAATCTTGATCAGATAAACATTCCCGTCTTCATTTTTTGTCGAAAAAGTATCTCCTTTTTTCAACGAGGATACGGATTCTTCTGCATTGGTGATTCGATAAGTATTTTCCCCTGTTTTTTCAACATGGTTCTTTTCTTCGGAAGTTTCCACTACCAGTGTTTCTTCATTATATACTGCGAAATTGGTTTCCTGGTTACCATCTTCTAACCGAAGGATTCTTTTCTCGTCATAATCATCTGTCGTGGAATCCTCAAGCTTCTTCATATTTTTTGTGTAAAGCCTTGTTGTGTATTCACTGCATAATGGATTATGAGTTTCTTTGTCCAGAAGATAGGCAGTTGCCACAAAATACTCTGGCATTTCCGCTATATCTACCCGTACTGTTACCTTTTTCCGGCTGGCAGATATCATCCTTTTGCCAGAAGCAATCATCTTTACCTGCTGTTCATCATAAACCGCTACAACCAGCTCCGCATCTGTGTCTGTACTGAATTCTACCTTTGCGCGGTTTCCTTCAAAAGTCAGGCCCGAAATACTGACCTGCGCCGCCTGTTTCTGTTGCTGCTGCCTGACTTCTTCTGCAAGCATGGTTCCTACCGAGTCAGAACCCGCAGAAGAGATTTCCGAATCCTGCACAATACCCGAATCTGCAGTTGCAACGCTATCTGATTCCACATCCGCCGCCAGTACAGTTCCCGGTACCAGCAGGCTTAGAATCAGGCTGAAACTCAGCAACAGTGAACACCATTTTTTTGCTCTTTTTTTCATGTACACGCCTCCTTCTTCTTTCGTTGTTTACGTATTTTTTCTACGTTTTGCATGCCCGTAACTCTATAATATCGATTATACGGTATGCCTTCTTTTTCAGCAACGAAAAAGCGTATTTGTAACGGAAAAATGCCGTCTTACTGTCCTGTTTTTCAGACAGCCAGACGGCATTTCTTTACTTAATTACATCTTTTGATTTTGCGCGTTGTTTTTCTCTTGCGGTATTTCTTCTTTCAGCCTGTTATTTTTAAAAATCGCGCGGCTGTTTGCACTTCTCACATGCCTTTTCGGCTGATAGTTTGTGTTCTTTTCTCTTTCTTCATTTTTATAAGGTAACACAAATGTGCTTAAAAGGTGTTACTTTTTTCTTAGAATGTCGTCCAAGACGGGATCATTCGTGACTAAATTCGTGACCAAACAAATTCTATTGTTTTTCTGTAAACGCAAAAAAAACACCGAAAGCCTTAATCCTAAAGCTTTCGGCGCCCCTGCCAAGTAGTCGAAGTGACAGGATTTGAACCTGCGGCCTCTGCGTCCCGAACGCAGCGCTCTACCAAACTGAGCCACACTTCGTTATTAAATTATGTTTTGTCGTTCAACGCAAGACATATTATATTATAGGGATGTGTAATTGTCAACAAGTTTTTTCAAAAAAGTCGAAAAAAGTTTTTTCGAGAATATAAATTGTTTTATAGTTTGTTTTGTTTGGAGTATTTGTACAAATTGTACGGGCACTGCCCTTATACCCGTCATTTTGCATCGACATATTTCAAGAATGCCTCGGCATTCTTGCTGCGAGATGCGCGTCATGCAATGCATGACATACTTCTTCTGCGCATCTCTGCAATCCTGCCGGAGGCTATATCAGATGGGGGATTGACTCCCACCACTGATACTGATTTGTTGCTCGCCACCTACAGAGGTGGGAGTCATCTCACATCTGATATAAGGGAATTCTCCTAAACCTGTTACGTTATTCTGAAAACCACGAGGGGACTTCGCCATCCCCTCGTACACCCCTGGGCATGAATTCGACGGAACGAATGGAATGGAGAAGTATACAAGAGTTCCAGATAAAATAAGACAGAAATGTACTAACTTTACCAGGGAAGAATAGCCGAAGGATGACTATGGCTACAGATAGATAGTTCAGGGTCAATGAAATTGAAAGCAAAAAATGGTTCACTTTATAGTAAGTCACCTGCAAGTCAACCAAATCATAGAAAAAAATTGGTTCAAATTGTAACAACTTACTCCCAAGCCAACCTAATCGACTGATTTTTGTGGACCTACTTAGTACTTACTCTTCTACCAGTCATTTTCAACCGGACATTTCGTGGACTTGCTTTGCACTTACTTATCTTCCAGTCATTTTCAACCGGACATTTCGTGGACTTGCTTTGCACTTACTTATCTTCCAGTCATTTACAACCGGGCATTTCGTGGACTTGCTTTGCACTTACTTATCTTCCAGTCATTTTCAACCGAACATTTCGTGGACCTGCTTAGTACTTACTCTTCTGCCAGTCATTTTCAACCGGACATTTCGTGGACTTGCTTTGCACTTACTTATCTTCCAGTCATTTTCAACCGGGCATTTCGGGGACTTGCTTTGCACTTACTTATCTGACAGTCATTTTTGCAACTGTGAGATCATCCCTCTCAGGTTTTCCTGACTGCCAAACAGGTGGGCAGCCGGGCAGTTTCCGGCACATGCACAATCTCCTTGCAACTAATCGCAATATACGCTATATTTAAATAAGATATTTATCTCAGTCGAGAAGACTCCCACCTCTTTCAGGTGGTGAGTAATGGCAAATTTTTCTCAGTGGGAGTCTAATTTCCAACTGAGATAAGCGCCCCGCGAGAATGCGCAGTAATTCTGTAAAAAATATGTCAGCTTATGCTGACAAGAATCACGCGCCAAGTCTCACGGATGTTCGACTTGAATTAACAAATATGAAAGAAACGTCCACCCATATTGGACGGAACAGGAGTCTTTTTATGATAGATGTAAAGAGTATCAGTACACACTGCACAAGAACAGAATTTGTCGGAACTACCGTTCTGGATACGATCGGACTGGTCATTTCCGGAATTGACGATACCTTATTAAAGGAAATGAATGTCGGAACGAAATACCACGCATTAGGACTTTTTAGTTCCAGAACCGGTGCTGCCGGACAGATCACAGCCATTGATGATGCTGTCAAGGCAACTAATACGGAAGTGCTGTCCATTGAATTTCCAAGAGATACCAAAGGCTGGGGCGGTCACGGAAACTATATCGTGATCGGCGGCAATGATGTCTCAGATGTACGCCATGCAATCGAACTTGGTCTGGAACTGACAAAGAAAAATGCAGGCGAACTTTATATCAGTGAATCCGGACATCTGGAATTTACTTATTCCGCCAGTGCCGGTGCTGCACTGCAAAAAGCATTCCACGCCGTACCGGGAGAAGCATTCGGATTTATGGCAGGGTCACCTGCTGCGATTGGCCTGGTCATGGCCGACACCGCAATGAAAGCATCTGCTGTAAATATCACCTGCTATATGACACCAAGTATCGGAACCAGTCATTCCAATGAAGTGATCCTTGGTATTTCCGGAGATGCCAGCGCAGTCAAGGCTGCTGTCCTGGAAGCACGCCAGGTTGGACTGGAGCTTCTGATCGGTATGGGATCCTATCCGGAGATTCCGGGTACCCCATACCTCTAATTCAAGAATGCCTCTGCATTCTTGCGGTTCCAACAATAGCAAAACCCTGCAAAAGCAGGGCTTTGTCTACAATCTGAAAACAGCAGACCCGCAGGCCTGCTGTTCTTATTTTTCTTTTATATGAATTCCCCTGTTTAGCGAAATGTCAATGATACAGTGCACTAATTTAACTGATATACATCTGCATACTGTAATCCAAAGCTCAGAGCCTCGCTATGGCTGCTGCAGTAAATATCAACATGTCCATATGGAGTTCCAAGGTCTTCTACCGTATAAACAGTTCCGTTAATGAGAAGCTTTGTTCCAAACGGAACGCCAGCCATTGCTACCGTATGTCCTGCTGTCGGCATAACACCACTTGCAGTTGCATTTCCGGCTGTTCCACAGCACTGTGCACAGTTGCAGTATCCTGTCAGCTTGAAGTTACCAAGGTAAGTTCCCTGACTGGAAGAACTGGATTCTGAGGAGCTTGTATCAGAAGCAGTCTCTGAAGAACTGCTGTCTTCCGTTGCTGCGCTGTCAGAAGATGTGTCTTCGGAAGCATCGCTGCTGTCATCTGCTGAAGATGTATCCTCTGTTTCCTCACTGTAATCTGCATCATCTGAAGAAGTATCTGCGGTATCTTCGCTGTAATCCGCGTCATCTGTCTCCTCTGCAGTATCTGCTGCATCGTCCTGGGATGCTTCGGCTTCTGCCTGTGCAGCCTCTTCTGCTGCTTCAGCAGCTGCCTTTTCCTGCTCTGCCTGTTCCATAAGCATTGAAATGCTGCTGTCTGCACTGTTTACCTGCGCCATAAGAGCATTTGCTTCATCCTGGCTTGCGCTGATCTGGCTTACATAAGAATTGATATTGTCACTGGTAGTTGCTACCAGATTCTGTACTTCCTGCTGCTTGGAGCTTTTCTCCGTCAGAAGATTTCCGATAGAAGCGGATTCCTCTTCCACCTGTGTCTCCTGCTTTTTGATTGCTTCCTGTGTTGCTTCGTATTTCTTTAACATATTTCTGTCATATGTAGAAATTGTAGCCACATTGCTCGCCTGATTCATAAAATCAGAAAGATTATCGGATGAAAGAAGCATTTCCAGCATGGTGCTTCCACCATGTTCATACATGTACTGAATACGAATCTTCATTGCTTCGTACTGATCCTGCGCATTCTGCTTTGCTACTTCCAGCTGAGCTTTTACATTCTTAAGCTCTTCTTCTTTCTCTGCAGCTTCAATGCTGAGTTTTGAAATACTGTCTGTGAGTTCTGTATATTGGGAATTCAGTTCTGCAAGGTAGGATTCGAGTTCCTGTTTCTTGCTCTCCAGCCCGTCAATATTTGCCTGAGCCTGTGCAAGTCCTGCCTGTGCTTCCTGCTTCTGTGCCTGTGCGGCTGCAATCTGATCTTCTGTGGAAGCAAAAACGGTTGTTCCCATAGATACGGTCACTGCACATGCCATCAGCAGTGAAAGAACTTTTTTACTCTTCATAAAAACACCTCTTAAAAATTTTGTACACTAAGTATAACACATTCTCGCAGATAATCAATACTTTCATTTCATTTTTGTAACAATCATGTAACATTTCACGCTTTCATCACATAAATTCCAGTAGATTTTGCCTCAAAAGCCCCTAATTGTTACAAAATCATTTCATTTTTTACTTATTTAACCAGAAACATAGCGGCCATGTACATCGCGGAGCGTTTTTATGTAATAGGAACATTACGGAGTAATTTCCAATTACATAAAAAAATCCGGAAACTCAGGCCATTTCCCAAGTTTTCGGATTTTTCTTTTCTATTAATGCATACTATCGCATCTATTTGTATTTATGCTTCTGCTGCTTCCTCTTCCGGTTCTGCTTCCAGCATTTCCTGATATTTCTCGAGAATCAATGTCTGGATCATATCTCTGGTGCGGGAATTGATCGGATGTGCGATGTCTCTGTATTCGCCATCTGTAGCCTTACGGCTTGGCATTGCAATAAACAGTCCCTTCTCGCCTTCGATCACCTTGATGTCATGAACAACGAATTCCTCATCGATCGTAATCGAAACGACTGCTTTCATTTTTCCTTCCTTTGCTACTTTTCTCACACGTACGTCTGTAATATTCATCGTGCCTGCCCCTTTCATTTTCATACGCATTTCTTTAATCTATTGATAACTGTCCGCTGATCTGCAGACAATCATTCCCCACGAACTATAATGCGTAACGTTCGTTCTTCTCAACGACGATCCTGACTTCCCCGTCTTCGGCTGTGTAACAGGAATTCGCCCGAATAGTATCTCTGCTCTCAACAATGCAGTTCTCTATAACTGTATTATCCCCCAGATAAACATCATTAAGAATCACAGAGTTCTTGATCACGCAGTTATTTCCCACGTATACATTCTTAAACAGTACGGAATTCTCAACTGTACCATTGATGATACATCCGCTGGCAACAAGGCTGTTCTTTACGCCCGCTCCCGGATTGTACTTTGCCGGCGGAAGATCGTCGATCTTTGTTTTGATCCCCGGCTCCTGTCTGAAGAAATAGTTACGGATCTCCGGCTGCAAAAACGCCATATTTGTGCGGTAATACGCTTCTGCAGTGGAAATGTTGCTCCAGTAATCTTCTGTCCTGTAGCCGTAAATCCTTTTGAGATTCTTATAACGGATAAGGATATCATTTACAAAATCATGTCTGCCTTCCTGTGCAGCACGCTCAATCAGCTCGATCAGCTGTCTTCTTCTCACAACATAGATACCGGTTGATATCGTATTATAAGAAGAAACGATCGGCTTCTCTTCGAATTCTTCGATCCTGCCATCATCATTCATGCGAAGGACACCAAAACGTTCCACTTCTTTTTGATCTCTGCAGGTCATACATACGACTGTAATATCTGCACGTTTCGCGATATGATATTCCAGTACTTTATTGTAATCCATCTTATAAACACAGTCACCGGATGCGATGATGACATACGGTTCATGGCTTTTCTTGAGAAAATCGATGTTCTGATAGATAGCATCTGCAGTTCCCTGATACCACAGGCTGTTGTCCTTGGTGATCGTAGGCGTAAATACAAACAGACCGCCCTGCTTCCTGCCGAAATCCCACCATTTCGAAGAACTCAGGTGTTCATTCAGAGACCTCGCATTGTACTGTGTCAGCACAGCTACTTTCTGTACATGGGAATTCGCCATGTTACTCAACGCAAAGTCGATGCTGCGGTAGCTTCCTGCTACAGGCATCGCTGCAATCGCCCTCTTGTCCGACAGTTCTCTCATGCGGTTATTGTTTCCGCCAGCCAGAATAATTCCAATTGCTCTCATGCCTGCTCACCATCCTTTGCTTTAATGATCTGTCCGCTTTCCAGGATTCCTCCCGGGTAATCTTCTGCCTTTGTTACTCCGGATATCGCAGTGTTTCTTCCTATCTTAACATTGTCCGGAATCGTGCTCTGTTCACCGACAGTCGCAAGTCCGAAAGCATATACGGCTGGTTTCAGCACATTTGCTGCCTCTTCGCCACATCCAAGTATCACATGATTCCCAACCGTAACATCCTCTGCCACGATTGCCTTATCCAGAACTGTATCTTCTCCGATCACAGAATTACGCATGATGATTGAATCTCTTACAACCGTACCCTTGCCAATCACGACATTCGGTCCGATCACAGAATGATAAACCTCACCATAAATCTCAGCACCTTCGCCAATGATACACTGCTCCGTCACCGCGTCTGCTGCAATATACTGCGGCGGGATGATATCACCTTTTGTATATATCTTCCAGAATTCCTCATAAAGATTGAACTCCGGAATGATATCGATCAGCTCCATATTGGCTTCCCAGTAAGATCCAAGTGTTCCTACATCTTTCCAGTAGCCGTTGTATTCGTATGCAAACAGTCTCTGTCCCTTGTCTTTACAATAAGGAAGGATGTGTTTACCAAAGTCACAGTTACTCTGATCTTTCAGCGCGATCAGTGCCTCCTTGAGCACCGGCCAGCTGAATATGTAAATACCCATGGAAGCAAGATTACTGCTTGGCTTCTCCGGCTTCTCTTCAAATTCTGTCACACATCCTGATTCATCTGTGACCATTATGCCGAAACGGCTGGCTTCCTCGATTGGAACCGGCATGCACGCGATCGTGACATCTGCCTTATTTGCCTTATGATAGTTCAGCATCACTTCATAATCCATCTTATAAATATGGTCACCTGACAGGATCAATACATAATCCGGATCATATTGCTGCATGTAATCCAGATTCTGGAAAATCGCATTGGCGGTTCCTGTATACCATTCACTGTTCGTACTCTTCTCATATGGAGGAAGTACCGTTACTCCACCTTCATTTCGATCCAGATCCCACGGAATACCAATTCCGATATGTGTATTCAGACGCAGCGGCTGGTACTGAGTCAATACACCAACTGTGTCGATACCTGAATTAATACAGTTACTTAATGGAAAATCAATAATGCGGTATTTACCGCCAAAAGCGACTGCAGGTTTCGCAACCTTTTGTGTCAGTACTCCCAGTCTGCTGCCCTGACCGCCTGCCAGAAGCATGGCGATCATTTCTTTTTTCATCATCTAGCAATCACCTCTTGTCTGTTATGATTTTCCATTATATCATACTTTCACGCGTCCGTGAACATTATTTACAATTTTTTTGATTTTTTTAACCATTTTTTATGTTTTTTGCACACGTTTTTCTTGTTCCAAAAAAATGTTATATTTATTTTTATGTATCAATTGCACAATTTACCATCTCATTAATTAGTTAATTTGCACATAAAGGCATCAAAAAGTAAGACTTTTCATTTTTGACTGACCGCGGTATAATAAGATAACTGTAATCATATTGAGCAGTAACCCAACAAATGTATTGAAGATAAGGAGATTTCTACTATGTATCAGATAGACTTTCATAAACCGCTTTCCATTCATTTCATTGGTATCGGCGGTATCAGTATGAGCGGCCTGGCTGAGATTCTTCTGGAAGAAGGATTTACTATTTCCGGTTCTGATTCCAAAAAAAGCCCTCTGACCAGTCTTCTGGAAAGTAAAGGTGCCAGGATCTACTATGGTCAGCGTGCCTCCAACATTTCTGATTCTGTTCAGGTGGTTGTCTATACAGCAGCTATCCATCCGGACAATCCGGAATTCGCATGTGCAAAAGAAAAGGGTATTCCAATGCTGACCCGCGCCCAGCTTCTTGGTCAGATCATGCGTAACTACGATACTTCCATCGCAGTTGCAGGTACACACGGCAAGACAACAACTACATCCATGCTTTCTCATATTCTCCTGAAAGGTGAATGTGATCCGACGATCAGTGTTGGCGGAATCCTCCCTGCAATCGGCGGCAACATCCGTGTTGGTCAGTCTGAGACATTCCTGACGGAAGCATGTGAATATACCAACAGCTTCCTGAGCTTTTTCCCGACGATGGGTATTATCCTGAATATCGATGCTGATCATCTCGATTTCTTCAAAGACATCGACGATATCCGCCATTCCTTCCGTAAGTTCGCGGAGCTGCTTCCGACTGACGGTGCGCTGATCATCAACGCGGATACTCCGAAATATGAGATGATCACCGAGAATCTTCCATGTAAAGTAATTACCTACGGACTGGAACACGAAGCAGAATACACTGCTTCCGATATTACCTATGATGAATTCGGTCATGCAACTTTCCACGTTCTTCATAACGGTAAAGATCTCGGCGTATGTTCTTTAAGCGTTCCTGGAATCCACAATGTATCCAACGCTCTGGCTTCTATCGCTGCTGCTGAGCTCCTCGGTCTTTCCACAGAAGTGATCTTTACAGGACTGAAGGATTTCGGTGGAACCAACCGTCGTTTCCAGTACAAGGGCAAGGTAGGCGGCGTTACGATCATCGATGACTATGCCCACCATCCGACAGAAATTGAAGCTACCCTCCATGCAGCAAAGAATTATCCACATAAGAAGATCTGGTGTGTCTTCCAGCCACATACTTATACACGTACCAAATCTCTCCTCCCGGAATTTGCCCAAGCCCTGACTCTGGCTGATCATGTCGTGCTGGCTGATATCTATGCTGCGCGAGAGACAGACAATCTTGGCATTTCTTCCAGAAATCTGCAGGAAAAAATCGTCGAACTTGGTACTCCGTGCGAGTACTTCCCTACTTTCGATGAGATTGAAAACTTTTTATTAGAAAATTGTACACAGGGTGACCTGTTGATAACTATGGGGGCCGGAGACGTTGTAAATATTGGCGAACAGCTCCTTGGCAAATAAGTTATCCACATTATCCACATGTTTATACACATTTTCATATGCGTATGGCATGTGGATTTTTTATGCCCATGCGGTTCACATAATATCTTGTCGATTTTTCGTATTTTTTGCGATAATAGCAGAAATTCCGCCATTTTTCGCGGTTGCACATAATTTTATCCACGGAATACTTTCCACATTATCCACATTATCCACATCCGTTTGTGGAAATCCTGTGCGGAAAAATACCCTATTCTCATTTGAAAAATGTTGTGCTATAATCCAAGTGTCCATAATTAGAAAGTGAGCGATATTTCATGGCAATGATCACATTACATAACACCTCCCTGCCGGAGGTTACGATCTTATCGAACACATTTATTGATAACTATATGCCGGAGGCCAACGGAGAGTTTGTAAAAGTATATATCTATCTTTTGCGCGCGCTTTCCAGCGCTCCGGTTTCTTTCAGTCTGGAGCAGATGGCAGACCGTCTCCTCTGTACGGAGAGAGACATTCTCCGTGCTCTGAAATACTGGGCCAAGCAGCAGCTTCTTACACTGGATTTTGCAGACAATAATAAGCTCTGTGGAATTTCTCTGCTTACGCCGGCAAGTCCGACTGGTACCGCCCATGAGGAGATTTCCGTCACATCCGAACAGCCATCCGATGAGGATCCGGCCGCAAGGATCCGCGCACAGGCCCTTACTCCGGACCGTGTAAATGAACTGAAGCAGAATGAGGACATCATACAGCTTCTCTATGTGGCGGAGCAGTACCTTGGCAAGACCCTCTCTCCTACAGAGATTCAGAAGATTCTTTTCTTCTATGACGGTCTTGGCATGTCCGCAGACCTGATTGAATATCTGATCGAATACTGCGTCGGACACAATCACAAGAGTATCCGCTACATTGAGAAGGTTGCACTTGCCTGGGCTGAGGAGGGCGTCACTTCTGTAGAAGAAGCCAAGCAGTCCGGTTCCCGGTATAACAAGGATTATTTTTCCATTCTCAAGGCACTTGGAATCACCAACCGCAATCCGGTGGAGACAGAGATTACTTTGATGGATACCTGGCTCAAGACTTATGGTTTCTCCATGGAGATCATCCAGGAAGCCTGCAACCGTACCGTCCTTCAGACCGGACAGGCCAGTTTCCAGTACACCGACAAGATCCTGGAAGGCTGGAAAAAGAAAGAAGTCCGTACGATTGATGATATCCGTACCCTGGATACTGAGCACAAGAAGCGCCGTCAGGACAAAAAAGCAGCCGCTTCCAGGCCTGCACAGCCTTCCGGCAACCGCTTCAACAACTTCCAGCAGCGGGAATACAATTTTGACGAATATGAGAAGCATCTTCTTAACCAGTAAAGGAGAATCACGTGGCTTTACAGAATTATCAGTATGATATCATTATGAGAGAATACAACCGTCGGCAGTCCCAGGTCCAGCACGATTTGGAAGACCGTCGGAAGGAAGCATTTATCCGCGTTCCACGTCTCCTGGAGATTGACCAGGAAGTGGCAGCCTTGAGCGCCCGGAAAGCCCGTTCTCTTCTTCAGGGCGAATCCAATACCGTTGAAGATCTGAAGAAAGATGTGGCAGCCCTTGCAGCAGAGCGCCGTGCTCTCCTTCGCAGCAATGGATTTGCAGATAACTATCTCGAACCACATTATTTCTGTCCGCTCTGTCAGGATACCGGTTACGTAAATGGACAGAAATGTTCCTGTTTCCGTAAATCTGAGATAGAACTTCTCTATACCCAGTCAAATCTCAGGGAGATTCTCAAAAAAGAGAACTTTGAACACTTTTCTTTTGACTGGTATTCTGATACAATAAAAAATGAAGCAACAGGATTAACCGCCCGCGAAACAGCCAAACGGGCTTATGATACTGCCCGGAACTTTGTAGACGATTTTGATAAACGTGCACAGAATCTCTTTCTGTACGGCAGCACGGGAGTCGGTAAGACCTTTCTCTCCCACTGCATCGCCGGTGCACTTCTTGAGACTGCACACTGTGTTCTGTATTTTTCCGCATTCGATCTGTTTGACCGTCTGGCCCAGACAGCATTCTCCAGGAAATCCGAACACGACCCGGGCGAAGATCTGATCTTTGACTGTGATCTTCTGATCATAGATGATCTCGGGACAGAGCTCACCAACAGTTTTGTCTCCTCGCAGTTATTTTTGTGTATCAACGAGCGTATCGCACGCCGCAAATCCACGATCATATCTACGAATCTGAAACTCGAAGATTTTTCATCCACCTATTCCGAGAGAACTTTTTCCCGGATAGCAAGTAATTACCAGATGCTGAAGCTTATCGGCAAAGACATCCGAATACAGAAAATATTTTTAGGAGGAAAATAAACGATGGCACAGTTAAACAACAAGGAACTGACAACACTTCCGGTAGGAAGGCTGGGACTTATTCCCCTCGATAGCTGCCGTCCCCTTGGCGAAAAAGTAAATGAATGGCTTGTAAAATGGAGAAAAGAGCGTAAGAACCCGGAATTCGGCACCTGCGCTTTTGAAGGATATCAGCGTGATTCCTACCTCATCAATGTTAAGACCCCTCGTTTCGGTTCCGGTGAAGGTAAAGGCGAGATCAGCGAATCCGTACGTGGGGATGATATTTATGTTATGGTTGATGTTTGCAACCACAGCATCAATTATTCCATCAGCGGATACACCAATATGATGTCTCCGGACGACCATTTCCAGGATCTGAAGCGTGCGATCGCTGCTGTTGGCGGCAAAGCCCGCAGAATCAACGTTATCATGCCATACCTTTATGAAAGCCGTCAGAGCAAACGTGTCGGACGTGAATCTCTTGACTGTGCATCTGCACTGCAGGAACTGATCAATATGGGCGTAGAAAATATCATCACCTTCGATGCTCATGACGCACGTGTACAGAATGCTACTCCTCTGCATGGTTTCGAGACCATCCAGCCGTCATATCAGTTCGTCAAAGCACTCCTCAAGAATGAAAAGGGACTTCACATTGACAATGAACATTTCATGATCATCAGCCCGGACGAAGGAAGCATGCGCAGAGCAATC
Source organism: uncultured Blautia sp. (assembly GCA_934378195.1). Taxonomy (GTDB): domain Bacteria; phylum Bacillota; class Clostridia; order Lachnospirales; family Lachnospiraceae; genus Blautia_A. The sequence continues at coordinate 33,608 of CAKRPO010000002.1, forward strand.
TACCTTGCCAACGTTCTTGGTGTGGATATGGGTATGTACTACAGACGTCTCGACTATACCAAAGTAGTCAAAGGCCGTCATCCAATCGCTGCATATGAATTCCTCGGACCAAAACTCGAGGGCAAAGATGTTATCCTCATCGACGATATGATTTCCTCCGGAAGCAGCATCCTTGAGATTGCCTCCCTTCTTAAGAAACGTGGTGCAGGCAAGATCTTTATCTGTACAACCTTCGGTCTCTTCACAGAAGGAATGGAGAAATTTGATGCCGCATATGCAAAGGGAACCTTTGATAAACTCCTTACAACCAACCTCGTTTATCAGGATCCGGAGCTTCTCGCAAGAGACTATTACATCAGCTGTGATCTGAGCAAATACATTGCCCTGATCATTGATACACTGAATCACGATATGTCTGTCAGCCATCTGCTCAACCCGGCAGACAGAATCAAGAGATGTGTCAGCAACTACATGGCTCAGTACGACAAGAAATAATACAGAATCCAAAAGGGATGAAGACCATTGGCCTTCATCCCTTTTTTAAGATCTCTTCTATTATATCAGATGGGAGTCATCTCACATCTGATATATCTCATTCACTGCAATCCCTGATCTTTGCAGTACATCCAGTTCCTGTTTCTTGCTCGTACTTAAGATGACCTGTCTGTCTGCCTCCACGATCCAGGAAACCGCCTTTTTCATCCTTTCCGGATCAAAGGCACAGAACATTTCATCAAAGATGACCGGAAGTCTCTCTGTGCCGCACAGGAGCTCTCCTGCTGCCAGTCTCATTGCCAGATAAATCTGTTCGACCACGATCAGACGCAAGTTCTCAATCGGTGTCAGCTCATTGCCGGTATCTACACGGATATGAAATTCCTCATCAATCAGAAGTTCATGACATGTTCCACCCGTGATTCCCCGAAGGATCTCGGACATTGTCCGCACCAGCTGATTTCCTGTCTGTTGATAAATCTTCCCTGACAATTTCTCGATCGTCTCCATCGCAAGATTCAGCGCATCAATCTCCACTTCTTCCATCAGAGGAAGATATGCATATTCTTCCATCTCCCGGAGTTCTTCTGTCAGATTGGAAAGTTCCATATTTTTTTCGCGCAGTTCCACTTCCAGACTGCTCCGACCGCCCTCCAGTTTATTCTGCCTTGTGACCCACCTGGTTTTCATCCTTCTGCGTTTTTCCAGTTCACGAACTGTACGCATCTCAAAATTCAGTTCTGTAACAAATGCCAGAACCCCGGCAACACCTACCAGTACCGCCGGAAGGACCTTCTCTGTTCCCAGAATCAGAAACAATACACCTGCCAGCACAGCCAGTACCGTTGCTCCCATGCCGACAATCTGTGCCCGATTCTTTGTCTCAAGAGCAAAGATCCTTGCATCCAGCATCTGATAGCCATTGCTCTCTTCATTCATACGAAAGGCCGTCTCCTGCTCGCCCAGCTGAAGCTTCTGTTCTTCTACATCCCGGATCTCCCGGCGAAGTTTCCGGATCTGTGAGGCAATCTTGTCCTTTGAGAGCTTGTCTGCCTTTTTGCGGCGTTCCACCTGTACCTGATAACCCTTTCGTGCCATCTTAAGCCGCTGTGCAGTCTTACCCAGATCAACAGAACAGTCACCCGTCGTCTGAAATCCGCTCATCTGTTTCTGCACTTCACGTACGATCTCAGCACCTGTATTTCCCTTTAGCGGCGCGATACAGATTGCATTCTCGTAAACAGCCTCACTGATTCCCAGCGCAGCCTTACTTTCACTGATGTGATCTGCATCCAGAAGTTCCCCACTCTCTTCACACATAAGCTCACTGTACGGTTCTTCCCTGTGAAGATCACGTGTCAGGCGATAATTACGGCCACCACTTTCAAACCAGAGTACTCCTGCATACGAAATATCTGTGCGCCCCAAAAGCATACATTCCACGAATGCCTGAATTTCTTTTCGGGTACCTTCTTTTTCTGTATAAAGGACATTGATATCCGGTGAAAAAGTCAGTTTTTGATTATAAACGCTTCCAAAATCTTTGATTTCTATTTGTTTGATCTTCATATTCGTTTCCTGTCACTGGTCAGGACCTTTGTATTCAAAAGTGCCTGAAGACCATAGTAGAGCGCCTTCTTCTCTACCACCGTCAGATCTTTCTTTAAAAAAATTTTGATGTAATCACCGATCAGCGTTCCTCTGTACTGACGGTACAGACTCTCCAGCTGATATGCCGGACGTGACTCGTCCATAATCTCCACAATGTTTCCAAGCCCGTGAAGACGTTCCGGAAGAAGTACATTATCCGGAGAAACTTTGCCCTTGATGATCAGTCGATAAATATTTCTGCCGCCACGCTTCATCACTTCCATACGCAGCATTTCCTCAAGAGTATACTGTGTTGTATCCTGATCTACCGTGAGGACCAGATTCTGATAAGAGCGCAAAGCAAACGGGCGCAGTTTCAGACTGATCGTCCCCTCATCAAAGGTGCCTTCTATATAACCATGCTTTCCGAGATCGTTGCGATTCTGAGGTTCCAGTGCGCCTGAATAAACAATCTTGTCCCGGCTCACGGTATGCGGTTTATGCGAATGTCCCAGTGCAATATAGTCAAATCCTGCTGCGGACAATCTGGTAAAATCCATCGGACAACATCCGATTTCTCCACCATGTGCAAGCAGTACATGAAAGCCTGGTTTATTCTCGGGGGTCCAGTTATCGTATAATGGTGTCCGGATCTCCGGATGTTCGAAACTTAATCCGTATACAAACACCTGTTTTTCCGGAATCTCCACACAGGACTGCTGCTCCTTATCAAAAAATGTCACATTCTGAGGCCAGTTGAAATTCCTGTAAAAAGAATCTTCCTTTATATAGTCATGATCTCCTGCCATCAGAAAAACTCTGGTATCCGGTACAGACGCAAACAAATCGCCAACTTCTCTCAGTTCTCTGAGAAGAGGCTGACGATGAAAAAGGTCACCGGCTATAAACAACAAATCCACCGGATTCTTGCGGATACCCGCAATGACCCGGCGGAATGTTTCCCAGATTTCTTCTTCCCTCTCATGACTCCATGGACAGCCCCTGTCCGGGACTGCTCCCAGATGTACATCTGAAAGATGAATAAATCTAATCATGCAAAAACGACTCCTTATAAACGGTAACACTTCCGTTACCTGTCATGTGATTCTTACAGATCACAGTTATTGACTGTTCTCGGGAATGGGATCACGTCACGGATATTACCCATACCGGTCAGATACATAACGCAACGCTCAAATCCAAGGCCAAATCCGGAATGACGTGTAGAACCATACTTACGAAGATCCATGTAGAACTGGTAATCTTCTGATTTCAGTCCCATCTCATCCATACGTACTTTAAGCTTATCGTAGTCATCCTCTCTCTGGCTTCCTCCGATGATCTCACCGATTCCAGGTACAAGGCAGTCCATAGCAGCAACGGTCTTGCCATCTTCATTCTGCTTCATATAGAATGCTTTGATTTCCTTCGGATAATCAGTAACAAATACCGGTTTCTTGAAAATCTGCTCTGTCAGATAACGCTCATGCTCTGTCTGCAGGTCACATCCCCAGAATACTTTGTAATCAAATTTATCGTTATTTTTCTCCAGAAGTTCAATTGCTTCTGTGTAAGTTACATGTCCAAACTCCGAATCCACTACATGATTCAGACGATCCAGAAGACCTTTGTCAATAAAGGAATTGAAGAAGTTCATTTCTTCCGGAGCATTCTCCATCACGTAACGGATCACATATTTCAGCATCTCCTCAGCCAGATCCATATTGTCATCCAGATCTGCAAATGCACATTCCGGCTCGATCATCCAGAACTCAGCTGCATGACGTGTAGTGTTGGAATTTTCAGCACGGAAAGTCGGTCCAAATGTATAGATATTACGGAAAGCCTGTGCATAAGTCTCACCGTTCAGCTGACCGCTTACTGTAAGATTAGTCTCTTTGCCAAAGAAATCCTGGCTGTAATCTACAGTACCGTCTTCATTCAGCGGTGGATTCTTCATATCCAGTGTAGTAACCTGGAACATCTCTCCGGCACCTTCACAGTCACTTCCTGTGATCAGTGGTGTGTGAACATAGACAAATCCTCTTTCCTGGAAGAATTTGTGGATTGCATATGCACAGAGGGAACGTACACGGAATACAGCCTGGAATGTATTGGTTCTCGGTCTTAAGTGTGTCATGGTTCTTAAGTATTCGAGTGTGTGACGTTTCTTCTGAAGCGGATAATCCGGTGCAGATGCACCCTCTACCTGTACTTCATCTGCCTGGATCTCAAATGGCTGCTTTGCTTCCGGTGTCGGAACCAGAGTACCCTTGACAATGATTGCCGCACCTACATTAAGCTTGCTGATCTCAGCGAAGTTCGGCATATTGTCATGATATACAACCTGCAGTGTCTCAAAGAATGTACCATCATGCAGTACGATAAATCCAAAAGCCTTGGAACCACGTACGCTTCGTACCCATCCTCCTACTGTCACTTCCTTGTTCAGGTATTCTTCTCTGTTTTTATAAATTTCTTTTACAGTTGTGAGCTTCATAATCTATACTACCTCTCTGTTTAATCATTTCTCATCCAATGAACTCTAGTATAGACTATTCCGCAGATTCCTGCAAGGAGTAAATACAGAAGAACCCTTCTTTTTCCAATGTTTTGTTACCGTTCACAGTAACAATGTTTTCTCATTTTTATTCGTTCCATTTCAAAGTATCGACAGATGCATAATCCTTCTGCATATTATAAGAAGCAATTCCCTTCTCTGTAACCAGATAAAACAGATCTCCAACATATACACCACGTACTCTCCGATAGTCCTGATAGCTCATATCATCATCAAACAGTTCACTGTTGTTTATGTTCAGATATACTTCCGATGAAAAGCCCTCTTTTTCGCTGTACGAAAACAGGCCATAGTAAAAATTCTCCTTCAAATCGTACGCATCATTGGTATTTCCATAAATTCCATAGGCAAATCCAAACAAATTCTTCTTTGGAGATGCCAGGATCGCACGATAGTTCTCGAGCGCATCACAGAAAGAGACATCTTTCAGGATAAAGCGGTCAGTCTCCTTAATATCTGTCGGATCAGACAGATCAAACATAGAGCATTTCATACCGGATACATTTCCGGTTTCCGGATCTGTCTCCCACCCGATCCCCAGAAGCTGGTTGTCTCCATAAAAATGCAGATATTCTGAAAATCCGGTAATCTTCAGTTCTCCGGTCACTTTCGGATTCTCCGGATCGGAAAGATCCACCGCAAAGAGCGGATCCGTATTCCGATATGTCACAAAGTATCCGGTCTTTCCCATAAAACGGGCAGATTTGATTTCTTCATTCTCTGCAAGATTTTCGATCTTACCAATCGTCTTAAGCGTACTGTCCAGTATATACAGATTATTATCACGGGAATATTCACTGTAGTCTTCATCCCAGCCGCCTGCTGTTGTCACCACACGAAGATTTCCATCGTATTCATCCATCGAAAAGTTGTTGTTCAGTTCTCCCCTGACCGAACCTGTGGCACCATCTGTAAACTCTCCGGATTCATACCCAATTCGTGTGATCTCAGTACGTGTCTCCTTATCATTCCAGATTTCTGTAGCGGAATAAATATTGTCTGCGCTGACATAAAACGTATTGGCACTGCTTACCACTGCCATGATATCGGTCGCCTGGGCAGGCTGTTCCGGTGAAACCGCACCTGCTACCAGAAATACCTTGCCATTATAGGAAAAATCTTCTTCCGGTGTCGGAAGGTAAATATGGTCGCAACTGATATATTCCAGTCCGCTTCGTGGTACATAATATTGTATCTGATCTGCATCATTTCCTGTATCCGGAGAATAAGAAGTAAAAAGATAGAGTCGTCCACCGTTTCTCCTGGAAGAAAGATACGATCCATCCTGCTGATAAGTGCCAGTCTTCTTTGGATGCTCTTTATTTGAGATATCATAAGTTTCTACAGAGACGGTCGTCACCGGCATGCTGTAGCTGGTACGAACTCCGTCTGTAGTGCTGTCAGCCATATTGCTGCTGTCCTCTGCGTTTTCTTCTGTATCGTCCTCCGTATCTGCCTCGTCACCCTTATCGGTTGATGGAAGGTTCAGACTTCCTTTATAAGTCACGTACTCTTCCTGCTGACGGATCAGCTGCAGACATTCACCATCCACGTACATCTCTTTATAATCGGCACTGGCTTCTCCTTTGATCTCTCCCAGCAGTTTCATGGAAGCAGCATCTACGATACGAAGATTACCCTTACTGTCCAGAGCATAAATACAGGTACCGTCTGTCTTCACGATATCCGCTTCATCCACCAGCTCTTCCTGCGTATTCGTCGTTGAATAATCTCCCTTATCCGAAGAATCATCCACACCAAACTCCGGATCGATCGGTTCCTCTGAACGTGATGCCTCCATGCTGTCTGTCGAAGCACCGTCTGCACCGCTGTCCGCACTGATTCCTGCAGTATCCGCTGCAGACTCTTCAATCGTCATAACACGCGGCTGGATATTACTATAAGAAACATTATCTTTCCAGTCTTTTACCAACTCAAAGAGCTTCTCATAGCTTTCTGCGTGAGTAAGACCTTCAACCGGAGCCGTCGTCGAAAGAGGTGCCGGAGTTACCGTACTCTGCTCTTCCTGCTTCACAGAAGCTGTTCCCTTCCACATCGGAACTGTCCCGAATGCCACACCGCCTATCGCCAGAATTGCCACTGCCGTAAGTATATATCTTCCCTTCATTGCATGCCTCCTTTGCTGAAATCTCGCCGTTTGTTTCTGTCACTGTTTTTATTTCTTTTAAAGAGCTGCTGTTTTAATTTATTTTAGCACAAGACAGGACTCAGACTGTAATATCCGTTGCTGTTCATCTGGCGTTTTTTATCCCAGTCGAGAAGACTCCCACCTCTTTCAAGTAATGAGTAATAGCAACAGACAGGGACCTGAAGTTTTGCAGAATTATGCTTTCTGATAATCTCTCAAACTCCAGATCCCTGTCTTTTGTATAGTATTTTTTTCGACTTAAACCAGTATTTCTGTGAGCTGCACTTTACAGTGCTTCCACAAATCTCATAAATGCTTCTCTGCCTTCCGGTGTGCATTTATATACACCTGCATCTTCAAGAACATGTGTAAATACGATACCAACTTCTTTCTGAAGGATCTCATGCACATTATCCTTGTTGATATCCTTGTATTTCGGAAGGAATTCTTTGGCCCATGCAGCATGTTTCTCAATCTTTTCGTTGGACGCAATATCCTTACCTTCCAGAATGTATTCTTCCAGAAGTTCCAGTTCCTCTTTCAGTCTTGCCGGAAGAACTGCCAGACCCATAACCTCGATCAGACCGATGTTCTCTTTCTTGATATGGTGATACTCTGCATGCGGATGATATACGCCGAGCGGATTTTCCTCTGTTGTGATATTGTTTCTCAGAGTCAGATCCAGTTCGAACATATCTCCGACTTTACGTGCGATCGGTGTGATCGTGTTGTGCGGCTCTCCGTCTGTCTCTGCAAAGATGAATGCAGCTTCATCCGTATATCCTCTCCAGACTTCCAGCACATGAGTTGCCAGATCTACCAGTCGTGCGGAATCTTTGTGGCGGATACGAAGTACGGATAACGGCCATTTAACGATACCAGCCTCCACATCTTCAAATCCCGGAATGGTCACATGCTTCTCGATCGGTGCTTTTGCCATCGCGAAGGTGTAATGTCCACCCTGGAAATGATCATGGCTTAAGATGGAGCCGCCAACGATCGGAAGATCTGCATTGGATCCCAGGAAATAATGTGGGAACAGTTTGACAAAATCAAACAGTTTGATAAATGTATTTCTCTCGATCTTCATCGGTGTGTGATGGCTGTTAAATACGATGCAGTGCTCATTGTAGTATACATATGGAGAATACTGGAATCCCCACGGCGTATCATTGATCGTGATCGGAATGATTCTGTGGTTCTGTCTTGCCGGATGATTGACACGTCCTGCATATCCTTCATTTTCCGGACAGAGAAGACATTTCGGATAACTGCTCGCCTTGGCATTCTTTGCTGCTGCGATCGCCTTTGGATCTTTTTCCGGTTTGGAAAGGTTAATCGTAATATCAATCTCTCCATACGGGCTGTCTACTTTCCATTTCTGATCTTTCTTTACGCGATAGCGGCGGATGTAGTTGCTGTCCTGACTTAATTTATAGAAGTAATCTGTAGCTTCTACCGGATTGTTCTGATACTTGTCCCAGAACTCCTTCTGTACCTGTGCCGGACGAGGCATCAGACAGTTCATCAGTCTGGTATCAAAAAGATCACGATACACAACGCTGTCTTCAATCAGGTTTCGCTTTACGGCTTCATCCAGAAGCTCATCTAAAGTTTCTTCCAGATCCACATTGGAAAAAGTTTCTTCCGGTTCTACATATTCGTCTTCATGGAACACATCCAGAAGAAGATTGATCGTGTAATTCTTTTCACATACCGGAACCAGTCCTGTTTCTATTCCATACTGTACAAGTTTCGTAATACTTTTGCTTAACATAAGCCTGTCCCCCTGTTAAATTTATTTTTGGTTATCAAGATACGAAATAAAGACATTTCCCGCTTTCTCGAAGAGAGCAGTACTGTCATTCATTCCATATGGACTTACTTCGCCGGTTGCCGGATCCAGAAGCCATGTGTTGTACTGATCGTATCCGACGATCACCACACTGGAATCCGCACCGGTCTTGGCTATAACTGCACGCTGTGCACTGATCTCATAAAGAACATTTTCCAGACTGCATCCGGTAAGATCGATCACTGTTCCCGAATCTCCCAGACCCTGCTGAAGAACATCCTTATCCCAGGAACCACTTCGAATGATCTCCGGAACATCCTCTGTATTCAGTGTCAGCTGTGTTTTCATATTTCCACGTTCCCATACATACTGCTGTGCCCGGTTCAGAACTACACCGGTAAGGCTGTCTGCCTGAAGAACCGCCTGGGCCGGATCTGTCCAGGTACTGTTCAGTCCGCCTTTTGCATACACATAATACACATTTCCGATCTGACTCTTGTCTACATCTACTTCAACCGTCTTCTCACCGGTATTTTTCATCTTTGCCGTAAGGATCAACGGTTCGTCTGTCTCCGGCTTATTGTCAAATACCAGCTTGACGATCACACCCTGACGAGTGGTACTGGTCTGCTCTGCCGAGACAACCGCTGCTGATGCCGCCTGATTATTCATGATGTTGTCTTTATTTTTCACTGTGTAAGTGTTTCCTGATTTCTCAGAAAGATTGAACTGCATCAATGTCGTTCCGACCGTCACATCGGTAATATAATATCCATCCTGATGATACTCCTTTTTGACGGTTCCGTCAAAACTTTCGATCTTTATCGACGTGATTCCGTCTATCGTATGACCGTTTTCATCAGTAAGGCTGTCGCCATCAAGTACATTGCCATAAATGAGATCCTCATTCATGAAACCGAGGACCTGCAGACTCTGTCCGGAATCCGGTGTATCATTCCTGGTCTTCAGCGTGTCAAAATCAATGAATACAATCTGTCCGGCCTGGTCACCGTCGCCTGCCCGCCACGCTGCATGTGCATTTGTAGCGGAGACTGCAAACTGATCTGCATCAATATTATCTGCCAGTACATCATAGCTGCTTTCATCGATATTGATTTGATACAGACTTCCTGACAACAGCAGGAAAAGCTGATTATCTTTGTTTACATAACTCAAAGTACCAAGGTCTGATTTCAGAAATTCAAATGATTCCATTGTCGGAATGAATACCCGTTCTTCCACAAAATTCTGGTCATGATCATAATGATAGATTCCAACTCCACAGTATCCTTCATACGTACCACGGTTCATATAACCATAGACCATAAAATCCAGGTCACCGCTGTCATCAATGCTCAGAAGTTTGATATCGTGTTCCACTCTGGAATCACGGAAATCTCCGTTTGCATTTCTGCGGAAATCAAAAACATCGACAAATTTGCCGGTATCCGGTGCATACGTCCACAGTGCACCTTCCTGTGTAAATGCAGTCACACTGCCCTCTTCATTGGAAAGCATGGTAACATTCTTATCCCGTGCACCGAGCAGGATACCATCGTCCGTGATCACAGACTGTCTCGGGTCAAATACCTGATGTGCACTGCGCTGAAAATCAAGCAGCATGATTCTGGCATCTGTATAACGCAGCCTGTAAAAATCTGTTACATTATAATATTCTGCACCGCCGTTTTCGTTGGCAGCTTTGATCTCGTATTCCAGTGAGATACTTGCTGTTGTCTCATTGATCTCTTTGATGACCGGAATACCCTTCTTGGAGATCTGCGGACTTAAATTTCCCCAGCTGATCGTAGAAAGCGGAGACTTGATCGACACAGAGGTAAAATTCGTAGAAGAGGATTCTGTGGATTCCAGATAAGCAGCCAGTCCATCTGCCGAAGTCTTATCCATACACATCTGTGCAAAACTTGCCGCAAATTTCACATAATCTTCCGTATTCGTTGAGGATCTCGATACCACTCTCGTATAGTAGTATGCTTCTCCGTCACTGGTATCCAGTGTGATCTGAAGCGAATATTCCTGATTCATCAGAAGTCCGGAGCTGATCTCAATCTGTGCACGAAGATATCCGTCCGAACCGGAAGTATCCAGATTCTTGATCTTTCTGTTTTCAACGATCCTGGTTCCGTCCGAAGTACGAACCTCATAGGAGAGACTGTGAATCTTTTCGTCATAAGGATTGACTGCGATCGTAAGCTTCTTTGTTGTATCCAGCGGAGTTACGCTGTCACGGACAAAATCCGTCTCCATCGCCTGCCGGTATCCATACATGCGGTTGGCCAGCGTGCCGTTAAAATCCACCATCACTTCCGGAATCGTCGGATTGTTCATATCCGAACGGTCATCTGTCGTTTCATTATTCATAAGAAAAGTCGTTCCGGCTACCCCCAGTACAAATACGATCAGAAGTATCAAAAATTTCTTCAGAAATTTTGCTATGGATTTCATACTCCCTCCTCCTTACAAAGGCCGTCCGGATAAAGAAGCTTCTCCAGTGTCAGATGTCCGTGAATGGCATCTGTCATCTGTTTCAGACCTTCGCCGGAACTGGATCTGCCTGTTTTGACCGCCCGGATCAGAAGGTTCTTGGGTGTATGTTCCATGTCAATAAATTCCAGGATCTGCGTACTGTATCCTTTGGATTCCAGAAGTTCTGCACGAATACCATCTGTAAGCAATGCGGACATTCTCTCTTTCAGAAGTCCGTATTTCAACACCGGATCGAACAGTTCATTCTGAATCTGATCGTTCAGTTCATGCTGACAGCACGGAACGGACAGAATAACCTGCGCATCCCACTCAACTGCCTTGGCAAGTGCATAATCCGTTGCCTTGTCGCAGGCATGGAGCGTCACGACCATGTCCACTTTCTGCACGCCTTCATAATCTGCAATATCACCACAAAGGAAATGCAGCTTGTCATAACCATATTTTTCTGCAAGCCCGTTGCATTTGCGGATCACATCTTCTTTCAGATCCAGACCAATGATATTGACATCATAGCCTCTCAGTTCCTTCAGATAATAATACATGGCAAATGTCAGATACGACTTGCCACATCCAAAATCCAGGATCGTGACCTCCCGTTCCCTGGACAATGCCGGAAGAATATCCTCAATAAACTCCAGGAAACGGTTGATCTGCTTGAATTTGTCATAAGACGGACGATGGATTTTACCTTCTTTTGTCATAACTCCAAGGTCCACAAGGAACGGAACCGGGGTTCCTTCCTTCAATATATACTGCTTCACACGATTGTGAGCAAGTATCTGAACAGGCTCCAGTACCTGATGCTGTTTTACTTTGATTGTAGCCTTTCCCTTCTTGCTGATCAGTACCGTTCCGTCTTTGCGCCGACCCTGTACCTGCAACTGGGAAAATCCGCCTTCAGTAAGACACTGCTCCACATAAGCGAGTACTTCTTCTCTGCTGTAATTGGAATGAAGGACCTTTGTTCCCACTGTGGACGATGCCTGATAATACACACTGCCTTTCAGCTCGATCTGGCGGATCCGCACTTTGGACGGGACATCTTTGGCCTTATTCCGCTGACCGCTCAGGACTGCAAGCATCAGTTCTTCATCAAATTGTTTTTCCAAAAATTCCTGTAATGTCATCATATTTAATCTTTTTTATTCTTTCAATAATCTCTGTAATACTCCTGTCTCTACCGCAGGTTCTTTGTTACTGTTCACTCCGTTCACAGCAACCTGGTCAAAATCCACGATATCTGCGTCGTCTGCACCGCCGTCTGGAAATTTCCTGATATATAAGTACCTGGATCAGTTCATCCAGAAATTCATCCGGAATTTCCTGCGCAGCCATTTCTCCTGCTACCTGTGAACGAATCTGTCCATACAGCCGGTGCATCATAAATTTATCCGGATGTTCATCATACATTCTGCTGCCCTCATAATCCAGAAGCTGACATTCTTCTTCAACTATCTCCTGAATCTTGCGGGCAGTCTCCGGATAATACGATTTCATCAGTACAAATTCCTGCTCCTGCATTCTCTCACCACTGTAAAGCGAGGGATTTGCATAGGTCATATAAAATGGAAGAAACTTGTCATAATACATGGACAGGCTCCTGTTTCGTCTTCATCTATAACAGTTTATGCAAAATCACTTCGAATGTGAGCAGTTCTGTCAGGACTCTGCCTGAATATCATCCCCGGCGAATCTGTGATCAGCCCTGGATGTCCTTGAGGATATGAAGCGTCAGTTTGAAGCTGTGCTCTGCTGCCTTTGCTTCAAATGTCGGGTAATCCATCTCTGCACTTCCGTCAGCCTTGTCGGAGATCGCACGGATCACAAGAAACGGTACGTTATTCAGATAAGCTGCCTGTGCGATCGCAGCACCTTCCATCTCTACTGCATAAGCACCAAATTCTCTGGTAATAAAATCTTTGACACCCTGGTCAGCTACAAACTGATCTCCTGATGCAATGCGTCCTTCAAATACATCGATATCCGGGTTTGCTTCTTTGCATGCCTTCACTGCAAGTGCACGAAGTGCATCGTCACTGTGGAAAGAAAAAGCTTCCATCTGCGGAATCTGTCCTACCGGATAACCAAATGCAACGGCATTCATGTCGTGATGGATCAGATCTGTGGAAACAACGATATCTCCAATATTGATGTCTGCATTCAGACTTCCTGCGATACCTGTATTGATGATCACTTCTGCCTTAAAATCATCAATCAGGATCTGTGTGCAGACTGCTGCGTTGACTTTACCGATTCCGGAACGGACAACAACTACATTTTTTCCTTCGATAATTCCCGCACAAAACTCCATGGAAGCCTTGCGTGTGATCTGTACATCCTGCATCTGCTCCTTGAGGCTTGCGACTTCAACTTCCATTGCTCCTATAATACCAATACATCTCATAATGTTAATATCTCCTGTATAATAAAATTCATTTGTTATCATGCCTCTGCCCGTATACGGCTGTATGTCTCTGGTCGCTCCTGGACATCGGTAAACTTATTATAGCAAATGTTGCGTTTATATGGAAACTTTTTTTAGAATGTATCCCGGAGTTGGAAGCGGGCTTGTCCGCTCGCTCTTTTTCTGGTATACTGAATTTCAGGATATATTAGACTAAGGAGGTTAAGATTATGGTATATAAAACATCAGGTGTCTGTTCAAGCGCCATTTCATTTGAAATTGACGATGCAGGAAAGGTGCACGATGTGAAATTCCAGGGCGGATGCTCCGGTAATACACAGGGTGTTGCCAGACTGGTAGAAGGCATGGATGCCAGAGAAGCGATCAGCAGAATGGAAGGAATCCGCTGTGGATTCAAACCAACATCCTGCCCGGATCAGCTTGCCAAAGCACTGAAAGAAGCGCTGAACTGATTTTATAAAATGTAAACTAAAGATTTCAAAAAGGCTGTCGCTCCTGTGACTGGAAGATTTATTCCAATCGCAGAAACGGCAGCCTTTTTATGTCAGGATTGCAGAGGCATTCTTGAATATTCTTTTTGTCTGATACTTCTATCCTGCCAGAAACATTTACAGATCAGGAAAGATCATCGCGATCCCATTTATCACACAGTGACTGCACATCCCTGGTAAAACGATCCAGATCTTTGTTTGGAAGACCTTCGCTCTTGCGGATAACAGACATAAGCCGCTGTCCCATGGCAACCAGCTTCTGGAATACCTGTGCAGCCCTGCTTGCTTTCGGTGATACAGAAGCTTTGGTGATCCTGACTCCCTGTGCTTCATAAATACAGGTATTATTTGCCAGATCATAAACGGTGCCACTGAATGGTGCCATTGAATCCAGTCCCAGTTCTTCCTGCAGTCTTGTTGCAAAAATTTCTGTAACTGCATCATCACCATGTGTCACAAAGACTTTCTGTGGTTTTTCTTTGAATGCCTTGATCCAGGTCATCAGGCCATTCACATCCGCATGACCACTGACACCCGGCATCTGACGAATCTCCGCACCTACAGAAACTGTCTCACCAAATAATTTAACTTCGGTCGCTCCTTCAATGAGAGCACGGCCAAGTGTACCGATTGCCTGGTAGCCGACAAACAGGATCATATTGTTTGGATTCCACAGATTATGTTTCAGATGATGTTTGATTCGACCGGCATCGCACATACCGCTCGCGGAAATAATGACTTTGCAGTCTTCATCAAAGTTGATGGCCTTGGAATCATCGCTGGTAATAGAAGTCTTCAGACCCGGGAACATCAACGGGTTGATTCCCTTATTGACCAATGCCATTGCCTCCTCATCGAAGCAGTCATAAATATGTTCATTAAAAATCGTTGTCGCCTCATTTGCCAGCGGGCTGTCAACATAGACCTTGAAATTATCATGGCCATGTACACGTCCTTCTGCTTTGATCTGGCGGATAAAGTACAGCATCTCCTGTGTACGTCCAACTGCAAAGGAAGGAATGATGACGCTTCCACCTCGATCAAAAGTATGCTGGATCACCTCAGCCAGCATGGATACATAATCCGGACGGTCACCGTGGCTTCTGTCGCCGTAGGTTGACTCCATAACAACATAGTCTGCATCATGGAGATAGACCGGATCTTTGATCAATGGCTGATTCAGGTTGCCGATATCGCCGGAGAAAACGATTTTTTTCTCTTTGCCATCTTCCTGAATGATGATCTCAATACTTGCAGAGCCGAGGAGATGTCCGGCATCTACGAATCGAACGCTGATTCCCTCTGCCGGCTTGATGGTCTTTTCATACGGACACGGAACAAAGTTCTGGATAACGCCCATAGCATCCTCCATCGTGTAGGCAGGAACAAACTCCGGTTTGCCCTGACGACGTCCCTTACGATTTCGCCATTCTGCCTCGAACATCTGAATGTGGGCGCTGTCTCGAAGCATAATATCGCAAAGGTGACAGGTGGCCTGTGTCGCATAAATCGGTCCCTGAAAACCTTTTGCATAGATAGCGGGAAGATTTCCGGAATGATCCATATGCGCATGGGTCAGAAGAACAAAATCCAGGTCACTTCCCTTCACAGGAATATCCTGATTCTCGTAGTAATCCGGTCCCTGTTCCATACCGCAGTCCACCAGGAATTTCTTTCCTGCTGCTTCCAGATAATAACAGCTTCCGGTTACTTCATGTGTCGCCCCAATAAAGGTAATCTTCATGTGCGAACCCCCTTTGTCTGAAAAATCATCCAAGTCTGTTTTGTTGTAACCATTATACACGATTTGATTGTTTTTTAACAGTCTTTTTGTGCAAAAAGACAACAAAATCTCGAAAAAGCACTATTTTTCCTCGTCTGTTATCTCCCAATGTCCATTCGCTCCACGACCAACAAAATGAACCTCTTCCATTTCTTTTATTCGACGTTTTATAGTTCGTATACTGCTTCCTAAAACCATTGCCATTTTTTCCGTACTTATCTTGTTGTCTCTTTTTATTAGATTCTTTATTTGAATGGACATATTGTCTCTCGCAAAATCGTTATTATCCTGAGTGCCATTCCGAGTGCCATTCCGAGTGCCATCCTGAGTGCCATCCTGGGGAACACTATAATTTAAATTCGGCATTATAACTGTAAACTGATACCTGTCTGATCTGAAAGACGGTTTTTTGCTCGCATTATAATTAATCTGAAATTCATATCCGCCAATGATCTTTCCAAATCCACTGCCTTTACGCTCCATATATCCCAATCTATTAAATACATCCGCTAAAACAGGATTTCTTCTGGTAGATGGAACTGTAAGTGGATCTCTATCCTGAATAATTGAACCATCCGGCATCCCACCTGGAGAATAAATTTCCAGCCGATCATCATAAATATCTATGTGAACCTCGCTCCCATTTATAAGATAATCTCGATGTGCCAACGCATTAACCAGTGCTTCATGATAACTACGTTCCACATACTCCGGCATTTCTTCCCGTGAATTTGCAGTTTTTCGCCACATCAGTTTCGCATTTCTCTTAATAAACGCTTCTCCATTATCAACCAGAGAAAGAACACTGCCAGAATATTCTGCATCATCAAAAGCATCCAAAGTTCCACCACTCTTATTCAATCCATTCCATCTTGTACAAAACAATCTTGACCAGCGAATCGGACTCTCGTCTGCAATCAACGCTCCTGCATTAGTTAAAAACCCCTGTTCATTAGCTAATCCAAAAGAAATCAGATTTTTTTCGTCAAAACTATTGCCTGTCCATTTTTTGTATCTTTCTCTAAGTTTTGAAAAGGCAAAATCATCTACTTTATAAGAAGATATCTGTGAATCATACGATGTATTCCTTCCCCTGAGCACAAGTCTTTTCAATTCCGTTGCAGTTGCTTTTACACTCTCATTTCCAACTCGGATATATGCTTCCAATACACCATCACCAGAATAATAATATGGTGTCTCTTCACCTTTGAATATCTCAAGAATAATCAATACTTTATCCTCTAAACATTCAAATTTAAGGCGAAATTCTGGAATTGGATCTAATCTTGTCTTAATAATCTCACTTATTTTTTCAGCATCACCATTTGGGTTTTCCACGCCAACAACCTGTTCATCATCTGATATTCCAAAAATCAGCGCACCGCCTGATGTATTTGCAAATGCACTGACACTTTTGCACCAGCTCTTAGGCTTCTTAGCCTCCAGAGCAAGCTTTTTATCATATTCTGTTGTTTCACCGATCCACTTCTTTATGCTCATGTCATTCACCCCATATATATCATCAAAAGCACCTTTTTTAATCAATAATATTAAAAATCTCCAAAGTATAAACTCTGGAGATTTCCCTGTGTCACTGTGAACACATTTTATCATTTGTCTATTTGAACTATAGCATAGGCATTTTAAAATTGCAATACACTCTGTCACTTAATTCATCCACATGAACTACTCGACAACAAGTTACCAGAGCATCTGAAATCTGGCTGGATACCGCCTTTTTTCAGGATGCGTCCATGACACCAATACTGCTTGCCTTTCGGCTATGTAGCTACTTTTATTATTTCTGGCTTTTTTAGTCCGGTTATGGACAGTTCCTCCTGTTTTCCGAATACGGAAAGATAGGACGGGATGCCGAGATCCCGTCCTGTTTTTTTAATATAGATATGACAAATAGAAATGAAATATAGACTGGTTAAATATCCTGTAAATGCGTATAGTAAATTTGATCCGGTTTGTGTATAAGAATGAATAATGTTTTCTCATGTCGGTGAATGACACGAGTGATCCGTGCCTGGTTCCTTCAGATGGTAATGGCGTTTACATAAAATATTTTGCATCTTCTGGTCCGCTTAGCACTTCATGGAGTAAAACTTATATTTTTCTTTTCTTCTTCCAATTCCTTGCTTTCTTTTTCAATGGTTAATTACTTAACCATGATACCCTGTGTCAGCGTTGAGGTAGACTCTTTCACACCTGCCTTGCTGGCTGCATGATATCCACGCACTCGGTAATATGTACCTGATGGAACTGCTACGTCGATTGTTTTTTCCAGTTCATCTACATTGTTTGCAGTGAAATTCCAATACTTGTAGGTTCCATAACTTCCATTGACCTTCCGTTCCAGATAAAGTGACAGATAAACTTTGCTGCATTTTTTATGACATTCTGTCAAGCCATAGATGATAATCTCATTACTTGCAACTCTTTGAATTTTTACATTTCCTAAATGCAAATAGCTACTTCTTGCCAGAATTGTAGATGTATCTTCTGCACAGTCTTCTGTCGTCTCTTCATCTGTAATTTCATCCAGTATACTGATCGTATCTGCATATACCGGTGTCAAACTCATTCCGACAGATAATCCAACTGCCAAGCCAATTCCCAGTATCTTCTTCCAGACTTTCACTTCTCACTTCCTTTCGCTATGTAAACAACCCTTACATAACTATATACGTAAGAAATCTGAAAATATCACTCTAAAATTTCATTTCTTTTATTATTTTTTTCATCTCTTCCAATTCAATTTTTCCTGATAAAGTGTATGATACTCCATCATACATCCAATTTGCTGTATATGTAGGATATTTATCTTCTTCATCATCCATTTTTTTCACCGAAATCTGGATTCCGTCTTTAACTATATTATCTACAATTTCAACTTTTCCATTTAAACTGCTAATATTACTAGTCATCTTCTCTTGCTGCTTATCAATATAAAAAAAGATTCCATTATTTTTATAATTATATTTAATATGAGCAAGTGCAGCCGGTTGATTTATTGTATATTTCGAGAATTCCATTCCCGACGGTCTATAATAAAACTCCGGCACTTCCACCCCAAGTTTTTCTTCTATATCTGCAATTGCATCGCTTTCCTCAGTACTTGCATCTTCATTTGTCTCATCATTATAAGAAATCAGCTGGCTGTCATTCCCGCTCAGTATCCTCACGCTATTCACCAGGTACTTGCGGTTCGCCTCGCTGCTCATGCTCGCCGCAAACACGCAGAGCAGGCACACTCCGGCGATTCCGGCAATCCTGCCCAGACGGACATAGCTGTGTTTCTTTTTCCGGAATTCCACAACCTTTGTCTCAGACATCTCTGCCCCGGATGCTTTTGCCTCAGACATATTTTTCCCAGATACACAGACATCTGCACAGATGAGCTCTTCTTTAGAAATATCTGCTTCTGTACCCATCGCAGGATTCTCCGCAGTCACATGTTCATCTGTCTCTTCATCCAGAAGCCCTTCTTCCCTTGCCCTCTGGTAAAAGCTTTCCCTCGAAACGCTCAGCTTCTGAACAATTTCCGGATGATCTTCATAACGTCTGCCAGAAAGCAGGGATTCCTCAATGGCATCTGCCTCTTTCAGATACTCATCCTCCAGCCACTGGCTGAACTTCTCATCGTCATCCATATCCGGCATATCCCAAAACAAATCTTCTGTCTGATTGTCTTTCCGTTCTTTCTCAAACTCTTTTTTCATCGTATTATCTCTTTCTTGACAATTCTTCCCCGGTGGTTCATAGTTATTGGTAATAAAATGATTTTTCAGGAGGATTTCCCTATGAAACATATTGTTCTCACCGGCGGTGGTACTGCCGGACACGTTACACCAAATATCGCTCTGATCCCGACACTCAAAGCTGCCGGCTATCAGATTTCCTATATCGGATCTTACGAAGGCATTGAACGCAAACTCATTGAAGAACTGGGCATTCCTTATTATGGAATCTCCTCAGGTAAACTGAGACGTTATTTCGATCCTAAGAACTTTTCCGATCCTTTCCGGGTATTAAAAGGGTTCCATGAAGCTAAGAAGCTTCTCAAAAAACTGAAACCCGATGTAGTCTTTTCCAAGGGAGGGTTCGTTACCGTCCCTGTTGTAATCGCAGCCAAACGCTGCAAGATTCCAGCAATCATCCACGAGTCTGATATGACTCCCGGACTTGCCAACAAACTCTGCATTCCATCCGCAGTCAAAGTATGCTGTAACTTCCCTGAGACTGTCAGCAGTCTCCCTGCAAACAAGGCTGTACTGACCGGTACTCCGATCCGTCAGGAACTTCTGAAAGGTGATAAGGAAGCCGGCCGTCAGTTCTGTGGTTTCACTTCTGACAAGCCGGTACTGATGGTAATCGGCGGAAGCCTCGGTGCTGCCTCTGTCAACGACCATGTCCGCAAAATTCTTCCGGAACTTCTGAAGGACTTCCAGGTCATCCATCTCTGCGGCAAAGGCAAAATGGATGAAAAACTGGTCAGCACTGCAGGATATGTACAGTATGAATATATCAAGGATGAACTTCCAGACCTCTTTGCCCTGTCTGATATTGTAATCTCCCGTGCAGGAGCAAACGCTATCTGCGAGATCAGTGCTCTTCACAAACCGAATCTTCTGATCCCGCTGTCCGCAAAGGCCAGCCGCGGTGACCAGATTCTGAATGCCCGTTCCTTTGAGAAGCAGGGATTCAGTATGGTTCTTGAGGAGGAAGAGATCACCGACCAGAAGCTTCTGGATACGATCCACAAGCTGTACGCTGACCGCCACTCCTTCGAGGAAGCAATGACCGGTGGCAAACAGATGGATTCTATTCATCATATCGTTTCACTGATCGAAGAATGTGTTTTAACTAAATAATCATGAAAGCATAAGTATGCAGGCAGTTATCGATGTGACCGCCTGCATATTTTTTCCATTTCTTCGATTATCCAGGCTTTAGAACGCAGATTTCTGTTGTTTACATTATTCGGGGTGATTCCATATTCACTCGCCACTTCTGCCGATGACAGTTCATGCAGCTTTGTTTTCACCAGAATATCATAATTCATTGGATTTCTTTGCCGAAGCCTGTTCAAGATAAGTTTCTGATATTTCTCTTCTTCCATACGAAGCATTCTCGCCTCTGGATTCATCTTTTCATCTGCCGGCTCATACGTGCTTTCCTCATCATTGATCGTAAAATCTTCCGGTCTGGATGAGGCTTTCCTGAAATAGTCTATACATTTGTTGGTTGTCGCCCTCATCACCAGTGCTTTCAGTCTCTTCATATTTGAATAGTCCAGTCTGTCCCGCACCTTGAATAAAGACAGAAAGACTTCCTGACTGATATCCTTCGCCAGTTCTTCATCACTGGTCATACAGAAGGCAACATATGCTGAGAATCCTTGGTAGTGATCGTAAAAATCATCAAAATTCTCAATTATCATTTACTTTTGTACTCTTTTCTATACGCATTCCTATATTCCAGCCTTACGCCTTCACCCTGGAGAGAATCTCTTCTTTCATCTCATCAGTCAACTCGCCAGGTTTCCATGTCAGCCCTACCTGATCTCCCTCATAGCGAGGAATCAGATGCATGTGGAAATGAAATACCGTCTGTCCTGCAATCTCGCCATTATTCTGAACTACATTAAATCCATCACAATGCAGTCCGTCTTTGATCTTTGTCGCCATATGCTTTGCAAGGATCATTGCCTTTCCTGCTGTCTCATCCGGAAGTTCGTAAATATTTGCCGCATGAGCCTTCGGAAGAATCAGTGCATGTCCTTTTGTTGCCGGTCCCAGGTCAAGAATCACACGAAAATCTTCGTCTTCATATAACGTAGCGGAAGGAATTTCTCCGTTTGCAATTTTACAAAAAATACAGTTTTCCATGATATCGTCCTCCTTACAGTTCAACTGTTTTCTGCCTTTATTGTCTCGTACTTTCACGAATTTTTCAAGACGAATTTTATTGATTACTGTATTTTTTGATACTATACTCATAATTGTTTACAGGAAATGACCAAATTACTGGAGCAAAACGGACAATTCTGCTTTGTTCCGGCAATTTACACTTCCCATGAGGTGACAGATTATGCAGAAAAAAGACATTATCACACAACAGAAGAAGGATTTTCAATCGATGCTGTCCACATTTTCTCATGAAATAAGAAATCCGCTGGCGTTGATCACCAGCGAAATGCAGATGTTGTCAGATCTTCATCCGCAGCTCTGTTTCAGTGAACACTGGGATAATATCATGGAAAATCTGAATTATATACGTGAGCTTCTGGACGAACTTTCCAGATACCAGAACGCCGGACATATTTCCCTTACTCAGACAGATTTAAGTCTCTGTCTGGAACGTATCACGAATTCCTTCCGTCCGGCACTGGATTATCTCGGAATCACCTTCGAGACTGACATCCCCCATGATCTTCCCCAGATCTGTCTGGATCAGACAAAAATCCGTCAGGCTCTCTTTAACATTCTCCGAAATGCACAGGAATCGATCCAGCATGTGCACGGAAAAATTCAGTTTTCTGCTTCTGCAGTTCCTGACGGTGTACAGCTTACCATCTCCGATAATGGCTGTGGCATGACCGGGGAGCAGATGGAAAATGTCTTTCAGCCCTTCATAACCTACAAGCCCGGAGGCACAGGTCTCGGGCTTGCTGTCACCCGCCAGATCATCGAAGCTCATCAGGGTACGCTGGAAGTAGAAAGTGTTCCGAATGAAGGTACTTCATTTTATATTTTTCTTCCCGGATGATAGAGGATAACTGCAAGCAGAAGTCCGGATACCAGCCCGCCTATATGGGCGGTATTGTCCACTCCTGTACTTGTAAATCCGAAATACAGGGAAAAAGCAGCCATGATTAGAATCTGTCGTGCAGACAGATCCCCCAGCCAGCCTTTATTGCGGATCACGATATAGATCATGGCTCCCATAACAGCAAAGACTGCACCGGATGCGCCGGCAGATACCGCGAAATCCAGAGAATGCAGTTCCATACATAAGGAAAACACATTTCCAAGCAGACCACCCAGCAGGTAGATCAGAAGGAATCTTATCTTTCCGATCGCCTGTTCCAGTCTGCTTCCAAGCACAAACAGTACCAGCATATTATTCAACAAATGTTCAATTCCAAAATGCAGGAACATACAGGTAAACAGACGATAATATTCTCCACCCTGCACGATCATCGGGGTATAGGCTGCACCCCAGTCAAGCATATGCATGGTGTTCTGCGAACTTCCTGTAATCTCCACGATCACGAAGGCAAGGATATTCAGGAATATCAACCCTGCAGTCACCGGTTCTTTACGTAATTCTTCCACGGATTTTTCTCCTATTCTCATTTTGATACAATTTTAGCAGAAGGCATATCCCGTGACAAGGCAACACTTTTGTCGGATTGTTACTTTAGAAAGACATATCTCGCCTGTGCAAAATCCACCTGGTCTTCATCCTGCAAAAGATACTCTTCATCTGCTTTCAACATTCTTCCATTGACAGATGTTCCATTTCTCGAATTCAGATCAGCCAGATAATATTCTTCGCCTGTTTTGCGGATCCTGGCATGTACACGACTGACTGTCGGAAGTGAGATCACAGCATCGGAAGCCTGTTCCAGTTTCCCGATCACCGTCAGTTCTCTTTCCAGATAGATTGGGGCCAGTTCCCCGGGTTCTCTGCTTACCAGACTTGCCGGTCCTGACAGTTGCCCGGCTGAAAGTACTACGGTCTCACCATACATTTCCTGTTGATCGTATTCTGTTCCTGATTGTTCTTCTCTGACCTTTTCATTTCTTTCCCTTCTTTTTTCCGGCATTTCTTTTTGCCACGCGGAAGCCTGTTCCGGTATATCTCTTTCTGCTGTCTTTTTTTCTGTTCTGCCTTTTTCTGTCCTGTCACTTCTGTTCTTCTCTATATTTCTGTCCACGCTTCTGCCAGTCTCTCCGGCAAGTTCACGCTGCACCTTATTTCTCCATTCTGCGGACTGTTCCTGTCGTTTCTTCTTTTTACCTGCCGCCCAGGTGCAGCCGGTCCCGATTCCCATAAGTACAATCGCAACACCCAGAACAGCTTCCATTGGAATCTCTGGCAGATAGCCAAGATAACTGGCAAACAGAATTCCAATCAAAACGCCAACACCAGCCACGCATCCTGCTGCCAGCTTCCAGTGGATCTCTGCTTTCCCACTATGCGAAATCTTCTTTTTCTCTTCGTTATGTGCAGCCTCCTGATACTCAGGATCTCCCCATGAACCAACATCTCTCTCTTTTTTCCACAAACTTTCCTCTGTCATGTCATGTTTTCCACTTTCAGCCTCATTTCTGTCTTCTCTTTCCACACTTCTGTCCCTGTCCTCCGCCTCTGCCCGATAAACCAGTTCTTTGATGTGTTCCAGCTGCAATCCGGATTCCATCGCTTTACGGTAGATTCCATATCCCAGATTGACTGCTCTGGAATCTTCATGGTCCAGCTTTGGCAGGAAATATTCCGTCAGCTCCCGAAACTGCTCCTGCACCGGATGACGATAATCCGGAAGGCAGCAAAAATACACTTCTTTTTTCTCCAGGTCCAGAAAGATATAATCCGGACAGAGGACCAGCTGTTCTGTGTTTAACAGAAATTCTGCCATCTCTTCCATTACCCGTAGAAATCCCTGCAGAATCATCTCCAGGTCTTCCCCTCGGATCTTTCGCTGTTCATAAAAGGAAGCGATGGACTGTTTCGAAGTAATATCATAATAGAACAGCCATTTCCCATCCAGCCCCTGCATCCTGCATTTCAATATCGAAGACATTGTGTTTCCCGTCAGTATTCTTACCTGATATGAAGCGGTATTGACCATTTCCTCCGCATAAAGGATCAGATAATTATGACTGACATCTCGTTTATATTCTGCATGCATAATTTATTCTCCCATATGATTCTACTTTCTTCTTTATTCTCGCATCATTCTTATCCTTCTTCCGTGACAATCTCAGCGGCAGCCTTGACCTTGCGGATCCATTCAGACGGCCGGATGATTCTGGAGCTTCCTTCTGTTTTTAACGTCCAGCGAAATCCACCGAAGCCTGCAATTGTTTCCGCCTGATAGCTGACCTTTACCGTCTTTCCGGTGCTTACCTGATATTTCAGATTTTCCGCACCAAAGAATCCTACATTTCCAAGTTCTTCCCCCTTTGCAGAAGCCGCTTCATATGGCTGTCCGTTTTTTCGTACACATTCCATACTTCCGGTCAATGCCGCCTCATGAGCAGCCGCTGTCAGCCAGGTACGATTATGTACAAAAAATGTCAGATACAGAACTCCTATGATTGTTATTAATATCAGCGACATCACACAGGCTGCCTCAATCGTAAAACTTCCTTTTTGCATCTTTTTTCTCAGATTCATAGCAAAAACCCTCCCAGATAGCCCAACAGCAGAAACGGTACCAACGGTATTTCCGTCTTCCGTCCTTTTTTGCAGATAAACAGCAGAATTCCCGCATACCCAGCTGCTGCCAGCATTCCAATACATGCCATTTTCAGATACCATTCTGTTGTCAGCATCGTTCCAAGTGTCAGAAAGACCCAGCCATCTCCCATTCCGATTTCTCCACCTGTCAGTATGCTGGCTGCCAGTATGATAAGACTGACTCCTGTCGGGATCATCCAGTCCTGTAAACTTCTTCCCGCATAGATGCTGAATCCAATGCCAAGAATCCCAAAACATCCTGTCAGAAACAGTGAAATCTCTTTTTTCTTCCAGTCTTTCCAGCCTGCAACTGCCAGAAACAAAACCGTCAATACCTCCCTGATCTGCATGCTTCTTTACTCCTTATCTTTATTTTATCCGCAGCTGCTGCAGGCATGCATCCCGCCAAGCTGTGATTCCTTTACCAGTTTTACGGTACGCTTCAGGCCACTGCAGGTCGCAAGATTATGATAACGGTTTCCTGAAGAAGTCACATATACCACTCCGGATGGCTTCTGATTCCGGCTGCAGGACTCGCAGGGACTGTATTTCTGTCCACTTGCATTGTGGGCATGCGCGACAGACGAACCTGATATCTGGTTAATCTTCACATTCAGATAACGGCAGCCCGGTTTCCTGTGATATACCGTTCCGGATTCTGTTACATACACCATCTTCTCCGGTTCTTTTGCATCTCCCTTAAGTTCTGTCTCATCCGCACCCGTCCATGCATGTACTTTGACCGTATTATGCATCCATACCTTTGGCAGCGGAACCAGTGCACCGATTGGCGTGTATGCATAAACATCCGGCATTGTAACTTCTTTTGGGCCTTTTCCATCCAATACATATGCATACATTCCTGCCTCTTTCGTCTTTTCACACAGTGCCTGCAGATGCACTGTCTGAATCCGGTAAATATCCATAAACGAGATCATCGTCACCATTCCAAGGAAAAACAATGGCAGAACAAGTGCCGTTTCCAGCGCCAGGCTTGCCTGTCTGCACTTTCCTGGCAAGGTGCAGGAAGATACTTTTTCAGAAAGTTTTCTTATAACATCTTTGACACTTATGATTCTTTGGACTTTTCTGACCATCAGGGAAATCAGAATTTCTCTTCCACGAGAGCGTTTCCTTTCTGTTTTATTTTTATTTCTTTCACGTGCCATTGATTTTTTTCTGTCTATCTCACTGACATTTCTATGTTTTTCATTCCCATATTTCTTATCCTTCTGAAAAAGCATCTTTCTGCACCTCTTTTCCCAGGCGGTCTTACGACCGCCCGTGTTGCCCGTATAACTTCTGAATCCAATCTCTCAAATCCACTTTTTACACATAACTGTACTGCCTTGTTACCGAAAAGATCTGCTTCCGGTTTGCCTGCACATCTGCAGAAGCTTCAATCGCTTCTATACAGCAGTCAAGCCGAAAGTTTTCTTTTCCTCTGGTACTCCGTATCTCCGCTTCGATCATATCCATTCCCCGTGTCAGTTTTTCTGTCTTTGTCTTTGACAAAAGAAGGATCTGCAGATAATCCTGATAAGACATTCCACTTTCATCGCTTCGTCTCTGACTGTCCAGACGCGCAAGCAGATCCGGCAGATTTTCCAGAGACAGCTGCCAGGTTGCCGCTGTCTTGGTAAGCGGTACCTTTCCTCCATGAAACAGTTCCCGCAGATCCAGAATACTTTCTGCAAAAGACCAGCAGAGGATCAGTGCCGCTTCAATGATTACTGCAGCCGGCGGAATCAGAAAGCTGGACGCGATTGCAAGTGCAACTGCCTGAACCTGCGCTCTCTTACCTGCATCTGCCATCAGACAGGAAGCATTAATTCCTTCGCGGATCATCAGAAGGCGGTTGGCTACTGCTTTCAGATTCTCGCGGTCACTTCTCTTTCCAGCGAGAAGATATTCCAGCTGATAGCAAAGACCGGACTTTGACGGTGTCATATAACTTCCCAGATGCTCCATCAGATATTGCTGGAACAATACCTTCGAAGTCCCCGAATTATCCTTTTTCACGCTTTGCGGCATCTCCATTCCCTGTTGCAGGTCCCTGCCCGACAGCAGATCGCCACGTGATATTTCCCGGTCAGAAATTCCTTTTGCTGCCGGCACTACCAGATCCAGCAGCCCCATCTGTCGAATCCTCTGTATCACCGGAATCGGATTGACTACCTGTGGTTTCTCTTCGCCATCCGAGAAACCTCCATCGGAACCGTCTCCAAAATCCCCCGTATTTTCATTCTTAGAGGCTTCCTCCGCCTCCTGGCTTTTCTGTGCTGCCGAATTCATCTCTGAGTCATAATGATCCAGTGTGCCTCCGTTTTCTGCCCGTTGTCCGTCCTGCTCAGCCTGTTTCACCTTGTCTTCTTTTTTCCTGTATCGTCTGAGGAGTGCCTGCACTCCCTGACTTCCAAGTGTATCTTTCATGTAGGTAACTGCCTGCTGATAAAAAACTTCTCCATCTTCATCTGTCGCCAGACGATATCCGCTGAAACCACACTGCTTCAATGTCAGTTTCTGACTGTTCTGTCTCAACACCGGCTTCATATACGATTCCAGATTGTCATACACCGCACTTAAGTTAAATTCTGTACCGCCCTGCGTGCCATCCAGAAAAAACAGGTCATAATTCTTCAGAAGGAAGCGGTCATACTGTCCGAACAGAGAATAAAGTCCAATATCCATACTGTTCAGAATCTGTGTCCTGGCTGCTGCCGCCTGCACGGACTGTATGCTCGTTGCGACCAGTGACAGCAGAAGACTTAAGATCAGCGCCAGAAAAACAGTAATACTGCCCTTTTTCTCCATCGGTTCTCTCCTCTCTCAGATGGAATTACTCTGTTTTGTGATCTTGCTTAAAATCGCACGTACCAGATTGGTCAGCTGTTCTTTAAAGATAATGACCAGACTGATCAGCACCACCAATATCAAAATAATCTCCACAACACCCACTGCATCTTCTTCCTGTACAAATTCCTTCACAAATCCCAAATTCCGCATTACTTTACCTCCCTCATTCTTACACTTAACTGTAGAAAGACAAAAATGCCGGTATCATGATGATCGCCATCACCACCGCAAGCATCATGATCATCGGAACCAGCAGTTTTGTCGCTGCGGTCTCGCCCATTACCCTTGCCTTTCTTTTTCTTTCATCCCATGCTTCCAGAGCCTCTTTTTCCAGAAGATCTGCCATCCGATGTCCGCCTTTCTGAAGATTCTGGATCAGGATCGTGGAAAAAGTCTTGTACTTCATCTGTCCACACCGTTCTCCAAATCTCCGGTAAGCTTCGAGCTCTGCAACACCGCTGTCCATCTCATGACAGGCCGTCGTCACTGCCTCATACGCATACCTGACTGTGTCGCGATGGCTTCTGAGATAATCTGCACTGATCTTTTGAAATGCCCTCCGTACTGTCATTCCTGCCTGGATCAGAAGCGTAAACTTCATGATCAGGGATGGATAATCCATCAGGAGCTGTTCTGCCCGTTTTGCCAGTTCTTCCTGCTGTTCCCTTGCCTTTTTGAGCATCAGCACAACTGCCGCAAATAAAGCAAGTGCCGCCAGAAATGTCCCGGTAGTCTCGCCCGGCTTCTGCCACTGAAGCACCTGTCCATTCCAGGAATCCGGCAGATAATAATAATCCGGATCTTCTTTTTCCTGGTTGTATTGCTCGATCACTTCTTTCAGCTTCTTCTGCCGTGCTTCCTCCGGTGTCTGAAACGTCTCCGTCTCTGCTTCTGTTTCCTCTGACTCTTCTGTCTCCTTTTCCGGAATCTGCACATCAAATTTCTGCGGCTCTCCACCATCTACAGAAACCTGTAATTCTTCTGTATAAGCGCCATCGGCACTCTTTTCGATCCGATGCCCTTTCTCATAAACCTCACTGCTCCCGCTGGTCAATGTCAATACCATTCCAAGTGTATTTCCACAGATTGCCACGAGCAGAAACAGACGTACGCTTTCTTTGTCGGCAATACCATCAAGCCGGAGCCATCCTGCCTTCCAGACAAGCACGGTACCAAATGCCGCAGCAAAAATAATCAGATGTACCCACATTTTGCATCCTCCTGCCGTATTACTTATACTTCAATATCAACGATCCTGCGCCCCAGCCAGTAAGACAGAATATAGATTCCCAGGCAGAGCGTCATTGCACAGATCCCAAATAAATTCCCGTAAAGTACACTCAAAAATCCTGGAGATGTCAGTTTCAGATAGAGGATGATTCCTGCCGGCATCAGGCTCATGATCATCTGCTCTGCCTTCTTCGCTGCCAGCGTCGTCTCAATCTCCTTTCGGACATCGATCTTATCTCCCAGCATACGCGCAGATGTCTGTATGATCCTGTTCATATCTCCACCGGTTCTTTTTGCTGTATAAAATACAGCTGCAAAATTTTCGACATCTTCAATCCCGCTCCGCTCACCAAGACTGAGCAGAAGCTCCTCTACCGGAACACTGACTTTCAGCTGTGTTTCTATGTAATGAAATTCCTGCACGATATCCGTTTCTTTCGGATACAGTCTCTCCAGATCTCTGGAACAGGCTGTCACTGCATTTTCGACAGAATATCCTGCCTGGACAGCTACGCTTAATGCATTCAGTGCATCTTTGAACTGATAATTCAGATTTCGTTTTCGTTCGCGGATCAGCCCTTTCTTTTTGAGTCTCATAAACAGGACAGTAACCGGAACTGCCAGAATCAGCAGCCACCAGTTCTGATAAAACAGATAGTCCATTACACTGCAGAGAAGTATACTCTGTAACAAATATTTCAGAATCTCCGTTTTTGAAAAATGATATTCTTCATAGTTCTGTTTAACGTTGTCATTTTGCCTGATGTTCTTATTCTGCTTCATATCGACACTCCTGCCCTCACCAGTTTCTCCCGGTTCAGAAGAGACGCTGTCTGTACCAGACCCTTACCCTCCCGCCACCGGTACAATGTCCGGGTCTTTATTTCATGATCTTCAAACCCACATATTTCTGTAATCTCCAGTACTTTACGGCTTTTGTCCCGCATTCTTCCAAGGTGGATCAGAATATCCACGCCCGATGCGATCTGCCTGCGTATCGCCTCCAGAGGAAGATCAACGCCCATCAGTGTCATCGTTTCCAGACGCGACAGCATATCCTCTGCCGAATTGGCATGTGCTGTACTTAAACTGCCATCATGCCCTGTATTCAAGGCCTGCAGCATATCCACAGCTTCTCCTCCGCGGACTTCTCCCACAACGATCCGATCCGGTCGCATACGAAGAGCCGTCTTGATCAGATCACGTATCGTAACCGAAGATGCTCCTTCGGTATTGGCCATTTTGGCCTCCAGCCGTACCAGATTCTGAATTCCCTGGATCTTTAATTCTGCATTGTCTTCAATTGTGATCAGTCGTTCATCACTGGGTATAAAATTGGACAGTGCACCAAGGAACGTTGTTTTGCCACTTCCTGTGCCACCGCCAATGACCATGGAATATCTTGCTCTGACGAGCGTCTTCAGAAATTCTGCACACTCTGCCGGCAGACTTCCGAGAGCGATCAGTTTTTCCATGGTGATCGGTGTATCCGGAAATCGACGGATCGTCAATATCGGACCATTTAATGCCACCGGGCGGACTACCGCATTCACTCTGGCTCCGTTCTCCAGACGGGCATCCACAATAGGCATTGATTCGTTGACCACCCGGTTACATTTGCCGACGATCTGCTGGATCACATCTTCCAGCTTCTCTCCGGATGTAAATGTTTTTTCCCAACGGGAAAGTTTGCCGGCCCGCTCCACAAAAATGGCATCCGGGCCATTTACCATGATCTCTGTTACCGTCTCGTCTTCGATCAGCTCCTGCAGGACATCCAGCTTTCTCACTGAGTGAAACAGTTCCTGACGGAGCTCAACTTTTTCTTTCAGGGAGAGACAGGCATCACGCATACTCTCCAAAATCAGCGTATCAATCTCCTCCAGAATCTCTTCGTCTGTCAGCTCTCTTGCCAGATCCAGCTTTTCCATCAGGAGACTGCGCATATGCTGAAAATTCTTTCTGCTCATGTCTCCTCCTTTTCCAGCAGCTCTCTCACGAAATCCCCAAGAGTTCCCCAGACAAGCTGCTCTGCACGAAACGGTTCTGCCAGGACTTCCTGTCCATAAGGCAGATCCAGTCTTACCATGCGGGTCAGAACCTGTGGGTAATCCCGCACTCGAAGAAGCTCTTCAAACTGTTCCAGTTTGCACCGCGACAGTTTATCCGTTTTGATGGGCGTATAAACCGTTGTACACATATCCAGCATCTGAAAAACTTCTTCGATCCCATTTCCAATATCGAGCACGATTGTTTCATAAGAACTGTGAAGGACAATCTCCTGCAAAAGTCTTTCCCAGTCCTGCCAGGAGGTTCCCCGGATATCCTCCGGCGACTGTACAGGCGGAATGAAATCTATCTTTCCAAGGCTCTGTATCATGCTGTTCATCTTTACTGTGACACCAGAGTTTCCCTGCTCCACAAAGTAAAGCAGGTCGCTGAGTGTATAGGTAAATTTCGTCTGCATCAGTTTTTCAAAACCGGCATATTCTTCCAGATTCAGATAAAGTACGTTTTTCTCTTTTCCAAGAATCTGTGCCAGAGTCAGTGCAAAGCAAGTCTGAAGGCAGCCTCCCAGGGGCGAATACACTCCCAGTATCTCCGTCGTCTTCTTCAATACCGGCAGCTGTACCGGAAGTATTGCCTTCTCCGCACCATAACTGGCCATCACTTCCCTCACAACATCAGACGATGCCTGGTATTTATATACACCGGTATATTTTTCCAGCTCTTTCGGCTTACTTCCTTCTGTCAGAATCACAATCTTGCCAATATCCAGTTCTCCAACTTCCCGACACATTGCCTCCGAAGAGATCAACAGCAACTCTACATAGTTCTTCTTTGCAAATGCCACGAAACTTTCCACGCTGGTAAAGGCCTGGATCTCAAAGGGAATATTTTTTTTCTGATTCAGATAATCCATGAAATTGCAGGCGTATTCTGCCTCCAGATCACAGACTGCAAAAATTTGTTTCTTCAATACATACCTCCCGCATACAGCATCACACTCATAAAGATCGGGACCGTGAAATGGATATTTTCCCATGCATTTCCGATCCGATAATAAGATTTCCGGCTGCCTGTCCGCCCATATGCTTTCAGATATTCAAAAAAATACTGGATTCTCTGGCTGAAACCGCCGCAAAAGATCAGAATGGCCAGTGCAATACAGCCACCTGCAAGAAATGCATACCAGATACACCACAGAATATGTAACGGTCCCATAAGACCGCCCAGTGCACAAAATAGTTTGATATCTCCTGAACCAAGCATCCGAAAATAAAAAAGCCACCCGAGGATCACCAGCGGGATTCCTGCTCCGGAAATAAAAAACGCGGCTCCGTTCCAGCCTCCCCGACACAGATCATATCCTAATCCGGTCAGCAGCGAAAACAGAATCCAGATGTTCTTTATTTTCATCTCATACAGATCCATCAAAACAGCAACTCCGGTGATCGTCAGAAGCAGTATCCTGCTGACAATAACTCCAACCACGCTCCTTTCTCTCTGCAAATATCTCGATGATTAAAAAGGGAATCTTCCGTCTGAATCGACGGATATGGATACCAGAAGATCTCTGGTGAGTCTTATTATAGAACGCTCAGGTCTGTTTTGTAAAGAAGATTCGTTCGCCAAATTCTCTGCATTTCCGACACCTGTTCCAGTTACTGTTCACTCCGTTCACAGTAACCTATTCTAAGATGATAGTATTTATCCGGTTGCACATTCTATTCCTCTTCGCTATAATAAAAACTAGCAGCAGAAAGGGGTTTTCACCATGGAAAAAAATATCAAAAAAATCGAAGACATGTCGCTGAATGCATGGCCATCCCACAAAATGGAGCTTTATGATGGCTGGATCCTGCGATTTTCTTATTTCTATACCCACCGTACCAACAGCGTGGAACAATTCGGAAATTCTACACTTCCATGGCGCGAAAAAGTCGCCTACTGCGAAGATGTCTATAAACGTCTGGGATCACCGGCGATCTTTAAGATCAGTCCGCTGGTATCCCCGGATTTTGACTATACTCTGGAAAACCGTGGTTATGAAATTCAGCATGTCACAGAAGTCATGACTCTACATTTGAATGACGCATGTCTGGCTGCACCTTATCCGGCAGTTACGATCACCGATGAGATTCCGGATATCTGGATCACCAGTCTTTTTGATCTGAAAGGCATGACCAACCCGATCCACCGTGCCGTTGTTCCGTCCATGTACCGCGCTATCCCAAAGGATACGATCTGTGCCTCTATCTGGAAAGAAGGCAAGATCATTGCTACAGGACTTGGCATTCTTGATCGTGATTATATCGGTATTTATGCGATCCATGTCAAAGAAAAATACCGTGGTCAGGGATTTGCACGCCAGATCTGTACAGCCCTGCTTACGGAAGGAATGAAAAAGGGTGCCGCAAATGCTTACCTTCAGGTCGTTCAGGGCAATACAGCCGCCAAGCGTCTGTATGCTTCTCTTGGTTTTACTGATTTCTATACTTACTGGTTCCGTGTGCAGCCTGACGATGCTGCAGCGCAGAAAGGAGTTTCATGAAAAAAATACTGGTGATCTGTCTTGGATCTCTTTTCCTAACTACTCTGTCCGGCTGCAGTCTGGGTGATGTCGTTGACAGTTTTACTTCTTCCGATGACTCACAGATTCAGGATATCCACCCGGAAAGTACTCGCGTATATATGGACGAAGTACGCGGTATCCTTCAAAATTTTACCGGCAATCAGCTTACACTTCTCAGCAATTCGGACACCTATGTCTTTGATATTTCCCAGGCCACCCTGGAATGCACCGATGGGATGCTCTGCGGGGATGCAGTCAGTGTGATTTACGAGGGACAGCTGAACAGCACAGATACCGGTGCCGTCCGTGCTCTGAAAGTCGTCGATGACTATCATGAAGCCGCAGAACTAAAGGACAGCACTACACATGGGCAGGTGCAGAGTCTGACTGCGAATTCCATCACTGTAAAAACAAAAGACAAGAAAACAATCACCTTCCCGGTCACCGGCACAGAGCAATATTACCAGAGCGGAATCAAAGCCGGAAAATGGGTTTACCTGCACCACAAAGGGGACTTCGGTACTGCTTCTGCTGACGATCCAAATGTACTGAATGGTTCTCTCATGAAAGTATCCAGTATTTCTGACATCGATCCTCTTGAGGTTCCCGCTCCGACACCAACGCCTGCTCCTCAGGAAGGTGTTGAGGTCAGGAAAGAACAGAAAATGCGTGCAGTGATCCGAAGTATCCAGACAAATGTCCTTCAGGTATCTGTTGAAAACACAGAAAATCTCCTGAATCTTGATATGTCCTCTATCCCCTGCTATTTCAGCGGCGGCATTGAATCCGGTTCACATGTGAGTGTCACTTATACCGGGGATTTCAACGGGACAACTCTTGACGGTATCACCATTCTTGGCATTACAGGAGAGGTTCCGGAAAACCTGAGTGAACGCAGCACCGGATTTACCATATCCGGAGATATCGCTGCATCCACATCCAATACCATCACAATTCTTACTTATGATGGTATGTACATTACCTGCAACATCGAAAGTGCTTCCAACGAATCTACTGGTGGCCTTTTGTCCGGCAGCTCCGTAAAGATCACATTTAATCCTGCTGATTCCAGAAAGACCAACATTTATAAAGCATTAAAAATAGAAGACCCGTAATTGGGTCTTCTAAAAATTTGTTATTAACTGTCTATCACAGACTCTCACTTTCAATGGATCCGCAATATAATCTCCATTATCGCTCCAGACAGTTCCCATTATATAATACTCAGAATTCATTTTGACAATCTGATTCGCATACTGCAGATCTGCAGCCGGATCTGTACTTCTCGGTATCAACTCAAAATCCCTCTCAAATCTGTACGGACCTTCTGCACTGTCAGCCACCATATAATAGCTAGTCTGTCGTAATCTGTCTCCGTATTGCTTCTGCATCTGTTCTGAAAAGAGGTCCTTAAAGCATGAAAAAATCAAATAATATTTTCCATGAATCTTATACACCTGCGGACATTCATATTCCTGAGCTATCCGTTCCACCGGAAGTTCTCCAACTGTTTCCCAGGTATACATATCCTTTGTTTTCATAACAGCAACCGCACCACAGGCATCTTCAGCACTTTCTTTACTCGTTGTACAAATCAATGCATAAACATTGTCATCTTTTACATACATTTTTGCATCACGCCAGTGACGGAATTTGCGCAGACCTCTTCCATTTGAGGCAAAGTCTGAAGCAGGAAGATTCAGCACCGGACGATCAGAGATCTTATTCCATGAATACAGATCTTCAGATACTGCCATTCCTATAGCTGTCTCTTCTGAATTCCAGTTACCGGTATATGCCATCCAGTATTTTTCCTTGAATTTTACTACAGACCCTGTAGCCAGTGTCTCTCCATCCCAGCTGTCTTTGCTTCCTTTTTCCAGCACGATTCCCTGATATTCCCAGTGTTTCAGATCCTTACTTGTTGCGTGGGCTATATTCCATGCTGTATGCCTTTCAATCGAATCTTGGCACGTCAGAAAGTAGCAATGGCAGATATCATTTTCAATATAATACCAACTGTCTCCTATATGTTGATTTTTGCATTTTAACATAGCCAGTCTCCTATATATCCCCACCAAAGAGCAACGCTACTTTCAGTGCTCTTTTCTCTTTAATCGCATCAAACCCTTCCTGGAATCTTTCAACAGGAAGTACATATGAAATCAACAGATCTGTATTGAGTTCTCCATTCAAAATTGCTTTCGCAATCTGGTCATGTGTTTTCATCTCTTCTGTCTCGATTGGCCACTGCACAAACTGCACCGTAAAATTTCTCATCTGACTGATATCAACTTTTAATTCATTTCCAGTCCGCAGACCATATACTGCAATCTTGCCCTCCTGTGCGATTATCTTCATTCCCTGATTAATCGTTGCCAGACTTCCGATTGTATCCAGATAAAGTGTAACTTTGCCTTTTTCTTTCTCCAGAAATTCCGTTTTTCGATCAGCATCGTGATTATTGCATACTTCTTTTGCGCCGATCTTTTTTGCTATTTCCAGGCTGCTGTCACGATTTCCAATCATCTGCACATCCGTATAGCCTTCACAGATCAGGTTGGAAAGAAAGCACAGACCAACCGGACCATCTCCAACAATCACAATGTGATCATCTTTTTTTACATTCATTCGATTCACTGCACTGCATGTCTCTTTCAGTGTAATCATCAGAGATGCCTGCACTGCTGTAATTCCTGTCGGGACAACCTGCTGCGTCAGCCCCGGAGAATATGATTTTCCATCTTCTTCCATAGCTTTCGCATCTGTCACCAGTCCATATTCGGAAAATCCACCCCAGGAGCTCGCATATTTGTCAGTTGACGGCAGGCTTGCGCGGACAACCATGTCGCCAATTTTATAGGCTTTTACTTTCTCACCGATCTTAACAACTCTTCCGGCACTTTCATGTCCGAGAACGGTTGGAAATATCTGTGCTTCCGGAAGTTCTCCCCGAATAATTTCCATATCTGTTCCATTACATATCATACAGCTTTCTATCTTGACCAATGCTTCATATGGTCCTGGTTCTGGCATCGGAATATCCTCTGCCAACCGAAGTGATCCATCTTTTTCTACTATAATTCCCTTCATTTTAGCCCTCTTTTCTGCATATAAGTTTTACCTTATGCTGTCCTTGCAAATTCCAGAAAATCTTCTTTGTTTCTACTCCATCCAGTGTCATTTTTACAACTTTCCCTTCACCTTCTGAGGACACATCAAGACACATATTGACATATCTGAGATTGGAAATTCTGATTTCTGATAACACTGTCGGAATAAATCCCTCAAACCATATTCCTTCTATATCTTTTTTCAGTCCGAATACACCTGACAGTAATAACGATATATAACCAATTGCATTCCATGTCTGTGCCGGCCATCTCCATGCTCGTCCGTCATCTGCATTATAAACTTCATAAAACGTTTTATTAAAGACAGCATTTCTGATCTGCTGTGCGATCAAAGTGACAAGCAATTCTTCTTTTCCAAGTTCCGCAGCTGCAACTGCATATCCCGTCGTATAAACCGTCCATACAGACCTTGCCAAATGAGTTTTTTCAAGATGTCCCGGCATCAGCGGAATACCATATGGTGTTATTATTTTATGCTCTAGATTATCCATAATCAGATTTTTCTGCTCTTCAGATGCAATTCCCCAGATGTTCCAGATAACACCTTCTTCACCTGCTGTTTCCCATACTTCATCTTTAAATGCTGTTGTTCCTTCAGGTCCCGATGTAAATATTCCAGCTGTCGGATTCCAATACTTATTTCGTATCATTTCCAGCATCTGTGCTGCTAAAAATTTATAATGTTCCGCTGGTTCTCCTATACATTTCAGAATATTAAATGCACATTCAAAAGCATACATAAAATAAATTTCTGTACTTAAGGCATAGCCCCCTGCTTCCGAATCTTCGTAGGCATCATTTGATGAGCAAAATGCTGCATGAACCAGTCCTTCCTTTCTGTCAAACACTTCTTCACACTGTTGTATTTTCTTCTTTATCATGTCTTTGTTTTTCAGCAGAATTTCTCTGTCATGTGAAATCAGATAATACTCCCAGACAGAAATCACCACGGCCGCAAGACCGTCCACTGCATTATCTTTTCCCGACTTCAGAATATAATCCACTGTTTTTGCAGTTGTCTCAAGATCAATAAAACCGATCCCTCGAAGCAGCATCTGCATGGTATCCCGACACCAGACTCCAAATCCCATTCCAGTACCCTGAAATGCTCCGGCTGACCACATTCCATGTTCACCTTCAAGTGCATATTGTTGATTTCTTGCCTTATCAAGAACATCCATTGCAATCTGAAATGCAGCATCTACAGATGGAATTCCGGTACTGATTCTGAATTCTTCCGGTGAACTTTCCCTCTTCCATTCACTTCCTCTATTCAATACTCTTGTCATATCCCCCATAGGGTTATGACACCACTGAAATTCTTCTGTCACCCGCTGCAAAGAAATCACATGTTCAGGAGAAATAACATATGCATCCGGTTTTCCATACATCTCATCTTCAAGATGATTATTGTAGATTGTGTAATGTTCATTTTTGAAAAACAACACATCATTACATGTCAATCTGTTTCTTATTTCCTCTGAAATTATCTCTTCCTCATATGCTTCGGTCGTATGAATCCCACATACCTCCATCCATACCAGCATTCCATTATTTTCACTTTCAAATGCTCCGGCATTTCCACATTTTGTATGAATCTGTACATATAAATCATACTGCCCCGAATCATATATATTTAGCTCTCTCTCACCTCCCTGAACTCGACATTCAGTTTCTTTTCGGGTAATTTTCAGCTGGATAATTCCCTTTTGATGATGAAGATATGTTTCCTGATCGTTTAAATATAATTTATTCTGAAAGGCATCCCATATAAGGCTGATTCCCAGTGTCCTTATATAAATTGTATGATTCATACCAACATCCAGCACAAGGCTGACTTCATAGCCCTCCGCTTTAAATCGGAAATTTTTCTCTTTTACATCAAACATCTCTATATCCGGCCAGACCGTAGTCTTATATTCAAATGGTATACTGAAATCATTCTCTCTGCCTAATTTCTGATATCTCCATTCTCTTCTCCAGATTTTTCTGTTTTCATTTTCCTGTGCAATTTTAATTCCATTCAACATAAAACGGCAACTCTCTCATTTTACTTAATATATGTTCTCTGTACAGTTCATCCGGTTCCTCAAACTCCACACATTCTTTTCCAATCCACTGATATTTCATTTTACCTAAAGAATGATATTTTAATAGCTGAATCTTCTTGACTCCATCACCCAATGAACTGATGAATTCTATCATTTCATTAAGCTCTTTCTCTGTATCATTTACACGATGTACCATTGGAATGCGAATCCAGATATCTGCTTCCTGTGATAATTTTTTCAAATTCTCTTTTATCATTCTATTCGTTACACCAGTATATTTTCTGTGTGTTTCTTCTGTTCCGGCTTTTATATCTACAAGAAAAAGATCTGTATATGGCAGTATTCCTTCTATTGTATCCCACGCTACATTTAAAGCAGTATCTATGCAGATATGTATTCCTTTCTGCTTCAGGATCTCTGCTGTTTTCTTTACATTTTGTGCCTGAAGAAGACATTCTCCACCTGAAAATGTGACTCCTCCAAACTCTGGAAATACCATAGAATCTCTGTATGCTTCCTCAGCAATCTCTTCGACTGTTTTGCTGATTCCATACACTGACAATGCATTGGTCGGACACTGTTCTGCACATTTTTCACATACTTTACAGTCTTTTCTTATATAAATATGTCTGCCGTCCTGCTCATCAAATCTGTGATGATCCGGACATATCCTGGCACACATTCCACAGCCAATACATAACTCTTTATTATATGAAATCTGAGGTTTCTTCTGTATTGTTTCAGGATTATGGCACCACTGGCATCTCAGATTGCAGCCTTTAGTAAATACAGTTGTCCTGACTCCCGGTCCGTCATGTACAGAAAAATGCTGAATATTGGTAAGTCGAATTGTATCATCCATTTCTTAAAGCCCTCTGTATAATTTCATCCTGCAATTCTTCACTCAGTGATATAAATGGAGCACTGTAACCACACACTCTGACTACAAGATTTCTGTACTGATCAGGATTTTCTTTTGCTTTTATCAATTTATCTTTATCGACTACATTGAAGTCTAATGCACTTCCTCCACAATGAACAAAAGCACTCAGTACATATTCAAACAGTGCCACGTCTGTATCGGTCTGGCTTACCGGCATTTCCAAATAGGTCACTCCACAGCCCGGATATTCTGCCATGTCAATTGACCGCAAAGAATTCATTAAGGTAGCTGCATCAATATTTTCCGATGTTTCACCCGGATTGCAGCCTCTTGATATTCTCTGTCCCGCATGTCTTCCATCAGGCGTTGCCCATGTGTTTTCTTTGACAAAATCATAAAAGAAGAATGCAAACAATGATGCTTCATAATATCCGCCTCTTGGATTCGGCATACCTGAAGAATGTTTTGCAAGATCATGAAATACCTGTTTTGCAAGTTTATCCACTCCCGCATCCGGCTGTCCATATTTAGGAAGTTTATTCATCAGATACTGTCGGTCTGCCTCATATCCCTGAAAATCAGCCTTTATCATCTCTTTCAGATAATCCAGTGTATATCTTCTGTCTTCAAACACAGTCTTCTGAATTGCATAGAGTGAATCAATAAATGTCCCAATTCCAATCAGTGAAAAGCTGGTAGAATTATATACTGCCCCGCCTTTTGTAATTTCAGTCTTCTTTTCGATGCAGCTTTTCATAGTTGCAGAATATAATGGCATTGGATTTATTTCACTCCATATCTGTTCAAAGCGATAATAATGTACCGCACACATTGCCAGAAACTGCGCTGTATTATATACAACATTCTCATAAAACTGCTCAAAATTCTGTGCTGTATCAACTCTGGACATTCTGAGATTTTCTTTTGACCAGAAGTCCAGTTCTTTTGGGAATAGCATTGCATCTAGAAGAAGTGGTAAATTAAGGTACATAAAGGCTCTTGAATTACATTCATTTGAAAGAACCGGCTCCTGACATCCACCTGCAAGATACAGCCTGCAATCTTCCAGTTTTTTTCCTGCCCTGTGATGTGCTTCGATCAAAACATCATCATTCAGGATTGAAAGACAGTTGCGTCCTAATTTTGCAATCAGTGCAACATGTTTTTTGTATTTATCAGGATGTTTTGAAGATATTCTGACTTGCAGTTTAGGACTTGATACCTCATACTTTTCAAATGAATTTAATATCATTTCTGTAACTTCGTTATAAATGATATTTCCTTCCCTGTCACAACCACCAATCACTACAGAAGCATTTGTTCCACTTGTGTTCTCATTATGTTTCCATCTTGCTTCTGTTATCAGCATCATACAATCTATCAGATTCTGAGCCTCTTCTTTTGTGATTCGTTGTTCTTCAATGTCTTTTTTGTAATATGGATACAGAATCCTGTCATAGTGTCCCATGACTGCAAATCCGCTACCTTCCATTGCAGTACAAAGTTCTCTTGTAAACCATACAGATGTCAACGCTTCATAAAATGTCTCTGCTGGAAGACGTGGAACTCTTCCCGCTGTGTCGCGGATCCTGATAAGCTGTTCCCGTACAGAATCATCATTTTCAGTCTGCAACATTCTGTCTGCTTCTTCTGAGAATTTATATCCCAATGTAATTGCTGCATCACAGGCTGCCAGCATACTGTCTTTAAATTCCCGTTCATCTGTACTTTCGATCTGCATCTCTGCAACTTCTTTTCTAATCTTTTCAAATCCGCAATAAAGTACACGTTCTACATCTGCGTAATGATGTGAATGATCTGTCATCATCTCTGCAAAAAGAAGATCTCTTTTCACATACTCTTTTCTCCAGTCATCAAATTCCTTTACCGGATAATGTGTTCTGAGTGCCCAACATCCAAGGCCCGGTATTGGAGGAAATGCCCCTGCAACTGAATTTCTGTCCCTTCCTGTAATAACTTCTGAATAAAAAGGACAGTACCTGAAAACTTTTACTTTACATTTCTGTGCAATTGCTTCATATGTCCATTTTTTCTGTACCATTGCAGATACTTTTTCTTTCTCATAACGCTGATTCAATTCATTTTCGATTTCCGATACATCAACCGGATATGTGCTGTAAAATTCTTCGCTTTCTTTTTTGAATTCTGCTTCATTAAATACAAAAGACATTACTGTCCCTCCTTACTCATCTATCTTCCGCCCATTCCTGTCAGCGAGATTCCTTCAACCAGAGATTTCTGGAAAATTATATAGAAAATAAGTCCCGGTATAATGCTGATCGCTGTTGCAGCCATCAATGCCGACCAGTCTGTTCCATACTGTCCACTGAAGGCATATAATCCTATAGGAAGCGTTTTGTATTTATCTGATGATGTAACGATCAATGGCCAGAAGAAAGATTTCCATGAATTTACAAATGTAAAGATAGCCAGTGATGCAAGACCCGGTTTGGACATTGGCAGAATGATTCTCAGAAAGATTGCCATTCTGCTGCATCCATCTATTTTCGCCGCTTCTTCTATTTCTGCCGGGATGGTAAGGAAAAACTGACGAAGCATAAACACACCAAACGCACTGAAAACCGGAGGTACGATCAATGCTGCGTAAGAATCATGCCATCCAAATGCACGCAGAATCATATACAACGGTATAATTGTTACCTGGATCGGCACCATCAGTGTCGCCAGATATACAAAAAAGATTTTATCTCTTCCTTTAAATTTCAGTCTTGCAAATGCAT
Source organism: uncultured Blautia sp. (assembly GCA_934378195.1). Taxonomy (GTDB): domain Bacteria; phylum Bacillota; class Clostridia; order Lachnospirales; family Lachnospiraceae; genus Blautia_A. Next base: position 76,394 of record CAKRPO010000002.1, read on the forward strand.
ATGCCGCCATTGCTGATGTAAATACTGTCAGTGCCGTTGTTGCCAGTCCCACGAAAATTGAGTTAAACATATATCGGGCAAATGGAAATGCATTCCATGCTCTCTCATAGTTTTCAGTAGTTACTCTGGAACCAATCAAAGATACAGTATCCTGCAAAACTTCCGACTTTGGTTTCAATGATGTAGAAACCATATATATCAGCGGAATAATAAATATTACAGCTATTATGCTGATAAGAACAATTGATACAATTCCCTTTTTTTTCTTCATGTAAGCCTCCTGCTTATGAATCATAATTTACTAAACGTTTTTGCTGTTTCATTAAAATACCCGTGATGACAAGCATGCAGAAGAATAATACCCAGGCAATTGCAGATGCATATCCCAGTCTCTGATACTTAAATGCATTATTATACAGGTACAGTACCATCGTATTTGTTTCGTTGTTCGGACCTCCCATTGTTGATACAAATGTCTGGTCAAATACCTGGAAGGAACTGATGACAGTCATTACCACAGCAAAGAAAATAGATGGTGACATTGCAGGAAGTGTTACCTTAAAGAAGATCTGGATTGAATTTGCCCCATCTATCTTAGCGGCCTCTGTCAATGATTTTGGGACGCTCAGTAACCCGGAAATAAAAATAACCATGTTATATCCAAATCCCTGCCAGATACTAACAATCACAACTGCAATCATTGCTGTCTTTGTACTTCCAAACCAGTTAAATCCTTCTGCTCCAAAAAAACGTAACACCGTATTTACAATTCCCGTATCACTCAGAATCCATTTAAAAATCATGGTTGAAGATACGATACCTACCATCATTGGAAGGAAAAAAATAGATCTGAAAAATTGATTTGCTTTTTTCAGACTTGTAATCCATACCGCCATACCCAGCGCTATTACTACATTAAGAGCCACATACGCAATAACATATACAAACGTATTTTTCATTACCTTAAAAAACAAAATATCTTTCGTAAATAAAGTTATAAAGTTTTTTAATCCAACAAATGTATGAGTGCCTGTAAGCGGCCAGTCATATAAACTCATTACCAACGAAAACACCATTGGTATCAGTGTAAATATCATAAAACCGATAAAATTGGGTGCAAGAAACAAAATCGCAGCACCAATATCACTCTTCTCTTTTTTTCTGCAAGATTTACTTTTTTTATTTACTTTCATGTCTGTTTTCACCTCTTTTTAAGCAAGGCAGGTAAGTCCTCTCACCTGCCTTATCTGTCTTTATTACTGTAAGATCATATCTACCTGTGCCTGAATATCTTTCGCCGCATCTTCTGCAGATACTTCACCTGCCCAAACTGTGTCCATTCCTGAATTGAAAACAGTACTTACTTCAGAATACTTCTTGGTAACATAATATGGCATACCAATTTCCATAGATTTCTTTATTGCATCTTCCAGACCTTCGTGTTCACTTGTTGCTTCATAATAGTAATCTCTCACAGAGTCTCGTGAAGGAAGTGCTCTTCCGTTCTCTGCCAGAAGTTTCTGTGCTTCCGGGCTTGTCAGAACTTCCAGTGCCTGATATGCTTCTTTCGGATGCTTTGATTCTGAAGTTACAGCAAGTGCTGAACCATTAATTGTTGTAACCTGCTTTTCAGCCTTAGGAATGATAGAATATCCAACATTAAAATCACAGTAATTTACAACATTTGTGACAGTCCACGGTCCATCTATCAACATTCCGATATTACCGCCTTCAAACTGTTCCCAGTTCCATACGGTATTCGCTGTATCGGCAATCTTTGGAGCAACTTTATCTACATTGATCAAATCTGCCAAAGACTGCAATGCTGCCGTTGTCTTATCACCTGTAATGTCAAATTCACCTTTTTCGTTAATAATCTCTCCACCTAATGATAAAACCTGAGGATCATAATAATCCAGACTGGAAGCAAATACTGTTCCATAATTTCCATCCTGTGTCAGCTGTTTACATTTATCTTTAAACTCTTCCCAGGTTGTATTTTCATCCGGATATTCAACTCCATATTTGTCAAACAAATCCTTGTTGTAATACATCATATATGGACCGAAATCATATGGAAGTGCATAAATCTGATCGTCAAATATAAAGGAATCGAGAATTCCTGAATAGAAATCATCAATGTTTATGTCTTCATCTTTTTCAATATAATCATTGATTGACCGCATGGAGTTTGTATAGTCCGATGCTCTGGAAAAATGCATATAAATCAGATCAGGTGCATTGCCGCTGGCTAATTCTACTGGCAATTTTGTCCAATAACTTGTCCAGTCTGTATTTTCAATTGTTACCGTGATATTCGGATATTTCTCATGGACAAGATCTGCTACCTGCTGCCATATCTGGGCTTCCGCATCACTTTCACACTTATTAAGCCAGTGAAGCTCAACTGCTTCATCACCTGATGTGGTGTCTTCCGCAGCTGTATTGTCTGCTGTTTCAGTTGTTTCTGTTGTTTCCTGATCTGCTGCTGTACTGTCATCTTCCTTCTGTGCACTGTCGTTTCCACAGGCAGTCATTGAGAATGCCATTAATGCTGCCAGTACCATTGCTGCTGCTTTTTTCTTCATATTAGTCTCCTTTCTTGTATGTCAACCGGTTATCATATCTGATGGAACGAGCATAACATTGCAGTTATGCTTTGTCAATATTTATCGTCATTTTTTATTCTTTTTATGAATTTTGCAAGAATTATTTGTATATTTTTTGTATATTTTTCTTTTGTTCACTATATTAACGGTTGACATATTTTTCATGTTAACGGTTGACATATTTTGCAATATATATTATTATAAATTTAGTTTTTAAAGGAGGTTCTTACATGGCAACGATCAAAGATGTAGCGGCTCTCTCCGGCGTATCCGTTACTACCGTATCTCGTGTACTAAATAAAAGAGGGTACATTTCAGAAGATACGTACAAGAAAGTATACGATGCAATGGCTGAATTAAATTATCAGCCCAACCAGCTTGCCCGCAGTCTTTCCAAGCAAAAAACCAATTTCATAGGCCTTCTGGTTCCTGACGTTTCTCATCCTTTTTTTGCAGAAATGACACATTTGCTCGAAATTTCTCTTTTTAATCATGGATATAAACTTATACTTTGCAACACACAGAGAAATGATGCACGAGAACAGAGTTATCTGGATATGCTTCGACAGAACAAAGTAGATGGAGCAATTGTAGCTACTCACTATCTTCAGACTTCTGACTATAAGGATTTGTCTCTTCCACTCGTTGCAATGGATGTATTCCTTGATGAGTCAATTCCTTCTGTTCACTCTAATCATATTCGCGGTGGTAAGTTGGCCGCCCGTCCTTTTATAGACGGCAATGCGCACTGTGTCCTTCAGATTCGTGGAGACTCTGACATTAAATCTCCTGCCTGGATGAGACATTCTGTATTTGCAGATGAATTGCTTGAACATAATATCAAATGTATTGATCATGAATTAAAAGCCGATGAATTTGATATTTCCTCTTACTGCAAGATCATTCAGGAGCAGTTAAACCTTCATCCTGAAATTGATGGTGTTTTTTCAACAGACATTATCGTATCTTATGCAATAAAATGTATTCTGGAAAATGGGAAGAAGATCCCGGATGATTATATTATTGTCGGATATGACGGTGTAGATATCTGCAATTATGTATATCCTTCTCTTTCTTATATACGCCAGCCATTTGAAGAACTTGCTGACACGATTGTTGATGTACTGTTACGAAAAATAAACGGTGAAAACCTGACAGATGATATTGTTGTGAATGGTGTCAGATACATCGCAGGAAATACTACACGATAAATAACACCAAAGGAGACTGTTATTTAACAGAAGATCCCCTCTGTTTCTGATAACAGTCTCCTTTGTTTTATTGTGATATTTTTATTATTCAGCCCAATCTTATCTTCTCTGAAATCTGTCCCTGATCTCTTTCTCGCCTTTTTCAAGCCATTTTGATACTTCCGGTGAAGTACCCAAAATCTGTCTGAAACTTTCGTATTCCTGACAGATTCCTTTACCATGTGACACCATATAGGCACCGGCATCACTGCCGGGTGCTACCTTTACCTTCTTTGCAAACGCAAGGCGTACCAGGTTCTCTGCCTGTACGATGATCGGCCTGAGGACCTCATCGTCGTATCGTCCACAGCCTATAAGATTACGGACAGTTACCAGCGTCGGAACCCACACCGTATCGCTCTCTGCGAGCATTGAAAGCGTTTCTTCATCCATATAATTGCCATGTTCCAGGCTGTCCACACCGGCTTCGATCGCAGCTCTCGTTCCATATGCACCATTCGTATGGCTCATGACTGCAAACCCTTCTTCATGAGCAATATGTACCATTTCTTTTACTTCTTCTGCCTCCAGCGGTTCTCCTGTCACTTTGCCGTGATTCTTAAAATCCAGAAGTCCGGTCGTCATGATCTTGATAAAATCCGCGCCCTCTTCTCTGGCCTTTAAAACCAGTCCGTGATACTCTTTAAGATCATCAAATCCCCGTCCCACGATTCTTCCATAATGTCCGTTTTTGTGGATTGCAAAAACAGGTGTCCGATAATCAATTCCGTATTCCGGAGCCAGTCTTGCAGCAAGAGAAGCCACTCCATAAGGATCACCGCCATCTCTTACAAAAGAAACCTCTGCTTCCTGATATGCCCGCAGACATTGCCGCACGGCTTCTTCATTTGCCTTTTCCCGGTGTAATGCTACTGCCTCCCGATAGTTTACACCATTCATTAATGCATGTGCATGACACTCTCCAAACATCTTCTCTTACCTCAGATCACTGTTTGAAGAACTGACGGATCTCATCTTCTGATGCCTTGACAGATCCCTGTACAAAGAATGGCTTACCGCCTCCGCGTCCGTTTAATGCCACATTCATCTCTTTTGTAAACTGACGCAGATCACCATTCTGTTCTCCTATCGCATATTTGTAACTTCCATCTCCATTAGAAGAAAATACCGCACAGCATCCGCAGCATTTCTGCATGATGGCATCTGCCATTCTGCGCACCTGATCCGCTTCAAGTCCTTCCTGGAAAAGAAGAACGCTGCCGGCATCTTCCCATTTCTGCGCCTCTGCCGTACAAAGTGCATCAAACATATGATTCACCTGTCCCTTGAGACGGAAGTTTTCATCCTGCAAACGTACCACTGCTGCCGCAGTCTCTCCGATCTTTGCAGAAAGCTTCACAGACACCTGGCGGTTCTGGTCATTGACCATATTCAGGTAATCCATAACTCTCTTTCCGCAGATCATCGTGAGTCGGATGCCCTCATGAAAATTCTCAACTGTAAGGATCTTGACTGCACCGATCTCACCGGTATGTGTCACATGTGTTCCACAGCAGGCGCAGAGGTCAGAACCAGGAAAACGCACCAGACGCACCTGTCCGGTCAGTTCCTTCTTGCTTCGGTAATCCAGCTTATCCAGCTCTTCTCTGGATGGATAGGTAATCTCCACCTCGCTGTTTTCCCAGATTTTACGGTTGGTCTCTGCCTCAATCTCAGCAAGCTGTGCTTCCGTCAGCACGCCACTTAAATCCACAGTGATCACATCACTGCTCATGTGGAATCCAACATTGTCATATCCATAAGCTTCATGCACCAGACCGCTGACGATATGCTCTCCGGAATGCTGCTGCATCAGATCAAATCTTCGCTCCCAGTCGATCTTACCGGTGACTTCTTTTCCTGCTTCGATTGCCTCCTTTGTATAATGGATGATCTCTCCATCCTTTTCCTGGACATCCAGAACTTCAACCGTATCCAGTGTTCCCAGATCACATGGCTGTCCGCCGCCTTCCGGATAAAAAGCGGTCTGGTCCAGAACGATCTCATAGCCTTTTTTCCCTTCTCTGCATTCCAGTACTTTTGCAGTAAATTCTTTCTTATATACATCTTCATAATATAATTTTCTTGTCTCACTCATGCTGTAATGTCCTTCTTTCTAAATATCAATGTCTTTCTTAGCTTTCACGGATGTTCGACTTGAATTTTGTCTTTTCTGCACTTTAGTATACCACAGCTTCACTTTTCTGAACAGAAAAAAGGGAAACTGCCGTGGTTGCAATTCCCCTTCTGCATCATAATTATTTATTTAAGTTTCTGGTCACACGAAGTCGTGTCATCGCTCTGGCGAGTGCGGCCTGGCTTCTGTGATACTCTACGATACTCTGCTTCTGGCGGAGCTGCTCTTCGGCACGGTCACGTGCTTCTTCAGCTCTGCGGATATCGATTTCTTCCGGACGCTCTACGGTCAGGCAGAACAGTTTGGCACGGTTATTGATCATTTCTACAAATCCCGCGCTTACTGCTACTTCTTCCCAGTTTCCTTCTGCATCCTGAAATCGGAGTTCTCCCGGAACGATCGCACAGATCATATTGGCATGGTGTGCAAGGAATTCTTTCTGTCCGTCTTCTGCCGGAATGATCAGAGACTGTGCACGTCCTGTAAAGAACTGTCTGTTCGCAGCGTATATCTCAAGACCGAATGTATTCTGCATAAGCCTTCACTCCTTACTGTTCCAGAGTTTTTGCTTTTTCAATTACTTCATCGATCGTTCCTACATTGAAGAATGCATTCTCCGGATACTCATCCATTTCACCATTGATGATCATCTTGAAGCCACGGATAGTTTCCTTAAGCGGAACGTATTTACCAGGAATACCTGTAAAGTTCTCAGCAACATGGAATGGCTGGGACAGGAACTTCTGGATCTTTCTTGCACGGAATACAGTGTTTTTATCTTCATCAGAAAGCTCTTCCATACCAAGGATTGCGATGATATCCTGCAGTTCTTTGTACTTCTGAAGGATTTCCTGTACACGGCGTGCAACTTCGTAATGCTCTTCTCCTACAACATCTGCTTCCAGGATACGGGATGTGGATTCCAGCGGATCAACAGCCGGGTAGATACCCTGCTCTACGATCTTACGGGAAAGAACAGTCGTTGCATCCAGATGTGCAAATGTTGTTGCCGGTGCCGGGTCAGTCAGGTCATCGGCCGGTACATAAACTGCCTGTACAGAAGTAACGGATCCTGATGTTGTGGATGCGATACGTTCCTGCAGTTCACCCATCTCTGTAGCCAGAGTCGGCTGATAACCTACTGCGGAAGGCATACGTCCAAGAAGTGCGGATACCTCAGAACCTGCCTGTACAAAACGGAAAATATTATCAATGAAAAGAAGAACGTCTCTGTGCTCTGTATCACGGAAATACTCAGCCATAGTAAGGCCTGTCTCCGCAACACGCATACGGGATCCCGGCGGCTCGTTCATCTGTCCAAACACTAAGGCTGTTTTCTTAAGTACGCCGGACTCTTTCATTTCGCTCCAGAGGTCATTACCTTCACGGGAACGCTCACCAACACCAGTGAAAATAGAATATCCACCATGCTCGGTAGCGATATTCTGGATCAGCTCCTGAATCAGTACGGTCTTACCAACACCGGCACCACCAAACAGACCAATCTTACCACCCTTTGCATAAGGTGCAAGAAGGTCGATAACTTTGATTCCTGTTTCCAGAATCTCTACTGCCGGTTTCTGTTCTTCAAAACTTGGCGGATCTCTGTGGATTACCCAATGCTCTGCATCATCCAGAGATTCTCCACCATCTACTGTCTCTCCGAGAACGTTGAACAGTCTTCCCAGAGTACAGTCACCTACAGGAACTTTGATTCCGCTTCCTGTAGCGATTACTTCTCTGTCTCTCTGAAGTCCCTCGCTGGCGCTCAGCATGATGCAGCGAACCACATCATTTCCCAGATGCTGAGAAACTTCCATAACACATTTCTTACCGTTGTTTTCAACTTCAAGAGCATCCTTGATATCCGGCAGATCTCCATCTTCAAAAACAACATCTACAACAGGTCCCATAACCTGTACGATCTTACCTTTACTCATTCTCGTCACTTCCTTTTCTGGGCCTTTGCGCCGCTGCAAACCTCTGTGATCTCCTGTGTGATCGCTGCCTGACGTGCACGGTTATACTGGATTGACAGATCCTGCAGCATCTTCTTTGCACTGTCCGTAGATGACTGCATGGCTGTCATTCTGGCATTGTTCTCACTGGCATATGCTTCAACCAGGCATCCATAGATCACACCTGTCAGATAGTTCGGTATCATGATATCCAGCACGCCATCTGCGGAAGGAAACATCTCGATTTCTTCCTGATGTACTTCTACTGGCATCTCAAGCGGTGAAAAGCTGGTCTTTTTTAAAGGAAGAAGCTGCATATTGACTGCCTCCATCACAACTGCATTCTGCATCTGTGTATAGATGATATGCACCTCATCCACTTCTCTTTCCAGAAAGCCTCTTATAACTTCCTCACTGATCATTCTTGCCCTGTGCATGGTCGGCTTCTGTACGGTATAACGGAAGCTTCCATCCATATCGACATCTTTCTTGCTGAAGTACTGTCTGCCTACCATACCAAGAACATACAGCTTGTGATGACCAGGAGTGCTGGCCATAAATTCTTCTGTCATCTTGGTAATGTTGTGGTTATAAGCACCTGCCATTCCCTTATCACCGGTTACCACGATTGTCGCAATCTTACGTTCCTCTGTAGGAATCAGATGACGGACACTGAAAAACGGATGCTGGATATCCGGGATATGACGGAGGATACGCGCGATCGCACTCTGCATATTGTAAAAATACGGCTCGGTATCTGACAGTATCTTTTTGGCTTTTTTCATTTTGGAAGAGGAAATCATATACATGGCATTGGTAATCTTCATTGTGTCCTGGACACTGCTTATCCTGCTTTTTATTTCTCTTGCATTTGCCATAAATTCCTCCTGCCGGTTACTGTCTCTGACCTGGTTGTCATATCACAGTAATCGCATTCTTTAGACATAATTTATTTGGTAGCTGCACGGTCTTTGAACTCGTCTGCAACCTGAAGGATCTTTTCTCCCAGTTCATCACTGAGCACTTTGGTCTCTTCGATCTCTTTACCGATCTCCGGATAAACATTATCGAAGTATGCCAGCATATCAAGCTGATACTGCTTTACATGCTTCTTATCCACATGAACGAGTTTCTTGTGTGTCGCTGTCCACAAAGTGATCACCTGCTCATGGAGTGCAAGTGGATTACACAGTGGCTGCTTCAGAAGTTCCATCAGGCATCCGCCATATGCAAGCTGTGCCTTGGTCGCATCATCCAGATCAGAACTGAACTGGGTGAACACTTCCATCTCACGATACTGTGCAAGATCGATACGAACACTTCCGGAAGCTTTCTTCATTGCCTTTGTCTGGGCAGCACCACCAACTCGTGATACAGAAAGTCCGACATTGACAGCCGGTCTCATACCAGAGAAGAACAGGTCACTTTCCAGGAAAATCTGACCATCTGTAATAGAAATTACATTGGTCGGAATGTATGCAGAAACATCGCCTGCCTGTGTCTCGATGATCGGAAGAGCTGTAATGGAACCGCCTCCCATCTCATCATTCAAACGGCTGGATCTCTCCAGAAGTCTGGAATGCAGATAGAAAACGTCACCAGGATATGCTTCACGTCCCGGAGAACGTTCCAGTAACAGAGACAGTGCACGGTATGCAACTGCATGTTTACTCAGATCATCATATACGATCAGTACATCCTTCCCCTGATACATGAAGAACTCTGCAAGAGCAGTTCCTGCATAAGGAGCAATGTACTGAAGCGGTGCACAGTCACTTGCTGTGGAAGAGAATACTGTTGTGTATTCCATTGCACCGTATTTTTCAAGGTTAGATACGACTTTGGCAACTGTAGATGCCTTCTGTCCGATCGCTACATAAATACAGATCACATCCTTGCCTTTCTGGTTCAGGATGGTATCAATTGCAAGAGAAGTCTTACCGGTCTGTCGGTCACCGATGATCAGCTCACGCTGTCCACGACCGATCGGGAACATGGAATCCAGTGAAAGGATACCTGTCTCCAGCGGTACTGTTACGGATTTACGGTCGATGATTCCTGGTGCAGGATTCTCTACCGGGCGATATCCCTCTTCTTTGATCTCGCCTTTTCCGTCAATCGGAGCACCAAGGGCATTCACGATTCTTCCTACATAACCATTACCTACAGGAATACCTGCCTGTTTACCGGTTCTGGTTACTTTGGTTCCTTCTTTGATTCCGGTATCTTTACCAAACAAAATGCATCCCATGCTGTTGGTACGGATATCCTGAACCATTCCCTTGAGTCCATTTTCAAATACTACAACCTCACCATACATGGCATGGTCAATTCCGTATACGGTTGCAATTCCGTCACCTACAGAAATAACTGTTCCCACTTCCTGGTTCTGGCTGATCTCGTCATAATTCTCTATTTCTTCTTTCAGAATAGAAATAATCTCATCTGGGTTGATTGCACTCAACGTGTTCACCTCCGGGTCAGTTTCTGTTGCAGCATACGGTAACGTCCCCGCATGCTCCAGTCAAATTCACGTCCGTCTGCCTGGAGGATGAATCCTCCGATCAGACTTTTGTCTTCTATCATTTCTATTTCGGCCTGTTCAGCCTGAAATTCCCGGCACAAAAATGCTTTGATGCCTTTCAGCTGTTCTTCTTTCGGCGGTGTGACATAACGCATCACCGCATGAAGAATCTTCTTCTGCTTTCTGCAGATCTCTTCATAGTCCTCAAAGATTTCCTCCAGAAGTCCTATGTTTCTGTGTTTGCAGGTAACCTTGATGAAATTCTTCATTTCTTCAGGAATCACCCGGTCAATCACTCTGCTCTTTGCTTCAAAAGGCACCAGTGGGTTCTCGAGACTGTCTGCCAGCCCCGGAACCTCACGGAAGATTTCTTTTGTTGTCTGTACGGCCTGTGTCGGAACAGAAAGCTCGTACAATGTTTTTGCATAATTAACGGCGGTCGCTGTCATCCGGATCACCTGCTTCTTCTATAAATTGATCATATAAGGATAAATCCTGATCTGCTCCACTGTTCTTACCAATGATCTTAGCTGCAGCTTCCATAGCAAGCTCTGCAACATCGCCTTTCATCTGACGCATTGCATTCTCGCGTTCCATACGGATGTCTTCCTGTGCCTTTGCAAGCATGGCATCTACTTTTGCGGTTGTCTCTTCTACTGTATGGTCTGCCTGAGCTTTTGCTTCTTTTCTGGCCTGTTCCATGATCTGGTAGGATTCTTCTTTTGCAGATTTTAAAGCACCCTCATACTGTTCCTGAAGTGCTTTTGCATTATCCTGTCGTTCCTTTGCTTCTGCAAACTGCTGGTCGATCATCGCTTTTCTCTGGTCCATCACATTTATGATCGGTCCGAATAAAAACTTCTTCATCAAAAGATACAGAACCAACAGGTTGATGATTGTGAAGACAAGGTTGATATCAATCTTTATCACCTGGTCCACCTGCCTCTCTTATCCTGAATAATTCTCATTATCTTTTATCTATTAGCCCAGCATGATGATGATCAGAAGACCGATTACGAAACCATAGATAGCAGTTGCCTCGGCAAGTGCACATCCTAACAGAAGGTTCTTGCTGATCTTGCTCTCTGCTTCTGGCTGTCTTGCGATTGCTTCTACTGCTTTGGATGTTGCAAGACCGATACCGATACCTGCACCGATACCTGTAAGAACTGCGATTGCTGCTCCGATTGCTACTAATGTTGACATAATTTTTTCCTCCTCGATTGACAAAAATAATTCAAAATAATGGATTTTGATGATATTTCATAATCCTGCATCTGTTTATCTGCTTTTATTCGATTGCTTCCTTGATAAACAGTGATGTTAAAAATACGAATACGTACGCCTGAATGAATCCGTCAAAGAAATCAAAGTACAGGCTGAATGGTATAGGAAGTATTGCCGGACATATAAATTCAAGCAATTTCATTACTACGAAACTTCCCAGAACATTACCAAATAATCGCATACATAATGATGTCGGCCTGATTGCCAGTTCCAGAATATTGATCGGAAGCATGATCGGAACCGGTTCTGCAAAACTATGCAAGAAGCCCTTGAGACCTCGTTTGTGAAAACCCGAGTACTCGATCAGAATAATGCTCATAAGCGAAAGTGCAATGGTCACATTCATATCCTTGGTAGGTGGTGTGAAACCAAAAACACCTGCAATATTGGCTATTCCAATATAAATTACGGTAGACATCAGATAAGGGATGTATCTCTTCCCTTCCTCTCCCAGAATTCCCATGAAGAAATCCTGGAGGAAACTTACTCCTGATTCCAGAAGAAGCTGTTTCTTGCCTGGATTCTCAACCTTGAGATTACGAACCAGTATCAAAGAAAGTACTAACAGTACTGCCATGATCACCCATGTAACAACTACACTTTCAGCAATCGGCACTCCGCCAAACACCGGTATCGTAAATGCAGTCTTGCTTTCCAGCTCTTCTGCCAGTGTGGCTGATAAATTTCCCGTCTTTCTCCCTCCTTTTCTCTCGACCGTACTACCCATCAAATTGGTATGACCGGTCTGCCGTTTGATGTCTATATTTTACGCTTCGTCAAAAAAAAGTCAATATCCATTCTCACCATATTGTCCAAAAATGAAATTTAAAATTATGCATTTTTCACAATTATATTAAATATAACCACTTATTATAAGTGACACTTCCCCATAGGATAAAACAGCCAAAGAGCCGTCACTTTCCTCCACTTTAAGCCGTCCATCCGGGCAGATTTCCAACGCTTTTGCCTTGCGTACTGTCTTTCCGTCTGATATAGAGATTTCCCGTCCCGGGACTATATTATGCTCAATATATTCCGGCGGAAGCCTAAGCTCCTTCGTCTCTTCCAGAAGCGCATTGACGATCTCTGCAGCCAGCCGGCTGCGCTCCAGACTGCCAGCTTCTTCACGGTCTGCATAAAGGCCACCTGCGATTCCTCTCAGTTCCTCCGGATAACCTCCTGCTGCTTCAAACAGATTCAGTCCTATCCCGACTACAGCAAATTGAATATCGCCACTCTCGAAGTCTGTAACTGCCTCTGTGAGGATACCGCATACTTTCTTTCCATTATGATAAAGGTCATTCACCCATTTGATATCCAGCTCAATCCCTGTGACTTTCTGTACCGCTTTATAGACAGCTACTGCTGCCTCCGCAGTCAGCAGGAGGCTTTCCTGAAGACTGCCCTTCGGCTCAAGAATCACACTCAGATAGATCCCGGCATCCTGCGGTGAATAAAACGGACGTCCCCGCCTGCCCCTTCCTTCTGTCTGACTTCCCGCCAGAACGAAACTTCCGTGTCCTGCCTTACCACTGATCGCAGCTGCCTTGGCAACGCGATTCGTAGAATCCACTTCCTGTTCTACCTGTATATATACATCCTGAGATAGCAAAAAAGGCCGTATTGCCTCAACAGAAAGTCGATCATTCGCTTTCATCAGCATATAGCCTTTATTTGCTCCCGCTTCTATCATGTATCCTTCTTCCCGCAGAGACTTCACTGCTTTCCAGATTGCCGCCCTGGTACAGTGGAGCTCTTCGGCAAGTTTCTCTCCCGAAAGTGTTTCTCCTTTTTGTTGCTCCAGAATTTCCAAAAGTCTTGATTTAACGGTCATATTCTATTCTTCTCCATAATTCATCAGAGTCTTCTTTAAAAATGATATGTATTCCCTGCGTACATTCTCCGGTGATACGATCACTGCCCCGGTACCAAGGCTTGCGATCCACCCAAAGAACTTCGGACTGACGCTGATCTGTGTCTGCATAGAGAAATGCGCCTCATCACGGGCGATCAGCATAACATCCTGTCCGAAACGGTCCAGGACCACTCCTGCCAGTCGGTTCTCAAACTCCATCCGGACCGGAGTCTCCTTCCCACCGAACATCCCGAATGTTCCGGCCGTAAATTTCTCCATATCGAATTCTTTAAAGATACGCTCTCCGTTTCGCTTATAATTCTCAATATTGATATGTTTGATCTTGTCAACTCGATAATGCTTGACGATTCCATTCTTTTCATCCAGACCCAGCAGATAATAATTCTCATTCTTCCAGATCAGCTTCCACGGGCTCACCCGGTATCGCTCACCGCCCCGTCTCTTCCTCAGGTTCTTGGAAAGATCCCATTCATAATACTGAAAAGTAATCTGATGGTTCTCTGCGATCGCATCATAGATTCTCTCTATATTCTCATAAATCTCTCCATTCGATGACTTCACACCAGGCACAATATAAGTCTGACTCTGAAGCTTCTTCGCCTCGCTGATACTGGTCAGCGCTTCCAGCTTGCGAAGCAGTCCTCTGGACTGCTCCTGCGTAAGAAATCTGGAAGACTGTACGGCATCCATCAGAATCTTGAGCTCCGGAAGGGCAAACTTCCGCTCTTCAAGATAATATCCGGCTATACGTCCTCTGCGATTCCCGATCTTCATTCCAAAAAAGCGCAGAGTCTCGATATCATCATAGACCGCCTTACGCTCTACACTGATTCCATATCCGTCCAGATACTGTATGATCTCTGCCACAGACATCGGATGCTCTCTGTCTGTCCTCTCATCCAGTGCCTTCATCAGATATAAGATTTTCAGTTTCTGATTAAATGATTTCGGCATCGCATTCTCCCTTATTTATCTGCCAAAGCTATGACTACTCCTGAATATAATACCATAAATCCGAGTGCCAGAGCAATCCTGTCCGCGGAATGAAAATCCAGCTTCAGAACCATAGCTCCCATGATCATGATCTCGATCGTAACGATTGCCCCAAGGATCATGGCCATTACATTAGAGAACTTCCTGCGTCCCTTCTTTGTATGGCTTCTTTCTGCTCTGTAAATTCTTTCATTGATATCTGCTGCATTTGCTGTATGGATCATCTTTGCTTCCTCCTGTAATATCGAACATATTTTCCGAACACTTGTTTTCTATATTCAGAGTATATCATATTATATGTCCGATAAAACGGGACGAAGCAAGAAAAAAGCAAATATATGTTCGTTTTTTATTCAGAAAGAAGGATTTTATTTATTTTCCAGTTTCCGGAATCAATTTCCATCACTGCCATCGTAATATCGCCACCAAATCGTCTCCGTCCACAGCTGCCCGGATTCAACCACAGTCTTCCATCGATCATTTCTTCAAAATAATGGTGGCTGTGTCCAAAGATCACAATCTGTGCATTTCCAAGATTCCACGCAACATCTTTTTTATTGTGCGTCATGAAAAACTCGATTCCTTCTATTTTAAATCGCAATGTACGAGAAAGATTTTGCGCCCAGTCACCATCATTGTTTCCTCGCACAACATAAAGACTACCGAGATATCGCAGTTCATCAAGAAGTTCCGGTCTGTCTACATCTCCGGCATGCAGGATGCAGTCGCAGCTCTTAAGGATTTCAACCACTTCCGGGCGTAAAAGTCCATGCGTATCCGATATGATTCCAAGTTTTTTTGCCATCTGTCTTCTCCTGTAAATGCAATATCAGAATCCTTCAATCCTTCTTTGCTTACGAAGTGCATAACGTTTCTGTGCGCCCTGCCATTCTGCCTTTTCTGCTTCCGTTTCAACGATCAGCCCCGGAACCTCAACTTTGTTATCATTTTCGTCCAGTGCCACCATCACTTCATATGCACGGTTGATCATCTTACGCATGCCATCTGAATCTTCCACATACGTATCGATTCTTACTTCCATAGATGTTTTTCCCACATAGGTTATCTTGCCGATCAGAACAACCGTATTGCCAAGATAGGCTCCCGCCTTAAAATTCAGATTGTCCACGCATGCCGTTGTAACGATCGTCCCGGCATGGCGGTGTGCCACGATTCCCGCCATCTCATCGATCCACTGCATCAATACACCGCCAAACAGACGTCCGTAGCTGTTAATATGCTTATTCATGATCAGATACGTGTTCTCTGTGCGTGAATCCTCCACGCGCTTCATTTTTCGCATTTTTACACTTCCTGTTCCTGATTCTTATATTACTGTGAACCGTAATATTTTACTTTAATCCTTCTTCTCTGAATTTCTCTGCAGCTTTCTCATATTCCGGAACCGGTACACCGTATTCTCTGCCCAGACGTACGATCTCATACACAAGTCCGTCAATCTCAGATTTCCTGCCGGCATAGACATCACGCTGCATGGATGTCGTTGCTTCCGGTTCAAGTGGTGCCACAATATTCAGATTACGCTCCACCAGATCTTCCTGGAATTCAATTCCCATCGCATGAGAGAGCTCCACGATTTCTCTGATCAGGGCCTTAAACATCTCTCTGGCTTCTCCTTCTTTCTGGAAATCTCCTGCAGATGCATTACAGTAAAGTCCGGCTACTCCGATCGGCGATACATAGGAAAATTTCACCATTGCATCTCTGCGGATATCTTCTGAAAGAATCACCTCGATATTTTCACATGCCATGTCTTTTGCGATCATACGCATCTTCTCGGTCTCTTCTTCCGGCTTTCTTGCACCAAAAACAACACGAAGAATCTTGCCATGACGCAGGATCACACCTGGCTCCAGGATATTCGCTGATACATAAATACATCCGTCCGGTACGACCAGCTCCGGAAACTCCTTCTGGAGCTTGCCACCGGTTCCATAAATATTAAGGATCGGAATAACAACGGTATCTTTTCCTGCAATTTTACGTATTACAGGAATCGTCTCAGTCATAGAATATCCTTTTACGCATACAAGTATCACATCTGGTATCTCATTGTATTCTTCTGCCGTGCATGCCTTCACAGGAATATTCTCTCTTTCATGATCCCACAACTGTTCCATTCCAAGGCCGTTCTTTCTGATCATTTCAAGATGCTTTCCTCTGGCGATCAGGGTCACATCTTTTCCTGCCTTTGTCATAAAAAAGCCAAGGCTTCCACCGGTTCCGCCGGCACCGATAATTACATATTTCATATCGCTGTTCGCTCCTTTTCTTTCATTTCCTGTATCATAAAGAATCAGCTCCCCATATTCTGGGGAGCTGGATCAAATCATCTTCAAGAATGCCTCTGCAATCCTGCCGGAGGCTATATCAGATGGGCACAGATGTCTTCCAGACAGCAGCGTTCGCAGTGTGGCTGCGTTCTGGCTGTACAGACTTCCCGTCCATGATACACCAGACGGTGGCAAAAGTCGCTGCCCTCTTCCGGTGGAATGATCTTCCACAACGCCATCTCCACTTTCTTCGGCTCTTTGATGCCATCCACAAGTCCGATACGGTTGCACAGGCGAATGCAATGCGTATCTGTAACGATCGCCGGTTTGCCAAAGACATCTCCCATGATCAGATTGGCACTTTTGCGTCCTACTCCCGGAAGCTTCAGCAGTTCCTCAAAAGTAGTCGGAATATTGTCCGCATACTGTTCGTGAAGGATTCGCATGCAGGCACTGATATCTCTTGCTTTGCTCTTACCGAGTCCACATGGCTTTACAATCGCTTCAATCTCCTCCGGCTGTGCTGCTGCAAGTGATGCCACATCCGGATACTTCGCATAAAGATCCTCTACCACAACATTGACTCTCGCATCTGTGCACTGTGCTGCCAGACGCACGCTCACCAGAAGTTTCCACGCCTGATCATAATCCAGCGTACAGCCTGCATCCGGATATTCTTTCTTCAGCCGGTCGATCACTTCCAGCGCCAGTTCTTCTTTCGTCATTACTCTCTGCCTCTCCGATATTAGATAGTTCCGAAAATACGGTCGCCTGCATCACCAAGTCCCGGGCAGATGTAAGCATTTTCATTCAGTTCACGGTCCAGATGTCCGACATAGATCTGCACATCCGGATGTTCTCTGTGAAGTCTCTCAAGTCCTTCCGGTGCTGCAATGACAAACATGCATTTGATATTCTTTCCACCATGCTGTTTGATCATTCTGACTGCGTCTACTGCAGATCCGCCGGTTGCAAGCATCGGATCTGTGAGAACGATCAGTCTCTGGTCGATCGGATCCGGAAGTTTGCAGTAATATTCGTGTGGTTCATGTGTCTCAGGATCTCTGTAAAGACCGATATGACCAATCTTTGCAGATGGAACCAGTGTTGTGATACCATTTACCATACCAAGCCCTGCACGAAGTACCGGCACAACTGCCAGCTTCTTTCCTGCGATCATTGGGGATTTACACTTCTCAATAGGAGTCTCAATATCTACGTCCTCCAGCGGAAGATCTCTCAGTGCCTCATATCCCATAAGGACTGCGATCTCCTCGATCAGTTTACGAAACTCATTTGTTCCTGTATTTTTGTTACGAAGCATAGAAATTTTGTGCTGGATCAGCGGATGATCCATAATAAATACGTTCTCCATGATTTCCTCCATTATCATTCTCTTTAGAGTCTGCTGTTCACTCCGTTTCAGCAGTATTGTAGCTATGCTGATTATACCTTATTTCTTTTTCATTGACAACTCCCGTCGAAATGATACACTGAATTTATACCAAAAAAAGGAGGGCGTTTTTCATGGATACATATGAAGCAGATTTTGATTCAACCGGACAGGAAGCACGTAAACTTTCCATCGCATTAAAGCGTTTTACAGAAGTTTCAAATCCTGCATGGAAAGAAAAATATGATCGTTATCTCTCACTGCGATTCCGGCCTGCCATGAGCGAACTGATTCGTCAGGGAGACTTCGAGCGGATCCGCGAGCTCTGCCTTTTCGCCCCTGTGACAGAAGCCGCACTGGACTCTTTTATCGATGAGGCAGCCCTTCACAGGCAGGAAGAGATCCTCGCCTTCCTTCTGGAATTCAAGCGTGACCATTTTGGATTCCATGACCATGCCTTCACACTGTAATATAAGTTTCTGCAGTTTTGAATTCCGTTATTCTCTGAATTCACTCTGCCACACAAAATGGAGCTTTCTATGACACAGATATTTTCTCCGGATGCTTCCGGTCTTTATCAGAAAATCTGGAATCTCACACGGGATCAGCTTTCAGTCAAATATCCGTTCTTTCACAGTCTTCTGTGGAATTTCATCTTTCAGGAATCCGATGAGACCTCTACCGCCGGAACCGATGGACATATCATCTACTTCTGTCCTGCTTATCTGGTACAGCTTTTTCAAAAAGAACCGGATGCTCTCGAAGATCTGCTTCTGCACACGCTGTACCACTGTCTTTTCCTGCATCTGATTCTCGAAGAACCTCCCACTGCGCAAGCCGATACATACTCTGCACAGTTATGGAAAAAAGCCTGTGATCTGGCAGTTGAACGCCTGATTCATAAAGAACAGAAAGAATATCATCCGACCGCGATCTACCAGGAACTTCTGGAATCTCAACCGGAATTCTCTGGTAAAGTCTGTCCGACACACCCAACAATTTCTTATAGCCCCGCTCATCCGGGTTGCGCAGACGATCATCAATTCTGGAAAAAAGTGGATCGCCAGGCACTTCTGGAGCAGATGCAAAATCTCTGGAATAACAGTCAGGGTGGTGGCGGCTTTGGTCTATACGGTTCAGATGGCCGCGGCAGTGCTCCTGGAAATATGCAGGAGGAAATCCTTCTACGCGAAAAGCATCGCTATGATTTTCGCCGCTTCCTCAAACACTTTGCTGTTCAACGAGAAGAACTGCACACCGATATGGAAAGTTTTGATTACATTCCCTACATGTACGGTCTGGAACATTATGGCAACATGCCTCTGATCGAGCATCTGGAATATCAGGAAATGAACCGCATGGAAGAGCTCGTGATCGCTATCGATACTTCCGGTTCCTGCTCCGCGGATACGGTCCGTCATTTCATGGAGGAGACTTATGGCATCCTCAGCGACCATGAGAATTTTTTCCGCAAAATGAATCTCTACATCATTCAGTGTGACAGCTTTATTCAGGACGTTATGCATATTACCTGTGAAGATGACTGGAAAGATTATCTGAAGCATCTCGTGATCCGCGGACGTGGAGGCACCGATTTCCGTCCTGTTTTTGAATATGTAGAAAATCTCCGCCGTAAGGGCGCACTCCATAATCTGAAAGGACTTCTTTATTTTACCGATGGGGACGGCATTTATCCGGAAAATCCCACCGATTACCAGACGGCCTTCATTTTTTACCGGGAAAAGGCTTTTCATCAGAAAGTTCCCGTCTGGGCACACCGCCTGTATATGGATAAATTTGAGGAATATTCACTGCAAATACAGCCACAGAAAGGACATTAAAATTTTTTATGAATATAAAAGAAGCAAAACAGGAACTTCTTCACACAATACAGATCTATACACGAAAGGATTCCAGTGGCCGTTATCTTATGCCGGCTGTCCGTCAACGTCCAATCCTTCTGATCGGACCTCCGGGCATTGGTAAGACCGCCATTATGGAACAGGCCGCCGAAGCATGTAATATCGGTCTTGTCTCTTATACGATCACGCACCATACACGACAGAGTGCTGTCGGACTTCCCGTCGTCATAAAAAAGAAATTTCAGGGAAAAGAGTATTCTGTCACGGAATATACAATGAGTGAGATTATTGCCTCCGTTTACGAAAAGATCGAACAGACCGGCTGCCGTGAAGGCATCCTTTTTATTGACGAGATCAACTGCGTTTCCGAAACACTAGTCCCGACTATGCTGCAGTTTCTTCAGAATAAGACCTTCGGTACTCATCCGGTTCCGCCGGGCTGGATCATCGTAGCCGCCGGAAATCCTGTCGAATACAACAAATCTGCCAGAGAATTTGACATTGTAACACTTGACCGTGTAAAGCGTATCGATGTAGAACCGGATCTGGACGTCTGGAAAGAGTATGCACGTGCAAAAGGTCTGCACGCCTCTGTCCTTTCATACCTGAGTCTGAAAAAAGACCATTTCTACCATATTGAGCACACCGCAGAACGTACCTGTTTTGTCACCGCACGTGGCTGGGAAGATCTGTCTTCAATCCTGTATGGATATGAAGATATGAACTTTGCGGCAGATGAAAATCTGATCCGGCAGTATCTGCAGGATGATGATATTGCAAGAGATTTTGCCGCCTATTATCAGCTTTATGCCAAATACCGCCAGGACTACCATATCACAGAACTGCTTTCCGGCTCACTCGAAGAAAATACTGTCTCAGAACTTTGCCAGCTGGCTTCTCATGCCCCATCCGACGAGCGTCTGACTGTTGCCGGACTCCTTCTGGATGGCTGGAATACATATTTTCTTAACTTCCATGAAGAAGATCTTTTTGCAGTCGCTCTGCAGGATACACTCAAACAGGCCAGACTTTCGCTTCTTCAGGGCAATACCCTGGCAGATTTTGCAGAACAATATCGTGCTTCTGCCAAAATAAAACAGGCCAATCATCTGCTTTCCGATGCAGAAACGGACCGCACAGAACGCATTGCAAAAGTTCTGGAAGAGGCGCTTGTCAATATACGCCAAAATCGTATTTCCGATTCTGATGGTACTCTTGAAGTTCTTCGCCAGACACTTGCACGGGCTGTCCAATGCCGCCAGAATCTTGCATCCCAGGCTTCCCTTGCACTAAAAAAAGGCTTCTCCTTTGCCGAAAAAGCCTTTAGGAACGGACCGGAAATCCTTTTTCTTATTTCTGATCTCAGTCATAATCCGAATGCGATATCTTTTATTCGCATCTTCGGATGTGAAGAATATTTTCAGTTTAATGACCATCTCAAATTTCAGGAAAAAAGAGAAAATCTCCTTCAGGAAATCGATTCTGTCCTGGGCAATCCTCTGTAACCATACAAAAAGGAAGGTGATCTCCCTCTCGGGAAATCCCTTCCTGCTTCATATTTCGAATTTAATTCAGTGGCTGAATCCGCCCTGCATCTTACGACGGTAACTGCCATTCTGACGCTCCAGCATCTCGCGGAACTGTACTGCATACATGTAAAAGGATATCATCATGCAGACTGCACATGCACCAATCAGCACATTGCATGTGGAATATGGAAGTCCTGGCCAGGTAAGCAGAAGCAGTACAACTACATAAGTGACCGCTGTATTCAGTCTGCCATGCCACTGTACTTCGATCGTCTCTCTTGTCTCCATCAGAACTTTCCATCCGGCAACTGTCATATAACATTCTTTGATCACAAACAGGATCAGTATAAGCTTCGCCAGTGGAAATCTCGGAACCAGACAGGCAAGCATCACACCCTGCATAGCCTTGTCTGCCACAGGATCCAGGACACGTCCGACCCGGCTGACACTGTCAAAGGACCGTGCAATCCTGCCATCCAGAACATCTGTAGCAGCGGCCGCAAACATCAGCAGAACCAGCACACCGCGGTACTCTCTCACTCCATATCTCTCAAAGATTCCAAGAAATACGATTGCCAGACACAGTCGGAGTGTACTCAGCAGATTCGGAACGGTACAGATCTCTTTGCGGGTAAGCACCTCAGACAGTCTCTTCTGTCTCGCCGGAATCACTCTGTAAAACAGCTGATAGCACAGTATGTTGAGAATCAGCGCGGTCATAACGTCTGCTACACTGTGTTGTTTCAAAAACATCGTGGATAACACAATGGATACGCCAAGTATGAGCTGGCTAACTGTAAAAATCTTATTCTTTCTGCAACGCTCATTCTGATAAAGTGCAACGCAGCTTGCCGTCGCATTGAACACATGCATACTCGGGAAAATATTGGTTGGTGTATCAATCTTATATAAAAAACGGACTACACTGATAAACACACCATTGCCAGCGTTACTCAGATCCGGTCTCAGCTGCTGTCCATTCGGATATACATAAGAAATCAAAAGAAACAGTGTCATACCGACACCAAGCGTTCCCAGATACTGATAATATTCTTTTTTACTCGGACAGGACACTGCAAAATAAATCACAGTACCAATCAGGAAAAAATACCAGAGTACATATGGAATAATGAAATACGGACAAAACGGAATCTTATCATCTGCCAATGAATGAATAATATGTATTTTTACATCGCTCTGCTCCATCAGCATGAACGAAAGCATATAAAAGATTCCATATGCAGGTATGATCCATAAATGCTTTGATTGCTTCAGATAGTTCAAAATATCACCTTTCCACCCTTTCCGGCTGCAGCCTGTTCTGCTGTCATGGGACTTCTGATTTTTCTGTAGCTTATAATATCCCTATCCTATCAAATAATCAATGCACAAAATGCCGAAAATGAGCGGTTTTACAAAAATTTCATAGTTGTTTTATAAACACTTTGAAAAAGGAAGCGTTTTTATGCTACGCTTCCTCTTCTTTTCCGTTCATCATTCTGGCAGACCTGCTGGAATTCTCTTAATTTTGTTTTTGCCTCCGGGCTTAAGTTCTGTGGTACCTGAATGCGGATCGTTACATACTGGTCACCATGAACAGCTGGATTCTTCATGGAAACGATTCCTTTTCCTCTCAGCCGGATCTTTCGACCGGTCTGGGCACCCTCCGGAATACGGCAGATCACATCACCGTACAGTGTGGATACCTTAGCTTCGCCGCCAAAAACAGCTGTTGTGAATGGAATTTCTGTTGTTGTATAAACATCCATGCCCTTTCGTTCATATCCAGTTTTTGGCTGAATGTGTACTTTCAGAAGCAGATCACCGGCTGCTCCACCATGATAGCCCGGATGACCTTTTCCTTTCAGTCGGATACTCTTACCATCTTCAATACCTGCCGGTATATGAACCTGCAGGGTCTGCGTTCCATTGCCAGATGGATCTGAAAGACGTATCATCTTATCACAGCCAAATGCTGCATCTTCAAAACTGATACTTACCTCTGACTGCAGGTCACTGCCCTTTGCCTGTGTCTGTCCGCCGAAGCCGCCTCCGAAACCACTTCCGCCAAATCCACCGTGAAATCCCTGGCTGTGAAATCCACTGCTCTGACTGCCACTCTGGCCATGGAACATATTTCCGAAGATGTCTCCAAAAATATCTCCCATATCACCCATATTGCCGTTTTCAAAATGAAATTCCTGATAACCATTGCCGCCCTGACCGCCAAAGCCACCAAAACCGCCATGGAATCCTCCATTCTGACCACCGGCTCCATATGGATTGCCACCCTCTTCAAATGCTGCAAATCCATACTGATCGTATAATTTCTTCTTCTCTGTATCACTCAATACATTGTAGGCCTCTGTAACTTCTTTGAACTTCTGCTCTGCCTGCTTATCCCCCGGATTCATATCCGGATGATACTTCTTGGCAAGCTTCCTGTATGCACTCTTAATTGTCTTGGCATCGGCATTTCTTCCGACTCCAAGGACTTCATAATAATCTCTCTTAGCCATAATGCCACCTCCGGTTATATTCATATAGAAAAGAAGATGCGGTCATCAACTTCCCGCATCCCATTCCCTCATTTCTCTTTGTTCTATTTGTAATATAACACGTGTTTTATGGTGTGTCAAGGCATCCTCGAAATATTTTAGAAATAATCTGAGATATATGGTGTCTGCTGCTCGATCGCATCCTCCAGCATATCGATCGTCCATTCTGCTGCCTTGATTCTTCCAATCTTAGCCAGATATTCCGGACGTTTGTAGCCCATCAGCATTGTCGTCATTGTCTGAATGTTGATCGTATCTTCACATGATTCCATAATCCGCATGACCTCTCCATGGCCTTCCCTTGAGATTGTCAGATAGAAATTACCCTGATTGCATTCCATGATCGGGTCGATCAGACGGAACTTCCATTCTCTGTCAAGAACACTCGGTTTAAACGGATACTTCTCAATAAAGGATACAAAATCAACGATCCTTCCCATATAATATGGAGAAATAACTTCTTTGATACTTGCATCTTCAAGAAGAAATGCCAGTGGCTCATCCGTATATGTATCACCCTCCACCTGATTGATCATAGAAAAATGTGCCGCCACAAAATTCCACAGACCGGTCCGTGCCTCTTCATTATTAAAGATCATATCTTTGATATGGAATACTTCTTTGGCAATCCAGTAGATCACATAACCATCTGGTTCATTTTTTTCATTATAATATACTGCAGCCATGATATCGTCCGAATCCCACAGCCAGTATTCATTCCATGCCAGATCATCGCGAAGGATCGCCCCATGCGTACGCATCGCATAACGTCTGTAGGTCTCCTTAAGTTCTTCTCCTTCGGTATCCACCCGTCGTACATCACCAGGTACCTGATGGTTCTTCGGAAGCTGGTAATCTTTAATCTCATAGGAAATTTTATCCGAAATGATTTCCCATCCCTTACGTCTGTAGTACGGTATGGAATACGGATAAAGATAACAGATATCCTGTCCCCGATCTTTCATATTCTTGAGGGCCTGCTCCAGAAGCTTATGCATCAGTCCCATATTGGAGTATTCCGGATAAGTGCCGACACCGGTCAGGCCTCCCATCGCATAGGTCTGGCCAAAGATTCTTGCATGCATTGGATAGACTGCGACCTGTGAGACCAGTGTATCATTGTCAAACCATCCGATAACATCTGCCTTTTCCATAGTCGGAAATTTGGCGCGGATGATTTCTCTCTCCTGCCAGCCTATGGAACTCAGTTCCTGTTCAGTTACCTGAAATACATAACGGAGAAGTGCATTGTACTGCTCCATATATTCACTGCCTACGGGCTTCATTTTGAGATTCTTTTTATTATTCATATATCCTTTCCCTTTGACTGATGGCTGTTACTTCCATTACCCACAAGTCCCACCCCTCAGATGAAGGGTGGGACCTGATTTACAAATTTACATATACGAAGTGCTTCAAGCTCGATTACGCTTTGCTTCAGATTTAAAATCAAAACTCCGGCTCGATGAGTCCGTATGTGTTTCCTTTACGTTTGTATACAACATTGACCTGCTCGGTCTCTGCATTGAAGAATACGAAGAAATTGTGTCCCAGAAGTTCCATCTGTACGCATGCATCTTCCGGATACATTGGTTTGATTCCGAATTTCTTGGTACGGATGATCTTAACATCTTCATCCTCTTCATATTCCTTATCCAGATATTCCTTCTGGAAGTTGGCTGCTGCCTGCTGTTTGTCAACGATTTTATTTTTGTATTTACGAAGCTGACGCTCGATAACTTCTTCTACCAGGTCAATGGATACATACATATCATTGCTTACCTGCTCAGATCTGATGATATTACCTTTCATCGGGATCGTTACTTCGATTTTCTGTCTTTCTTTCTCGACACTTAATGTTACGATGACTTCTGTGTCTGGAGTAAAATACCGTTCCAGTTTACCGAGTTTGTCCTCTACTGCGGTCTTAAGTCCCTGGGAAACTGTGATGTTCTTTCCACTAATAATAAATTTCATAGTCCCATCCCCTTTGCTGTTTATTTTGGATGATATTTTTATAAACAACAGTACTATCGGTTCTTGCTGTTTATGCATCCATTATAACACACCCGCGCAAATTTTAACACAACTTTATGAAATTTTTATATAAATTCTGACTAAGCGTTTCTATAGAACGAATATTCATTTCTTGTATGCTTTTTTTGCTTTTCCTTTGCGTTTCCATACCGCAGTTCCCGGAAAAACGATCAGAAAGATCACAATGCCAGCACCAGTCATGCCAACTCCAACACGTTCATATGGTGCCTCATAATGTAAGGATACCTGATGAGTTCCATCAGGGATCTCCACGCCACACAGACCGCTGTTGATATTGGACACTTCCACCGCTTCTCCATCGATCTGTGCCGTCCAGCCTTTCTGATAAAACAACGGTACACACAGCATCTTATCCCGTGAACTTTCATTAGTCACCTGTGCCTGATAAGTACTGTCACTGAAATGAATATCTTTTATATTCGATTCTTTCAGCTCCGTGTAACCGCTTTCTTCAAGATCATACGCTTTTACTTCAAAATCCTGAATCGTCGCATATTCAACTGGTGTGCTTACATCCACACGAAGTGCAGTAAGACCTGCCGGAAAAACATGTTCCCATGTAGAATCTTCTTTGGTAACCGGGAAGGTATAAACCTTGTCTGCTGAAAATCCCTCGTCTCCCTCCGTCTGATAATAAACTGCCATTTCTGTATCTTCAGAAACATCCATTGTCAGTGAAAGGCCATACAGTTTATTTTCATCTGCAAAGCAGGATTTCACTTCAGGAAAGACCACATTCGGGTCTGCCCCAAAATCGCGAACCGTTATCCCATCCTGATTTTTTTCCATGCTGCAGTCCGTCGCTGTTCCTACATAAGACATCAATGATGTCTCTGTTCCTTCCGGAAGGGCTGCCTTTTCATAAGAACCTTTCTTCTCTGCATCGGTATAATAAAAGCCAGACAAAGATGCCAGTGTTTTATTCAGTTCGGACATCTCTTCTGTTTCATCCGATGTCCATTCTTTCTCATACAGATATCC
Source organism: uncultured Blautia sp. (assembly GCA_934378195.1). Lineage (GTDB taxonomy): Bacteria > Bacillota > Clostridia > Lachnospirales > Lachnospiraceae > Blautia_A. Next base: position 103,703 of record CAKRPO010000002.1, read on the forward strand.
CAAAGGAAGTGCATACTGATTTTCACAGACGATTTTGCCGCCGGCTTCTCCGACTGGTGTGTATACACTCTGTGCTGCATTATATCCATTTCCGGTAATCAGATATTTTGCACCAAGCAGTGCACTTCTGATGTAATCATCCATATTGAAATCCACAAAATTGACAGATATACTCTTCGGTCCGTACATTTTGTGATAATCGACCAGTGATGCCTGATTCGTGCTCATGTATACCGACAGGCCATTGTATCCCTGTGCCATCCCGTCATTTTCGGCGGTTGACCGATAGGATTTTTCCACACGATACACGGAATCATCCTGCGTTTTCAGCCAGAAAGCGGCCTCTTTTGTCCCATCGTTATAATATTCTGTTGCCATCTGATTTCTGGTCGGTGATTCCCGACAGGACAGCGTCGGATAATTGAGAACAAAAAGTTCACAGACCAACACCGCCATGATTGCAGCCGGAAGCATCTTCTGCAATTTCTTTATCCATATACCGGCATTCAGAAGTACTGCATATATGATCAAAAATACACATACACCTGCCACTGCTTTTGTATTGACTTTGATTCGCGGAAAGCGATACACATACGCCAGCATTGCTCCGCACAAAAGAACAGCCAGGATACTTCCCACAAAAACTGTCTTTTTTTCTTTTTCTCTGCATGCATCCTGAATAAAAAATCCAATCACCAATGCTTCTGCAAAGCAGAGCATGAAGCTCCAGCGATGCACAGAAGTCGTAAATACCAGAATGCGGCTGGTAACCGGCAGGATTGCCAGAAGCACAGCCAGCGTTGTAAAGATCACCGTCCGTATCCTGGTTCTTTTCTTCACCAGAAAGTAGCAGACTGCAAAGATCGTCAGAATACTGACTGCCAGCACGATTCCCTCATAATAGTTGACACTGCCTGTATATTCTTTCTCGATTCCAAGCATCTGATTGGAAAAGAAACGGGCAATGATCGTTCCCAGCGTTCTCCCCCTGTATGGTCTCAGCAGACTGGAAGTATCCTTCCCACTCAGGACATCTGCACGTGCACTTTCCAGAAAAGTATCCAGAATCGGCATAAGTGCTGCCCCGCCGAGCATCACTCCCAATGCTCCCATTCCGCCAAGTCCCAGTACGTTTCTGACGGTATCCTTAATCTTCCGTCTCTGCAGGATACTGTAGATGACCACATAAACAACTGCAAAAGCTGCAGTCATATACAGGAAATAATAACTGGATAACAAAAGCATCGTTACAACAATAACAAGCCCGGCACTTTTCCAGCGACTTCCACCATCCAGATAACACTGCAAAAAATACATAAATACCGTAAACAGTGCAACACAGGTGCAAAACCCATAATGCTGTCCCCAAAGCATCACATATCCTGAAAAAGTCCACGCCAATGCAGCTGCCATTGTTCCGATTCCATCATCCATCCGTTTCCGAAAAAACAGATATCCGACAAGTGAGATCGTCATAAGCTTCAGATACGTTGCCGCCAGGACCGCCCACGGAAGAAACCGCTGCGGTGCAAGCAGCAACAGAAGATTATATGGGATCAGATAGGCCGGATAATAGGCTGACACATCCATCCCCAGCCCTGCCTGAAGAATATATCCACTTTCTCCACTTCGAAACAGTGAAGAAAACAGTCCGTACTGTGCGTAATTGATCTGCAGTGTATCCGACCCGCCATCTGTAAACACATAGGCATAACCACCAAAAATAAACTTACTGAACAGTAGAACAAAGAGGCCGCTTGTGATCAGAAACAACAGTACACACTCATTTTTCCACAGTGGTTTTTTCTTTGCATCCGTCACTGTGCATCCTCCTCTGGCTCTTCTTCAAAATTCAGGCGTTCTTCTTCTACTACAAGTGGTCTGTCAAGAACTCTCGTATTAATGCTCAGTACATATTCTCCAAGGAATCCGATAAAAAACAGCTGCAATGCGCCAAGGAAAAACATTCCGATCACCATAGGTGCAACGCCTGCTGAAAAACGATCCCAGTACATCAGCTTGAGTACCAGATATACCACAGCAGCCACCATACTGAGACCACCGATGATAAAGCCGGCAAATGTCGCCAGTCTCATGACTACTTTCGAATATGAAGTAATTCCAATCATTGCATAATCATACAGACTGTAAAAATTATTTTTACTCTTTCCTGCACGACGCTTTGGCTGTGTATATTCAATTGCTTTATAATCAAAACCAAGTTCCGCGATGATACCACGGAGATATGGCATCGGATCATGCAGGTCTCTTACCACATCCACAAACTTCCGGTCATAAAGTCCAAATCCTGTAAACTGCTCAATATGATCAATGTCCGTAATCTTGTTGATCATCTTATAATAGCAGGAACGAATCCAGTACATTCCTTTCCGCTCCCTGCTGGCACTTTTAATACCGATCACGATCTTTGTTCCTTTTTCCCATTCCTGCACAAACTTTGGAATCATATCCACCGGATCCTGAAAATCTGCACACATACGCACCACACAGTCTCCATATGCCTGCTTCATTCCATAAACCGGTGATCTTGCCTGGCCAAAATTCTTCGCATTGAAAATTGCCTTTATTTTTTTGTTATTGGCACAAAGCCCACGAAGAAGCGCTTTTGTGTTGTCTTTCGAATGATTGTCAATAAACAGAATCTCATAATCATAATTGCTGAGATCCCGCTCCATGACCTCTATGATCGCCTGTGTCAGCGGAACAACATTCGCCTCTTCATTATAAGTGGGGATTACCACCGAAATCTTCTTTCTCATTTTCATTCTCCTGTACTCTGACTTTTCAGCCAGCAGATTGTTTCTCTTATTCCCTCTTCAAACGTATATTCCGGCACAAATCCGGTATCCTGTTTCAGGCTGTCCGTATCTGCACAAAGATTCATGACCGTACCCGGCGGACACTCCTTTTCTCCGATTCCAGGATCTTTTGCTCCGGTAAGTTCTGCCATTTGCAAAATATATTCACGCAGAGGCTTTGCCTGGCCGCTTCCGACACAATATACCGCACCGTCTCTGCCCTTCTCTCCGATCAGATAATACGCATGTCCGGCATCTTTGCTGTACAGATAATCCCATCTCTGCGTAGCCGGTGTAAATGCTGTTTTTTCTCCTTTCAGCATTTTACGTAAACCCGATGCGACCATCGTCGTCTCTTTTTCATAAATTCCATATACACTGAAGATTCTTGGCCAGATCCACTCCAGCCCCAGCTCCCGACACAACATCCGTGACAGCTGATTTGCAGCAAGCTTGCTTGCCCCGTAAGGAGTCGTCGGATGTACCGGACTGTCCGGTGAGATCCGCTCCAGATCCATCGGACCATATTCTGCCTGCGATCCCGCCCCGATAAACCGGCTGCACCCCAGCCTGTGTGCTGCCCGAACTGCAGCAAGTGTATAAGATATATTTTTACTCTGCAGTTCTGTACTGCTGTTCCGGTTTTCTCCGGTATTTCCCCAGGCAATATGATAAAACGTGTCGCACTCTGCCGGAATTTTCTGTGGCAGTGTCTCAAGATTCTCCAGTTCACATTCAATCAGGTGAATCCGCCCACTATCCGGCAAACGTCCGGTCTTTGCAGAGCCGGCCCGTACGACTGCATACACTTCTGTTTTGTTTTTTATGCATTCTTCAATCAGTGCACTACCGATCATACTGGTTGCCCCGGTGACAACAATTCGTCTCATGTTTTCTCTCCATCAACTCTCTGTAAACATATTCTCTTCCAGCTCTTCTCTGTCAAGAAACGGATACATATCTTCCAGCGGTGCCGATACCATACTTCCATCCGGAAGTTTTCGTGCAGATGTTTTTGGCTCTGTTTTCTGATACTTTGTCACAAATACTTCGCAGACAGCTGCACCTTCTTCCGCCAGCGTCTCCTGAATCGCATCTGCCAGCTCTCCGGCCGCGTGCACAGCTCTGTAAGGAAAACCATAGGCCGGCATAATCTTTGACAGATCTGGAAAACTTAAATCTCCGCTCTCCACTCCGACTCCTACCAACGGTGGTTCAAAATAACTCTGCTGCGTCTGTCGGATGGAATGGTATCCCTGATTGTTGATCACAAACAGTTTTACCGGAAGACGATTCTGCCAGATTGTCTGTAATTCCTGCAGATTCATCTGCAGGCTTCCCTCACCGGTCACACAAACGACTGCTTTATCCGGCTGTGCCACACAGATTCCGGTTGCCGCCGGAAGGCAGAAGCCCATCGATGCAGTATTCGGATTTGTAACAAAACGCTGACCTTTTTTGACACAAAATGCCTGACTTCCGGCAACTCTGGAAGTTCCCACACTGACCATCAGATTCTGGTCTTCCTGCATTGCCTTTGACAGTTCCTCATAAAAAGCATAGATATTCGTACAGCCTTCCTCTATTGTTTCATAATGTTTCGCCGTCACTACGGGATATTTTTCTTTCCAGAGCTGACACTGACGAATCCACTCTTCTCCCTGAAACAGTGGATGTTCTTCATCCGCTCCCCGACGTTTTGCCTCCCGGAGCAGTCCTCGCATCAGTTCTCCGGCATCTCCACACACCGGGAGACTGACATGAAGGCTTGGTTTCTTCAGCTCGTTTTCATCAACATCATTCAAAATCGTATAACTTCCTCTCGCCCAGTCCTGATACTGAAAACCAGTCTGTGTAAATCCCTGACGGTTTCCGATGGACAGAAGGACATCACTGTTCTGAAGGGCAAAATTACCCGGGCGCGTTCCTGTACTTCCACTTCTGCCGACAAAATATGGATGTTCGTTTTCTATCGCATCCACACTGCTCATCCCGGTAATAACCGGAATTCCCAGTATATTGACAAGCTTATGAAACTCCTCAATTGCTCCTGCAAGACGGACTCCGTTGCCCGGAAACAATACCGGTCTGTGGCTTTCTGCAATCTTATCCAGAATTTTACAAACTGTTTTCTCTGGAATTTCCTTCGGTTTCTGCTCCGGATTTTCTGCCGGATCATAACTTCTCAGTGTATCTGTTTCTATGATCGCTCCCTGTACATCCAGCGGAATATCCAGCCATACCGGACCCGGTCGGCCAGTCACTGCCATATAAAGGGCCTTTTCCAGATGATAACGAATGTCTTCCGGGTGAATGACCATATGTGCATATTTCGTGATGGAAGTCACTACTGGAACAATATTACATTCCTGCACGCCCATGCTTCGAAGTTTCAGCCCGGATGCCGCAACCGTTGTCGCATATCTTGCCTGTCCGGAAAAGATCAGCATAGGAATGGAATCCATCCATCCACCCAGAACACCTGTAATTGCATTGGTCGCTCCAGGCCCGGTCGTCACACAGACTGCCGCCATGCGATTATCCATACGTGCATATGCTTCTGCCGCCATGGCACAGGCCTGCTCATGATGCTGATACGTGCAGTGTAGTTTTGGATGATGTCCAAATGCATCATTCATATGCATCGCGCCGCCTCCGGTTACGGTAAATACATCCCGGATGCCCCACTGCGCAATATAATCCGCTATATAATCAGATACTTTCTGTTTCATTCTATCTGTTTCCTTCCATTACATTCGTCTTTCCGTCCCACTTGTTCTCACAGACCATAAATTTACCGGATGCCTGAATCGGAATCTGATCCACATAAGTCACCCGGATTTTTGCATCGTCTCCAAGATAGTGACGATATGCAGCAAGTAATTCTGCCTCATCCAGTTTGCTCCGGTCAGCATTGACCAGCAGCTCATAATCATTTGCGCCCCACTGAATGCATTTGGCCTGATAAACACTTCCTTCAAATTTGAGAAGGGTGTTCATAAATACATGGATCGACAGTGGTTCACCTTTGGTGTTGTACATGAGGGAACCTCTGCGACCATAGATTTCCACATATTTCGCATGCACGCGGCCGTTATTATCACGCTCAATTCGCATTTTACCGGTATCACCGGTATCATAACGAATCATCGGAAATGTCTTATTATAATAATCAGTCACTACAATTCTGCCAAGCTCACCCGGTTCTGCCGGTTCATCTGAATCAAGCTTGAGGATCTCCGGATAGAAATTATAAAGATCGATCGTATATTCCGGATCCTCGCCGAGCTGGATTGCGATAAAACCATTTTCATTGTTTCCATAAGAACGCACCGGAGAGAAACCAAAGATTTCTTTTGTCAGGTCATACGTTTCCTGTGGAAGTGCCTCTCCCATGGAGAACACCATTTCCACAGACCATTTATGGATATCCCGTCCTGTTCTTCTGATATACTGCGTCAGTGCCGTCAGTGCACTGGAATATGTGACCAGAACCTGAATCTTCTTTTTCTCAATATCATGGCAGATCTTTTCCAGAGAATCATCGCCCATGTTGGAGATATCCACCATGATCAGATTATTTTTGAAAGATTTCCACTTACTGATCGTATTTTTTCCTTTTATCCACGCGCGGAACTCTCCGCGCTTCATTCCCATACGGAATCCATTCAATTCCATACAGGAAATAAAATTCATATTGACACGGTTCATTTTATCTCCATCGCAGAGTACCGTAAACGGAGTACCCGTAGAACCACTTGTGCTGAGCCGGTAAAGATTTCCCTGTTCCTGGCTGTTGTCCACCAGTACCTGATCATAATGATCGATAAAATCCCCTTTTGTCATGACCGGAAAATCCTGAAGCTTCTCCCACTCCGGATGTTCTTTATAATATGGAGAGTGCTGCTTTGCATAATCCAGAAGCATCCGGACCCGTCTGTCCATATATTCTTCCGTCACACCCTCAACGATCTCATGTTTATTGACCTCTTTTAATTTGGCCAGTCTGCCGCCTTTTGCAGCGTCAAGCATATTAAAGACTGTCCTTCTTAAAACTTCACCTGTCTGCATTCCTGTCTCCTTTTTCCTTTCCTGCTTTTACAAGCCCGAGAATGATCACTGCCGCCACACGAAGTACATTCGCTCCAAGAGACGCGCAGGCAAATCCCATCATTCCATATGAACGTGCCGCCAGTACCGACGCCACGAGCAAAATAGCAAAATGTACAAGCTGGATCCACAACTGCCAACGTTCGTCCGTAAATGTCAAAACCAGTATAAATAAAAATGCTGAAAACAATCCAAGGATCTGCGCAAGATTTACAACAGTTACGATTCCTTTTACCGCATCATAAAGATTTCTGTAAAACAGCCACACAAAGAGCGGTGTTCCGATCTGGCATGCCACAAAAAACACCAGACTCACACCACCGCCTGCAAGTACTGCCTTACCAAACTGCGCCTTCGTCAGTCGTTCTTTTCTCTTTGTAAGATACGAGATGACAATCGTATTGATCGGTGCGATCAGAAGTACCAGCGTCTTGCCGATCAGTGAAACCACGTAATACTGCGTGACCTGTTCATTTCCCAGAATCTGCTTGATCACCAGACGGTCCATATTCATGGTCGTATTAGTGATCAGATAGGATAATGTAAGGAAAAATCCTCTGCTCAGTGCAGTCGTAAAAAATTCACTTCTGCTAAAGAAACGATGAAAAATCTTTCCTGTCATCCCCACAAAGATCAATGCTGCCGCTTCTCCGATCAGATAGATCCACACCCACTGCCCGGTCAGACGGTATACACAGAATCCTGCCAGGTAACCAGTTCCAATAAGCAGATAATAAATAAAATATCTTCTATAATTCAGGTTCAGACGATATTCTACATCACCATAATAGCGAAATACAGTAAGCATAAACATCAGGAGCACACCGACTGCCATCCATGGACTTTCGAGACTGTTTCGCGACATAAAGAGCGCTGCTGCACTTCCGATTCCTCCAAATCCCAGAAGAACCCAGTCGTAATCTCCGTTTGTCACTGCATAATCCCGTCCAACGACCAGACGGCTGTTATTTAACGCCTGCCCGACTGATGGACAGATGATTGCGACAAGCCCGGTAATATACAGAAGTCCACCAAGCTGTTCAGCCCCCATGACTCTGTTCAGAAGAGGTGTGATCACAAGCTGGAGTACTGCATTCATAAAAAGCAGGCCGCCCATTGTATACAACGTATTTACGGCGATGCCTTTTTTCTGTTCTTTTCCTTCCAATCTGTTTCCTCCCGCCTGTTATCCGCAGAAGCCTTTATGCTGCTGATATTTTTCACATCGGTTTTCGATATATTTACGTTTTCCCGAAGCAAGCACCGGAATCTCATCCACAATTTCTACTTTAATCTGTGCTTCTTCGCCCAGGTATGGACGAATTCTTCGAAGAATCTCTTCCTGGTCCATCTGCTCCGGATCACCATTCAGCCAGATTGTGTAATCTTTTACATCTTCCTGAATAAAGCGGTATTGTTTGACGCCTTGTATATCCCACAAATTATTTGTTATGATATATGGTGTCACAGCTTTACCGTTGCAGTCGTAGATCAGGTCACTGCGGCGTCCATACAATTCTGAAAGATACAGTTTGAATCGTCCGTTCTTTTCTTTACGTACAGCAACCGCTGTATCGCCATTATCATAACGAAGAATCGGAAAGGCATAATTGAAAAGATCGGTAATAACAATTCTTCCCAGTTCGCCCGGCTCCGCCGGTTCATCGGAATCCATTTTGAGAATTTCATAATAGTATGTTTCTGTATCGATATGATATCCTTCATTTTCTTCATTCTGAAGTCCCATGATACCATTTTCTTCGTTAGAATACCATGCACGTACCGGACAGCCAAACTGTTTTTCCAGGGTTCTGCGCACTGGTTCCGGCATGGTCTCTGAAATCGGAATGATTGCTTTTACCGCACATTTACTGCAGTCTTTTCCGGATTTTCGAATATATTCACTCAATTCGCCCAGTGCAGAAGAATACCCTACAAGACATTTCACCTTTTTCTTTTCGATCACATGAAACATCTCGGCCAGTGCCTTATCATCCATACGGGAACTGTCCATCATGATCAGATTTTCCTGCAGAAGCTGAAATTTGCTCTTGCGGACATTATTGACCCACACACGGATAAAAGCTTCCTTCATTCCAATATAATATCCTGCTGCGGCACCAAGGAAGATCCCGCCCGCTGTATTATGACGAATCTTGTCTCTGTTCTGAATCATACGCAGCGGTGTCCCTGTCGACCCGCTGGTGCACATGACACGATTGTCCGCTGCATTTTTGTATGTAGAAGAAAGAAAACGGTCATACTGCTGACGGAATGTATCTTTGTTTACGACCGGAAGTTCTTTCAATGAAATATCTTCCGGATAATCTTTATAAAAATCGGTTGTTTTTACCGCATGCGCGATCAGATTCTGAATTCTCTGCTCAGTCTCCTTAATGGAACTTCCCTCTTTCCACGCATAACGGATCTGATCGTAATATTTACGAGTCTGTCCACCACGCAGTCCGTCCAGGATCCAGAAACCTGCCCAGCGCAGTTTTTCATCTAATATCATTTTAATTTACTCCGTTCACTGCATCTTTGATCGCATTTGCCATTACTTCGAGCATTTCATCTGTCATTCCCGGATAAACACCGATCCAGAAAGTATCTTTCATGATGCGGTCTGTATTTTCCAGTGTGCCAACAACACGGTATCCCTTACCAGTCTCACGCATCTGGTCGAAGCATGGATGCTTCGTCAGATTTCCGGCAAACAGCATACGTGTCTGTACACCTTTGGATTCAATTTCCTGTACCAGTTTGTTTCTATCCACACCCTCACGACAGGTGATCAGGAATCCAAACCAGCTCGGTCTGGCATTCTCACATGCCTCCGGCAGGATCAGCTTATCTTCGGTTCCCTTAAGTGCTTCTCTCAGATAATTGAAGTTGTGGATTCTGCGCTCTACAAAGGATGGAAATTTCTTAAGCTGTGCACAGCCTACTGCCGCCTGCATATCCGTTGCCTTAAGGTTATAACCAAAGTGTGAATATACATATTTATGATCATATCCGACCGGAAGTTCTCCATACTGACGGTCAAAGCGATGTCCACAGAGATTGTCCTGTCCCGGTGCACAGATACAGTCTCTTCCCCAGTCTCTGAAAGAACGCGCAATCTTGTTCAGAAGCGGATTATCTGTATAAACAGCACCACCCTCTCCCATAGTCATATGATGTGGCGGATAAAAACTGGATGTCCCGATATCACCGATCGTTCCGGTCAGTTTTTCTTCGCCGTCAATCGTATAAACAGAACCTAAGGCATCGCAGTTATCCTCGATCAGCCACAGATCATGGCGGTCACAGAATTCTTTGACTGCCTTCAGATCGAATGGATTGCCAAGTGTATGTGCGATCATAACTGCTTTCGTCTTTGGAGACCATGCCTCTTCCAGAAGAGAAGTATCAATGTTGTATTGCGGAATCGTTACATCCACAAATACCGGCACTGCTCCGTACTGGATCACCGGAGATACCGTTGTCGGGAATCCTGCTGCAACCGTGATCACTTCATCTCCCGGAAGGATCTGACGTTCTTTCAGAAGCGGGGAAGTCAGTGTCATAAATGCCAGTAGATTGGCAGATGATCCGGAGTTTACCAGGGAACAGTAACGAACACCTAAGTATTTTGCAAAAGCATGCTCAAATTCGTTGGTATAGCGTCCGGCAGTCAGCCAGAACTCCAGGGAGCTGTCTACCAGATTTACCATTTCTTCTGCATCATATACTCTGGATGCATAGGGAATGCGGTCGCCTTCCTGATACGGTTTCTTCTTATTATGATATTTTTCACAGTAATTTCTTGTCATTTCCAGAATCTGTTCTCTGGCCTGCTGTTCTGTCATTTCTTCAAACATAGTCTTCTCCTTGTATTCTTATTTTTTTATATAGTATTGAAACTCTTCCTTATAAAAAGAAATCGTTTCTTTTAATTCATAGTTTTCTGTAAACCACTGATAGGTTTCCGGATCATTGCGCTCCCAGATTTCCACAGAAGATCTGCCGGTAAAAGCACCCGGAATTTCTGCATGTTCCAGCTGATCCTGAAGTTCTTTCAGACTGTCCGGACGTACGAGCATATCACTGAAATCCATGGTAAAGCACTCTGTTCGACGGTTAAGCATACTGCAGATTTCCGGCACATTGATACCAAATGCCGGTGTATTCTCCGGCACAACCTTTTCCACCTCACTGACAAATTCTTCAAATTCTTCTATATTATGATAATTTTCTTTGATCTTGCTGTTCTGTGCAAACTGAAGAACGGTTCCTGTTGCCATGGCAAGCACAGCTGTCGCACTGATCAGTCCCACGCAGCTTCCGATCACATGGCGGAAAGAAATCTTTTCAAAGGATCTCCACTCTTTCTTACCGATAAACTCCATCCCACTCTGTCCAAAATATGCCGCGAGAATCACTGCCGGAATCGCAACACAGTCCAGATTATGATACGCCGGTCGATTAATATAATAAACCAGACAGCCAAGTGACCCTACACTGATCAGAAAAACAAGGTCCTTTTCCCAGCAATGTCTTTTTTCTCTCTGAAACCAGCCAGCCATACCGATGGCTGTCCCCGCCAGAAACAGTGTGACCACAGCCATATATGCACTCGGTGCAGTTGGCATGTCCAGATGAAGAACTCCTGTCATATAATTATCTGAAAGTAGCGGAATCAGGAAATCCTCAAGAAAATTTGCCGGACTGTGCTTCAGCACATTATAAAGATTTACAAAACCATACGAACCAAAGAATGCTCCTGCCATACCGGCCACATTTACCAGCACTGCCAGAAACAGTTTCTTTATGCGAAATCTTTCTCCGGACAGAAAACGGGAAATATGAAGTCCTGCCCATGCCACTGTCAGAAGCAGCCCTGTCTCCGTATTCCAGAGTATTGCCGCCATGCAGAGCAGATACCCGACGATCACTGTTCGTATATTGCAACGATTCTTTTTGAGAATCCATGCGCCATACAAAAACAGCAACATCGGAAAAATCACTCGATGTGGCCATACCTGCCAGTAAAATCCGCCTCGCATACCGAGGACCGGAAAGGTAACTGCAAGTGCTCCAAGGATTCTTAATGCCCGGCTTCTGACCAGCAGTTCCAGGATCAGAAATGCACAGATATGTGCCACCATTCCGATTCCGGCGATCATAGCAACAAATGCCTTGAAATCACCATGAAACAGTTTCATCGGGATTTTGAAGAAAAGCCCGTAATGTCCGTAAATACTGGTAACATTATGTGTATATGGCATTCCCTGATAAATATTGTATACAGAATTAAAATAGGCATGCCCATGATAGGCATCGCTCTGTTCGCCCCTGCCAAAGATATTTGGTGTATACATGCTGTAAAAAACAAGCACAGCCAATGCTATATAGGTAAACCAGATGATCCACTCTCCCTTTTTTTCAGGAACATAGACATTTTCGCATGCCCAGAAAAATATCGCAGCCTCTGCCAGAAACAGAAGCGCTATAATCAGTGGATGCTGTGTATGCCATCCATATTTGGAGGCCACAGAGCCAAGCTGTTCTGTCTCGCCTGCCACGCAGACCGCCCAGAACGGAATCTGCAGAAGCAGAATCAGACAGAATGCACCTTTTTTGATCTTCGTCTGTTCAAGAAAATTCTTCGACTCTCCCTTACTTAACGATGTGAGCCCCATTCCCATGGTAAAAAGTACACAAAACAGGATCAGTGACATTCCGTACACAAGAATATTACTGTTTCCCAGACTGGTGATCCGCTCGTTCAGTCCCGGCAGCATAAAACAGCACAGAAAAAAGCATACTGACAAAGCCCACGCCATAAAAGCGCAGATAACCTCTCTGTTCTTTTTCATATCTTTTCTGTCCTCACTTTATATTCCAAAATATTCTTTTATCTGAAAGTCTGTATATACTTCCATATCGTCACCGTTCAGCCACGCCTGATACCATTTCGCAGTGTTGGTAACGGCTTCCTCCACCTGCCAGCGCGGTTTCCAGCCAAGCGCGCTGCGTATGCGTGAACAATCCAGTTTCAGGAAATTAGCCTCATGAGGGCCTCCCTGACTGAGGTTTTCCCATTCAGCCCCCTCGCCCCAGGCATTGCAAAACAGATCTGCCAGTTCGCCTGTTGTAAGACAACTTCTGTCATCTGGTCCGACATTATAAGAGTCAGCTTTTGCTGCATCCTCGTACTGTGCCTGTGCAATCAGAAGATACGCTCCCAATGGTTCCAGAACATGCTGATAAGGTCTCGTTGAATGTGGGTTACGAACTGCAATCTTTTTTCCCTCGGAGACAGCACGAACACAATCCGGAATGATACGATCTGCTGCAAAATCACCACCGCCGATCACATTTCCGGCACGTGCAGTTGATACCGCAATCTTCTGCTCTTTCAGAAATGATTTCTCATAACTGTGTGTTACAAGTTCCGAGCAGGATTTGCTGTTGGAATACGGGTCATATCCATCCAGTTCATCGGTTTCACGGTATCCCCATTCCCACTCATTATTTTTGTAAACTTTGTCTGTGGTCACATTCAGAAAAGAACGGACGCTTCCGCACTGCCTCACAGCTTCCAGAATATTCACCGTGCCCATGACATTCGTTTCGTAGGTATATACCGGATTTTTGTAAGATTCTCTTACGATTGGCTGTGCCGCAAGATGCAGAACGATCTCCGGCTGCGTTTCTTTAAATACTTCCTTTAACTTATCCAGATCACGAATGTCTCCAATGACTGAACACATCCGCTTCTCAAGTCCCATAAGAGCAAACAGCGACGGCTCCGTCGGCGCCTTCAGCGCATAACCAGTCACCTCAGCTCCCAGATCCAACAAAATCCGGCAGAGCCACGACCCCTTAAAACCCGTGTGTCCCGTCACCAGAACCCTCTTCCCTTTATAAAAACTTAGATTGAATTCATTCATATCGATTGATTAAACTCCTATACTTTTACAATAAAATTTCCCCATATTCTCCTGCGTGGCCTGAAGGGGGAGTTCGAGGGGGAAAGCGGCCTTCGCAACTGTGAGCGCTTCCCCCTCGCTTCTTTTTTTCAGTATGGCCTTTTCCCAAAAGCCCATAATTAATTTTATTATACTATAAAAGCCGGTGCCCCGCAATCTGCGAAGCACCAGCTTTTCAATCTAAAACTTTTAAAAAAGTTTTCCAAATTCTATTTTTCAAAGAGGTCTACCAGTTCCTGTCCATCGTCATATCCGGCATCTTTCAGCTGCTCTACGAACCACTCATCTACACCATCTACGGCTTCTTTGAAGGAATCGATATCCATATCTTCTTTTTTAGTAATAGTCACACCGTTCTTTGACTGCCAGCGATTCATGATCTCTTCATCACCGGAACGGTTGATGTAACGCTCATACTCAACGGCTTTCTGTCCACACTCATCTACAACCGCCTGCTGCTCCGGTGTCAGAGTATCATATAGATCCTGATTGATGCAGAAGAACAGACAATCATAAATTGCATCCCACATGGAACAGTATGGCTGAACCTCCTGTACACTTGCCGCATCGATTGCAGGCAGCGGATTTTCCTGACCTTCTACTGTATTCTGCTGCAAGGCTGTGTAGGTCTCGGACCAGTTCATGTTCGTCGCATCTGCGCCCCATCTCTTATAGCATTCCATAAGAAGATTGGAACCTGCCACACGAATCTTGAGGTTCTTCATGTCATCCAGAGTTTTAACTTCATGTTTGCTGTTGGTCAGCTCACGGAAGCCGTTCTCTGCAATACCCATGCAATGCAGGCCGTAGCTGGAAAGAATTTCTTTCAGCTTCTCACCCGCTTCACCGTCGAACTTCGCATCCGCATCATCATAGGAATCATAGATAAACGGAAGAGATACCACATTAAATCTCGGGTCAAACGCTGAGTAGATCAGGTTGGAATGCATGGAAATCTGTACCGGGTCTCCGTTCATCAGCGCCTGAATTCCCTCAGACTGGTTTCCATTGGTCAGCTGGTCTGCCGCATAGATGTTGACTTTGATCTTGCCTCCGGTTGCTTTTTCCATCAGCTCGCCAAACTTACGTCCGCCATCTGCCCAGGTACTTGTCTCCGTTGTGGAGCATGCAAAGTTCCAGGTTGCCTCCGACCAGTCAAGATCACTGTAATCAGCCACAGTATCTGTAGATTCCTGTGTAAAGAGATCAACCAGCTCCTGTGCGTCGTCATATCCGCCTTTCTCAAGTTCCTTGACAAACCATTCGTCTACACCGTCTACGGCTTCTTTGAA
>CAKRPO010000003.1 GCA_934378195.1 uncultured Blautia sp.
GCCGGAACCCTGCTTCCATTACCACAGCAGAATTACGATGCTTATCAGATTTATCTGAAGGCGGAATAGAATAAAGAGAAATTACAGAGAAAGCTCCTATGGTGTCGAAAGACATTGTAGGAGTTTTGTAATGTACCGATTCAGAACTGTTAAAGTACACGATCCGGATGAGGAAAAGACGCTGGAAGATACTGCAAACACAGCACTGAAACAGATTGCAGAAAAGAATTATGATAAAGAAATCCTTGAAATGGGAATTCCGGAGGAAAACATTTATCATTATGGTTTTGCATTTGAAGGAAAAAAGGTGCTGATTTTATAAAGAGAATATTCACACCTCCGTTTGCAGACTTGAATTTACATTCGTTTGATATTATAATCAAAGAGATTGAAACGAATCCTGAAACAGAGGGAACATTTATTCTAAGAGGAGGAATCTTATTATGATTACCTGGAACAACCTGGACACTCTTGAAGCATTCAAAGAGCTTTCCAATGTAAAGAAAGTAAACCTTGTAGAAGCTATGACCGGAGAAAACGGTGCAGAACGTGTAAAGAATTACAGCGTGCCGATGGCCGCAGGTCTTGCATATAACTATGCTGCAAAGCAGGTGGATGATGAAGTGCTGGAAGCTCTTAAGAAACTGGCAAAAGAAGCACAGCTTACCGAGAAATATGCAGCACTCTATAACGGAGAAGTGATCAACACAGGTGAAAAACGTCTTGTTCTTCATCAGCTTACCCGTGGACAGCTTGGTGATACTGTTACAGCTGACGGCGTGGACAAACGTGCTTTCTATGTAGAACAGCAGCAGAAGATTGCTGATTTTGCAAACAAAGTACATGCAGGTGAGATCACAAACGCAGCAGGAGAAAAATTCACAACTGTTGTTCAGATCGGTATCGGCGGAAGTGACCTTGGTCCTCGTGCAATGTATCTTGCACTTGAAAACTGGGCAAAGAAAAATGACAAATTCAAAATGGAAGCAAAATTCATCAGCAACGTAGATCCGGACGATGCAGCAGCAGTTCTGAATTCTATTGATGTTGCACATTCCATTTTCGTACTGGTATCCAAATCAGGTACAACCCTTGAAACTCTGACAAACGAATCCTTCGTAAAAGATGCTCTGAAGAACGCAGGTCTGGATGCTTCCAAACATATGATCGCAGTTACAAGTGAGACATCTCCTCTTGCAAAGAGTGATGATTATCTTGCAGCATTCTTTATGGATGACTATATCGGTGGACGTTATTCTTCCACATCCGCAGTTGGCGGCGCTGTATTATCTCTGGCATTCGGACCGGAAGTATTTGCAGAATTCCTCGAGGGTGCAGCAGAAGAAGACAAGCTTGCAAAGAACGAAGATGTTATGCAGAACCCGGCTATGCTGGATGCACTGATCGGTGTATACGAAAGAAATATTCTTGGATATCCAAGTACAGCTGTTCTTCCATATTCACAGGCACTGAGCCGTTTCCCGGCACACTTACAGCAGCTTGATATGGAATCTAACGGAAAATCTGTAAACCGTTTCGGTGAGCCGGTAAACTATGTGACAGGACCGGTTATCTTCGGAGAGCCAGGAACAAATGGACAGCATTCCTTCTATCAGCTCCTGCATCAGGGAACAGACATCGTACCGCTTCAGTTTATCGGATTTAAGAACAACCAGATGGGTACAGATGTAGTGATCCAGGACAGCACAAGCCAGCAGAAACTCTGTGCAAACGTAGCAGCTCAGATCGTTGCATTTGCGTGTGGTAAAGCTGATGACAACCGCAATAAGAACTTCGAAGGTGGACGCCCGTCCAGCATTATCATTGGTGAGCAGGTAAATCCGGCAAGCCTTGGTGCACTCCTTGCACACTTCGAAAACAAAGTTATGTTCCAGGGATTCCTGTGGAATGTAAACAGTTTTGACCAGGAAGGCGTTCAGCTTGGCAAAGTCCTTGCAAAACGTGTTCTTGCACACGAGACAGACGGAGCACTGAAAGTATTCAGCGACCTTCTGAATATCTGATCTTGAAATTAGATTGATTATGAAATGATATAAGCCCTTCACTTACAGATGAGATTCTGCAAGTGAGGGGCTTGCTTTATATGTTGTTATCTCCGTTCTACGATATGATAATACGATTTTGCGGTCATAAGATAGATCAGGCCATATACCAGTGCAAAGATCAGTACCGTACCGGCAGTACAGCCGATAAAAAGTTTTGTATTTGTCATGCCAAATAGCAGAAGCATCCTGCGGATCAGTGGAAACGCCATGGAAATATGAAGCATTGCCATGAGAAGCGGAAGGAAAAATACCATCAGGATCTGACGACGGATCGAACTCTTTACTTCGCGGTGGCTCAGTCCTACTTTCTGCATAATCTCAAAACGGTTCTGGTCTTCGTATCCTTCCGAGATCTGTTTGTAGTAGATGATCATGGCAGTTCCAAGAAGGAAAAGTGAACCAAGAAAGATTCCAATGAATAAAAGTGATCCATTATCTGCATAGTAGGAATCATATTCCTGTGCACGGATTCCAGAAGTGATCCAGAAGTTATCCGACAGCTGTCCATTATCTTTCAGAACTTTTATTGCCTCCAGAACTGGTGTGCCGTAAGTAATCTTTGTTTCATCGGATCCTGTAATATCCAGACCAAGATGAACGGTCAGATCCTGTCCGGCAGGGGCTGATGAGGTATCTTTATACATTTCTGTTCGCATCTCATCGAATTTCTCAAAATCAGAATCCGTGACAACAAATACTGCATTTCCATAGACGATATCACGACCGCAGGTCAGAGGAGAATCTTCCAGCCATTTTTTTACAGTAAAGACCGAATCATTGACTGTGAGAGAATCGGATTTTTTGGCCATTTTTGAAGCCCATGCAAGAATCTCTCCATCCTGTAATGCCGGATTTGTACCGGTAAGTTTCTTATATTCGGATTGACGAAGAAGAGAAAGAGTCAGTACAGAACCAGACTCCGTTAAAGTACCTGGCTCAGCAATCTGAATTTGCCCGTGATCTATACGACTGATGATTGTGAGATAAATTTCTTCGGCTTTTTTGTCTACCGGAATCTTGTTGTCAGAAATTGCTTTTTCAAATGTTTCTATTGCAGTCTGGCATTCTTCTTCACTGACACTGGTAATGGAAATATCGACATCATATGGATAACGGTTTACCATAATGTCATTTATACCGAAATAAATGGATACTGTCATAGAAATCATAAGCAGGACGCCGGTACTTAAGATACAGATGCTTGCCAGACCAATGGCATTCTGTTTCATTCTATAAAGCATACCGGAAATACTGATAAAGTTTCCGGTTCTGTAGTAAAAGCTCTTTCTGCGGCGAAGAAACTTCAAAATCACAATACTTCCTGCAGTAAAAAGCAGATAAGTTCCTGCCATAACAAGGATTACGGCAAGAAGAAAAATGGAGATCGCACTGATTGGAGATTCCGTTGTAATGGCAAGGTAATAACCGATACCAAGACAGATAAAACCAACCAGTGCCATAAGCCATTTTGCTTTCGGCTCCTTTTCTCCCGTGTTGTTTCCATGAAGCAGTTCTACCGGACGGCTTAAGTGAATCCTTCTGAGATTCAGAAGAAGAATTAACAGGAAAATTGCACCGAACATCAGAAGACAAGTAATAATTCCCTTTGTGGAAATATAAAATCCAAGTACTGCCGGAATGTGAAGCAGTCTTAGAAGGAGTAAAAGTGACAGCTTACTGGCAAGGATTCCGATTGCGATTCCACCAGCGAGGGAAAGGATTGTTGTAAAAATCGTTTCCAGTAACAGTACAATACCGATATGATTTCTTTCCAGTCCAAGAATATTGTAAAGACCGATTTCTTTTTGCCTTCTTTTCATCAGGAAGCTGTTACTGTAGATCAGGAAGATCACGCAAAAGATCACAACGACAACTTCACCGGTGGATATGATCATTCGCACCTCTGCGGCATGGAGGACCGCCTGCTCCAGTGTCGGACAGTCACGTAAAAATTCCATCATGTAGATCATGGCAATACAGAAGATACAGGTGATCATATACGGAATGTAAGTGCTTTTATTATTACGGATGTTCTGAACAGCCAGTTTGGAAAAAATTCCTTTACGCATGATACTCACCGCCTGTCGTCAGTATGGTAAGTGTATCGGCGATCATCTGGTACATTTCCTGGCGTGATTTACTGCCTTTGTAAATTTGGTGAAAAACTTCTCCGTCTTTGATAAAAAGGACTCTGGATGCATGGCTGGCAGCTTGGGCACTGTGTGTAACCATCAGGATTGTCTGGCCTTCATCATTGATTTCGCCAAACATGGAAAGCAGTGCAGATGCTGCCTTGGAGTCGAGTGCTCCCGTCGGTTCGTCGGCAAGAATCAGTTTCGGGTCTGTGATCAGTGCTCTGGCAACTGCCGCACGCTGCTTCTGACCGCCGGAAACCTCATAAGGATATTTATCCAGAAGTTCGGTGATGCGAAGTGCCTGTGCAATCGGGCGGATCTTCTGTTCCATTTCCCGGTAATCTTCACCGGCAAGTACGAGTGGAAGATAAATATTATCTCTTAAGGAAAAGGTATCCAGCAGATTAAAGTCCTGAAAAACAAAGCCAAGATTCTTTCTTCGAAAAGCTGAGATTTCTTTTTCTGTAAGGTGTACGATGTTTTTTCCTTCGAGGAGAACTTCTCCAGAGGTCGGACGATCCAGAGATGCCAGAATGTTGAGTAATGTGGTTTTTCCCGAACCGGATTCTCCCATGATCGCGACAAATTCCCCTTCTTCTACAGAAAAAGTGACATTGGAGAGTGCCTGCACTTTGTTTCCTCCGAAACGGGTGCTGTATATTTTTTTGATATTAGTTACTTCTAGTAAAGCCATAACCGGTGCTCCTTTCTTTTTTATTGATAAGGTAAGTATAGAAATCTTTCCCGGCTTCTGCCATCGAAGCAGGTTACAATATACGAAAAAACCTTACATTTCTGTAAGGTCGTTTCGAAGAGCACCATAAGCTGCTCGGATATTTCGTTTAATACATTGTCTGGTCATTCTGGGAAAATTCCAGAAATACTTTTGTTCCTTTGCCTTCTTCGGAGGTTACATAGATGCGATGCCCGAGACGGTTCATGATCTTCTTGCTGAGATATAGGCCGATTCCGGTTGCACGGTTGTTTTCACGCCCGTTGACTCCGGTGTAGCCTTTTTCGAAGATACGTGGAAGATCTTCCTTGCGGATACCGATTCCGGTATCTTCGATTATAAGTGTAACGGGAGATGGGCTTATCATGTTTGAAACATCCTCTGTATTTTGTGAGTTACCGGGGACATCTTTCAAAGAAATACGAATCCCGCCGGTACGGGTGTATTTGAGTGCGTTTGACAAAATCTGTCCAATTACAAAACCAAGCCATTTTTCATCGGTCAGGACATTCTCTGAAATTCCTTCATAAGTCAGAGACAGTTTTTTTGAAATAAAGATTCCGGCATATTTATGTATCTGTTCACGGATGATCGAATCAAGGGCACAGCGTGAAAGTTTCAGATCCGAGGACATATCTTCTGTGCGCAGATAACCCAGAACCATTTCTACATACTGTTCAATCTTAAAAAGTTCAGTGAGAGCTTCTTTATTCACTGTCGGATTTTCCTGAAGGAGCAAACGCAGAGCAAAAATTGGTGTCTTGATCTGGTGAGCCCACATCGTGTAATAATCAGTCATTTCTTCCAGTGTCTTCTGGTTAGCAGTTTCAGCATCTATTCGCATGCGGTTCAGGCTGTGCATGATTTCCTGCTGAAGAGCGTCGGCTTCGTTGGAAGGAGCATCCATACGGGACAGATTAATATCCGGTGCTGCAGAGATAATCTGAAGATTACGAATGTTCTTCTGGTAGTTATGAAAGCCGAAAGCATACGCACCAAGCCCGGTCAGAATCCAGAGGACCGCAATGTACAGAATGGGTTCCAGTGGAAGCTGATACAGAAGGAAGATGATTCCTGTAAGTATCGTCGGAAAAAGCATCAGTAAGATTTGTAGTTTTATTTTGTTCAGATAATCCAGAAATAATTTCATAAAACAGTCCTTTGTATGAGGGATTTCAGATCACATATCATACCATGTAGCCAAGTCCTTTTTTGGTAATGATAAAGTCTTTCAGACCTTCACCTTCCAGTTTTTTGCGCAGGCGGGTAATATTCACGGTCAGTGTATTGTCATCCACAAAGCTATCGCTTTCCCAGAGTTTTGTCATGATCGCATCTCTGGAGACAGCTTTTCCGGCATGTTCCAGAAGTATCTCCAGAATGCGGAGTTCGTTTTTCGTAAGGTCAATATCATGGCCGTTCCAGGTCAGGGTACAGCGGGAAGGATTCAGGACAGCACCCTTATGTTCAAGGACGTTTCCGGGAGTTCCGAAAGAATAGGTTCGGCGCAGGATTGCCTGAATCTTGGCTGTCAGCACATCCAGATCAAATGGTTTTGCAATAAAATCGTCTGCACCACGGCTCATTGCCATGACCATATTCATATTGTCAGATGCAGAAGAAATAAAGATGATCGGTACCTGGGAAATCCTGCGAATCTCCTCACACCAGTGAAAACCGTTATAAAAAGGCAGTTTCAGATCCAGCAGGACAAGCTGCGGATCTCTATGAGCAAATTCCTGTATGATGTTGGAAAAATCCTCTGCGCAGGAAACATCATATCCCCAGGAACAGAGATTCTTTTTCAGAAGGTTTGCGATGATCTCATCATCTTCTACAATAAAAATACGGTACATGGGCAGTCCTTTCTGGTAAAATTGTATTTTATGCTAATCATAACATGTCTTTGAAAGATTGCAACAAAATTCACTTTGTGGCATTATAATAGAAGGAAATTATTTGATGTGTATAATAGAAGACTATGAATAACAACAGAAGGGAGATTTTAATATGGATCTGGTGAAAGAGGCAATTTTCCTGGGATTTTCGGGAGCTGCCGTTATGGATACAAAAGAGCTTGTTTTTGTGCCGGAATATCGGATGTTTTGTGAAGAAAATTTATGTGGCTGTTATAATGTAAATCCGGCCTGTCCACCGGAGAGTGGCACAGCAGAAGAGATGAAGCAGCGTGCACTGCAGTATGAGAAGACTCTGGTGCTGCAGACCATGCAGGAAGATATGCATGATTCTGCGCAGTACAAAAAAGACAAGCTTCTGCAGAACAAAATGACAGAAGAACTTGCTGAGAAAATGAAAGCAGAGGGCAAAACAGATATCCTGATCATGAGTGCGGGACCGTACAAACATAATTCCTGTATGTCTGCATACTGCGTGGATGCACAGAAGATGGCAGATGCAGCAGGCATGCTTTGCTGGACAGATGATGGAATGGTACGGTATTTTTCACAGATCCTGTTTCATGAATAAAAGAATTTCCGAAAAGATTTCACAGGTAATATTTTACTGTGAATCAAATTGTATTACGAATGCAGATGTGGTAAAATCAGTATCAGAATATTCGACTTGAAAAATCCAGGTGGAAAGCCTGGTGCAAGCACATATGACAGGAGGCTTCTTATTATGGAAAGACATGCATTTGCAATGAAAGTAAAAGCTGGCAGGATGAATGATTACCGCAAAAAACTTGGTGAGATCTGGCCGGAACTGACAGCATTTCTGGATCGCAATAAAGTAAAGAACTTCAGTATCTGGAATGCAGAAGATATGATTTTTGGATATTATGAAAACGAAGATGGCGCGAAGTTAAGCACTGAGGAAGCTGCAGCAAAAGATGCGATTATTGCAAAGATTGATGATACGTTTGACTGGATTTCTACACCGGGTGAAGATATGCGACTGATGTACCATAATTTTGGCGTTGTAAGAGAAAATAAAGAACTGATCCGTCACAGAATGTTTATGACAAAACTGAAAGCAGGATGCGAAGAGGAATATAAGAGACGTCATGACGGACTGATCGCACAGAGAGGTGATACCGTAGATCCGGGTCCGGACAGCAACTTCAGTATCTGGTGTGCCGGCGGTTATATTTTCGGCTATGATGAGATTGATACTACGATGGAAGTAGAAGAAACTGTTGAATCCAGAGAGCAGACCGTTGAATGGGAAATGCGTCAGCTTGGAATCATGGACTGGATCACCAATGATGTTGACTGGATGACTGGTGATGTTCACGCAGATGTCAAACGTCTGGCATGGCATAACTAAGATTACATAAAAAGAACCCTGCAGATTCAGACAGAGAAACTTTTAAAATCTCTGTAAGAATCCGCAGGGTTCTTTTTCTAAAATTACTTCTGCATATTCAGGTATCCCTGAGTGGTATCTTCGATCAGGCGGTATATCAGTCTTGCGACCTGTTCGGGAGATTCATTTGTTGGGCAGGAGAGCCAGGTGCGAATCAGTCCCACACAGCCGTTCAGGATAAATGCATAAGGATACTTGATATTCGGATCATTCTTTGGAAATCTGTCCGGAAGCTGCTTCAAAAAAGTTTCTGCCAGAAGATTTTCAATCTGTTCCACAAAGGCCATATCACCGTGTGGTCCCAGAAGAGCCAGACAGAGATCCCTGTCATTGTCCATGATTGAGAAGAACTGGACAATAAATTGCAGTACTGTGTCCGGATTGTCCGAGTTGATCGGATATTTTTTCATAACTTCTGTAATGTTCTGCATTGCATCTTCTTCAATCTTCTGCAGCATCTGATAGATGTCTGTATAATGTAAATAGAAGGTAGAACGGTTGATATCGACCTCATCTACCAGTTCTTTTACGGAAATTTCTTTGATACTTTTCTGTTGCATGAGCCGGGCAAGTCCTTCCCGGAGCTGTGCTTTCGTTTTGCGGACGCGGCGGTCCATTTTTTCTGCCATGTAAAAATCCCCCAATCTTTTTGCCAAAAACAAACAGGTTTTATGTAAAATGTCAATTTTTGACATCTAATAGACAAATATTTATGATGTGTCTATTAATACACAAAAAGAAAAGTGTTTGTCGGTTGTAACTATTTCCTGTGTCTAGTATAATACGGTTTGCAAAGAAAAGCAACATAATGTTGATTAATAGAGCTAAAGACTTTTACTAGAAAGAAAGGGGCACAATTATGATCAAAAATGAGTGGAAAAGCTTATGGAATAATAAGATCCTGATCATTGTCGTGATGGCAATCATTGTTATTCCGGTGATCTATGCGGGACTGTTCCTGAAATCCATGTGGGATCCATATGGAAATCTCGATAAACTCCCGGTAGCAGTAGTCAACAATGACAAATCAGTAGAATATAATGGAAAGACGTTGAGTATCGGTTCGGATATGGTAGATGAACTGAAAGATAACGATTCACTGGATTTCCATTTTGTAGACAGTGAAGAGGCAGAACAGGGACTGAAAAACGGAACCTACTATATGGTAATCACGATTCCGGAAGATTTTTCTTCTGATGCATCGACACTGATGGATGATAATCCGAAGAAAATGGAACTGAAATACGAGACAAACCCGGGAACGAACTACATCGCATCCAAGATGAGCGAAACTGCTTTATCAAAGATTCGTGAGGCAGTTGCTTCCAAAGTAACAGAAACCTATACACAGACAGTTTTTGACCAGATTGGTACCGTAGGAGACGGTATGCAGGAAGCTGCAGACGGATCTGCAGAGATCAAAGATGGTCTGACAAGTGCTTCTGATGGAAACAAAACAATCACAACCAATTTGAAAAAACTTGCAGACAGCACGCTGACTTTCAAAAGTGGTGCAGAGACACTGACAGAAGGACTGAAAGAGTACACCGACGGTGTATCCCAGGTAGACAGTGGAGCTGCACAGCTTGATGAAGGTGTAGGTACACTTACGGATAAAGTACCGACACTGACAAGTGGAGTCAATACGTTAAATGATGGTGTGAAGAGCTATACAGACGGAGTGGCTGCACTGAATGCCAACTCTGCACAGATTACCTCTGGTGTCAATAGTCTGGTATCCGGAGCACAGAGCCTGGAGACAGGTCTGGATACTTTAAAAAGTGGAACTACACAGTATGTCAGCGGAGCAAATACACTGGCAGATGGTGTGACAAAGTATGTGGCAGGATCAGAACAGCTTGCAGCAGGAGCACAGCAGTTATCTGCACTGGAAAATCTGGGTCAGGTTTCTTCTGGTATTTCCCAGTTGAATGCATCTGTTTCTGATGGAAACAACTCTCTGACAAGCGGAACACAGCAGCTGGAAAACGGACTTGGACAGCTTGCGACACAGTTGGGAACATTGGCAGAAAGTACAACTGCAGACAGCATCAAACAGCTTGCAGCCGGGCTGAATACAGCGAAGACCGGAATGGAGAATGCAGGCAGCGGAATGACAAGTGCTGCTGATGGAATGAATCAGGCAGCTGCAGGAATGACAAGTGCGGCTGATACGATCAGTACAGTCAGTGTCGGAATCTCTCAGGCTGCATCCAGCCTGCAGAGTGCAACACAGCCGGTAGCGAATGCGGCAAACAGTATGACGGGAATCGTCCAGCAGTGTGCACAGGATGCAAATAATCAGATCGGTGCAGCAAATGCACAGGTGCAGGCAGCCAATGACCAGACGGCAGCAGCCAATGCAACGATCGCAAATGCATCTGCAGCATTGAGTGCATTACAGGGACAGGCAGACGAGAATGGAATGATCTCTGCAGAAAGCCTGAGTGCAGTGATCGGTTCTCTTACACAGGCAGATGCAGGCGTAAGTGGCGTAGACGGAATCAGTGCAGATACTTATACAGGACAGGCGCAGGCAGTTGTCAGTGCAGTTTCCGAACAGCTGTCATCTGCACAGGCATCTCTGAATAATACTGCTACACAGCTGAATCAGGCAGCAGCCG
Organism: uncultured Blautia sp.; assembly: GCA_934378195.1. Classification (GTDB taxonomy): domain Bacteria; phylum Bacillota; class Clostridia; order Lachnospirales; family Lachnospiraceae; genus Blautia_A. Next base: position 10,886 of record CAKRPO010000003.1, read on the forward strand.
GACTGAGCAGTGGCGCAGATACATTAAAAACAAAATCTTCTGATATGAGCAATGGTGCTTCTCAGATGAGTGCCGGTGCAAAACAGATGGCAGCAGGAGTTGCTTCTATTCCGGAAGTACCATCTGACCCGATCAATACAGTGACTACAGCAGTAAACCAGCTTTATGCCGGTGCGAAGAAAGTCAATGCAGGAGCAGCAAGTGTTTCTTCGGCATTAGATACTCTGGAAGCAGGAACTAAAGATTTCCCGAAGGCAGCAGCCGGTGTCAAAGCGTTAAATGATGGCTTTGAAACTCTGACAGCAAATGACAAGACGCTGACAGCAGGGGCTGCAAGTCTGAAAGCAGCAGGAAGCAGTGTGACATCCGGTATCAGTCAGCTGAATGCAGGTGGCAAGACCCTTGCATCCGGCGTAACAACTCTTGGAAACGGACTGAAGACATATACAGATGGCGTTGCTACCCTTGCCGGTAATAACAAAGCACTGACAAGTGGAACACAGCAGCTTGCGGATGGAGCAAAGACACTTGCAGATGGAGCAGAACAGCTTGCTTCCGGTACTCAGACACTTCATGCCGGAACACAGAAGCTGGTTTCCAATAACAGTAAACTGAACAGTGGGGCTGATCAGCTTGCAGACGGAGCCGGACAGATCCAGGACGGTTCATCGAAGCTTTATGACGGATCCAAAGAACTTGGAGATGGAATTACAAAACTGGAAGATGGTTCCAGTACACTTGCAACGAGTCTGAATGACGGTGCAAAAGAAGTAAAAGAAACAAAAGCATCTGATGATACAGTCAGCATGTTTGCAACACCGATCACAGACGAAGAAACAAAGATCACAACTGTAGAAAACAATGGTCATGCGATGGCACCATATATGATGTCTGTAGGTCTCTGGGTTGGATGCCTGGCATTCTGCCTGATGTATCCTCTGACTGAATACAAAGGAAAACTGAAATCCGGATTTGCATGGTGGGCAAGTAAAGCTTCTGTACTGTATCCGGTAGCAATCCTTCAGGGTGTGCTTCTGATCCTTCTGCTTCATGTATTTGACGGATTTACTCCGGTGGAAATGTCGAAGACAATTCTGTTTGCAGCATTGACAGGCGCATGTTTTACATCCATTATGTACTTCTTCAATATTACATTTGGCAAAGTAGGAAGCTTCCTGATGCTGATCTTCATGGTTGTTCAGCTTGCAGGATCTGCAGGAACTTATCCGGTGGAAATTTCACCGTCCTTTGTAGCGAAGATTCATTATTATCTGCCGTTTACCTATACAGTAAACGCATTCCGCAGCACGATCTGCGGAGGAGAAAGTATTCGACAGGCAGTCATCGTTCTGATCGGGCTGACGATCATTTTCACCATCTTAACGATTCTTCAGTTCAGTCATATGGCAAGAAGAAAGAAACAGGGTAAACTGGTTCTTCTTGACTGGCTGGAAGAGAAGGGCGTTGCATAAAGCAGGACCTACATGTATAATAAAAGAGTGTTCTGATCATATAGAGGGTCGCTTCTGTAAAAGCAGAGGCGGCCCTTTTTTCCAGAATTAACACTTTCATCACATTTTTCCCACAAAGTAAACACAAATCATTCTTATACTCTTAAGCATAAAAGGAAAACAGAAACAGAGATAGCTATTCACGGGATATGTTTTAGAAAGTGAACAGTAATGATCCTAAGGAGGGGATTTTGATGAGCGATAAAAATAACAATGTAATGATGAATAATGATATGAATAACAATATGAACAACGACAACGATCCAAAAGAAAAAATGAGAAAAAAAGTAAAGAAAGCAGCAGGTATTGCTCTTTGTGCAGTGCTCGCCGGAGGGCTTGCAGCTGGTTCTTTTGAGGGAATCAATACACTGACCGGATGGAACAGCAGTACAGTAGAAGCAGCATCCAATAAAGAAAATACAACACTTCTTCAGACAAAATCAAAGAAAAAGAGTTCCGATAAGAAATCAGATGACAAAGAAGAAAGCAAAGATGATTCTGAGTCAAAGACAAAGGGAAGCCTGGACGTCTCTGATATCGCAGCAGAAGGAATGAAATCCGTTGTATCCATCACAACAAAATCTGTTCAGGATGTACAGAACTATCTTGGATATTATGGATTCGGCGGAAGTCAGGGATATACTACTCAGCAGGAAGTTGAGGGAAGCGGTTCCGGTATTATTGTTGGCAAGAATGATGACAATCTGCTGATCGCTACCAACTATCATGTAGTAAGTGGAGCAGATACTGTATCTGTTACCTGCATCGATGGCGAGACTTATGCGGCAACAGTAAACGGATATGATGAAGACAAAGACCTTGCAGTGGTTTCGGTACCTCTTTCTGATATTTCTGATGATACGATGGATCAGATCGCAGTAGCTACGATCGGAAGCTCTGACGATTTGAAAGTCGGTGAGCAGGTTGTTGCCATTGGTAACGCTCTTGGATACGGACAGTCTGTAACAACCGGTATCGTCAGTGCAAAGAACCGCAAAATGAATGATGAGGGTATCGAGCAGGATGAAGATTCTGATGCAACAAATCTGATTCAGACAGATGCAGCAATCAATCCTGGTAACAGTGGTGGCGCTCTTCTGAACATGGATGGAGAGGTTGTCGGTATCAACTCCGCAAAACTTGCCTCCACAGAAGTTGAAGGTATGGGTTATGCAATCGCAATCTCAGATGTAACAGATACTCTGGAGCAGCTTATGAATGAGACTCCTAGAGATAAAGTAGATAATCATGGTGTACTTGGTATTACAGGTATGACAGTAAGCGATGAAGCTTCCCAGTATTATGGAGTTCCGGAAGGTGTCCTTGTTTCAGAAGTAACCGAGGGCGGAGCAGCAGATGATGCCGGAATCAAAGCAAAATCTATCATCACAGAATTTGATGGTAAGAGAGTACGCAGCATTGATGAACTGGTAAGCCGTCTTGAGTATTATGAACCAGGCGAAGAAGTAGATGTAACTCTGGAAGTAGCAAATGGTGATTCCTATAAAGAAAAAACTGTTACTGTAACACTTGGTGAGAATACAAATGATGATTCCAAAGATTCTAAAGATGCTTCCAAGGATGATGATCAGGCAGAAGATTCACAGGATCAGGAAGACCAGAGTACAGACAGTCTTTTTCAGGATTTTGAAAATCAGCAGGCTGACGGAACAGCATATGACCAGTTTTTTGGATTCTTTAATTAACTGTTATTAAAATAGTTTTCTTGCGGGACTTGTTTCCGTAAAAATATAAATATTATAAGCAGAAAAGGCCGGTACAGAGATTTGTATCGGTCTTTTTCTGCTTTTGTTGAAAGAAAAGGTACTGTCTGTTATACTAAACAACAGAGTAAAACAAAAGTAATTGTTTAAATTATAAAGAAGGAAATACTGTATGAATTATATTGTTTTTGACCTGGAGTGGAATCAGAGCCCCGGTGGAAAAAAATATTCCAACAGTCGTCTGCCTTTTGAGATCATCGAGATCGGTGCCGTGAAGATGAATGAGCAGAGAGAAGTTGTGGATGTTTTTCAGAGACTTGTGAAGCCACAGGTATATAACTGGATTCATGACAGCATACACGAAGTGATCCATGTGGATTATAAAGATCTGGCAGATGGTGATTTTTTTGAACAGGCAGTTCGTGAGTTCCTTGAATGGTGTGGAGAAAAATATGTTTTCTGTACCTGGGGAAATCAGGATGTAATGGAACTGCAGCGGAATATGAAATATTATGGAATGCTTTCTCTGCTTCCGGGTCCGGTGACGTATTATGATGTGCAGAAAATTTATGGTATCTGCCATGAGGAAGCCGGGGGACGCAGAAGTCTGGAGTTTGCCATTGACCAGATGGGAATTCCGAAGTCACAGGATTTTCACCGTGCATTGACAGATGCCCGTTATACCGGCGAGATTTTCAGGACGCTTGATCCTGTTTCTGTTCAGGTCAATTCATCGATTGATGTTTATCAGAATCCGAAGAGCAGGAAGGAAGAAATTTTTCTCTCCTATCCGACATATGACCAGTATGTATCGCGCGAGTTTGCTGACAAAGAAAAGGTAATGAAAGACCGTGAGGTGGCGAGTACCCGATGTCCGGTATGTCACATGCCGGCGAAGCGTAAGATCCGCTGGTTTATGAATAATTCCAGAGCATATGAGAGTGTATCGTTTTGCCAGAAGCATGGATATATCAAGGGAAAAGTTCGAATCCGGCATACTGATGAAGATGCGTATTATGCAATCAAGACATTAAAAAGAATCGAAGAAAAAAATGCGGAAGAAATCCGGCAAAAAAGGGATTCCCTCCGCAAGAAGAGACAGGCGAAACGACAGTCAGAGAAGCTGGTCTGACAGAAGCCGTGTCTGATAATATCTGGCAGTTCCAACCGGATGATCGTTGTAAGTATAAGTGACGGTCATAAGGGGAAGACCTGCCGGATTTTTTGTTATGGAGTATGTTTTCTTTAAAGAACTGAGCTTGACTCCTGCCGGAAGGGATACACCAGCGGTACGTCTGGCTTCGAAGAGTGTATCTTCCTTATAATCTTTCAGGATATATTTCTCGGCGGGGAGACATTTGCGTGTAATCTTACGGGGCAGATCTGTTGCAGCCGTTCTGGTAAAGTTGTTGAATCCATAATCCAGGAGGGCAGCGGTGTCTGCGTAGGCCCCATTTACGGACTGCAGAACAACGGTAACCAGATATGTGTTGTTCTTTCGGGCGTAAGTGACAAGTGTATTGCCGGCTGCCTCTGTATAACCGGTCTTGCCACCCAGAACTCCGTCATATGCATAAGCCTGACTTTTCATCATTTTGTGATGGTTCAGAAGATAACGGGTCTCTGCGAATTTGTTGGTAGGTGGAATCTCGTAATAAAGAGCCGAGGCAAATTTACGGAATGTCGGGTTGAACCAGGCTGCCCGGGCAATCTTGGCCATGTCAGAAGCAGTCGTATAATGAAGTTCATCCGGAAGACCGTTCGGGTTATTAAAATGTGTATTGGTACATCCGAGCTGTCGTGCTTTGAGGTTCATCTGCTCGACAAATTTCTTGGTGGAGCCGGAAGTCAGTTCGGCAATTGCCAGGGTCATTTCATTGGCAGACTGGAGCATGACAGCCATCAGTGCCTGCTCGATCGTGAATTCTTCACCAGTGTCAGCGTAAATACTGGAACTGTTGGAATCAGAGATTCCGTAAGCAGCAGATTCGGACATGGTAAATTTTTCACTTGGATTCAGGTTTTCGGATCCGAGGAGTGTGGTCATGATCTTGGTAATGCTTGCAGGATATTGTGCTTTATCTGCATTTTTAGAATAAAGGACTGCTCCGGTAAGCATATCTACCACGATAGCAGATTCACCTTCAATCTGAGGACCCTGTGCCCAGCCTTTGATGGAATCTGTGTCTGCGGGCTGCGTATAGTAGGCGGTATGCGGATCAGGTGTCGGTGTGGCCGTTACCAGAGGCGCACCATATTCGTCTGTGGCGAATACCGGAACTGCCTGGGTAATGAGTACAGCAGAACAGAGGACACCGGTCAGAACACGCCGTAAAAAGTGTTTCTTTCGTATATTCATGTAAATACCTTTCTGAATAAGATTTGTTAGCGTGAATGGAGTGAACAGTAATGTTGTTTTCCTACAGTATATCATTCTTTACAATTATACTGTAATCATTTTTCTCATACAAGGGTTAAAACGACGCAAAATCCCCATAAAACCTTGTAATTCTGGCAAAAAGACCTTGACATATGGAAAAATATAACCTTATAATAAAACAGCACAAATAGATATAACTAAAAACTTTGATGGAGACAGTAAATCGGAATAAAATCTGCAGAGAGCCGGGAAAAGGTGGAAGCCTGGTGAGAGTCGTTTCGATGGAAGATCACTCCGGAGTTTCTTTCCTGAAATATGAAGCATATCAGTAAGGGAAGACGGTGTTTCCGCCGTTAAAGGGAACATGTATCGGCGTTTTATTACTACCGGCCCGTACAATGTAACAGGTGGTGCGAATGTGAAAATTGCTTTCGTCCTTTTACAGGACGGAAGTTTTTTTTATGTAACAGGATAATATCCTGTTACATAAAACGCTCCGCGAGCGATTATTATTCCCTAGAGAATTTAAAGGAGGAATCTGTTGTGTATCAGAAAGTAGATACGAACCTGAATTTCGTAGATCGTGAAAAACAGGTAGAAAAATTCTGGAAAGAAAATCATATTTTTGAAAAAAGTATGGAAGATCGTAAAGACGATCCTACTTATATGTTTTATGATGGACCGCCGACTGCAAACGGCAAACCGCATATCGGTCACGTACTGACACGTGTTATCAAAGATATGATTCCGAGATACCGTACTATGAAAGGGTATATGGTGCCTCGTAAAGCTGGATGGGATACCCACGGACTTCCGGTAGAACTGGAAGTAGAGAAGAAACTTGGTCTGGATGGCAAAGAACAGATTGAAGAATACGGTATGGAGCCATTCATCCAGCAGTGTAAAGAAAGTGTCTGGAAATACAAAGGAATGTGGGAAGACTTTTCCTCAACTGTTGGTTTCTGGGCTGATATGGAGAATCCATATGTTACCTATCATGATGATTATATTGAGTCTGAATGGTGGGCACTGAAAGAAATCTGGAACAAGAAGCTTCTGTATAAGGGATTCAAGATCGTTCCTTACTGCCCTCGTTGTGGAACTCCGCTTTCCGCACAGGAAGTATCTCAGGGATACAAGACTGTTAAAGAGCGTTCTGCAATCGTTCGTTTCAAAGTTGTCGGAGAAGATGCATACTTCCTGGCATGGACCACAACACCGTGGACACTGCCATCCAACGTTGCACTCTGCGTAAACCCGACAGAGACTTACTGCAAAGTAAAAGCAGCAGACGGCTATACTTACTATATGGCAGAAGCGCTGCTTGACAAAGTTCTTGGCAAACTTGGTTCTGAAGAGACACCGGCATACGAAGTTCTTGAGAAATATGTTGGTAAAGATCTGGAATACAAAGAATATGAGCCGCTCTTCGCGTGTGCAGGAGAGGCAGCTGCCAAACAGAAAAAGAAAGCACATTTTGTTACAGCAGATAACTATGTAACTATGAGTGATGGTACCGGTATCGTTCATATTGCACCGGCATTTGGTGAAGACGACAGTCGTGTAGGCCGTGATTATGACCTTCCGTTCGTACAGTTTGTAGACGGCAAAGGTGATATGACAGCAGAAACTCCATATGCAGGCGTTTTCGTTAAGAAAGCTGATCCGCTTGTACTGCAGGATCTGGACAAAGAAGGCAAACTTTTTGATGCTCCGAAATTTGAGCATGATTATCCGCACTGCTGGAGATGCGATACACCACTGATCTACTATGCACGTGAGTCCTGGTTCATTAAGATGACAGCAGTTAAGGATGATCTGATCCGCAACAACAATACTATCAACTGGATTCCGGAGAGTATCGGTAAAGGCCGTTTTGGTGACTGGCTGGAAAACGTTCAGGACTGGGGCATTTCCAGAAACCGTTACTGGGGAACACCACTCAATATCTGGCAGTGTGAGTGCGGCCATATGCATTCCATTGGAAGCCGTCAGGAGCTGTTTGAGATGAGCGGTGACGAAAAAGCGAAGACAGTAGAGCTTCATCGTCCATACATCGATGAGATCACATTGAAATGCCCGGAATGTGGCGGAACCATGCACCGTGTACCAGAGGTTATTGACTGTTGGTTTGACTCAGGAGCAATGCCTTTTGCACAGCATCATTATCCATTTGAAAATAAAGAACTTTTCGAAAAACAGTTCCCGGCAGACTTTATCTCTGAAGCTGTTGACCAGACAAGAGGATGGTTCTATTCTCTGCTTGCTGAGTCCACGATCCTGTTCAACCAGGCTCCATATAAGAACGTTATCGTTCTTGGACATGTGCAGGATGAGAATGGACAGAAGATGAGTAAGTCCAAAGGAAATGCAGTCGATCCGTTTGATGCACTTGAGAAATATGGTGCAGATGCGATCCGTTGGTATTTCTACATCAACAGTGCTCCGTGGCTGCCGAACCGTTTCCATGGCAAAGCTGTTCAGGAAGGACAGCGTAAATTCATGGGTACGCTGTGGAATACTTACGCATTCTTTGTTCTTTATGCAAATATTGACAATTTCGACCCGACAAAATATACTTTAGATTATGACAATCTTCCGGTTATGGATAAGTGGCTGTTAAGCAAGCTGAATTCTGTAGTGAAGACTGTCGATGACTGCCTTGCAAACTATAAGATTCCGGAAAGTGCAAGAGCTCTTCAGGAATTTGTAGATGAGATGAGTAACTGGTATGTAAGAAGAAGCCGTGAGCGTTTCTGGGCTAAAGGTATGGAGCAGGATAAGATTAATGCTTACATGACTCTGTACACTGCTCTGGTAACAATTTCCAAAGCAGCAGCTCCGATGATTCCGTTCATGACAGAAGAAATCTATCAGAACCTTGTAAGAAGCGTTGACAAAGACGCAATCGAGAGTATTCATCTCTGTGACTTCCCGAAAGTCGAAGAAGCATGGATCAACAAAGAGCTGGAAGACGATATGGAAGAACTTCTCAAGATCGTTGTTCTTGGACGTGCAGCAAGAAATACTGCAAATATCAAGAACCGTCAGCCAATCGGCACGATGTATGTCAAAGCCGAAAAGGAAATGGGACAGTTTTATACAGATATCATTGCAGATGAGCTGAATGTAAAAGAAGTAAAATTTGCAAATGACGTAGAATCCTTCATTTCCTACAGCTTCAAGCCACAGCTTCGTACAGTAGGACCGAAATACGGTAAACTTCTGAACGGTATCCGTACAGCACTCGCTGAGATCAACGGAACAGAGGCAATGAATGAGCTGAGATCCACAGGTCTTCTGACACTGGATATCAATGGAAACAAGGTAGAACTTTCTGAGGAAGACTTATTGATCGAGACCGCGCAGACAGAAGGTTATGTAACAGAAGCAGACGGTGATATTTCTGTAGTTCTTGATACAAATCTGACACCAGAGCTGATCGAAGAAGGATTCGTCCGCGAGATTGTCAGCAAAGTACAGACAATGAGAAAAGAAGCTGGATTTGAAGTTATGGACAAGATCCATATTTATGCAAAGGACAATGACAAGATTCTGGAACTCATGAAGAACCACAAAGAAGAAATCATGTCTGAAGTACTGGCAGAGGATATGACTCTGGGCACAACCGATGGCTATGTAAAAGAATGGAATATTAACAAAGAGCCAGTTGTTCTTGGTGTTGCAAAAATGTAAGAAGCTCATGCCCGGTAATTTACCGGGCATGATTTGCAAAAATTGGGGTAATTAAAGATGCACAGCCATTGCTGTGCGATTAAGGAGGAAACGCGATGATCGACAAGCAGTTCAAAAAAGAAGCTTTCAAAGAGAGCGTAAAGGAAAACGTTAAATTCCTTTATCGTAAAAAACTCGAAGAAGCTACACAGGAACAGATTTTTCAGGCGGTATGCTACACTGTAAAGGACGTTATCATTGATAACTGGCTGGAAACACAGAATGCATACAAAGAGCAGGATCCGAAGATTGTATACTATATGTCCATGGAATTCCTGATGGGTCGTGCACTTGGAAACAACCTGATCAACCTGACTGCATATAAGGAAGTCAAAGAAGCACTGGATGAACTGGGACTTGACCTTAATGTAATTGAGGATCAGGAACCGGATCCGGCACTTGGTAATGGTGGTCTGGGACGTCTTGCAGCATGTTTCCTGGATTCTCTTGCGACTCTGAATTACAGCGCATATGGATGTGGTATCCGTTATCGCTATGGTATGTTCAAACAGCAGATTAAGGACGGATATCAGGTAGAAGTGCCGGATAACTGGCTCAAAGACGGATATCCATTCGAACTTCGCCGCCCGGAATATGCAAAAGAAGTTCATTTTGGCGGATATGTTGATGTGGAATATGATCCGGCAACAGGATCCAACAAATTCGTACACAAGGGATATCAGGCAGTAAAAGCTGTTCCGTTTGATATGCCGATCGTAGGATATAATAACAAGATCGTAAATACCTTAAGAATCTGGGATGCAGAGCCAATCGTAGACTTTGAGCTTGATTCCTTTGATAAAGGTGATTATAAGAAAGCAGTTGAACAGGAAAACCTTGCCCGCAATATCGTAGAAGTTCTTTATCCGAACGACAACCATATGGCAGGTAAAGAGCTGCGTCTGAAACAGCAGTACTTCTTTGTATCAGCAAGTCTCCAGGCTGCTATTGCCAAATATAAGAAGAACCACAAAGATATCATGAAACTGCACGAAAAAGTTACTTTCCAGATGAATGATACTCATCCGACTGTAGCAGTAGCAGAACTTATGCGTATCCTTATGGATGAAGAGGGACTTGGCTGGGATGATGCATGGTCTGTAACAACCAAATGTGTTGCTTATACCAATCATACCATCATGGCAGAAGCACTTGAGAAATGGCCGGTTGAGCTGTTCTCCAGACTTCTTCCACGTGTATATCAGATCATCGAAGAGATCAACCGTCGTTTCATTCTTGACATTCAGGCAAAATATCCTGGAAACTATGACAAGATCAAGAAGATGGCAATTCTCTATGATGGACAGGTAAAAATGGCTCACCTTGCAATCGTTGCAGGTTACTCTGTAAATGGTGTTGCAAAACTTCATACAGAAATCCTTAAGAAACAGGAACTGAAAGATTTCTACGAAATGATGCCGGAGAAATTCAACAACAAGACAAACGGTATCACTCAGAGACGTTTCCTGCTTCACGGAAATCAGCTTCTTGCAGACTGGGTAACAGATCATATCGGACCGGAATGGATCACGGATCTGTCTCAGATCAGCAAACTGAAAGTTTATGTTGATGATGAAAAAGCACAGCAGGAATTCATGAATATCAAATACCAGAACAAAGTTCGTCTGGCTAAATACATCCTTGAGCACAATGGAGTAGAAGTAAATCCACGTTCTATCTTCGACGTTCAGGTTAAGAGACTTCATGAGTACAAACGCCAGCTTCTGAACATCCTGCATGTAATCTATCTGTATGACCAGATCAAGAAACATCCGGAAATGGATTTCTATCCAAGAACATTTATCTTTGGTGCAAAAGCATCTGCAGGCTATGCACGCGCTAAAAAGATTATCAAACTGATCAACTCTGTTGCAGATGTTGTAAACAATGATGCTTCTATTGAAGGCAAACTGAAAGTTGTATTCATTGAGAACTATCGTGTATCCAATGCTGAGATGATCTTTGCAGCAGCTGATGTTTCTGAGCAGATCTCTACTGCAAGTAAAGAGGCTTCCGGTACAGGTAACATGAAGTTTATGCTGAATGGTGCACCGACGCTGGGAACTATGGATGGTGCGAACGTTGAGATTGTTGATGAAGTTGGTAAAGAAAATGCATTTATCTTTGGTATGAGTGCTGATGAAGTTATCAACTATGAAAACAATGGTGGATATGATCCGAGAGTCATCTACAACACAGATGATGAAATCCGTCAGGTACTGACAGAGCTTGTTAATGGAACATTCTCTTCTGATACAGAACTGTTCCGTGACCTGTACAATTCTCTTCTGAATCAGAACGGTGGAGAGAGAGCTGACCAGTACTTCATCCTTGCTGATTTCCGTTCTTATGCAGCAGCACAGAAGAAAGTGGAAGAAGCATACAGAGATGAAAAAGGCTGGGCTCGTATGGCTATGCTGAATACAGCTTGTGCAGGTAAGTTTACATCTGACAGAACGATTCAGGAATATGTGGATGATATCTGGCATCTTGACAAGGTTTTTATTAAGTAAAAAGTTGTATGAAAAAGTAATTTCTTTTTCTAAAAATATCTTTTTAAGATTTATGCAAAGGGGACGTAGCCCGTCCCCTCTGCACACCCCTGGGCTTTTTCATAGAATTGGTGAATTCGTGGTTGATAGAAGGGGGAAGGCTGTCCTGTGTGGGGCAGGAATAATGATAAGAATTAAGAGGGAATCAGATATGATATGTCTGATTTCCTTTTTTGTATGTGAATACAGAGATTGAAAATTTAATATAAGTGAAGAATGTTTTGTGGGGTAGGAATAATGGTAAGAATTAAGAGGGAATCAGATATGGCATGTCTGGTTCTCTTTTTTGATATGTGAATACAGAGATTGAAAATTTAATATAAGTGAAGAATGTTTTGTGGGATTAGGTGCAGGTGTGCAGGCATAGAATAGAGTGATGGCAGCGGGCTAAGGGGTAAGGGTATGGCGTATCTCTGGGGTGGGATGATCGTAATTGGGATTGTGTATGGGATATTGACCGGGAATATGGATGGGGTTTCGAAAGCATTGGTTTCGTGTGCGGGGGAAGGAGTGAATCTCTGTATTTCGATGGCAGGGATTACTGCGATGTGGATGGGAATCCTGAAGATTGCGGAGAACTCGGGGCTTGTAGCAGGGCTTGCGGCTCGGATGAAGTGGATGATACGCTTTCTGTTTCCGAGTCTGGATGTGAATTCGAAAGCAGCGCAGTATATCTGTCTGAATTTTCTTTCAAATATGCTGGGATTATCGTGGGCGAGTACAAGTTCCGGGTTGTGTGCGATGGAGGAGCTTTCGGCCCGGTCTCCAGGCACGACAGCCAGTGATGAGATGTGTACGTTCCTTATCATTAATGTCTCTTCGCTGCAGTTGATTCCGGTCAATATGATCGCTTATCGAGCGAAATATGGTAGTGTAGACCCGACTGCGATCGTCGGTCCGGCAATCCTTGCCACCGCCGTAAGTACAGCAGTGGCAGTGATCTTCTGTAAGGTTATGCAGAGAATAAAATTACAACACACATGACAGGATTCGACAAAAATAAAGTACGATATGTGCTATCCTAAAAATGTTACCGCTTCCCACAGGTGCGGGAAGGAGGGAAAATATGGACAGCATTGTTAGTTTTATAATCGCCGTTATGGCTGGTGTAGTGTGTCATTGCATCAACAAATGGTTGGATGGCGATAAATAGTTGGTGACCAGCCTGTGGTATAAGCCGCCACATTAAAATGGAATAGAAAAACCCTCGGATCGCCCTCCGAGGGTTTTTCGTTTCCTTTAGGTACTTGGATAGCATCATTAAGTTTCTGATGACATTATAACATATGCACATATTGCTTACAATATACAAAAACAAGAATCGTTTGACAGGATTCGACAAAATATGACAAAGTTTGTACCGATTTAGTTATAACTGCATCCCGGTGCATTATGAATAAACTCTGCGAGGTGCGTGCGGATCATTTCCATTTTCGCCCGGGTATCGGGATTGCTGTATGGAATACGGTCAATGATCTGATTCAGGTAATCGTTTTCTTCGATGATATCGAAGCTGGCACGGAAATAAATATCACAGAAATATGCGACATAAGATACCCAGTAATCCATTCGAGTGACGCGGTCAGGGGAATAGATGCACTGATTTTTGAGCACGGTATCATACACAACAGGAGTGATTTCCTGTGTACCGATTTCTTCTCCTGATACACCCATGAATATCAGGAGGTCATCGTGCAGTTTTACACGGCAGTTATCGAGCTTGTCGGCGTCACGGATCAGACGTGCATGAAGGAGGGTACGGGAATCTGTGATTCCCTCAAGTTTAAAATCACTGTGCCTTGCAATGGCTGTACGAATGATATCATCCCAGATATCTTCCGGTACAAAATGACGGATCATTTCTTCTTCAAACAGAACTTTGACCCCATAAGCAGCATGATCCATTGTTGTCGGTTCAAAGCTGTCGAAGCGTTTGAGCTGTTCAAATCGCCCGATATCGTGGAGCAGAGCAATGATACGTGCAAGTTCTGTATCTTCTTCTGAAAGATGCATACGGCGGCAGATTTCTTCCATATCATGTACAACACCGTAGGTATGAATGATCTTCAGACGAACCTTATCATTACTGCGGTCGTATCCATTCAGATATTTCTCAAACTGTTCCTTTGCATTATTATAATTCATGCTCAGTCATCTCCTTTAAATTTTTTCGATATTCCCTTGGACTACATCCCTTGATCTTGCTGAATACTTTGGAATAATAATTGGAATCAGAGAATCCGGTCTTTTCGGCTATACTGCTGATTGACTCTCGTGTGTTCAGATATTCCAGGCTTCGTTCGATCCTGTATTCCTGTAGAAAAGAAAAAAGTGTAGTATTCATATGTCTCTTAAACAGACGCGTGCACTCACTTTCACAGAGATGAATGTACTCGGAAACATCTGCCAGTGTGACCTGGTTCATATAATTCTGCTCTATGTAGGAAAGAATCTTACGGATCCGTTCGTATTCTGTAAAGTCAGATGCAGCAGATACAGGATGATGAGGAATGTGTTCCGCAAGCAGCCGCCACATGATCTGCATCTGTATGGAAATATCCAGTTCATAGAAGTCAGGCTTCTTTTTGTCGAGAGAGATGACTTCCAGCATATGATCCCGAAAAGTCGTATGCCAGTCTTCACTATAATCAATATGGATGGCACATACAGCGAGATTCTGGATGATCGGATCGACATATTTGGTACAGATAGTACTTTGAAAGAATCCATAGATCAACTTCGGATCAAATGTGATTGGTATATAGGAACAATCCTCTTCGTTCTCCATTTCTCCGGTATGCAGAGCATTGGAATTGCAGAAGATGATGTCGCCTTCTTTCAGATGAAAGGAGAGATTGTTTACCCGATAATGCATGGATCCTTTTTTTACATATGTGATCTCAATCTCCGGATGGCAGTGCCACATAAAGGAATTGGAATCATATTCTGACAGGCACTGATAACTGACCAGAAATGGAAAATGATCACTTCCATGTTTTTTTAGTTCTTTCTGAAACTGGTTTGTGATGATCTGCATATTGAAACTCCCTTCTGATTGCAGAAATCGCAGGCGTGATAAAATGTACTGTGTTCAGAAAATACAGACTGAACGCAGGAAATTACGGTTATCATAGTTTTATTATAGATAAAATTATAAAAGGACGCAAGATTTTACCTGTATTTCGCATATTAATCAAGGTATTTTATATAAAAGACGGTATAATAAGATTATCAGATATGCAAAGGGCATGATGAAAGAGCGTAACAGACAGAATTGTAGGATATAACAAATCGAATCGTAAAAGGAGAACAGGATCATGAATTTACCAGAAACAGCGAAACTTCAGGAAATCTATGGGGAAACAGAAAAGAGCACTGCACGTTTCAGCAAACTTGCAGATGATTTTGCAAAAAAATACCATCACGATCAGGCTGAATATTTTACATCAGCAGGAAGAACAGAGATCATCGGAAACCATACAGACCACAATGGTGGTAAAGTAATCGCAGGAAGTATCAACCTGGATACGATCGGAGCTGCTTATCCGAATGGTACACAGACCATTCGTATTACCAGCGAAGGATACAGAGATGAGATCGTAGTAGATCTTACAAAACTCAGCAAAGCGAATTACAAAAAAGGTACACCGGCACTTGTTGCAGGTATGATGGAAGGTGCAGAGAAAAATGGTTTCAAGACAGCTGGTTTTGATGCATATGTAAGCACAAATGTCATTGCTGCAGCAGGCGTAAGTTCTTCTGCTTCTTTTGAAATGCTGATCTGTACGATCATTGATTATTTCTTCAATGAAAGTACAATGACATACAATGATTATGCAAAAGTTGGACAGTATGCGGAGAATGTTTACTGGGATAAAGCATCCGGAATGATGGATCAGATGGCATGTGCAGTCGGCGGTCCGGTTCTCTTTGATTTTGCTGACAGCAATAACCTCAAATACAGCAAACTGGATTTTTCTTTCGGAAAATTCGGATACAAACTTGTTATCGTCAATACAGGAAAAGGTCATGCGGACCTGAGTCAGGAATACTCTGAAATTCCTGGTGAAATGAAAGATGTTGCCAAAGTACTTGGTGTGAACCTTCTTCATGAGACAAATGTAGATGCATTGCTTGAGCATTGCAATGAGATCGAGGATGACAGAGCTGTTCTCCGTGCACTTCATTTCTTTGGGGAAACTTCCCGTGTAGAGGAAGCAGCAGATGCAATCCATCACGATGATTATGACAAATTCCTTGAACTGATCGATGAGTCCGGCAAATCTTCATGGGAACTTCTTCAGAACTGCTACACGATGAAAGATTTCCACGAACAGAAGATCACAAGAACTCTTGCACTGACACAGCTCTTCCTTAAGAAGATCGGTGCAGGTGTATGCCGTGTTCACGGTGGTGGATTTGCAGGCGTTATCGCAACAATCATTCCGGAAAAAGAGCAGGATAACTATGTAGAATATATTTCTAAATTTGTTGGAAAAGAAAATGTATATCCAATGGATATCCGTGCAGTCGGAGCTGCACACATCGGATAATAGAAAAACGACAGAAGTTGTTTATCTTTTTCGGGATATAATCATACAAAGAAACAGATTTCATACATAAATCAGATATAGCAAAACATAAGGTATCATAAATACAGAGAACAGGAGAATCACTTGAAGATTATTTCCTATATTTCTGTGTTTATGATACCTTTTTTGATCTTATATGTAGTTGGATACGGGCTGCTTTCCAGAAGAGATATCTATAACGATTTTCTTGAGGGGACACAGGAAGGACTTAAGATCGTATGGAGACTGGTTCCAACGTTGATCGGACTTATGACAGCCGTAGGTGTCCTGCGTGCATCTGGTTTCCTCGATCTTCTGGGAGAACTGCTGGCGAAAGCATCCGGACTCCTGGGAATAGAACCAGAACTTTTTCCACTGGGTCTGATTCGTCTTTTTTCTTCCAGTGCAGCAAATGGACTGCTGTTGGATATTTTTAAACAGTATGGCACAGATTCTCCGACAGGTCTGATGGCTGCGCTGATGCTAAGTGCAACAGAGAGCGTGTTTTACTGTATGAGCGTGTATTTTGGAGGGTATGGAATACAAAAGCCCCGCTATACATTAGCGGGGGCTTTGCTTGCGTCATTTGCCGGAATGGCAGCATCTGTGTGCATTGTAAGATTTCTGTTATGAAACTATACCAGTGATTTGTTCTTCTCAAGCATTTCATGAATAACATTCTGTGTGTATGCGCCGAGGTGCTTCTGATCTTCTTTGGAGAGATCTTTTACATAGATCGGTTTGCCATATTCCAGAACAACATGTGTGGATTTGATCTTTGGCATATGTGCCTCAAAGATTTCCTGTGTGTTATTCATTGCCATCGGGATGATCGCACATCCGGATTTGGTGGCAATCTTGAAGCTTCCTTCATGGAACGGAAGAAGGTCCAGCTCGTCTGCATTTGTGTTTCGTGTACCTTCCGGGAAGATACAGATGGAGATGCCGGATTTGACCTTCTCAATTGCTGTGAGGATGGTCTTCAGTCCCTGTTTGATATCTTTGCGGTCAAGGAACAGACAGTGCAGATAACGCATCCAGTTGGAAAGGAGTGGATAACGTTCCATTTCTTTCTTTGCAATGTAACCGGTACGAATCGGGCAGCGGCTGTAGGAAAGCACGATGTCAAAATAACTTCTGTGGTTGCCGATATAAAGGACCGGCGTGTCTTTCGGGACATTTTCTTCACCGATGATCGTGACCTTTGTTCCGGCTTCCCACAGGATGAATTTGAACACACCCTGGATGATACGAAGAGAACTGATCTCTTTGGTTCGCGGTGAAAATTTTCCGATGATCCATTCCACCAGAAGAATCGGAATGGATAAGATCAGAAATCCAATGACCGTAATGGCAACGATGATTAAACGAATCATAATGAATTCCTCTTTCTTTTAAATTAAAGATATCCCGTGAAGTGGGACTCTGGTACAAGTATAAGTGATTTTTGAAATACATGCAATAAATCTTTTGCTGTCTGCATAGAATAGATACTGAAGAAATGGAATGCCGGGAAATGAGAAGAAATTTATGAAAAAAATAATTTCTCTGCTGTGTCTGGCAGTGCTTTTTCTTACATTGGGCGGGTGTCGGATGATACGGATCGAAGAAGGTGACAAAACTCCTCTTACGTATACGGTATTGGATGATTCGCAGATTCCAGAGGAATTGAAAGAGCTGATAGAAGAAAAGAAAGAATCGGAGTTTCAGATCGCATATCAGAGATGGAACGAGCTGTTTCTGGCAAAAGGGTACGGAAGACAGATGAGCGGCGGATACAGCATTCAGGCAGAGAGTCTTCAGGCTTCTTCGAATGCCATTTTTTTTGAGACAAAACTGATCGGTCCGACTGAAAAAGTTCAGGGCGGGGAACCATCATATCCGTATATTGTGATTGAGACAGAATACCGGGATTGCCCGGTGCAGTTTCAGTAAGATGGGAGGACAGCATCGTGGAATTAAAAAAAGAAGATATTCAGATATTACGTACAAAAAGCAGGGCTTCCAGCCAGGTAACGTTTGATGTGGATTATAATGTGCCGGATGTGAAACCGGATATTGGGCGCATGATTCAGAATAAAGGGGAAATGACAGTAGAAGAAGTGCGGCTGAATGACGGTCATGCATTTCTGAAAGGAAAACTCAAGGTCGATCTTCTTTATGTTGGAGAAGAAGATGGCAGAGTATACAGTCTTTCTGCAAATCTTCCTATGGAAGAAACTCTGAATCTGGACGGAATCGTAAATGGAGATAAAATGTGTCTGAAATGGGAGATTGAGGATCTGAGTATTCATATCATCCATTCCAGAAAAATGAATATTAAGGCAGTTGTTACTTTTCTTGCGTCTGTGGATGAACTGGCAGGAATACGTCTTCCGGTGGCTTTGGATGATGAGACTGTATCTGTGCAGAAAAAGCCAATGCGTCTTTTGAGTCTGGCAATACATAAAAAAGACACACTGCGTCTGAAAGAAGAAATCACACTGGTATCAAATAAACCTAATATTGCAGAACTTCTCTGGTATACGATCGAAGTCCGCGGGCTGGATCTACGGCCGGAGGAAAATCTGGTAAAAGCAAAGGGGGAACTTTTTGTATTTGCTCTTTATACAGGAGATGATGAAGGTGGAACACTTCAATGGGTGGAACACTCCATACCATTTAACGGAGAAGTGGAATGCAGTGGATGTACTGCGGAAATGATTCCGAATCTGGAAGCTGGTGTGATCAATCAGACACTGGAAGTGAAGCCGGATGCAGATGGGGAGGAGCGGCAGCTGCAGGCGGATGTTGTACTGGAACTGGATATGAAACTGTATCAGGAAGAAGAGTATGATGTGATCATGGATGTGTATACACCGTTTCGTCAGTGTATGCCAAAGGGACACCGGGAAATGCTGGAAAGCCTTCTGGTCCGTAACTTTTCCAGATGCAGACTTTCAGACCGGATAGAGGTCAAAGAAACGCAGGGCAAGATTCTACAGATCTGTCACAGCCAGGGTAGAGTCAAGGTGGATAAAACAAAGATCGTCAAGGATGGCGTTCAGGTAGAGGGAATTGTACGGCTCAAGGTTCTGTATATTGTTGGAAATGACGAGATGCCTTTTTATTCTATGGAGGCGATGCTGCCGTTCAGCCATGTGGTGGAAGCGAGAGATATTACAGAGAGCAGTGTATATTTCCTGCATACAGATCTGGAACAGCTGTCAACGACTATGGTGGACAGCAATGAGATTGAAATCCGTGCGACTATAGGTCTGAATGTTCTGGTAATCCAGTGCAGTGAGGAGCTGGTTCTGGATAAAGTTGAGGAACTTCCACTTGATCAGGAGAAAATCCGGAATATGCCGGGGATTACAGTGTATATTATGAAGCCGGGTGATACTCTGTGGAATATCGCAAAAAAATTCTATACGACAGTCGATGAGATCAGGCAGATGAATGGTCTGGAAGAAGAGGAACTGGCTGTCGGAACACCACTTGTTCTGGTGAAAAAAGTCGAAGAATGATATTGAATTTCATTTAAAAATCAGCTAAAATAGACACAGATCATGTTTGTATACAAAGTACAAAGGAATGAAAAATACACAGAATTGTGAGTATAAATACAAAGGATGGAAGGTGAATCTATGCGTTTACGTGCAATGGCCAAGATCAATCTGGGACTGGATGTCCTTCGCAAAAGAGAGGATGGATACCATGAAGTCCGAATGATCATGCAGACGATCCAGATGTATGATCTTCTGGATATCCGCAAGAAAACAGAACCGGGGATCGCGCTGTCTACCAATCTTCCATATGTTCCGTCAGATGAAAGAAATCTGGTGTATAAGGCAGCAAAGCTCCTCATGGATGAATTTGAGATCAAAGAAGGTCTCTCCATGAAGCTGACCAAGTTTATTCCGGTGGCAGCAGGCATGGCAGGTGGCAGCTCCGATGCGGCAGCGGCTTTTGTTGGTGTGAATCGTCTGTTTCGTCTGGGGTTAAGTGAAGAAGAGCTGATGAAACGTGCCGTACAGATTGGAGCAGATGTTCCATATTGTGTGATGAGAGGAACTGCACTTGCAGAAGGAATCGGCGAGAAGCTGATACGGCTTCCAGGTTTGCCGAAGTGTTATGTGCTGGTTGGTAAGCCGGCGATCAATGTTTCTACGAAACTGGCTTATGAGAATCTGCATCTGGACCAGATTCAGTCACATCCGGACATTGATGGGATGATTCAGGATATTGAAGATCAGGATCTTCTCAGTCTGACATCAAAGATGCAGAATGTCTTTGAACCGGGAATCATCGGACAGTATCCGGTAATCCAGGAAATCAAGGATGTTATGGAGGCAAATGGAGCGCTCAAGGCAATGATGAGTGGAAGTGGTCCGACTGTCTTTGGAATCTTTGATGACAGAAGCAAGCTTCGAAAAGCTACGGAAGCACTTCGTGACAGTCATCTTGCCAAGACTGTATTTGCCACACAGATATACAATAAAAAATAACAGAAGGGGGAAGTACTTATGATGAATGATTTTTCTGTAGACATGAATGAATATCTGCCATTACGTGATGTCGTTTTTAATACACTTCGTAAAGCAATTTTAAAAGGCGAGCTGAAACCTGGTGAGCGACTTATGGAAATCGCACTTGCAGAGCGTCTTGGTGTCAGCAGGACTCCGGTCAGGGAAGCCATGCGTAAGCTGGAACTGGAAGGCCTGGTCGTGATGATTCCCCGCAGAGGCGCACAGGTTGCCAATATTACGGAGAAAGATCTGAATGACGTACTCGAAGTCCGTATGGCGCTGGAAAATCTTTCTATTGAGAATGCCTGTGCACGTATGACGGATGAGCAGCTGGATGAGCTGTGGAAAGCGGCCAAGAATTTTGAAGCGACAATGGCAGAGGGGAATCTTGTTAAGCTTGCCGAGGCAGACGTCGCATTTCATGAAGTGATCTACAAGTCTTCTGATAACAGACGACTGAATCAGGTCCTGAATAATCTTCGTGAGCAGATTTACCGTTATCGTGTAGAGTATCTGAAGGATGAGGAGACCAGAAATCTTCTTGTCAAAGAACATGAGGAGATTTATGAGGCAATCCGTAACCGCGATGTGAAGCAGGCACAGGAGATTTCCTATCAGCATATTGAGAATCAGCGTGAGGCGATCATTCGTTCTATTCGTGAGGAGACACAGAGTCGTCAGATTCGCAAATGATGGAATATCAGATGTGAGGCCGGTACACACATAAAATTCTATAATCTGGTTATTCTAAAAGAGATGCATAAAGTACATGTGTCTCTTTTTTTATGTAATAGGAAATTACTGCGTAATGTTCCTATTACATAAAAACGCTCCGCGAGGATGTTACAGGAATATTTCAGGAGGAGATAATGAAGGAAACAGTAGAAAAACCAGTAAAAGAAGCTGTGCAGGCAGAAATATCATCCAATCTGCGTGTCAATGAAAAATATATCCGTAAGCGGTGTGAGAAATGTGCGGATATTCTGATTCGTCCGATGCGTTTAGGCGATGAATGCAAAGTGGACTGCCTGATGGTCTATATCGAAGTTGCTGTGTCAAACATGATGCTGGATGATTCGGCAATCGGGAAAATGATTAATCATTTCTGGGAAGTGCCGCCGGAGAAGATACAGGAATTTCTGAAAAACAACAGTCTTGGCATTGCAGATGTGCAGAAGTTGAAATCCATGGAAGAAGTATTTGACGCTGTCCTTTCTGGAAATGCTGTATTCTTTATAGATGGTTATGATAGAGCCATGAAAATTTCCAGCAAGGGGTATCCGAATATTGGAGTTTCACAGGCAGAATCAGAAAAAGTCCTCCGTGGATCCAGAGAAGGTTTTTCGGATTCGGTAAAAACAAATTCGGCACTTGTACGTAAGAGACTTCGGGATACAAGGATGAAAGTAGAAGAATACCAGAGTGGAGTACGTTCGAATACGGTGATTCAGATATTATATATGGACGATCTGGTACATGAGGAATTTCTGGAGCAGGTAAAGAATCGGCTGGAAGAATACAAAATAGACGGGATACTTGACTGCGGGATGCTGGAGCAGCTGACGGAGGAACCGTGGTATTCTCCTTTTCCGCAGTATCAGGTAACAGAAAGACCAGACCGGGCTGCACTGGAGATATTGAATGGAAAAGTCATCCTTCTTTGTGACAACTCTCCATCGGCACTGATTCTGCCGGGAGCTTTCAGTGGGTTTATGGAAAGCAGTGAAGACTGGTATCATCATTTTGAGATGGCAACCTTTCTTCGGATACTACGCTATCTGGCACTTCTGACAGCAACTCTGCTTCCGGGGTTATATCTCGCCGTGATTCGATTTCATACGCAGATCCTGCCGACAAATCTGTTGCTGTCTTTTGCAGATGCAAGGGAAGGAGTGCCCTTTTCAAGTGTAGCAGAGCTGATCTTGCTGGAACTGGCTTTTGAACTGATAAGGGAAGCCGGTGTCCGTGTGCCGGGAGCTCTTGGAAATGCGATTGGGATTGTTGGAGGTCTGATCATTGGAGATGCAGCAGTCAGCGCTAATCTGGTGAGTCCGATCGTCGTTATGATCGTGGCATTGACAGCATTAGGTTCAATGGTCATTCCAGATGAGGAATTCGCGTCTGCTTTTCGTTTGCTGAAATATGGCTTTCTGCTATTGGGAGGTTATCTTGGGATTTATGGAATCGTACTTGGGATTTATCTTACGATCGCACATCTGTCCGGTCTTCTGAGTTTTGGAGTACCATATCTGAATCCATTTGCAGGAAGACGACAGCCGATTGGGCAGGTGGGCAATGGAATCCTGCGGATCCCGTTCAAAACAAGAAGATATCGACCAATCTATGCGAGGCAGGAGCAGAGCGTACGTCTGAGAAAAAGAAAGGAGTCTGAATTATGAAATATGCGGAAAATAATCGTATCTCACACAGACAGCTGTATCGTCAGATCATTCTTTCTGTACTTGCTCCGTTTCTGCTCTGTATTCCTGAAAGAGAGGGGCTTTTGGGTTTATCCGGTGTGACCGGGATTGCCATCGCAATTTTGTTTTTGCTTTTGTATGTGTTTCTTCTGATGCGTACTTCTTATTGTTATGCGGATCCCGTGAAGATCCTGGGCAAATTGAAGGGTGGAATACTTGGCATATTTTTTCTGTTGTATCTGATCATGACAGCAGTGTATATTCTCGGACTTATTGAGCAAATTGTTCCGGTATGGGCGGTTTCCGGGATTTCCGGAAGCTGGTTGACTCTGTGGGCAGTTGTAGTCTGTGCGTATGGGGTGGACAGAGGCATGCAGAGAAGGGGAAGAATGGCAGATGTTTCCGGAGGGATTTTTTTGTTTCTTGTGCTTCTTATGCTGCTTTTGTGTATCGGACAGGGGAAATCAGAGTATCTGAAAGAAATGCTGCAGACGAATCAGCTGTCTGTGAATCTGGTATTTGAAGGTGCGTATGGCTTTTTGAATGCTTTTGCAGGAATCAGTCTTCTTCCGTTTGTATTACAGGATGTAGAAAAGAGAGGAAGTGCAGGGAAAACCGTGGCAGCAGCGGTGGTGACAGTTGGAGGAATTCTGGTGTTTGTGCTGGTGCTTCTTCCGGCAGTACTTGGCTGGAGGAGAATACAAAATGAAGTCTATCCAATACTTCCGTTGATGGCAGGGGTGGACCTGCCCGGAAATGTACTGGCCCGGTTTGATGTGCTCTGGTTAGGCTTTCTCTTATATGGACTTTTTTTCTCCTTGGGGAGCTGCTTTCATTATGGAATAAAAATTCTGGATACAATCCATCTGAGAAGTAGGAAATATTGGATTCCGGTAGTTGTATATATAATTTCTTTTGTTCAGGTAAATGGCAAAACATTAGCAGATCTGTATAAAATGTATCTGGGATATGTTTTTGTTCCAGGACTGATATTCATCCAGCTCTGTCTGCTCTTGCGGGGACAGCAGAAACGGAAAAAAAAGGCTGCTTCTGTGATGAGCATTTTGTTTGTATTAATGTTTGTGTGTACTGGCTGTGCCGGAATAGAACCAGAGAAAAGAATGTATCCGCTGGCAATGGGAATAGATATAGTCGATGGCGAATATGTGATCACATATGGTATGCCGGATCTTCCTAAAGCGACGGGACAGGGAAAAGAGGAAGAAGGAGGCAATTCTGCATTGACTATCCGGGGCAGAAATTTCAGAGAAATTCAGGATTATTATGAAAGATCGCAGGAAAAATATCTGGATATCGGACATCTGCAGATACTGGTACTTGGCAGAAACCTGATAGAATCCGGTCAGTGGCAGGCATTTCTGGAATATCTGAAAAAAGAACCTCTTGCCGGAGAAAATATATATGTATTTCGGAGTGACGATCCAGAACGACTATTGAGCTGGAATAAAGAGGGGACATCGATTGGTGAGTATATTACAGGGATTATAGAAAGCCGTGCAGAAGAAGAGAAGAAAAATGGTGTGACACTGCGGCAGGTGTACTATCAGTGGTATCAGGATGACACATTAAAAACTCTTCCGCAGATTATTTTTACGGAAAATGATGAAGGTGGGAGCGGAGAGATTCAGGTATTGCTGTAAGAAGACGAATAACATGGAAATTTAAGGGAATACTCCTGAATGAACAAGTTGCTGTGAACGGAGTGAACAGAGTGAACAGTAACAATAATGTTACTGAGAGAATCAGGATATGCAGGAGGTTTCCGGAATGAAACAGAGATACAGAATCAAAAATAAAGCAGGAAATAAAATACAGGGCAGAAGACAGAACAGACTGCTGTTTTCGCTGGCAGTGGGAATGCTCAGTGCAAGCCTGTTGTGCGGCGGTGCATGGGGCAGTCCACAGAAAAATGTGATGGCGTGGTGGGGAAGTATTTATCCGGAGTTTTGTTTTTCGGAGACAGGCCGATACAATACAGACGGCGAAAAAATTCTGCCGGAACAGAAACCAAAGATATCCTTCTGGCTTGCGAAAGCCTTTGAGAGGTGGTAAGATATTGATACGTCTGGAAAGGTTAAAGGATGAAGACCTTTCCGGATACATAAAACAGAACTGGAGAATTATATATGAAAATAGATAGAAATGCACCGATTGGTGTATTTGATTCCGGAGTCGGTGGTCTTACGGTAGCACGTGAAATCATGCGTAACCTTCCCTCGGAAAAGATTGTTTATTTTGGTGATACGGCCAGAGTTCCATATGGCAGTAAATCAAAGGAAACGGTCATTCGTTATTCCAGACAGATCGTTCATTTTCTGAAGGAGCAGCAGGTGAAGGCAATCGTGATCGCCTGCAATACAGCGAGTGCATTTGCGTTGGATGCTGTCCAGCATGAACAGGATATTCCGGTGCTTGGTGTGATTGAGGCCGGTGCAAGAGTGGCGGCAGAAGAAACAGTCAACAAAAGAGTCGGAGTGATCGGTACAGTCGGTACAGTCGGAAGCGGTATCCATGAAGCTTATCTGAAAAGACTGGATCCGGAGATCACTGTGATCGGCAAGGCATGTCCATTGTTTGTACCGCTTGTCGAAGAGGGATGGCTGCATGATCCGGTGACAGTCGAAGTGGCATCCAGATATCTGCAGGAGATGAAAGATAAGGAAGTTGATACGCTGATTCTTGGATGTACGCATTATCCACTGATCCGTTCTACGATCCGGGAAGTCATGGGTAAGAAGGTCAGACTGGTAAATCCGGCATATGAGACAGCACTGGAGCTTAAGAAACTCCTTCAGCAGACAGATATGCTCAGTACCGGACAGCAGGAGGAAGAATTTCCTTATCGTTTTTATGTCAGTGACCTGGCAGATGAGTTTAAGGAATTTGCCAATTCCATTCTTCCGTATGATGTGGAAATGACCAAGAAGATTGATATTGAGAAGTATTAAGGAAACAGGTGAAATACATGAAAAAAGATGTTTTGATACATGTGTGCGGACTGCAGCTGATGGAGCCGGACGAAGACCAGGAACCAATCGAGATTGTTGTCCCGGGGCAGTATTATTTTCGAAACGGAAATCATTATCTTCGTTATGAGGAGATGATGGATGATACGAAGGTGCCGACTGTCAATTATATTAAGATGTCTGCACAGGGCGTAGAGGTCCGTAAGCAGGGACAGGTAAATGTACATATGGTCTTTGAACAGGGCAAGAAAAATATGACTCTTTATTCTACACCATTTGGAACACTTCAGATGGGGATTGCGGCGACCGGAGTAGAACTTAAAGAAGAAGAAGACAATATCCACCTGAAAGTGGATTATGCGCTGGATATGAATGAAGAACATGTGGCTGACTGTTACCTTACCGTGCAGGCACAGTCCAGAGATTCAGAAGGCTTTACATTATAAAAATAAGAAAAATAAAAATGCCCGGGAGGTTGAAACCATATCAACCCTCCGGGCATTTTGCATGTCTTCATATTCACTGCAGCTGCATGTCTTTATTTACCGCGCAATCTGCTGAAAAAGCCTTTTTTCTTAGGAGTCGGTGTTTCCAGGGAACCACGGATGCCCTTGACGCCAACGATATATAAACCGCTGACTTCAGCTTTGACTTCTTTTTTGACCGGAATCAGATCAAATACTTTCTCATCTGCGATCAGAACGGAGATCTTTGGTCCGACTTTTGCTTTAACGATTGGCAGTTTGGAACGGCGCATCAGCTTCGGTGCCTGATCGATCACCATCTGAGGAAGACCGGATTCTTTTAACGGAAGTCGCTTCTTATCAATAATCAGCATAGAAACGGTTTGTTTAGCAGCTTCAATCTGGGCCTGCTGTTCTTCTTGTTTCTTCTGAGCCTTTTTTCCAAAGAAATAAAGAGCAATCAGAGCACCGATCAGAACGACCAGAATTACAAGAAGGACGATGGTAAGTGTACTCATAGATACCCTCCTCAATATGTAATTTACAAACTTATGTCATGCGAGATATATTCTAACATCATTTATTACAAAAGGCAAACAAATTCAGTAAATTTCCATGAAGAACAGGAAAAGCGGTAGCAAAGTTTTTGCAAAACAGGTATAATGATTCTGTAAATACGCAAAATTTATAATAAGATAAAGTTGTTTACAGGTACACTAAGAATTACAGAATAAAACCACTGGGGAGTTAATATGGAAAGGAAAACGGGCAGAGCAGGAAACGCAGACCAGAATAGAAAATATTCAGATGAACTGAAAGAAATGGACCGTCTGGCAGAAGCGCAGGACAGAGAATTTCAGGAAAGACGTCGTATGAGACGTATGCGCAGGAAGAAACAGGAGCGACGGAGAAAACTGATTGTGCTGGGAAGTACCGCGATCATTACGGTGGTAGTTGCAGTAAGTGCAGTCAGCGGAATTGTCGGATTTATTACCAGAGACAATACGAAGACGCAGACTTCAGCAGAAAAGAAGGGAAATACTGCTTCAGCAGATGCTTCTGAGAAAGGTGGAGCAGCTGAAGCTGCGAAAGTTGAGTCACCCAAAAAGATTCTGGCAGATGCCGGGCTTCTGGCTGCACAGTATGATTATGACGAGGCTGTTAACCTGCTGAAGAAACAGGATGGCTATCAGGATAATGCGGATATGCAGAATGCAGTTAAGAAATACGAGGAAGAAAAGGCTTCCTGTAAATCCTGGCCGTTGGAAGAAGTGACACATGTTTTTTATCATACACTGATCAAAGATACATCCAAGGCATTTGATGGTGATTATAAAGAAGCAGATTATAATCAGGTTATGACTACAATCGATGAGTTCAATAAGATTACCGAGACGATGTATGAGAAGGGTTATGTCATGGTCAGCATCTATGATATGGCAAAGGCAGATGAGAATGGCAATATGACGGAAGGAGAAATCCTTCTTCCTCCGGGTAAGATTCCATTTGTACTTTCACAGGATGATGTCTGCTATTATCATTATATGGACGGCGATGGATATGCCACAAAGCTGGTTGTTGATGACAAGGGAAAAGTCCGCAACGAATATGTTGAGGATGATGGAAGTATATCAGTCGGTGATTATGATATGGTACCGCTGATCGATCGTTTTGTAGAAAAACATCCTGATTTTTCATACAGAGGTGCCAAGGGAATCGTGGCACTTACCGGTTACAATGGTATTCTGGGGTATCGTACAGACCAGAGTTATGAGACCCGCCCGGATGACCTCGATGAAAATAAAGTAGAGTGGCTGAATGCACATCCGGATTTCAGTCTGGAGAAAGAAAGAGAAGGCGCGAAGAAGGTCGCTCAGGCCATGAAAGATGAAGGATGGCTTTTTGCAAGTCATACCTGGGGACATCAGAATATAGGACAGATATCACTGGAGACACTTCAGACTGATACCCAGAAGTTTAAAGATAATGTTGATCCTCTTATCGGAGGCACGGATATCATTATCTTTGCATTTGGTACAGACCTGTGTGGCACAGAGGACTATCATGGTGACAAATTCGAATATCTGAAAAGTGTAGGATACAATTATTATTGTAGTGTAGATTCCAGTAAATATTATGTACAGATCAGAGACCGGTATCTCCGTCAGGGGAGAAGAAATTTAGACGGATACCGTATGTATTATAATCCGGATCTTCTGGAAGATCTGTTTGATGCAAAGAGCGTATTTGATCCGGCCAGACCGACACCGGTGCCGCCGATGTCATAAGGGGTACGCAGGCTGGAAAAGTAAAAGGGGACAGAGCATGAGAAAAAGAGCATTGATACTGACAGCAGTACTGACAGCAGCTGCTTTGACAGGGGGAAGCAGTTATCTGCCGTTTGCTGACAGTGCAAATACAAAAATGATACAGACTGTTTATGCAGCCGGTTCAGACAAGAAGACAGATTCGAAGGATGATTCTTCGGTGCTGGATCAGGCAACGATCATGTATCAGCAGTACAATTATGATGAAGCAATCAAACTGCTGAAGAAGCAGGATGATTTTACTAAGAATAAAGATTATATGGATCTTGCAGCGAAGTGTCAGATTGCGAAGAAATCACTGGTAGAGTATCCTCTGGAGAAAATCACACATGTATTTTTCCATACACTGATCGAGGATACATCCAGAGCTTTTGACGGAGATTCCAAGTCCGGCAATTATAATCAGGTCATGACAACGGTCAGTGAGTTCAATAAGATCATTCAGATCATGTATGATAAAGGATACGTACTGGTAAGTCCGCATGACATGGCGACGGTGAATAAGGACGGTACGATGAGCCGCGGCAGGATCATGGTGCCGGAAGGCAAGATTCCATTCGTTCTTTCGCAGGATGATGTCAGCTATTACCATTATATGGATGGCGACGGATGCGCATCCAGGCTGGTACTTGATGAAAACGGAGATGTAAAGAACGAATATATTGATGCTGATGGAAATGTCCTGGTAGGCGATTATGATCTTGTTCCATTATTGGATTCTTTTATCAAAGAGCATCCGGATTTTTCCTATCATGGACGCAAGGGCATTCTTGCAATGACCGGATACAATGGTGTACTGGGATACAGAACAGATATAGCTTATAAAACAAAAGAAAATCTGCAGGATGACCAGAAGAAATTCCTCGAAGACAATCCGGATTTTGATTATGACCAGGATGTAAAGGAGGCGACGAAAGTTGCCGATGCCATGAAGGCTGAAGGATGGGAATTTGCAAGCCATACATGGGGACATATGAATGCTACGGAGCGTTCGGCAGAGGATCTCAAGACGGACGATAAGAAGTGGAAAGCGAATGTTGCACCGATCCTTGGGGATACCGATATGATCATCTTTGCGTTTGGTGCGGATATTGGAGATTGGGAAGGATATTCTTCCGATAATCCGAAATTTGAGTACTACAAGAGTGCCGGATATGATTACTTCTGTAATGTAGATTCCAGCCAGTATTTCGTGCAGATCACGGATCAGTATTTCCGTCAGGGAAGAAGAAATCTCGATGGTTACAGAATGTATTATAACCCGGATATGCTGAGTGATCTCTTTGATGTATCTGAGGTATGGGATTCATCCAGACCGACACCGGTACCTGAAATGTAACAGGAGATGTATTTTGACCAAGTCACTGTGAACAGTCGTGTAGTTTTGAAAGGAGTTTTATTATGAAGAAAAAAGTAGTTGCTGCAATGCTGGTTATGTGTATGGCTTTATCCTTTGCGGCATGCGGAGGATCCGACACAAAAGACACCAATACAAAAACAGAAGCAAAACAGGATGCTGAAGATAAGACAGAGAGCGGCGCAGATGCCGATACAGACACCGATACAGACACCACGAAGACATCTGTTTCTGTGAGCAGACTTGTATCTGTTTCCGATGTCTCAAAATATGTTACGATCGGAGAATATAAAGGACTGACTCTGGACAGAGCTTCTTACACGATCACAGATGACGATGTGCAGGCAGAGATTGATTACAGTCTGGGGGAAAGTGGCTCAGAAGTAAAGGACGGAACGGTCGAAGAAGGCGATACAGTAACAATCAATTTCACCGGAACGATCGACGGAAAAGAATTTGACGGTGGCTCAGCAGAAGACTATGATCTTGTGATCGGTGAAGGCGGTATGATCGAGGGATTTGAAGATGGTATCGTTGGAATGAAAAAAGGTGAGACGAAAGAGCTGGATCTGACATTCCCGGATGATTATTATGATGAAAATGTTGCAGGCAAAGCTGTAGTATTCAAAGTAACACTGCAGAAGTTTACCAGACCGGCAGAACTGAATGATGAATGGGTGGCTTCCAATACAGATTATAAGACTGTAGATGAATATCGTGCGGCAATTAAGAAAGAGCTGGAAGATAATGAAACGCAGTCGGCCGACTATGATCTGTACAGTAATGCATGGAGTGAGGTTCTTGCAAATTCTGAAGTAAAAGAATATCCGAAGGAAGATGTAGAAAAGGCAGTTGAAGCTTATAAGAAAATGAATGAGGATTATGTCAAGGAAGCCGGAATCGAGATGTCAGAGTTCCTTGAATCACAGGGAATGTCAGAAGATGACTATGAAGATGACTGTCAGCAGTATGCGGAAGCGAAAGTAGAGCAGAATCTGATCGTACAGGGAATCATGGATGCAGAAGGTCTGAGTATGGATGATGATGAGATACAGACGCTGAAGGATGAACTGACTTCTGAGTATGGATATGAGACATTTGATGAGCTTGTTGCAGATTATGGCGAACAGGAAGTAAATGAGTCTCTGGCATTGCTGCGTGTAGAACATTTTATCGTAGATAATGCTACCGTAAATGAAACAACCGGCGAAGATGGTGAAGTGGCAAATGAAGACGCGGTTGTCGATGGGGAAGATACAAATCCGGAAACTTTATCAGATGAAACAGACAGTGAGGCAGTAGAAGAAAGTGAGGACACCGCATCCGAAGAAGATGTGGCAAATGAAGGATGATCATAAAAGGCGGTAAGGTATTTCAGGAGGACGGAAGTTTTCATATAGAGAATCTGTATATCAGAGACCACAAGCTGACAGCTCCTTTTGAAGAAACTGCGGAAGAGAAAGTTATAGATGCAGAGGGTCTGCTGGTGATACCGGGGCTGATCGATATCCACAGTCATGGTGCTTATGGTGAAGATTTTTCGGATGGAGATCCGAAAGGTCTGAAAAAAATCCTGGAATATGAGAAACGAAATGGAATCACTTCTTATTGTCCGACATCCATGACACTTCCAAAAGAACGACTCAAGAAGATCTTTAATGGCATTGAAGAAGCAGAAAAATCTGGAGACGGAGCAAGAGTTGCCGGAATCAATATGGAAGGACCGTTTCTTGATCCGGTCAAAAAAGGTGCACATGTTGAAGCATGGATTGCAGCGCCTGACGCAGAATTTGTAAGAGAATTGAATCGGGAATCCGGCGGCAGGATCAGGCTTGTCACACTGGCACCAAATGTCAGCGGTGCGATGGAATTTATCCGGGAGATGCAGGGTGAGGTGCAGATCTCACTGGGACATACGGCAGCAGATTACAGATGTGCAGCAGAAGCAATGTCACTGGGTGCACATCATGTAACACATCTGTACAATGCCATGCAGCCATTTGCCCACAGAGAACCAGGCCTGATCGGTGCGGCAGCTGATGATCCGGAGTGTATGGTGGAGCTGATCTGTGATGGATATCATATCCATCCGTCTGTGATCCGGACAACATTCAAGATGTTTGGACCGGAGAGAGTGATACTGATCAGTGATTCCATGCGTGCGACCGGCATGGCAAATGGTACATATGAACTTGGCGGCCAGGAAGTAACGGTCAAAGACCGTAAGGCAGTTCTGAAAGATGGTACACTGGCAGGTTCTGCAACGGATCTGTTTGGTTGTATGCGTAAAGCAATGGAGTTTGGAGTACCTGTGGAGCAGGCAATCTGGGCTGCGACCAGAAATCCTGCCAGAAGTATTGGAATTTATGACCGGACGGGATCTGTCCATGTTGGAAAAGAAGCGGATCTTCTTCTTGTAACACCAGATTTTGAATTGAAACAGGTTATATCAGATGTGAGCTGACTCTCACCTCTGCAGCAAGAATGCCGAGGCATTCTTGAAAACAGCCTTGCTGATGAATTTGAGCGGATCACTGAGAACAGTGATCCGCATGTTGCTGTGAACAGTAACGTAACGATATGTATTTGTGATCTGGTTCAGGAATAATGATTGTATTTCAGAATTAAATGCGTTATGATAATAAATAGACAAAAATAAGTTGAAGAAAATACAGCAGGTGGAGTAAATGGATAAGAGGGTATTGCGCGAACGAATGCGCAAAAAACAACAGCAGATAAGACGCCGCCAGATGATGAAAAAAGGTGCGTATATTGTCGCTATAATCCTCGTATTTGTATTTGTGATACGAGGAATCATCCTTCCGGTTATTAACAGAGTCGGAGGAAAAAATGTCGAGAAACCGGCACAGGTACAGGCAGAGACAGATACAAATACAGATATATCCGGTGATACCGGCACGGAGACGCAGAGTGAGAAAAATACAAATGCGGCAATACGTAAGCCGCTGAAGGGCAAGAGTGATCTTACAAAGGCATCACAGCTTACTGCAGGATGGCACGAGGATGAGAGTGGTAAATGGTATCAGAATGCGGATGGTACATATTATGCAGGCGGTTTGCAGGACATTGACGGATCTACCTATTATTTCAGTGATAATGGTTATGCGCAGACCGGCTGGGTAAGTGTTGGATTTGATGATTATTATTTCAATGATGATGGTACATATGATCCAAGTCAGCACAAGACCAGAATTGCCTTTACATTTGATGATGGTCCGGGAGAATATACAGATGAACTTCTGGATTGCCTGGAAGAGAACAATGCACATGCAACATTCTTTATGCTGGGACAGAATGTAGCGAGCTGGCAGTCAGAAGTACAGAGGATGGTAGATATCGGATGTGAGATCGGAAGTCATTCCTGGGATCATCCGAATCTGTATGAACTGGATATGGACAGTGTCGCAAAACAGTTTAATGATACAGATGCTGCACTGGAAGCTGCGTGTGGACAGAAGGCAAGCGTGGCACGAGCACCGTATGGAAACTGGAGTGATGATATTATCTCTACAGTCAATAAACCGTTTTTTACATGGTCTCTGGATTCTATGGACTGGAGTTATCTGGATGTCAATAAGGATTATGATGCGGTTATGAATGGAGACCTTACAGATGGATCGATCATTCTGATGCATGATATTCATGAACCTTCTGTTCAGGCTGCGATCAAAATGATCCCTGAACTTGTACAGAAGGGATACAAGCTGATGACAGTCAGCGAACTGGCAGCAGCAAAAGGTGTTGATCTGCAGATGGCAAACTACTCCGATTTCTGGGACAGTTCACTTCAGAAAGGAATCGTTGCAGGATATAATGGCAATTCCTCTGATGGAAGCAGTGACAGTACAGATGGCTCAGATTCTTCCACATCGGATGAAAGTTCTGATGACGGATCGGATGTAAGTGATACAGGATCTTCTGATGGCAGCGATATCAGCGATGGAAGTGACAGCAGTTCCGACAGCTCTTCCGGAGATGGAAGTTCCGGAGATGACAGTTCCGATGACTCGTCCGGAGATGACAGTTCATCCGATGACAGCTCAGACGACAGCTACGGCTCTGACGGATCAGATGATGGTTCCTATGACGACAGTTCTGGAGATGGAAGTGATTATGCGGATGAAGATTCCGGAGATGGAAGCTATGATACCGGATATTAAGTACATATGATTTTAACAAAAGAGGACAGGTTTGACAAAATGGTCAGCCAGGTCCTCTTTTTTATGCAATAGGAAATTACTCCGTAATGTTCCTATTGCATAAAAACGCTCCGCGAGGATGCGACCAGAATCACAAATGATTTTGATGTTGTACATAGTATCGCTTATTTTAATTGACGAGGGCAATGCGGATTGGTATAATGTGTCTATAAAAACTAAAGATATCAGCATGATTCATGTGCATAATGCTGATGAAAGGGCATCATATAGCGAAAATGCCGAAAACAAATAACTGTTAAGGGAGGTAGATTTGAATGGGAGAGAAGTTGCAGTTTACAGAGCTGGATCAGTATCTGTTCGGACAGGGAACCCATTATGATATCTATAAGAAGTTAGGAGCTCACCCAACGATACAGAAGCGCAGAAAGGGTGTATATTTTGCAGTATGGGCGCCAAATGCAAGATCTGTTTCTGTTATTGGAGATTTTAACGACTGGGATACACAGGCAAATCCTATGCAGAAGGTCGGACCGATTGGAGTGTATGAGACATTTATACCAGGTGCAAAGGTTGGAGATCTGTATAAATTCTATATTATTGGCTATCATGGGGAAGAATTGTATAAGGCGGATCCATATGGCAACGAAGCAGAGTTGAGACCGGGAACAGCGTCCAGAATTGCAGATGTTTCGGATTATAAATGGAAGGATACGACCTGGATGAAGAAACGTCCGGAGTTTGACGAGAACAGAGATCCGATGGCAATTTATGAGGTTCACCCTGGTTCATGGAAAAAGCATGAGGCAAAGAACGAGGATGATCCGGGGTTCTATAATTACCGTGAATTTGCACATGAACTGGCTGCCTATGTGAAAAAAATGGGGTATACGCATGTAGAACTTATGGGTATTGCAGAGCACCCTTTTGACGGCTCCTGGGGTTATCAGGTAACCGGATATTATGCACCGACTTCCCGTTATGGTTCTGTTCAGGATTTCAAATATATGATCGATTATCTGCATCGCAATAAGATTGGTGTTATTCTGGACTGGGTACCGGCACATTTTCCGAAAGATGCACAAGGTTTGGCTAATTTTGATGGTACGGCTGTATACGAACATGAAGACCCAAGACAGGGAGAACATCCGGACTGGGGAACCAAGATTTATAATTATGGTCGCCCGGAGGTTAAGAATTTTCTGATCGCCAATGCACTCTACTGGATAGAGGAATGTCACGTTGACGGACTTCGCGTGGATGCGGTTGCTTCTATGCTGTATCTGGATTACGGTAAGAAGGATGGCGAATGGGTTGCCAATAAATACGGTGACAATAAGAACCTGGAAGCAATCGAATTTTTTAAACATCTGAATACAGTAGTGCTTGGAAGAAACCATGGTACAGTTATGATTGCAGAGGAATCTACTGCATGGCCACAGGTTACCGGTAAGGCAGAAGACGGTGGACTCGGATTCTCCCTGAAATGGAACATGGGCTGGATGAATGATTTCCTTGAATACATGAAACTGGATCCATATTTCCGTAAAGATAATCACAATAAGATGACGTTTTCCATGACCTATGCATACAGTGAGAAATATGTACTTGTTATTTCTCATGATGAAGTAGTACATCTGAAATGCTCGATGGTCAATAAGATGCCGGGATATCCGGAAGAAAAGATCCGCAATCTGAAAGCTGCGTATGCATTCATGCTGTTTCATCCGGGCAAGAAGCTTCTGTTCATGGGACAGGAATTTGGACAGCTTCGTGAGTGGAGTGAGGAAAGAGAACTTGACTGGTATCTTTTGAATGAAGAGCCACATCAGGATCTGCAGGGATTTGTGAAGACACTGTTACATATGTATACCAAGTATCCGGCACTGTATGCAGGAGATAATGATCCGAACGGATTCGAATGGATCAATGCGGATGATGCTTACAGAAGTATTTTCAGTCTGGTAAGAAAGTCTCCGACAAAGAGAAATAATCTTCTGTTCGTTGTAAACTTTACACCGGTTGATCGCCCGGATTATCGCGTTGGTGTTCCGAAGAAGAAACAGTATAAACTGATCATGGATGAGCATGGTCTTCTGGAGAAACCGAAGGTGTTTAAGGCAGAAGCACAGGAATGTGATCACAGAGAGTTCTCATTTGATTATCCACTGCCGGGATATGGGGTTGCAGTATTTACTTATTGATAATTTGTTGTGAATAATGACCAAATTTCGGCACTGATAATTATATAAGTTTAACAAATAAAATCGTTGCAATTTAACAAAATATAGGTTATACTGAACGCGACTGAGGAAGAATGCTTAATCTTCTCAGGATTTTCATGAAATGCAGTAATTTGAACATAAAAACAAAGATTTTGAAAGGAGAATTACAATGAAAGTATCTAATATTAAAGACATCGAGAAATTTTTTGAAGTAGTAGACAGCTGCCAGGGTAAAGTTGAACTGGTAACAGGCGAAGGTGACAGACTGAACCTCAAATCCAAACTGTCCCAGTATGTATCTCTTGCAAATATCTTCTCCGGCGGAGAAATCCCGGAACTTGAGATCGTAGCATATGAGAAAGAAGACATTGATAAACTTCTCAGCTTCATGATCAACGGTTGATTTTAACGAGTATATAAGTATGGGGGCATGACTGGTTCTTGCCCCCATTACCCACATATAAAGGGATTTTAACCAGGGGGTATTTGTGCCTCCTGGTCAAATTGCGTTATCTCAGTAGAGAAGACTTCCACTTCTTTCAGGTGGTGAGTAATAACAAATGTTCGACTTGAAAAGTTAGTGCAATAAAACAAATAGTATTTGTAACATGTCTTGCCTTCAGGCAGAAAGAGAGGAAATGCAATTATGGAAAGAACAAAAATTGACATTATCTCCGGCTTTCTTGGAGCCGGTAAAACAACACTGATCAAGAAACTTCTGAAAGACGCTTTTCAGGGGGAGCAGGTTGTTTTGATTGAGAATGAATTTGGTGAGATCGGTATCGATGGTGGATTTCTCAAAGAAGCAGGTATTGAGATCCGTGAAATGAATTCCGGTTGTATCTGCTGCTCGCTGGTTGGTGATTTTGGTGCATCTCTGAAAGAAGTCATCAGCAAATATCATCCGGACAGAATCCTGATCGAGCCATCCGGTGTCGGTAAATTATCTGATGTCATCAAAGCAGTACAGGGTGTGGAAGAAGAAACAGGACTGGTCCTGAACAGCTATACAACGGTAGTCGATGCAAAGAAATGCAAAATGTATATGAGAAACTTTGGTGAATTCTTTAATAACCAGGTTGAATATGCCGGCGCGATCATCATGAGCCGTACAGACATTGTTGATGAAGCAAAAGCACAGGCATCTCTGGAACTTCTTCGTGAGATCAACTCCAAAGCTGCAATCATTACAACACCGATCGAGAAACTGGAAGGAAAGAAATTGCTTGAAGTTATGGAACATCCGGTATCTCTGGCAGATGAACTTCTGGCAGAAGAGGAAGTTTGCCCGGAATGTGGACATGTGCATGAACATGGAGAACATCACCATCATGATCACGATCATGAAGAACATGAGCATCATCATCACGACCATGATGAAGAATGTGGATGTGGACACGACCACGAAGAGCATGAACACCATCATCACGATCATGACCATGAATGTGGATGCGGACACGACCACGAAGAGCATGAGCATCATCATCACGATCATGACCATGAATGTGGATGCGGACATGACCACGATCATGAAGACCACGAACACCATCATCACGATCATGACCATGAATGCGGCTGTGGACATGATCATCATGACCATCACCATCATCATGCAGATGAAGTGTTCACAAGCTGGGGACGTGAGACAATTAAGAAATATACAAGAGAAAACCTTGAGAAGATGCTGGAAGCACTTTCTGCATCTGATGAATATGGAATCATCCTTCGTGCAAAAGGAATGCTCCCTGCAGAAGATGGAACATGGATCTATTTTGACATGGTTCCGGAAGAAACAGAGATTCGTGAGGGTGCACCGGAATATACCGGTCGTCTCTGCGTAATCGGATCCAAACTGAAAGAGGACAAACTGGCTGAGCTTTTTGGCCTGTAATCATAGAGGAGAACACAGATAATGGATGAGATCAAAGTACCGATTTATTTAATGACCGGTTTTCTGGAAAGTGGTAAGACTTCTTTCCTGAGTTTTACCATACAGCAGGATTATTTCCATACAGATGGCAAGACTCTGCTGATCCTTTGCGAAGAGGGTGAGGAAGAATATGATCCGGCAATCCTTAAAGCAAACAATACCGTTGTTGAAGTTGTAGAGAATGAAGAAGACTTTACAACAGAGCGACTGGTTGCCATGGATATCCTTCATCAGCCGGAACGTGTCATCATTGAATACAATGGCATGTGGCTGGTAAGCAATTTCGAAAAGATGCAGCTTCCAAAGGGCTGGGGCGTAGAACAGCAGATTACCTGTGTAGATGGAAGTACTTTCCAGATGTATATGGCAAACATGAAATCCATTTTTATGGACATGATAAAAAATACAGATATGGTCATCTTTAACCGTTGCAAGAAAGAAGATCCGCTTCCGACTTATCGTCGTGGAATTAAAGTGGCGAATCAGAGAGCGGAAGTTATTTTTGAAGATGAAGAAGGTGAGCTTGGAGATATTTTCCAGGACGAAATGCCATTTGATATGGATGCACCTGTCATCGAGATCCTTCCGGAAGACTATGGTATCTGGTTCGTAGATGCAATGGATCACCCGGAAAATTATGATGGAAAAACTGTCAAATTCAAGGCAAGAGTCATGAAACCACGTGGAATGGGAAGCAAATTCTTTGTTCCGGGACGTACGGCAATGACCTGCTGTGCAGATGATACGACTTTTCTGGGATACGTATGCAAGAGTGCTTTTGCACCGAAACTTACTCCGGGACAGTGGGTAGAAGTCACTGCAAAAGTTGGTGTTGAAAGACGTAATGAATACCAGGGTGAAGAGGGAATCGTACTTGATGCAGAGTATGTAGAACCATGTGAAGCTCTGGAAGATGAAATGGTTTACTTTAATTAATACAGCGAGGAAATTTTGATGTATCTGATCGTAGGTTTGGGAAATCCCGGAAGGCAGTATGAAGCCACACGCCATAACATGGGATTTGATGTAATAGATAAGCTTGTAGAAGAATATAATGTTCCGCAGGCAGGCGTGAAATTCAATGCCATGTACGGAAAAGGAAGAATCGGAGGACAGCCGGTCATTCTGATGAAGCCGCTTTCCTATATGAATCTCAGCGGAGGTCCTGTCCGGGATATGGCAAACTACTTCAAAATCGATCCGGAGACAGAGATGATCGTTATTTATGATGATATTGATCTGGAACCGGGACAGCTTCGTATCCGCAAGAAAGGCAGTGCCGGTGGACATAACGGAATCAAGCATATCATCCAGCAGCTAGGAACACAGACATTTGTTCGTATTAAAGTTGGAGTCGGTGCCAAGCCAAAGGGATGGGATCTTGCCGATCATGTGCTTGGAAGATTTGGAAGTGACGAGCGTAAGCTGGTAGAGGAAGCGCAGGACAGAGCCTGCAAAGCTGTAGAGATGATCCTGGCTGACAGCGTAGATGCAGCTATGAACGAATTCAACAAGAAAACGGGGAATGTATGAAGACATTTTTGCAGCCTCTGCAAAACCTTGCAGAGATGGAAGAGATACAGAAACGGGCAAAAAAGAATCATGGAATTCTGGAGATCAGTGGTTGTATAGAGTCCCAGAAAGCTCATCTTATGTATGGGCTTTCCGGGCTTTTTCCATGTCATCTGATAATTGCGGCAGATGAGAAATCTGCCAAGGAATTATACGAAGATTATCGTTTTTACGATAAAAAGGTATATTACTATCCGGCAAAGGACTTTCTGTTCTTTCAGGCAGATATTCACGGAAATCTTCTGATCCGCCAGCGTATGCAGGTAATCCGTGCACTCCTGGAACGGGAAGATGAGATCACAGTTGTCACCAGCATTGATGGCTGTATGGATTATCTTACACCATTGGAAAAAATAGAAAAGCAGCTGATTCATTTTCGTAATGACAGTAGCCTGGATATGGATAAACTGACAGCGGCTCTTGTGCATATGGGATATGAACGTGTCGGACAGGTGGAGATGCCGGGACAGTTTTCCATTCGGGGAGGTATTATTGATATTTACTCTCTGACAGAAGAAAATCCATGGCGTATCGAACTCTGGGGAGATGAGATCGATTCAATCCGGAGCTTTGATGCACAGAGTCAGCGTTCGCTGGAAAACCTGGATGATATTACAATCTATCCGGCAGCAGAACAGCCGATGGAGAAAAATGGAGTTTCTTTCCTGGATTATTTTGAAGATCAGGAGTCAATTCTCTTTCTGGACGAGCTGAATCATCTGGAAGAAAATGCAAAATCGGTTGCCGAAGAATTTCAGCAGAGCTGTCGAAACCGTGAAGAAAAAGGCGAGGCAAATCTTTCAAGTAAGTGGATGTGTACATGGGAAGAACTCTGCCATAAACTGAACAATAGAAATTGTGCAGCCATGTCTCTGCTGGATCCAAGAAAGTCTGGCTGGAAGATTACAGATCAGTTTAATATTACTGTAAAATCCATGAATTCTTATCAGAGCAGTTTTGAACTTCTGGTAAAAGACCTGAAACAGTATAAGAAGGATGGTTATCAGATCGTACTGCTGTCGGGCTCCAGAACACGAGCAGAGCGTCTGGCAAAGGACTTGCAGGAAGAAGGCCTGAGTGCTTTTTATGGACAGGATTCAGACCGTATCCTGCAGCCTGGAGAGATCATGGTGGCATATGGTCATGCACGCAAAGGTTTCGAATATCCGCTGGTCAAATTTGCGGTTATCACAGAGACAGATATTTTTGGAAAAGAACAGAAGAAACGCAAAAAGAAAAAAGAATACAATGGTAAGAGAATTCAGGATTTTGCCGAGCTGTCTATAGGCGATTATGTAGTCCATGAGAAGCATGGCCTTGGTATTTATAAAGGTATTGAGAAAGTTGCTGTAGATAAGGTCGTAAAGGATTACATCAAGATTGAATATCGAAATGGCAGTAATCTGTATATTCTGGCAACGCAGCTGGATGCATTGCAGAAATATTCCGGTGCCGAAACTGCAAAACCGCCGAAACTGAATCGACTGGGTGGTCAGGAATGGAAGAAGACTAAGTCAAAAGTCCGCGGTGCAGTGCGGAATATTGCCCGGGAGCTGGTAGAACTTTATGCGGTCCGTCAGGAAAAAGAAGGGTATGTCTGTGGCCCGGATACCGTCTGGCAGCGAGAATTTGAGGAAATGTTTCCGTATGAGGAAACAGAAGATCAGCTTGCAGCGATTGAAGATACTAAGAAAGATATGGAGAGTACCAAGATCATGGATCGTCTTGTGTGCGGGGATGTTGGATATGGCAAGACAGAGGTGGCACTCAGAGCTGCTTTTAAGGCCGTGCAGGAAAGCCGTCAGGTTGTGTACCTTGTGCCAACGACGATTCTGGCACAGCAGGTTTATAATACTTTTATTCAGCGAATGAAAGAATTTCCGGTAAGGGTAGATCTGCTCTGCCGGTTCCGTACAGCTGCTCAGCAAAAAAAGACGATCGAAGATCTCAAAAAAGGCCAGGTAGACATCGTGGTCGGTACGCACAGAGTACTTTCCAAAGATGTCGAATATAAGAACCTGGGCTTGCTCATCATTGATGAAGAACAGCGTTTTGGTGTTGTTCACAAAGAAAAGATCAAACAGCTGAAAAAAGATATTGATGTACTGACACTGACAGCGACGCCAATTCCCCGAACACTTCATATGAGTATGATCGGCATCCGCGATATGAGTGTCCTTGAGGAACCTCCGATGGATCGTGTGCCGATTCAGACTTACGTTATGGAGTATGACGAAGAAACAGTGAGAGAAGCAATCAACCGTGAGCTTCGACGGGGTGGTCAGGTTTATTATGTCTATAATCGTGTCAATGATATTGCAGATGTGGCGGCAAGAATCGCGAAACTTCTGCCGGATGCAAGGGTGGATTTTGCGCATGGCCAGATGAGCGAGCGTGAGCTGGAAGCAGTTATGTATGCGTTTATCAATGGAGATATTGATGTACTGGTTTCTACGACGATCATTGAGACCGGACTTGATATTTCCAATGTTAATACGATGATCATTCATGACTCAGACCGGTATGGACTATCTCAGTTGTATCAGCTTCGTGGAAGGATCGGACGTTCAAACCGTACTGCATATGCGTTTCTGATGTATCGTCGCAACACGATGCTCAAAGAGACTGCTGAGAAACGCCTTTCTGCAATCCGGGAATATACAGATCTGGGAAGTGGATTCAAGATCGCAATGCGTGATCTGGAGCTTCGTGGGGCAGGAAATCTGCTCGGAGCGGAGCAGCATGGTCATATGAATGCAGTAGGATATGATCTTTACTGTAAGATGCTCAGTGAAGCAGTCAAGGAAGCAAAAGGAATCCATACGATGGAGGACTTTGAGACAACGATTGATCTCAATATGGATGCATTTATCCCGGATTCTTATATCAGTAATGAATATCAGAAACTGGATATTTACAAACGTATTGCAGGAATCGAGACACAGCAGGATTATGATGACATGTTGGAGGAACTTCTGGATCGATTCGGAGAAATGCCGAAAGCAGTACTTAATCTCCTGGCAATCGCCAGAATGAAGGCACTGGCACATCGTTGCTATGTTGTGGAAATCAAACAGCTTGGAAAGGATCTGAAGATCACACTGTATGAAAATGCAAAGCTGAATCCGGCGGGAATTCCTGTACTGCTGCAGAAGTACAGGAGAGGACTGCAGTTTAAGAATGAGCAGGAGCCGAAATTCATTTTTACACCGGAAGGTGCTGGAAATCTTCTGACAGCCTTGACGGATTTCCTGACAGAGCTGGAAACACTGGTGGAAGAGTGAGCTTGAAAAAGAGAATTTTA
Source organism: uncultured Blautia sp. (assembly GCA_934378195.1). GTDB lineage: Bacteria > Bacillota > Clostridia > Lachnospirales > Lachnospiraceae > Blautia_A. Next base: position 54,634 of record CAKRPO010000003.1, read on the forward strand.
TAGAGGAAATTGTGGAGGAGAATCTGTGAAATATCCGTGAAAAGCGGCTATTTTTATGATTCTCCTTGCTCTTAAAGGGAAAAAAGTTTATACTCTTATTTATATGCTGGTACAACGAATATTTAATCTTAATTGTACCTGAATTGTGAAGCAATGGAGGAAGAGATGAAAACAATGACAAAGAGAACAGCGGTTGCAGCTCTTGCCGGCGTAATGACAGTAGGAATGCTTACTGGCTGTGGAGAAAAGAAATTAGATGGAACCAAAACAGTAGCGACTGTAGACGGGACAGAGATTCCGCTTGGAGTTGTAAGTCTTTCTGTCAGAGAAGGTCAGGCACAGACAGAGGCTATGTACAAGAGCTTCATGGGTGGACAGGATTATTCTATCTGGAGTATGGATGCAGAGGATGGCAAGACATATGGAGAACAGGCTGTAGAGCAGTCTCTGAAAGATGTAGAGCTGATGTACATCATGAAAGAAAAGGCTGCTGATTATGATGTAGAGATCACTGAGGATGATGAGAAAGCAATCGCAGAAGCTGCTTCTGCATTTATGAAAGCCAACAGTGATGAGACAATCCAGGAACTTGCAGTTACAGAGGATCAGGTCAAGACCTTTCTGGAATTGCAGACATATAAGGAAAGAATACATGATCCGATCATTGCAGATGTAGATAAGGATGTTTCTGATGAGGAAGCACAGCAGTCTTCTTTTGATTATGTAAGTATCAGTACTGCAGATCTCAGTGATGATGAGATCAAGCAGAAAAAGGAAGATGCACAGAAGATTCTGGACGAGCTGAAAGATGCCGGTTCTGATGGAGACCTGAATGAGATTGCCAAGTCTGTAGATGATTCTTATTCTTCAGTGAGTGGTACTTTTGATACAAATGAAGATGCAGCAAAGGAAGAGGATTCTGACGAAGAATCTGACAGCAGTGCTTCTTCCAGCGCTTATCCGGATGAAGTTATGAAAGTGCTCAGAACTCTGAAAGACGGTGAGATCGGACCAGACGTTATAGAGACAGATACTTCTTACTATGTAGTAAAACTTGATAAAGTAAATGATGAAGAAGCTACAGAGACCAAAAAAGAGTCTATCATTTCTACAAGAGAGAGTAATCTTTATACAGAGACAACTGAGAAATGGCTGGATGATGCAGACATCAAAGTTGAGAAGAAAGTTCTCAAGACTCTGAAAGTCACAGATAATCATAAGTTCTCAATTGCAACAGCTACACCGGAGCCGACAGAAGAGGAAACCGCAGAAGTAACTGAGACTCCGGAAGCAACAGACGAGACAGCAGATGCTGAAGCAACTACGACTCCAGAGGTAACAGAGGCTGCTGATGCAACAACTACACCGGAAGTTACAGAAGCACCTTCTTACAGCACAGATTCTTCTCTTGAAGTAAAAGATGGAGATACTGTAAACATTGATTACGTAGGTAAGATTGATGGAACTGCTTTTGATGGTGGAAGCACAGAGGGAAATGGTACTGACCTTGTGATTGGTTCTGGTACTTATATCGATAACTTTGAAGAGCAGCTGATCGGTGCACATCCAGGAGATAAAGTGGAAGTAACAGTTACATTCCCGGATGATTACGGCGCAGAAGAACTGGCTGGTAAAGAAGCAGTATTTGATGTTACTGTAAATGGAATTTACGAATAAACAGCAAGAACCCCGCAGCATATGCTGCGGGGTTCTGTTATGTCAAATTTAAAAAGCTTCTTCTGTATCAGCTTCAGTACTTTCGCTGTTTCCGCTGGAAACGTGAATACCGTTGATTTCAACATCGCCTTCCATCGGAATCACGATACATTTGCGTCCATCAATCATCTGAGTTTCAATCAGAGCAGCACGATCCGGATCGATGTGGATTACAACGTCCGGCGTCTTGATCTCTGTACGACGGGTGTTTGTAATATTCGTTGCCATAAGAGAGGCATTCTCGCCTGCAATTGCCTCATAAGTCTGATCGAAAGTTTCGAGCTTGTCATCTTCGACACCACATTCTTCGAAGAGACGTTTTACTTCCGGCTTGGTCAGTACGGCAGGATCAGGCGAATCCTTTTGAGATTCTACCCATTCGTTCAGCTTCTCGTGAATGTTCATGACGGTATCATAAGCACAGTCTTCACCGAGGGTTTCTTCGACAAGGGCGTTGAAGGAATCACGCTGTCCACCTGCAGAAAGTGGAGTAGTACAGCCAAACATTTCATCTACAAAGGTACTGCGAAGTTGTTCGGCATTCTTGGTGTAATAGAGCAGACCATGAATATCCGTACTGCGGTCATTAAAGACCGGGAAAAGAAATCCCAGATCCGGCATCTCCACGATCCAGTCGCGGATACGGTCTTCGATATTGTTGGTTTCTGCGTTGTAACACAGGCCGGCCTTGGAAAGATTGACCGGGCAGATACTGCAGAGAATATGGTCGTAGATTTCATCTGATGCATCGAACATCTCCTGATTGTCGGAAGATCTTCCCGGAATATCGTAAACAGCATGGATCAGGATAATATAATAATTCTCACCGTAATCATAGTTTTCGATGATCTTATCATAAAATTCTTCGAGAATAGCATTGTCCTGGAGTTTGCTGCCCCGGAGTTTCATAAGAAATTCCTGTGTGCCGCCTTCCTTTTCCTGTTCAAGCGGAAATTCCATATTGATCAGATTTTTGCCGATCGTGCCGGATAAAGTTTTCTTAAATATTTCAAAGTATTTGAACATTTCTTCCTCAGACAGAGAAAGAAATGCTTCTTTCAGTTCGGTCTTTTTATTCTTTTCTCCGTCAACATAACAACCACAGATTCGCGTGATCGCGCAATTGTTTGGAGAAAACTGTTTCTTGATTTCTGATATTTCTTTTTTGTTCATTAGGTATGACTCCTGTTTACAGAATTTCTGTACGGAATGCTTCTGCGATTCCGCTCAGGTTGTAACGCTCTGCAAGATCCTGGATTCCCATCATGATCTCCTCACGGCTGAAATCACTGGCTTCCAGAAATTCATCTTCTTTTCCATTGAGATGGTAATAAAAAAGAAGTCCGATCTCCAGATTCTGACGATCCCCATCGCAGGTCATCTCGTATAACTGATTTTCTGCTTCATCAATTTTGCCGTTGTCAGCCAGTTCTGTGAGATCAGTAAGTGTCTGTCTGGCATTTGTATCTTCAATAACCTCCGGGGTCAGCTCGGCTGCACTTACCTGGAATAACATTTTCATGACTGCACGTACCATTTCACGGATCTGACGCAGTATATAATCATCCTGAAGCATTTGCATTCTCCCTTCTACTGAATTCATGGTTCTAAACAAAATCTGCATGAATAGAGTACCACAAAAACAGAGTTTCTTCCAGACAAAAAATACAGTGTATTTTGATCAAACACCGGTAAGTGGAAAATGTCTGCACTTTTTTGACCATTGCTGAGAATATTAAACTTTACGCGGTATCCGCGGAATGTTATAATAAATAGTATTAAGTTACGTGATATATCGTTTTAGAACGGACAACATTGGCTGCTGTCCAGGAGGAATATGAATTAATGAATAAAGATACTGCAATGACAAAGCAGGAATCCGAAGAAATGATACAGCAACTGAAAAAAGTATTTGAAGTGGTTCGTTTATTGGATGTGGAGACACTGGAAACGGGAAACCTCAAGAATAAAACAGATGCAGAGGGATTTCCATGTAAATGCTATAATTTCTGGAAGAAAAATACAGGCTGTAAGAACTGTAGTTCCAGGGAAGCATTAAACAAAAAGTCGGAGATACTTAAACTGGAATATCTCGATTCCAAGATTTATCAGGTAATCTCCAAATATGTAGAAATAGATGGTACGCCGTATGTAATGGAAATGATCAATGCCATGAAGTCTGATGCAATCATGGATGATGATGGCCGTGCAGAACTGATCAAGCAGCTTTCCGGTTATAACAGAGAATTATATACTGATGCGCTTACAGGAATCTATAACAGACGTTATTATGAAGAGCGGATTAAGAATTCAGACATGGAAGCTGGTATTGCTATGATCGACCTGGATGATTTCAAGATCTACAATGACACATTTGGCCATGATGCCGGAGACATTGCATTGACAACAGTCGTTGGAATCATCAAAAGCAATATCCGCCGTACCGACATGCTGATCCGTATGGGCGGAGATGAGTTTTTGCTTGTCATGCCGGATATCATGGAACAGATTTTTATCGATAAGCTTAAACAAATACAGGAAAAGATTCATGCTACAAAGGTACCGGGATATTCACAGCTTCGGTTGTCGGTAAGTATCGGCGGCGTATTATCCGGGCCGGGTCATACTGTAGAGAATACAATACATAAGGCTGACCAGTTTATGTATCAGGCCAAGACATGTAAGAATATGGTTGTGACAGAACACGATGAGGAAGCCGCAGATACGACAGAATCAGGGGAGACATCTAAAACTTACAAGTACAGGATACTGATCGTAGATGATTCAGAGATGAACCGTGCGATCCTGTCAGAAATCCTGAGTGAGGAATATGATATTGTTGAGGCCGACAGCGGTGAATCCTGTATTGATAAACTGAGACAGTATGAACGAGGAATTTCGCTTGTTCTTCTTGATATTGTTATGCCGGGAATGGACGGATTCGGAGTACTTAATTACATGAACCGTCATCATTATCTGGAAGATATACCAGTTATCATGATTTCCAGTGAAGACTCTACCGAAATTGTCAGACGTGCATACGAAATGGGTGTTTCAGATTATATCAATCGACCGTTTGATGCGGGAGTCGTACATCGAAGAGTTTATAATACGATTAAGCTTTATGCAAAACAGAGACGTCTGATCACTTTGATCACGAATCAGGTATATGAGAAAGAGAAGAACAACCGTATGATGGTTGGGATTCTGAGTCAGATCGTAGAGTTCCGTAACGGTGAGAGCGGCAGCCATACACTGAATATCAATGTGCTTACCGGAATGTTTTTGGAAAGTCTCGTACAGCATACAGACAAGTACAATATTACATGGTCTGAACGACTGTTGATCTCAACAGCATCTGCACTGCATGATATCGGCAAGATTGGTATTGATGATAAGATTTTGAACAAGCCAGGCAGACTGACAGATGAAGAATTCAAGATCATGCAGGATCATACGATCATCGGTGCTTCCATTATCGAAAATATGGAAGGTTATCAGGATGAAGAATTGATGAAAGTGGCATATCAGATCTGCAGGTGGCATCACGAGAGATATGATGGCAAAGGCTATCCGGATGGTCTCAAGGGAGATGAAATCCCGATTTCCGCACAGGTGGTTTCTCTTGCCGATGTATATGATGCACTGGTAAGTGAACGTGTATATAAGAAGGCATATACCCATGAGAAGGCAATCGAGATGATCCTGAATGGAGAATGCGGTTCCTTTAATCCGATACTTTTGGAATGCCTGCTGGACATTCAGGACAGGATCAAGCGTAAGGTGAAGGGCAGTACACCGGAGGGAAATCCGCTCTATATGAAGAAAGAAAAAGCCGTAGAACTCAAGGAGTTTGAATACGCAAAAGAGGATTTGATGGATTCTGTTTCTAAAAGTATGGAAAAAGAATACACAGCTCTTGGAAATGATGAAAGCATTGATTTTTCCAGGGGGGGGCAACCCCAAAATTCTGATGAATGATATACGGAAGAAGTATCTGGAATAGGAGACAAAAATATGACGATCAGAGAATGTTATGATGAATTAGGTTCCGATTTTGATAAAGTACTGAGCAGACTGGTTAGTGAGGCTCTGGTAAAGAAATTTGCACTCAAATTTCTGGATGACCCAAGTTTTGGTCAGTTGAAGACAGCCCTGACAGATAAGGATGCAGAGACTGCTTTTCGTATGGCACATACTCTGAAAGGAATCTGCCTGAATCTGGGATTTGACAATCTGTTTGCGCCAAGTCAGGAACTGACAGAGAAGCTTCGTGGAGCAACCAGCGTGGATGGCACAGATGAACTGTTTGCAGCAGTCGAAAAAGAATACGACAGAACCTGTGAAGTACTTCGCAAAGTTGCTTAACAGACTTAAAATCCAATATCGGATTTGAAAATTGAATAACTGTGCGTCGCATTCTCGTTACTCCAGTGGAAAGTTACTGCATCTGCTTCATGGCCTCATGCAGAAGAGCAAGGCTCTCAGGAGATGAATCCACATAAGGGGAATCAATCAGATAGTCTTCCAGAGTTTTCAGATTTTTTTCTGTACATGGAACACCGAGTTCTTCGAGGGTAAGCGGCATATCCATTCCACGCATGAATTCTTTGAGCTGTTCTTTCTGTTCGCTGAGTTTGTTGTAATATAATTGCGTGAACAGAGCGACGGCTACGATTTCACCGTGTAGTGCATCTTTGGCTTCCTGTGTAAAGAAGGTACGGACACCGTCATACATCATGTGTCCAAGTGCAGACTGGCTGAAACTTTTGGTGATATTGGCGATTACACCGGTAACTGCGATATTGATGAAGGTGACATCTTCCAGTGCTTTGGTTACTTTGTGGCGGCGGTTGTCTTCAACAGCAGCAGGACCGTATTTTTCGAGAACATCATAAGTATATTCTGCCATTTTATATGCGGTAAAAAGATCGAATTTGTTGTCATCAAGTGTCATGACAGGTTTGCCATTCTGAATCTCGATTTTTTTGGCCATGGCATCGAGGATTCCGGCAGCCGTGTAGCGGATCGGACATTTGGCGATGACATCCATATCAACCAGAACGGCATCAATTTCATGTTCGAATCTCCAACAGGTTTTCTTGGCACCTTCTGGAGTGTACATGACACTCATGGTTGTAAAGGCTGCGCAGGTAGCGATGGATGTAGGAATATTGACGGTTCCCAGTCCGGCTGTCTCTGCGACAGCTTTGGAGAAATCCATGATCTTGCCGCCACCGATACCGACAACTTCATCGCAGCCGGCTGCAAGACAACGGTCTGCGTATTCTTTTGCGGCTTCAAAACTGCATACACCTGTGTATATATCTACAATATAATCGACACCAGCTGCGTCCAGACCCGGAAGCAGCTTTTCTTTTACAGCATCAAAAGCTCTTGGGCCTGCAACAAGAAATGCTTTTTTGCTGAATCTTTCAATCTCTTTTCCGCATTCTTCCAGAAGTCCTTTTTCCTGGCGGTAACGTCCTGCTCCGAATTTAATAGCACTGTCCAATACGATCTTTTCCATGATGAGTTATCCTTTCTCTATGTAAAAAATATAATGTTTTTTTGGATGACAACATCATAGCAAAGGCAAAATCCCGCCGCAATAAGACCTGCATTTTTAGAATCAATTATACCCTGAATAACAAAAAAACAGACAAATTTGTCTGCCTTTTTGAAGGGATTTAACGGTGAATTATTTATCTTGCAAAATTCTCTTCCTGATGCTCAGAAGATGATATTCCATTGCATTTCTTGCATCAATTCCTCTGTGTTCTGAAATAGCAAGTGCAATCTCTCGATGTTCCGGGACGGTTTCTTTGGGGTGGCGTGTGCTGGAGACGCTGTCGTATAATGCCTGCATCTGATGAATATATGGAATCAGATTGTGAATGGCTGTATTGCCACTGCAGTTCGCTACTGCCTGGTGGAATTCCATGTCTTTTTTTATGTAGTTTTTGCCAGATTTTATGATGCCATCAAGTTCATCACATAATATAAAAAGAAGTTCATGATCTCTGCGGGTAGCATTTTGGGCAGCCAGGGCTGCCGCATTTGGTTCGATCATGATTCGAAGTTCCAGCAGATCTCTTGCAAGTTTCTCTTTATCATAGATCAGCGAGAAGCCAAGCGGATCATCAGAGACACCAAGTTTATGAGAAACAAAAGTCCCGGCACCTCTCTGAATATCCAGGATATCTCTGTCTGCCAGAAGCCTTTCAGCCAGACGGATGGTAGAGCGGCTGACTTCGAAACGCTGAGCCATCTGGATCTCATTTGGAAGTTTGGCACCGGCTTTGTAGTTTTCCATATGGAGCATGGCGACGATCGCGTCAGCGGTACGCTCCGGGAGAGATTTTTGATTTACGGTATTTATTTCTTTCATATTGAACTTCCTTTCAGTTGAAGTTCCCTTAGCGAAAAACAGTCTGTACCAGTATCATATACAATACGGTTCCACCACCGATACTCAGCAGGGTATTTTTTTTCCATTTATGAATCAGCACGATAAAGATAATTGCAATTGCCTCCGGAAGCCCATGTGTATTGCTTGCCGGGGTGTCTTTCAGGCAGTAAATAACGAGAAGTCCGATCGCTGCATACGGAAGTACCGTTCCAAGGTATTTGACAAATTCCGGTGGATTTTTCCCTTCGGGAAAAATAATAAAAGGGATAAAACGTGTTGCCATCGTTCCAAGGACGACTGCCGCAATGGTGATAATTGCCTGTGTTGTTGTCATTGTCATTTTACAGCTACCTCCGGTTTCTTACTGAATTTACGTTCAGCAGTGAAGCACACAATGATGAAGATCATGGCCGGAACGATGAAATTGCTGTTTCCGAAAATTATGAGACAGATGGCGGAACAAATTAATCCTACCAGCGCCGGGCGATGATCTTTGACTTCTTCCCACTGATTCAGGAACATAACGACAAAAAGTGCAGTCATGACAAATTCAATTCCAGTTGTGTCAAAATGAATCACGTATCCAAGAAGTGCGCCTGCGGTGGCTGCAAAAACCCAGTAAATCTGATTCAGCAGATTTACAAAGAACATGAACCATCCCCGGTCCACATCCTCCGGCGGTGTTACCGTACAGTTGACAGTAAAAGATTCATCACACATTCCAAAAATAAGATAGAACTTCTTCCACCCAGTATTCTTATATTTATCCAGCATGGAAAGTCCGTAAAATAAATGTCTGGCATTGACCATCAGTGCCAGAAAGAAAGCTGCGACCGGACTGAATGTCGACAGCAGGAGATTTGCCGTTACAAATTCCATAGAGCCTGCAAAGATAAACATACTCATAAAGAATGGATACCATACGGAAAATCCCTTGCTCTGCATCATAAATCCATAGGACATTCCCAGAAAAAGGAAACCTATACCGATAGGAATCGTGTATGGAAACGCGGCTTTAAATGCTTTTTTCTTCATTGGTTAAAAAACTCCTTGACTTTTAGAATAGGTTTCTATGCCATATTCCTCGAGAGCCTTCATGATTTTCTCCATTCTGGCTCTTTCGACCTGTTCCATAGCAATTATACCAGCATTCAGTAATTCCTGCATTATCAATTACATAAAAATTACCTCAAAAATTTATTTGGAATTGATATGTGTAAGTTTTTATGTAAATGTAAATTTTTGCGAATTTATTTCACGATAGCTACTTGTTCGGTAATTAGTTCTGTGTGTAAATGGATGGTAGAAATCTCTTTTTTAAAATATTAAAGTAAATATACACATACAACTGTTTTGTGTGTACTTTTACTTGACAGTAGGCACTGAAATGTTATAATTAAAGTAAAAATACACACAAAGCTTTTTTGTGTGTGTTTTTGCTTTAATATTGGAGGTGAAATAACTTATGGTTTTAACTTATCCACAATGCCTTGCAAGGTATGGGAGTGATTATAATATAAAAAAAGAAATAAAAAAAGGAAACTTATATCAAAAAGAAAAGGGGATTTATTCAGATAGCAAGTTCTGTTCTTATCTTGAAATTATAAGTGCGAAATATCCTCAGGCAATTTTTTCTGGAAAAAGCGCTTACTATTATTATGGTTTTACAGATGTAATCCCAGACAAATACACAGTAACGACTAAAAGGGAAAGTGCAAGGTTTAAAGATAATTCTATAAAGCAGTCTTTCGTAATTCCTGAGCTATATGGATTTGGCATTGAGATGATGCAATACCAGAACTCTCAGATTCGCATATATAGTCGTGAAAGATTACTTGTTGATTTGATACGTTTTCGCTCAAAATATCCACTTGATTATTACAAAGAAATTATCAGTGCATATAGACATATTGTTGACCAACTGGATTTTTTTGAAATGGAAGATTATGCTATGATGTTAAAAAATGGCGAAAATATCATGAAGACAATACAAATGGAGGTTTTGTGAGTGAATTTACAGGAAGAAACTGAAAAGTTAAAAAACAAAGGATATAACGAAGACGATGCCAATGCACGTATTTGCCAGGACATCGTTTTGAATGGAATAGCATTGAGTGGATTAAGTAAAAATGTAACAATAAAAGGCGGCGTTGTGATGAGAAATATATCTAACAACGACAGGCGTGCAACACAAGACGCCGATTTTGACTTTATCAAATATTCCATATCTGATGAATCTATAAGAATCTTTATTCAAAAGATATCCAATGCTGTCAATATGAAAATTGAGATAACCGGACCAATTATTGAACTCAAACACCGGGATTATCAGGGAAAACGTGTTTTTATTAAAATTTATGATGAATTTGGATATCATCTGGAAAGCAAATTGGATATTGGTGTACATAAGGATTTGGATATCAAACAAAGAGAATATTGCTTTGATATTTGTTTTCAAGATGATGGTGCAAGTTTGCTTATGAATACTGCTGAGCAGATATTAACAGAAAAATTAAAATCTTTTTTACGTTTTGGCGTAAGGTCAACGCGATATAAAGATGTTTTTGATATATATTTTTTGGTAAATAATGTAGATTATGATTTATTGATGCAATGCGTTGACAGGTATATATTTTCTGATGAATCTTTATCAGTAAATACATTGCAGGATATATCAAAAAGGATAGAACGCGTTTTTACTAATAAAATTTTTATTGCCAATTTAAAACAGTCAGAAAAGAATTGGCTGGATATAGAAGACGATGTTGTATTAACGAACAATATTAATTTTGTAAAATCATTGGTGGATAGAGTGACTCAATAAATTTAAGGGCATGTGCTGGTCCCGGGCGGCACCCGTTCCGGCACGGTTACGGGCACTGGTGATGGTACAGTTACAATTTCTGTTGAAGCACTTGACGGCTCATGCGAAGGTGACACTATCGTATTTGAGGCAGATATGCTGCGAAAACCTTTTAAAGGAGAGGTTTCACTAAAAGGTGGCGAATCTAATGGAGTTGAGATAGGTGATTATTCTGATTTGGATATTTCAGATTTTTCACAGGTCAAATTCAATTTTGATTCAGATGATAAAGAAGTTATTGGCGATACCTATATACACTGTGATCCAAAAAGTTATGCATATTTTGGATTTACAGGATATCAGGCTGGAACTGTTACAGTCACGGCAACATATGGGAATCGGCTACTTGGTACATACATAATCACAGTTACTTCCAGATGGGATAACTATTATGGTTATGAAGCGTGGCGGAAGTCCATTCGTAAACAACTCTGGACAGATTCCCTGAGTGTGAAAGAAAAACTGGATGCAGTACAAAATTATATAAAATATAAATTCGTATATGGCAGTGAAGACGGAGGCTCTAATAAATATTGGGCCTATCAGATGATGAAATGTGACTGTTGGGGTGCTACAGAAATGATGGGAGATTTTGCAGCAGACCTTGGCTGCAAAGTGAAGTACTGTAATGGATATGGCGAATATGACGACTTCAGCACTGCAATCGGCACTGCTGGTGGACATCAATGGAATAAAATTCTTATTGATGGCGAATGGATAGTTTATGATGCCACTCCGTATTATCATCCATCATCTAATGATTAAGAATTCCAGCATAAGAGATATGATTTTGATATCGAATGAAAAGAACAGCACTTTGTTCAGATTTGGACAAGGTGCTATTCTTGGTTATGTGGCTATTTTTTTATATTCAAACGTTCGGAAAGAATCTTCCGGATTTCATCTTCTGGCAGATTATCTGCACAAATTCATGTATGGATTTTCCAACTGTTCGGTAAGGTCCTTGAGGGCTTCAATCTTTTTTTGGGTCCGCATGGACTTTTTGTTTTTTTAACGGTTCTGGGGTGACGGCTGGAGAACGTCGGGAGAGCCTATTTTTATTAGGGTATTGACAAATTTAGAATATATGTATATATTTTATATATAAAATTTTTATATATAATTATTTTACACATTATTATTGGAGGTGATCGGATGTATTATCCCGTATCAGCATTACTTATAGAGTTTCTGATTCTGTCCGTTGTGGAATCGCAGGATTCCTATGGATATGAGATCAGCCAGACCGTCAAGATCGTGGCTGATATCAAAGAATCCACCCTATATCCTATCTTGAAAAAACTTGAGAAGAACGGTTATCTCACAACCTATTCCCAGGAATTTCAGGGACGTAAACGCAAGTATTATTCTATCACCGATTCCGGTAAAGAACAACTGGTGTATCTCAATAAAGAATGGGTTTCTTACAGAGATACGATTGACGGAATCATTGAAGGGAGGATCCGAAATTGACCAGAGAAGAATATATGACAAAATTGAAGAAATATCTTCGTAAACTTCCGAAACAGGATTATGAAGATGCGATTGAATATTTTAATGAATATTTCAGTGATACAGATGAAGAAGGTCAGCAGAAACTGATGGAGGAGCTTGGCACTCCGAAGGAAGCGGCTGCAGACCTGATGTACAATCTGCTGGATCGGAAGATTCAGGAACAGGATGAAACTGGTGAAGAGAAAAAAAGCAAAAAAGGAATTATCACACTCTCGGTTCTTGCAATTCTGTCAACGCCTGTAACGGTACCGCTTTTTATTGCATTGCTTGCAGTACTTTTTGCAGCAGCAATCTGCGTTGTCTGTGTGATCTTCAGTGCTTTTATTGCAGCATTCAGTATTTTACTGATCGGTGGCAAGCTGTTGCTCAGAGGACTTGTTTCCTTCCCATATTCGTTATCTGGTGCACTGACGATCACAGGATGTGGATTACTTGGAATTGGATGTGCAATTCTTCTGTATCTTCTTGGAATCTATCTTTGCAAATGGACTGGTATGCTTCTTGTTATGATTGCCCGGAAATTAGCTGGAAAGAGAGGTAAAAATCATGAAAAAAACAAATAAACGTTTGCTGGCAGCCGGTTGTATCCTCTGTGCAGTTGGAGTTTTATTCTTTGGCATTGGTGTTGCATCCGGTGGCAGAAATTACGTAAAGTCTGCGGATCTGAACAGAATCAGTGGTACAGCAACAATGGATTCCAGTGACAGTCATGCAATCTTAAGTAAGACAAAAATTGATGCCTTTTCTTCTGTAAATGTTGATCTTCGAAATCTGGATCTGGATGTAAAAGAATCCGATGACGATAATTTCTATATTGCATATAATATTGAGACAAATAACGGAATGCTTCCTCTTTCCTATCAGGTACAGGATGATTCGCTGAATATTGTGGAGAAAAAGGGGAATGAATCGTATTCATATATTCATATCGATATCAATTTCCTTCAGGAAATGCTTGGTCAGAGCCATGTGATTGAGAATTCAAATAAAGTAACGGTGTATATTCCAAAGAAAAACAACTTGAGTAGTTTTTCCTGCAAGATGGGGTATGGCGACCTGGAGATTGAATCATTGAATACCAAACAGGCAGTGATTCAGAATGAAGATGGCGATGTAAAAATCACAGACAGTACCTTCAAGAATCTTGAGTTGAAAGATGAACTTGGCAACCTGAAAATCACAGATGCTATACTTGTTAACAGCCAGATTGAAATGGCTGACGGTGACGTAAAGGCTGAGAATGTTACATTTACTGGTAAGAATGAGATTCGCAGCAGCCTTGGTGATATTACACTCAGCATTCCGGAAAAAACACTTGCAGGCCTTTCTGTAGAAGCGGAAGCAAGTGAAATTAATATACCGGAGGAACTTGGCAAAGTCATGACAGATGAGGATGATGAACAGAGCGTTGATTCGGAAAATGAAACACAGAATTCTCTTGAGATTAAGAGTGATGATGGAGAGGTAACGATTAAAGCTGTGAGATAATTTTGTGTATATGCAATGTCGAAAACAGTCGACAGATAACTGCTATCTGTGAGATAATTCTATTTCAGAAATAACCTGAAATCTGTTATAATGAGAAAAGATAAGGAGAAAGTTATGCGAGTCGATGAAGTTATAGCAGAAATTACACAAAGGTGCAGAAAATATGGCGCACAGAAAATAATCCTGTTTGGTTCCAGAGCAAAGGGTACGGCTACAGAGCGCAGTGACATTGATATTGCAGTGTCAGGCGTGGCATCATGTGATATTTTTGAACTGGAGGAAGAACTGGAAGATATTCCAACATTGTATACGATTGATCTTGTTGATCTTGATACCTGTAAAAATAAGTTATTGCTGGAGGATATTGAACAATATGGACGAGAAATTTATAAGAAGATTTGAATCATTTCAAAATTCCCTGGATTCTCTGGCAGAAGCAAGAGAACGTGATCTGTCAGATTCGTTTGTATTGAGTGGAACCAGTGCAAAATTCAGTATCACATTTGATCTGGCGTGGAAAGTCATGAAAGATATTCTGGTACAATATTATGCAATTACCGGATTTGTTACAGGTTCTCCCAGAGAAGTACTGAAGCAGTCTTTTCAGGCGAATCTGATCACAGGGGATGAATGGATTGATATGTTGAAGATAAGAAATCAGCTTGCGCATGACTATGATGGGGTGATCGTGAAAGAACATTGCCAGACAATCATTCATGAGTACATTGATAAATTATATGATTTTAAAACAATGGTTGAAGAACTATTAGGAGAAAATATTTAAGAAAAGGAGAACATCAACATGAGTTTTACGTTTGCACATTACAATTACAACGTTATGGACCTTAATAAGTCCATCAAATTTTATGAGGAGGCACTTGGCCTGAAAGAAGTAAGACGTAAAGAAGCCGAGGACGGAAGCTTTATCCTGGCATATCTTGGGGATGGAAAGACAGGATTTGAGCTGGAACTGACCTGGCTGAGAGACTGGGAAAAGGATCATTATGACCTGGGTGACAATGAAATCCATCTTGCATTTACAACAGACGATATGGAAGCATCCCATAAGAAACACGAAGAGATGGGCTGTATCTGCTTTGAGAATCCGGCGATGGGCATTTATTTTATCAATGATCCGGATGGATACTGGCTGGAAATTGTTCCGGAGAAAATGTAAATATCAGACGAAAAATCAGCCGCTGCGAATGCAGCGGCTGAACTCATCTACAGTACTTTATTCAGGAAGTCAATGGTTCGTGCTTCTTTTGGATTCAGAAGTACATCCTGCGGAGTACCTTCTTCTACGATGTAACCACCATCCATGAAAAGAACACGGTCGGCAACTTCTCGTGCAAATCCCATTTCGTGAGTTACAATTACCATCGTCATACCATCAGCAGCAAGCTGCTTCATAACCTGCAGAACTTCTCCGACCATTTCCGGGTCAAGGGCACTGGTAGGCTCATCAAAGAGCATGATATCAGGCGTCATACAAAGTGCACGTGCAATAGCGACACGCTGTTTCTGACCACCGGAAAGCTGCTCCGGATAAGCTTCTGCTTTGTCATCCATGCCGACCTTCTTCAGCATGTGGATGGCACGTTCCTTAGCTTCTTCCTTGGTTGCCTTTTTCAGCTCTACCGGTGCAAGCATAAGGTTCTGAGTGACATTCATATGCGGAAAAAGGTTAAAGTGCTGGAATACCATTCCTACGTTTTCACGTACTTTGTTGATATCAATGTGCTTGTCTGTAAGGGTGGTGCCGTCTACAACGACTTCACCGGCGGTAATCTCTTCAAGCTTGTTCATGCAGCGGAGAAAAGTAGACTTTCCGCTTCCGGAAGGTCCAATGATAACGACGACTTCGCCTTCATAAATATCGGTGGAGATATCTTTTAATACTTCCAGAGCACCGAAATTTTTCTTCAGATGTGATACGTGAATTTTGACGTTCTCTTTATTTACGGCCACGGTTCAGTCTCCTTTCAACGATTTTTGCTACTTTAGATAAGATCGTGATTACGATCAGATACATAACTGCAACGATTCCCCATGTCTGGAAGGACATAAAGGAATTGGCAACAACGTTCTTGGCTGTATTGACCAGTTCCGGAAAACCGATAACCGAAAGAATAGAAGTATCTTTCAAGGTGATGATGAACTGGTTGATGATACTCGGGATCATGGTACGGATTGCCTGTGGAAGGACAACGCGGATCATGGCACGGGAATATGGAAGACCAAGGCTTCTTGCAGCTTCCATCTGGCCAGGGTCAACGGACAGGATACCTGCACGGATGATCTCCGCCATGTAAGCACCACAGTTCAGCGCAAGGCAGACAGTACCAGCCTGCAGAGCAGACAGTGTAAAGGTATAGCCCATCATAGTGTTCAGGCAGTACGGAACTCCAAAGTAAATAAAGTATGCCAGAACGATCATTGGGACACCACGGATTACGTCAACAAAAATGGAAGATATGATTCTGCATGCTTTATTTTTCAGTACACTTAAAAGACCAAAAAACATACCCAGAATACAGGCAAAAAACAGACCACACAGTGCAAGCAGTAAGGTCTGTCCCATAGCAAGAAGCAGCAGATTTCCATATCTGGTTATAATCTGGATCATGGAAAACTCCTTTCAAAAACAAAGCTGCCACAAAATGCAGCAGCCCTGTAATTCGTGTAGTACTTTGTCTCAGTCTAATCTAATGAGCTCTGAGCTTTAAAAATTATTCAGCAGCTTCTTCTTCAACTGCCGGTGTTTCTGCTGCATCAGCATCTGCGGCAGCCTCTTCTGTCGGAACAGCGTCTTCGCCAAGGTATTTAGCGATTATTTTCTCATATTCTCCGCTGTCTTTGATATCTTTCAGACCAGCATTGAAGAGATCAAGAAGTTCCTGGTTGTCAGCGTTGAAAATAGCGAATCCATAAGGAGATCCTTCATTTGCAGTATCATCCAGGATCTGAAGTGCAAGATTGCCGTCTTTGATAGAGGATGCCATGATCGGTGTATCTTCGAAGCAGGATACAACCTGTCCTCCAAGAACTGCCTGATACATAGTTGGTGAATCCTCATAGTAAGTAATATTGAAGCCATATTTATCTTTCAGGCTTTCTGCATATGTAGCGCCCTGTGTACCGGTCTTAACACCTACCGTCTTGCCTTTTAGATCGTCGAATCCCTTGATATCGGAATCTTTCTGTACAGTCATGGACTGTGTTGCATTGTAATATCCATCAGAGAAGAGCCAGCCGCTCTCTTTTCTTTCTTCTGTAATAGATGCACCTGCGATCATACCGTCAGCCTGTCCGGCCTGGCACGCTGCAATTGATGCATCCCAGCCAAGACTCTTCAGTTCATATTCAAATCCCTGATCTTTTGCGATAGCATCAAGTATATCTACATCAATTCCTACGAAGTTGCCATCATCATCAGTATATTCAAATGGTTTGAATACAGTATCAGTAGCGATAACCCATTTCTTATCAGATGCAGAATCCGCATCAGAAGCAGCAAATACAGGAACAGTAAGGCTTCCTGCAAGTAATCCCATAGTTAATAAATAACACATCTTTTTCATGATTGAAGCACTCCTTTTTTGTTTTAATATCGAAAAAAGGCGCAGTTTCCAAAAAAACTGACGCCTTCGCCGCTTTTTTCAATTTTATCATTGTAAAAATACACTGTCAATGGAAAATTTTAACTTTTTACCACATTAAAGGATTTGTCCTATATAAAAACAAAATGAAAACAGAACTAAAAAATGACATCCTTTCATAAAAAAGTCATTCGTTGTAAAATAAAAGTACTTGGGTAGTGTCAAATAAGTTATGAAAAAACAGAGCCAAAGAAAAAGGCTCAAATGAACCTTGAAAATTGCAGACATTTATTCCAATAAGCTCTCCGAGGGCTCAGGGCGTTGCCCTAAGAACCCATAAGGGACCAGTCCCTTGACCCATTTTCGGGCGTTGCCCGAACCCATCCTCGCCGGAAGGCAGGAAAAGGGTGCGGTTGCCCCTTTTCTGCTGGACAGGATAATCCGTGAACTTTATGTCAATAGACTTTCGCGGCATATCCTCACAGCCGGCGAAGCCGTCTGCTTCGGTATTCCACGGTTCTATTGACAACAGTTCCGCTCCGGTGCAGCAGTGCTGTTTTTCTGCATATTCAGAATAGTCTGTTGTCCAAGAAAGATTAAGAGCTGCCATTTGCCGGGCATGTTATCAGCTCCCTGGAGCATTTCTACTTCGTTAAGCACTTTATATCCTGCATGTTTATGTGGACGCAGAAAGTTATAGTAGGCCACCCAGAGAGCCAGGTCATAGTTGGCACCGTCGATGTTATCAAATCCGTTCGTACTGCGGTAAGAAGCCTTGTACGTACGGTTTAGCCGTTCAATCATCTGTTTGAATGGGCGGTGTTCTTTCGATACAGCATCGTCGTTGGTAAGTCCAAGGACCTGGGTAACTGTGAATGTAAAGTCTTTGCCAAATTTCTTTGCAAATTCCATTGCAGCAAGAGGATAAGCACTGTAACCATCCGCAATGAATTTAAAGTTTTCCGGGAGTTTTGCAAGCCCATGGAAAGCCATACGCATGGCAAGGATGCAGGGGCCAACCCAACGGTTGTCGGAGACCTGATAGCCGAGAATGGAACGTGTGGCTGCATTCAGGATCAGCTAGACGTAAGTTTTGATACCCCACGGATCTTTATGTAAGTTTCGTCAGCAGTGAAGACATCATTTTTCTCGTAAGGATACTGGTCAACGAATGGCTTGATACAGATCGCAGCGGTTTTGCAGTAGTTGGCGATCTGCTGATGGGAAATGCTGATGTTATACAGGTCTTTTAAAGCCTGTGATGTCTTTCGCAGGGAAAGTCCCAGATTGATGTGCAGCGTCAGGCATAAGGACATGACATGGGCATTGTGCTTATTAAATTTAAGGGAAGAGGCATTTTTAGGCAGGGTATTTAAGTCCATGCTGAAAAAATCCATCGTGAATTCACGGTAGATGTAGTGGAGCTTATATTTACTTTTGCCATGATCCTCTGTGAGATCTGCTTTATCAACCTTTTTGAGGTTGTGAAGGTAGTAAGGGTATTTCGGATTGATGCACTTATGGACAATGAAGTGTTTTCTGTCCTTTTTAGGAACCAGGGTGTTGCCACAGTGGGGGCAGCGCAGCTTCACAGAAGAGAACCTGCTTTCATCTGGCGAGAACCTGGCATCACAGATTTTGCACATGAACTGTCCTTTGGAACCGTTATTTTTGTAGAGGAACGGTTTTGGTGCATCACAACGCGGGCAGGTGCAGGTGTCAGGGATGTCACACTCTGAGCGTCGACTGATCGGACGGATCTTCTTGCCATAACGTTTTTCGTAGTAAGGAATGAGTTCTTTGTAAGTCCAGTCCTGACGGAAGTCCGTGATCAGCGGAAGTTTATCAATTTTAAACTTTTGGTACTTAGGGGAGTGGGAATCATCGAAAGCCCATTGCTTGAGGGGAATATATCTGCAGATAAAATTTAAAAGCCAGCAGATTTGTTTATGTTGGTATTGAATAAGTTGGATCAAATACATTATAATGTCCATAGGTGATTACCTTTCTATACGGATAATTGTGTTGTGGTGATTCAATTATACTGGTTAATTAGGGGGTAATTACTTTTTTTGTGTAAAAATGTGAGAATTCCTTGAAAATATAAGGTTTATAAAAATAAAAAAGGTAGTTGACTTGACACTACCGAGGAATGACGGGAGGTATCCAACATGGAAGAAATCACGGTAAAATCAAAACTGAACGAAATAGAAAGTCTTAAGGAATACAGAGGTCTGTTACTGTACAGATCAGAAGTAAACGGGAAACCTTCTGAGACATATTCCCTGGAGGGACTGCAGCAGGGAATTTCTGCATGGAACGCAGAAAGCGCTCTGGCAGGGCTGAAAAGACTGCAGGAATTATCCGCGAAACAGCAGGTGCTTTACTCGGTATATACCGATGAAGAATGCCAGGATGACGAGCAGAAAAAGAATGTAAAAGTTATGCATTTTCCGTCGTTGGAAGATAAGAAAGCTCCGTTTTTGTTCGTGATAGCAGGTGGTGCATACTGCAGTGTGTGTTCAGCAGTGGAATCTATTCCGACAGCTGTTCATTTCAATAAACTGGGATATCATGTATTTATATTGAACTATCGTGTAGGAACCAATAAAGTGCTGCCGAAGCCGTTGGATGATCTGGCAGCAGCATACAAATTTGTTGTAAGTCGAAAAGAAGAATTCGGACTGGCGACGGAAGAATATGGTGTATGTGGATTTTCTGCCGGATCAAATCTGACAAATCTCTGGGGAACGAAGGAAAGAGGATATGCACATTATGGACTGCCGAAACCGAAGGTATTGTTCCCGATTTATACGTTTGTATCCGCACCGGGGGATACTATGGAAAGCGAAGGATCAATCTGGAATATTATGTGCGGAAAGGAGGCATCACAGGAAGAGATTGAAAAGTACAAAGTTTCCAACATGATTGATGCAGATTATCCCCCATGTTTTATTGTTCACTGTAAGGATGACTCAACAGTGCCGTATCAGAACTCCGTTTATTTGTATGAGCGATTAAAAGAATACGGAATTAAGACCCAGTTGAAACTGGGTGAAAAAGGTGAACATGGTTTTGGAGATGGCCGTGGCAGTGATGTGGAAGGCTGGCCGGAAGAAGCGATTCAGTTCCTGGAATCACTGTAAATAGCGAGAAAAGACAGCATATCCAGAGGGATATGTCTGATTAGAATTTATAAAGCCTGCTGTATGATCAATTGACATAATCATGCAGCAGGCTTTTGATCTGTAAAGAAATATTTTCGGGGAAAGTGCCGGCAGTTGTATGTGGAACTTTGAGCCAGAAATCAAGATTTTTGTAGCGACTGGAAGTGCAGGATTTTTTCTGTTGTTGTTCTTTGGCAATGCGGATTCTTACCTGTGTCCGGCGCTGTTCAAAAAGAGGAATGACAATATAGTACAGGCGGTCATCATGAAAGGAGAGATATCCGGCGTTTTGTCCGGCAGTGGTTTTTAGGAACAGGCGGTGGTTTCTGATTGTGGCGGGATAAAGAGTGGCCCCGGCTGGCATGGCGGGAGCCTGTAAAGCCAGCTCCAGCATGGCAGGAATATGATAAATCTTGCAGTTTCCTTTAATAGAAGGTTTTGTCAGCTGGTCTAAAGTCTGGGAGGCATCGATAAACTGTTGGGCAAGGAGATAGACCAGTTTCGCCTGAACATCTGCACGGCGGGTGGAAGTTGGAGTATATTCGGCCTGTTGTTCAGCCTCATCGAGGAGCTTTTTGCTACATTCCATGATACTTTTCAGGAAAAGAGGAAAGTCTTCTTCCGGCTGCCAGATAAATTTACCGGTATCAAGGATAATGTTTCCGATGATGCTGCAGTCATAGTCTTCTACGTAGTGATAGATATTGCGTGTAGTGTATGCGTTGGGGTTAAGCGGTGCATTCCAGCGTTTTTTCTTCGGTGAAGTGGAAGAGGTGCTTCCGGTGCGGGTGGAGCTGGAAGTATTTGAGGATTTCCCGGAATAAGAAGATTTTCTGGAAAAATTTGTCTCCCTGGAGAAGGCAGATTTTGACTGTGCGTTACCTGCTTTGCACAGAAACGCATAGGCCTCGTTGATCTCCTGTGCAGTGTACGCATATTCTATTGTGTGGAAGGCATCAGTATCCGGATGCACCTGATGCATCAGCTGCCGGTAGGTTTTCTTGATCTCTGTCATATTCGCGTCAGCAGCGATGCCAAGAATCTTGCAGGCTTTGGTTCTGGTCATAAGCACTCTCCTCTGGTAGAATAAGGTTATCATAGCATGAAAGAAACTGTCGTTCCAGAGGGAAACTGTCCGTAAAAATGAAACAAATGTTTATAAAAAGTTAATACACAGTCCTGGAATTATGTGCTATCATATGTTTAGAACAAAAAGTTCATAGTGAAAGGCTTGTGGTGGATGAAAGTAGAAAGTACATTAGCAAAAATGATTTCTACCGCAAGAGAAAAGGCAGCATATGATAGGGCATGTAAGCGATTGCTTGCGAATAAAATAATTCTTGCCTGGATCATGAAGAGCTGTCTGACAGAGTACAGGGATTGTGAGATCCCAGGGATTGCTTCAAAGTACATAGAAGGTGAAGCACAGATATCAGAAGTTGCAGTATATCCGGATGAAGAAGCAGAATACCAACAGATAGCAGGATTAAACACAGAAGATAGTACCATTAATGAAGGAACTGTAACTTACGATATCAGATTTCGTGCGATTGTACCAAATACAGGAGAGAAGATCAGCCTTATTATAAATATAGAGGCACAGAATGATTTTTATCCGGGATATCCGATTGTAAAAAGAAATCTGTATTATTGCTGTCGGCTGGTTTCGAGTCAGTATGGTACAGAATTTACGAATTCGCATTATGAGAAGATAAAGAAAGTTTACAGTATCTTTATATGCATGAATCCCCCGAATTACAGAAAGAATACAATTGACCAGTATTCTATACAGGAAGAAAAGATGTTTGGATTGTATAAAGAGGATGTACAGAATTATGATTTGCTTACGGCACTTATCATCTGCCTTGGAGATGCAGATGATGGAGAAGCGATGGGTATTTTAAGACTGCTGGAAGTACTGTTATCAACGGAACGAAGTACAGAAGAGAAGAAAAAGATACTACAGGAAGATTTTGATATTGAGATGACACAGGAGTTAGAAAGAGAGGTGTCGGAGATGTGTAATCTGAGTGATGGTGTGGAACGGAAGGGTATTGCGAAAGGCATTACGAAAGGCATTATGTTTTCGATTCAGAGTCTTATGGAGAGTATGGGATGGACCATTGAACAGGCAATGGATGCACTCCAGATACCAATAGAAGAAAGAAATGGTTATGTGAATTTGTTGAAGTAATAGACGTGTGAATAAAAGGGGAAAATAAAATGGCGAAAATAAAGATTGCAGCGATACAGATGCCTACAGTGACTGACAAAATGGAAAATATAAGAGCTGTCAAAACTTACCTCGAAAAAATAAAAGATGAAAAACTGGATTTTGTAATTTTGCCAGAGATGTTTTGCTGTCCGTATCAGACAGAGAATTTTCCAGTCTATGCGGAAGAGGAAGGCGGTCCGGTATGGCAGCAGTTATCTGCATACGCCAAACAGTATGGAATCTATCTGATCGGAGGATCCATGCCGGAGAAAGACGCAGAAGGAAATGTTTACAATACATCCTATGTTTTTGACCGCGAAGGAAAACAGATCGGGAAGCACAGAAAGGCGCATTTATTTGATATTGATGTCAAGGGTGGCCAGACATTCAAAGAATCCGATACGTTAACTGCAGGGGACTGCGATACAGTATTTGATACGGAGTTTGGCAAGATGGGAGTTATGCTCTGCTTTGATATTCGTTTTCCGGAATTATCCCGCATGATGGTAAATGACGGCGCGAGGATGATCTTTGTGCCAGCGGCATTCAATATGACAACAGGTCCGGCACACTGGGAGCTGTCTTTCAGAACCAGAGCACTGGATAATCAGATTTATATGGTAGGCTGTGCTCCGGCACGTGATGTATCGGCAGGTTATGTTTCATGGGGGCATTCCATAGTTACGAATCCGTGGGGCACGGTTATAGATATGTTGGATGAGAAAGAAGGTATACTTCTGGCAGAATTGGATCTTGATTATGAAGCTCAGGTGCGAGAAGAACTTCCATTATTGAAGAGCAGACGTAAGGATATGTATCAGTTAGAAAAACTTTGTAAGTAATTAAAAAGTAGATTATAAAGATTAATTTCATAGAAAGTTTATACACATATATGAAATTATGTGCTATCATGTGCTATCATGTGCTTAGAACAAAAAGTTCATATTGAAAGGCTTGTGGTGGATGAAAACAGAGAGTACATTAGCAAAAATGATTTCTACCGCAGGAGAAAAGGCAGCATATGACAGGGCATGTAAACGCTTACTTTCGAATAAAATAATTCTTGCATGGATCATGAAGAGCTGTCTGGGAGAGTACAGGGATTGTGAGATTTCGGAGATTGCCTCAAAGTACATAGAAGGTGAAGCACAGATATCAGAAATCGCAGTGTATCCGGATGAAGAGGCAGAATTTCAACAGATAACAGGATTAAATACAGAAGACAGTACCATTAATGAGGGAACTATAACCTATGATATCAGATATCGTGCGATTGTACCCGGAACAGGAGAGAAAATCAGCCTTATTATAAATGTAGAGGCACAGAATGATTTTTATCCGGGATATCCGATTGTAAAAAGAAATCTGTATTATTGCTGCCGACTGGTTTCAAGTCAGTATGGTACGGAATTTATGAATTCTCATTATGAGAAGATAAAGAAGGTTTACAGCATTTTTATTTGCATGAATCCTCCGAATTACAGAAGAGAAGAAAAAGATACTACAGGAAGATTTTGATATTGAGATGACACAGGAGTTAGAAAGAGAGGTGTCGGAGATGTGTAATCTGAGTGATGGTGTGGAACAGAAGGGGATTGCTAAAGGAAGGACATATGGAATTACAGAGGGCATTTCCATGTCAATTCGAAAGCTTATGGAGAGCATGGGGTGGACAATTGAACAGGCAATGGATGCACTTCAGATACCAACAGAAGAAATAAATGGTTATCTGAATATGCTAATGAAGTAAAAAATCATAATAGCATGATAAAAAGAGTCAGGAAAATTTTTGGAAAGAATTTCCCTGACTCTTTTTGGATTAGCGCAGAATCTCTTCAATAGTGGAAACGGTACTGAAAGTTCCTTTGTTTTTTGAAATAATCTTCTTGATTTGTTGTAATTCAAAGTAATTCACATAACAGATCAGCGTTTTATTATCTCCGGCGATAACACCGGAGGAATTGATGATGGTACATGTCTTATTCAGGTCTTCTTTGATTTCACGAATGATCTCATCGGGATCTTTGGTGATGATCGTTACCTGCTTGATGGCTTCATAGTGATCGGTGAAATGATCAATGATGGCTGTGGCAATGATATATACAAGAAGGCTCAGCATCGCGGCATCACGGTTGATCAGTATAAAGACTGCAACATATACGCAGATATTGAAACCTATCAGCAAGTAGGAAATACTGTAATCCTTTCCTGTACGGTTATAGATATGCTTCACAATAATATTGGCAAAAATCTCAGAACCATCAATGCAGCCACCGTTTCTGAGGATAAGTGAAAGTCCGATGCCGAGAATCATGCCACCAAAGACAACAGCCAGGAAATGCTCTGTATTCAGTTCAAACGGGATTTTTTCAAAATAGGCAAGACCAAAGGTATATACGATAAAACCAATAAATGTTTTGGCGAAGAAATGTTTCCCGAGCAGGAAGATGCCGGTGGCAAGAAATGGAAGAAAGACAATCAGAACGCAGAGCGACAGATTATAACTGGTAAGTTTACTTATGATAATAGCGATTCCGGCCGTACCATAATCAATTGCATCGTTAGGAAGTAAAATGCAGGCGACAGAGAAACTGGCGATAAGTGCGCCTGCTATGATTGCAAGATACGAGAATAGTTCTTTAAATTTTTTGTTCAATAGTCATCATCTCCTGAGCTGTTGTTATTTTGTAATAGATAGTAACAGACAGGAGAAGAGATGTCTATTGTCAAAAGGTATAAAAATAGGAGCCGATGAGGCTCCTATTTTGAACTCTGTAATGCCTTTATGTAAGCACCTGCTGTGGAAAAGACAGCAAAAATTTCTGCGATCACTGCAGTGGAACCTACCGTTCCATAATAAATGCAGAATGAAACTGCATTCAGTAACAGGAACACACGTGTCTTCTGTACATCCGGCTGAAAGGCTGCGAGCATATTGAAGACTGACGCCAGGACCGGGAAGACATCGATCGCTTTCCGGTATCCGGCGGCACCACAACATACATATAAGATCAAAAATATGACATTTTCTGTTTTGGATACAGGAATGTCTTTTTTTACATGCCACAGGGCAACGATATTTTGCAGTACACAAACCAGACTGATGATCACACCGGTACCTGTTTCGCCGATCAGGATCAGATTCAATCCAAAGCATAATGCCGAAATTCCGGAACAGACCAGCATTTTCCATTTTTCTTTAAAGAGGGGCAGGATCACGCAAAGCACAGAAGCGACGATTCCGATTCCCTGTCCGATATAGTACGCCATAAAAACACCTCCTGTTTTCATCAAATACTTTCGCTCAGATTCTGTATTATAACCTATGAAAGCTGACTTTCATTTTGTGCAGCCAGCTTCTGCAACGCATTCATATCTGTGATCTCATATCCCTGCGCTGTTTTTTTCAGAAAGCCTTTTTTTACAAAATCAGCCAACACATACAGTAGATGTCGGTATGTCACGCCTAAATATTCAGAGACTTCTGTATGCTTTTCGCGATATATGTTACCATGCCGGGTGAGAAGTATAAATCCGGCCAGGCGTACAGAAAGAGGGTAAGCTGCGCTGACTGCATATCTGTCAGCATGACTGACGGCTTTCTGCCCCAGATAGGAACAGAGAAATTTCAAAAAAGCAGGATCATTCAACAACAACGTTCCACAGGATTCTACATCAACGACTTCACAGACGCAGGAGGTCAAAGCAACAACGCTCAGCGTTTCATTACGTATTCTGAGCAGTTCCATTTCGCCGATCAGTGCAGGCGCATTCAGCAATTCGATCAGTGATACTTTCCCGTTTTTCTGAAGCTTATAGACTTTCACACATCCCTGAATCAGATGATAAAGCTTTTTTGCATGAAAACCTTCCTCAAAAATAGTTTCACCACTTTCAAATCGGGTCTGGGAAATCCAGGAAGTGATGTCGCAGGATGTATATTGGCTAATGGATATTTCATTCATAACATGTTCCTCCTTAAATGTATATGAGAAATCTCATATATATTTTAGTTTGGTTGTCGTCATGCGTCAAGAAAGATGTATAAAAATGCCTAAGAAAGTGCTTTAAATTATGCCTTTTATATGTTATATTGTCCAAAAAGAGACAAACACAGATGACTCAATGCACAAACATAAAGAATGAGGAGGAATGGGATTTGCAGAAAAAATATGTTATTGGGCTGGATTATGGAACGTTATCAGGCAGGGCTGTCGTAGTTGACTGTGAGAATGGAGAAGTCCTTTCTTCATCTGTAAAAAACTATGCACATGGCGTCATGAGCGAGGAACTGCCGACAGGAAAGAAACTTCCGGCAGGAGACTGGGCGCTGGAAGCACCGGAAGACTACATTGATGTACTGGTAGCAACTGTGACAGATGCGCTGAAGAAATCCGGTGTCGCAAAGGAAGACATCATTGGAATTGGAATGGATTTTACTTCCTGTACGATCCTTCCAATAGATAAAGACATGAGACCGCTCTGTAGTGCAGAAGAATTTAAAGATGAACCACATGCTTATGTAAAACTGTGGAAGCATCATGGAGCACAGCCACAGGCAGACCGGATTACAGAACTGCTTGAGAAGAGAGGCGAGATCAACAAGCCACAGTATGGTGGTAAGATTTCGTCAGAACTGATGCTTCCAAAAATCCTGCAGATTGTGGAAGAAGCACCGGAAGTGTATCAGGCAGCAGATCAGATCCTTGAAGCAGGTGACTGGCTAACTCTGTGCATGACAGGAAGCCAGAGACGTTCTGCGGATCTGGCAGGTTACAAAGCCATGTGGAATTCAGAGACCGGATATCCGCCGAAAGACCTGCTGGAAGAATTGAATCCAATGCTTAAAAATCTTGTTGCAGAGAAATTGAGCGAAGATATCGCTCTGGCAGGAGAAGCTGTTGGTAATCTGAATAAAGAGTGGGCAGAAAAACTGAATCTGCCGGAGGGGATTCCGGTTGCAGCAACCCTGATCGATTCCCATGCCGGCATTCCTGGAAGCGGAGTTATCAGACCGGATCAGCTGATGCTGGTTGTTGGTACCTCCAGCGTTATGTTGTCGCCTTCTCCGGCAGAATGCTGCAAAGAGGGTGCTGTCAGCGGTGCCAGAGGTGCGATCGTCCCGGGAAACTTTGTTCTGGAATCCGGAATTGCAGCAGTTGGTGATATGTTTGGCTGGTTTGTCGATCATATGACCTCCGAAGAATATGCAGCAAAGGCAAAAGAAGAAGGTAAGAACCTGCATGTTTACCTTACAGAGAAAGCATCCGAACTGAAACCAGGTGAAAGTGGAATCGTGGCTCTTGACTGGTGGAATGGAAACAAAACACCATATGTAGATGGAAGACTTTCCGGTGTCCTGGTAGGGTGTACACTGAACACCAGACCAGAAGAAATCTACAGAGCTTTAATAGAGGCAACGGCGTTTGGAACAAGAAAGATCATTGAACTGTATAAAGAAGCAAATCCTGCAATACATACTATTATTGCAAGTGGAGGTATCGCAGAAAAGAATCCACTGCTTATGCAGATCTATGCAGATGTACTGAACTGTGAGATCAAACTTTCTGCAACAGATCAGACAGCGGCACTTGGTTCGGCTGTTTACGCAGCAGTCGCAGCAGGAACAGAATGCGGAGGATATGCGTCTGTCGAAGAAGCCGCAGGCCATATGAGTCATCTGAAAGATCTCACCTATCGCCCGATCGAAGCTAATGTCGAACGCTATAATGAACTGTTTGATATTTATTGTGAACTCGTGGATCTTTTTGATCCGGAAAAGACCTCTGTGATGACCAGACTTTCAAGTTTTTTTCATGAGTAGCAAAAACAAGTGAAAATTGCACAATAAACCCCGCTTTTAGTGATAAAAATTAGCAATTGTATTGTATGATTTTAACAATAATGAAAGAAAGTTTCTTTCATTATTGACATATGCATGAAAAAATGATATAAATATATCATCAAGTAACGACACAGAAGCAACACAAACGAACGAAAATCAATCAGGCGCCCGTGAAAGAAGTTCGTACCCTAGCAGTACAAAAACTATGAATGTAAAAGCAGGAGGAAAAGAAATGCGTAGAAAATTAATCAGCACTTTATTAGTAGCAACAATGGTAATGGCTCCAGTAGTAAGCGTATCCGCAGCAACAGACGATGCAGCAGAATCCACACCGGTTAAAGCAGCAGATGCAGTTGGTATTACTTTACCGGAAAAAGTTGAAGGATCTTACACAATTGGTTATGCACCGGCTACACTGAACAATGCATTCTGGCTGGCAGTTAAAGATGGTGTTCAGAAAGCAATCGATGAATCTGGTGCAGATGTTAAACTTGTTGATGTTGACGCTGGTGGTGACCAGGCAATCATGAACGATGGTATCGCTAACCTGATCAGCTCCGGAATCGACGCACTGATCTGTGCACCGGCTGACTCCACAGCAGTTGTATCCGCATTCCAGCAGTGTAAAGATGCTGGTATCCCGGTTATCAACTTCGATACACCAGTTCAGGGTGATGCAACAGAGCTTGTTGAAACAATTATTGCTTCCGATAACATCAATGCTGGTTATGTAGTTGGTAAAGACGCAGCTGAAAAGATGGAAGACGGAGCTAAAATCCTCGTTCTTCACAGCCCAAGAGCAAGTGCTTGTGTAGACCGTTTAAATGGATTTATTCAGGCTCTTGATGAAAGCGGAAAGAAATATGAAATCGTAAATACACTGGATGGTAAAGGTGAGCAGGAAACATCCCTTACACTGACAAGTGATGCATTAGTTGCAGACCCTGACCTTTCTATTATCTTTGCAGTAAACGATCCTTCAGCTATGGGCGCAGCAAATGCAATCCAGCAGACAAGTGTAGCTCTTGAAAACGACATCATGGTATACGGCGTTGACGGCAACCCGGATGCTAAGAAGATGATCGAAGCAGGACAGCTGGAAGGTACTGGTGCTCAGTCTCCGGAAAGCCTTGGATATGATTCTATGTGTGCAGCATTCAACGTATTAGCTGGCAACGAAGTAAGCAAAGATGTAGCTGTTGATACATTCATTGTAACTGCTGATAACGTAGCTGACTACGGCACAGATGGATGGCAGTAAGATTTAACATCCTGAAACCGAATAATAGAGCTTGAAAAATGTGGTAGCAGCCTCGAATCTGGGGCTGCTACTCTTAAAAACAGAGGTGAGAAAATGCCTGAGACTTTAGTTGAAATGAAGAACATTACAAAGACTTTTCCTGGTGTTAAGGCACTCGATGATGCACAGCTTACGTTATACAAGGGAGAGGTTCTTGGGCTTCTGGGAGAAAATGGAGCTGGAAAATCTACCCTGATGAATGTTCTTGGAGGAGTGTATATTCCTGACAGTGGATCCATTTCCATAGATGGCAAAGAAGCAAAGATTACAAATGTAGTGGATGCTCAGAACTTAGGGGTTGCATTTATTCACCAGGAAATCGCGTTAGTGCCTTATCTTTCTGTTGCTGAGAATATCTTCCTTGGAAGAGAGCGTATGTCAGCAGGAATGGTTGATAAGAGAAAAATGTATGAAGAAGCGAAACAGTGGCTGGATATGGTAGGCCTGGATGTTAATCCGGCAACCATGCTCTGCAAGCTCAGTATTGGCCGTCAGCAGATGGTTGAGATTGCAAAAGCCTGTTCGCTGAATATGAAACTCCTGATCATGGATGAACCGACTTCTTCCCTGTCAGAGAGTGAAGTAGATTCCCTGTTTGAGATGATCAGGAAATTAAAAGGCCGTGGAATCGGTATCATTTACATTTCACACAAACTGGAAGAAGTTTTTACGATCACTGACCGGGTATGTGTTATGCGAGACGGTGGATACGTAGGAACGATCATTACAAAAGAAAGCGACCGAGATACACTGGTATCTATGATGGTTGGTCGTGCACTGGATAACTACTATACCAGAACATTCAATGAACCTGGAGAAGTAGTCTTTGAGGTGAAAAATATTAATTCCGGTATTCGTGTAAAGGACTGCAGCTTCAAGGTAAGAAAAGGCGAGATCGTTGGATTTTATGGTCTGGTTGGTGCCGGACGATCCGAACTTGTCAAAGCAGCTATGGGACTTTATCCGAGAGACAGCGGAACTGTTTATGTAAAGGGCGAGGATGTCAGCAAACTTCCGACAATGAAGATCCAGGAGCGAGGCGTTGCTCTTGTACCTGAGAACCGTAAACTGGAAGGTTTGATCCTGAAAAATACGATCGCATTCAATATGACGATTTCCGTCCTGAATAAATTTATGAAACATTTTCGTGTAAATGCGAAGAAAGAAAAAGAAATTGTAGATAATGGAATTGCTTCTCTTGCAATCAAGACTCCTTCTGGTCAGCAGAAAGCAGGAAACCTGTCTGGTGGTAACCAGCAGAAGATCGTACTTGCCAAATGGCTTGCATCTGATCCGGATATCCTGATTCTGGATGAACCGACACGAGGTGTCGATGTCGGAGCAAAGGCAGAAATTTATAAGATCATGAATGACCTTGCAGCGAAGGGTATGGCGATCATTATGATTTCGTCAGAAATGCCTGAGATTGTAAATATGTGTGATCGACTTATTATCATGAGTGACGGTCGAATCAGTGGTGAACTTGATAAATCAGAATTCGACCAGCAGCGAATTTTGCACTATGTATTTGCGGAGGAGAAATGACATGAATAAAAAAATTGATTTAAGCAAATATGACGATCATAGAGTTTTGGGACCAATTGCAAGATATCTGAATGCAAACCTTGGTATCCTTGGTGCTTTTATTGCACTGTGCGTTGTACTGACAATCACAACAGACAGCTTTATGACATTAAACAACTGGCTGACAATCCTGAGAACAATCTCAACAACCGGTTTCCTGGCACTCGGCGTAATGCTTACTATCATGTTAGGTGGTATCGACCTTATCGCAGGTGCGATGATCGCCTGCTCCGGATGTCTCGTAGTTGTATGTATGGAACGTTATGGGATCCCGATGGTAGTTGCTATCATCATTGGCCTTGTTCTTGGTCTTATAGTTGGAGCTATCAACGGTACGATCATTGCTTATGCAGGTATCCATCCATTTGTAGTTACACTGGCTATGCAGAGTATTCTTCGTGGAGCTGCATACCTGATCGCAAACGGACAGCCTGTACCGCTTTATTCCAACACTACATTTCCTAAGATCGGTACTGGTCTTGCATTTGGTGTAGTTCCTTATCCGATCATTTATATGCTGATTTTCTTCTTCCTTCAGTATATGCTGTTAAATAAAACAAAACTTGGACGTTATATTTATGCAGTTGGTGGAAACGAAACAGCAGCACAGTTTTCTGGTATCAATATCAAAAAGGTAAAGATTATTGTATGGACAATCAGTGGTTTCCTTGCTTCCTTCGCAGGAATCGTACTGTCAGCACGTCTTGCATCCGGCCAGCCAAGTACCTCTATCGGTGCTGAGACTGATGCCATCGCAGGCTGCGTACTTGGTGGAACAAGTATGTATGGTGGTGTTGGTAATACTGGTGGTGTCCTGATCGGTATTATGGTTATCGGCGTTATCTCCAACGGTCTGACACTGATGCACGTAGATTCCAACTGGCAGTATGTTGTAAAAGGTGTTATTATCCTGTTAGCTGTATACGTAGATATGATGAGACAGAAAAAGATGCAGTCTCGCAGCGAATAATACATAATTACTGAAACTGCTTATAAGGGAAGTTATAGCTGAGATATGCTGTAATTTCCCTTTTACTATATGAAAGTATTTTTCATCACAACTTTCTTCTTTTGTGAAAATTATTTTCATGTATAATAGGATGAATGCAGAGAAATAAAATGACCTGATAGTGAAACTATGGTATACTATATAGTATAAAATATAAAAAAACCTTTATTTTACAGGCATTTGAAAGAGATTATATTTTGTAAAAATAATAGAATATCGCATGAAAATATATTGACAAAATACTGTTGATGAGGTAAGATAATTTCATGAAGAAATGAAATAAGAAAGGAAATTTCTTTCTTCGGCATATCGATCGTTTTCGATACAGGTATTGTTTTTCTTCATTACAGTAAGACGTGAAGGAGGAAAAACGATGAATGAAAAAGGTCCAGTAAGTGCAAATTCAGAGATTATTCTGAACATCAAATCACAGATGCAGCAGATGAATCCTGCGCAGACCCGCATCGCAAGATATATATTGGAGAACCCAGACAGAGTAGAAGGTTTATCAATAGGTAACTTTGCAAAAGAGAGTAAGGTCAGTGAGGCAACAATCTCAAGATTTGTCAAATTTCTTGGCTGTGCAAACTACCGTGAATTTCAGGCGGAAATGGTCAAGAGTAACATACTGAATCATGAAAGGATTCGAGGATACGCTGGTGTAGATAATATGAATGATGTCTACCAGATCAGTCAGAAGATTTTTGATACGAATATCCAGTGTCTTGCGGATACGTTATCAATTCTTGACTGTAAAGCTATCGAGAAGATTGCTGATCTGATCGTTAAGCGTCGGCAGCTGTGGATATTTGCACAGGGCAGATCTGTAGTCACAGCCGGAAGCCTGAAGCACAGACTTCATCGACTGGGAATCTCATGCGCCATCTACAGTGATTCACATGAACAGGCAATGACTGCTTCACTTATGAAAAAAGGTGATGTGGTTATGGGAATCAGTACTTATGGAAAGAGCAGAACGGTTCTTAAGAATTTAAGAATTGCTTCTTCCAGACATGCAACTGTGATCGGTGTAAGTGGTTATCGAGGAACTCCGTTGGAAGAAATCTGTGACATCATGCTTGTATCTTCCAGTAATGAAGAAACGAGTTTCGGATTTGAACCTTCCTGTGCGACGGTAGCACAGATGGTCATGTTGGATTGTGTCTACATTCTGATTACAAACAGTATGAAAGAAAAAGCCAGTGAATGTTTTCGACTCACCTATGAGGCAATTGAAAGCGAACGAGAGTAAGGACCCCTGTTCCATGCAGAGGCTGCAGGAACTTTATGATCAATAATAATTTTTTCAAAAGCAGGAGGAAAAGAATATGTTAGTAAACATGAAAGAAATGCTCAAGGACGCTGAACTTCACAACTATGCAATCGGTTCTTTGAATACACCGAACCTGGAAACACTTCGTGCAGTTATTGATGCGGCAGAAGAACTCGGATGCCCGATCATCATCAACCATGCACAGGGACATGACAGCATCTGTGATCCGGAATATGGTGTTGTTGCAATGGAAGACATTGCTCCACTTATGAAAGTTTTTGCTGAAAAAGCTAAAGTACCGGTAGCTATGCATATTGACCATGCCCTTGATGATGCATTTGCACGTCGTGCTATCCGTGCAGGATTTACTTCTATCATGTATGACCGTTCTACTCTTCCGCTTGAGCAGAATATCGCATTAACAAAGAAATTCGTAGAAGATGTAGCTCCTCTTGGAATCACTGTAGAAGGTGAAATCGGAGCAATGCCGAACAACATGCCTACATGTGTTCCTGGACAGGAAGCATCTGATTTAAGTGACCTTTCCGTATACTATACAAAACCGGAAGAAGCAAAGAAATTTGCAGAAGAAACAAACGTTGATGTTATGACAGTATCCATCGGAACTGTTCATGGTATGTACATGGCAGGAGTAAAATCTGATCTTCAGATTGACCTGATCAAAGACATCCGCGCAGCTGTAACAAATGAGAACGTACACCTTGGAATGCATGGATGCTCCGGAACAGAACATGATCAGGTTGTAGCAGCTGTAAATGCTGGTATCAAAAAGATCAACTATTTCACAGCAATGGATACCTGTGTAACAGAAGCAATCAAGGAATTCATCAAAGAGCATGAGGGACGTCCGATGAACTACTCTGTTCTGGCAAGCAAGATTGCATATGAGGAACTGAAGAAAGGCGCTAAGAAAGCACTGTCAATGTTCATGGAGTGCAAAAGATAATATATGTATATAGGACTTGATATTGGAACATCCGGATCAAAGGCAGATTTGATCGACAAGCACGGAACGGTTCTGGGATCTGGTCAGGTGAGTTATAGTTTTTCAAAAACGGCTGGCGGGTATCGCGAGCTGGATGCCCAGGCTGTCTGGGAAGCAGCGGTAAAGTGTCTGTATGAGGCAGCTTCCGGGCAGCACGTAGAAAGTATAACGGTTTCTGCACTCGGTGAAGCGATTGTTCCGATTGACCGGGAAGGAAGACCTGTCGGACCTGGAATTACCGGAACGGATATCCGTGGAGCAGAAGAATTAAAAGAAATAGAAGAGGCCTTTGGCATCAGAGTACTGACAGATATTACAGGTCTCAACATGAGTACCCTTTATTCTGCTAACAAGATTCTCTGGCTGAAGAAACATCAGCCGGAGATCTATCATAAGGCTTATAAGATTCTGACATTCCAGGATTATATCATTTACCGTCTCTGCCATGAAGCGGTAATTGATTATTCCATGGCATCACGGACGCTTTTGTTTGATATTAATAAGAAAGACTGGTCCGATGAACTTCTTTCGTGGAGCGGAATCAACAGAGAGAAGCTTGCCTGTCCTGCTCCGGCAGGCAGTGAAGCCGGAACTCTGGAAGGCAGTCTTGCAGAGAAATTAAACCTCCCAAAATCTGTAAAGATTGTTACCGGTACACATGATCACATCTGTAATACAATTGGAAGTGGTGTATGTGAAGCCGGAACCTGTTCTAACACAGTCGGTACGACAGAAGGGCTGACAGCAGTCCTTGAACGCTCCGCATTATCATCCGAGAGCATTGAAAATTATCAGATTGCATGTGAGCCGTTTGCGGTCGAGGGACTTTATAATACGGTTGCATGGAACAATACATCTGGTGTCCTGCTCAAATGGTTTGTCAATCAGATGGTACAGGAAGAGAAACCTGAAGATATCATTTCCACATTTGCAAAGATGAATGCAAAGATGAGCACAGAACCTACAGATCTGTTTGTGCTTCCACACTTTTCCGGAGCTGCAACTCCTTATATGGACAGTGAATCACGGGGTGCTGTTTTGGGTCTGACTCTTGATACGAAGAGAGAAGACATTTACAAGGCACTCATGGAAGGCGCAAATTATGAGCTGGCAGTGATTCTGGACGATCTTCAGCACGCAGGCTTGCAGCTGCGCAAGATCGTTGCAAGCGGAGGTGCGATATCTCCGGAGCTCTTGCAGATCAAAGCAGATATCCTTGGCGTTCCGGTCTATACAGTAAAAAATCGTCAGACAGGTACACTTGGAGGTGCTATTCTGGGAGCCGTTGTATCAGGTGAATATGCTTCTATAAAAGAAGGGATTCAGGCAATGGTAACAGAAAATCAGGTTTATGAACCGGATGTCAGAAGAAACCGGATTTATCGTGAGAAATTTGAGATTTATAAGCAGATCTATCCGTCAATAGCGGAGATCAGCCACAATATAACAAAATAAAAAATAATATTTTTTTCAGGAGGAACAGAGATTATGAGTTTTGTAAGCGGTATTGAACTGATTAAAATGGCAGAAAAAGCAAACACATCTGTTATTGCATTTAACTGTCTGGATTACAACATGGTAGCTTCTGTTATCGCAGCAGCAGAAAGAGTAAAAAAACCGGCAATGATTATGCTTTTGCCGGAACATGCAACAAAGAATAAAGTTACAACTTTTGAAGCTTTTGGAGCAATGGTAAAAGCAATGG
This sequence comes from uncultured Blautia sp., assembly GCA_934378195.1. Lineage (GTDB taxonomy): Bacteria > Bacillota > Clostridia > Lachnospirales > Lachnospiraceae > Blautia_A. The sequence goes on from CAKRPO010000003.1 coordinate 91,334, forward strand.
CAGAAAAAGCTACTGTTCCGATTGCCTTACATTTGGATCATTGTTATGACGAAGAAGAAATCAAGAGAGCTATCGACGCAGGATTTACATCAGTAATGTATGATGCATCCCAGTACGATCTGGACGAGAACATCCGCAGAACAAAAGCTGTTGTGTGGTATGCCCACTCCAAAGGCGTTATGGTAGAAGCAGAGCTTGGAAGCGTTGGTCTTGCAAAGAATAATGACAACGAAAAAGCAGATTTTTATACAAAACCAGAGGCAGTTAAGAAATTTACAGAAGCAACAGGTGTAGATGCACTGGCAATCGCAATCGGAAATGCTCATGGAGATTATCCTTTCCCGCCAAAACTTGATCTTCAGCGTCTTGATGAGATCAATGCGATCACAGATGTTCCGCTTGTTCTTCATGGTGGAAGTGGTATTCCGGAAGATCAGCTGGCAGAGGCTTTCAGCCGTGGAATCAATAAATTTAACTATGGTACAGATACTATGCATTGCTACAATGATGCAGTTCTTGCTTATCACAAAGCATGTGAGCCGGCAGGCAGCAACGATATGATCGGTGAAGCAGAGTATGTACAGAAAGAAATCACAGATTTCCTTGCTAAGAAACTGGATCTTGTTAAATTATAATAAGCATATATAGACTGAGTTGCTGTGAACGAAGTAAACAGTAATGAATTGAGTTTTAAAATGAAAAGAGTGCGTACCGATTTTTTGGTACGCACTTTCTGTAAAGCTGGATAATGGGGTAAAACTATGGACAAAAAATATGATGTAATATGTATTGGGCAGGCGGTTCAGGACATTTTGACTACAAATGTACCAAAAGACGCTTTTATGCGGGATACCAATACCGTTAAAGCAGATTCTCTGACGATCACTACTGGTGGAGATGCTGTAAATGAAGCAATTGTTCTTTCAAGACTTGGAAACAAATCGTCGGTAGTTGTCCGTCTGGATAAGAGAAATATCGGAGATATGATCTATCGGGACCTGCAGGATGAGAATGTAGATGTATCACTGGTTGCCAGAAAGGATGACTGTGAGAACTTTACCTCTATGATCTTTATCCATCCTGATGGAGATCATGACTTTATCGTTGGACCAGGTAAGGATTATACCCTGGCTCGCAGTGATGTGGATTTCAGTGTATTTACACAGACCAGAGCTGTATCGGCAGCCAGTCTGTTTACCTTGGGTGAACTGGATACAAATGGTATTGCGGAAATCTTTCAGATTGCACAGGAAGCAGGTGCCTGTACTTTTGCGGATGCGAATTTTGACCTGGATGGAATCGGACCGGATGCGATAAAGAACATTTATCCGCATACAGATTATCTGATTCCGAGTCTGGATGAAGCTGTCTATATGACAGGAAAGAAAGATCCGGATGAGATCGCAGACTGGTTTCTGGCACATGGTGTGAAGAATGTCATGCTGAAACTTGGTGGAGAAGGCTGTTTCTTCAAGAACAAGGAAGAACGTTTCTTTATGGACCCATATGAGGTTACACCAATCGATACAACCGGCTGTGGAGATAATTTCGCAGCTTCCTTTATTCACGGTATTCTGAAGGGCATGTCACATAAAGAATGTGCAGAGTTCGCATGTGGAGCAGGCGGATTAAATTCCCAGGCTATTGGTGCGCATATGCATATTCGTTCTGAAGAGCAGATCAGAGACTTTATGGCAAAGACTGCAAAGCGCAGAATAGAAAGATAAAAATAGTTATCGGTGCAGACAGGAGGGACAAAAGTGGAAAGGACAGCAGGTTATATTGGTCTGGATGTAGGTTCTTCGGGATGCAAAGCAGCCGTTCTTGATCAGAAGGGGAATATTCTTACCGAAAAGAGAAGAGAATACAGCTTTGAATATCCGGCAAAGGGAAGAGTAGAACTGAATCCGGTAACGGTATGGAATTGTGTAAAAGAAGTTCTGGCAGATATTGCACAGGAAAATTGTGACTGTGAGCTTCGTATGATAGCTGTTTCCTCGATTGGCGAGTCAATGGTCATGGTAGATGAAGCGGATAACGTTTTGTACAATGGTATCATGTATTTGGATGAACGTGGCCCTGAAACAGTGCGCCAGGTGGATGAATGCATTGGAACCGATGAGATGCATCGGATCACCGGTCTGCCGCCAAGAATGTTTTACAGCCTGAACAGGCTTTTGTGGATGCAGAAACATGAGCCGCAGATTCTCGAAAAAACAGCACATTATTTTTTATTTGAGGATTATATTACTTTTATGCTTTCCGGACAGAAGATGGTTTCTCAGTCTACAGCATCCAAAACATGGATGATGGATGTAAAGAAACTGGAGTGGTCCGAAAAGATTGGAAATACTTTCCATGTTCCGCTGGAATGCTTCTCGAAGATTGTGCAGATTGGTACGCTTGCCGGAAATATCAGACCGGAGCTTGCGAAAGAAACCGGGCTTCCTGAAACTGTACAGGTGGTTGTAGGGTGTCATGATCAGTGTGCGGCCACATTAGGTGCTGGATGTACAGTGGGAGGCGATGTGGCAGCAGGAGAGGGCTCTACAGAGAGCTTGAATCTGGTTGTGGATCAGGACAGACTGACGGACGATTTCTGGAATCTGGATGTCTGTCTGGAACCGTATATTGTCCCGGGAACTTATATGGTTCCGGTTGGACAGCATACGCATGGAACCAGTCTGAGATGGTTCGCCAATCAGTTTGCCAGAGATCTGAAGAGTGTACAGACATCGTCAAAGAGTGTGTATGATATGCTGAATGAAATCTGTGCAGAGGATGCCGGAGAAGTCTTTTTCCTGCCGTACCTGACCAGAGCAAATCTTATGGATGCAGAGAACCGCTCCCTTGGAGTGTTCCTTGGAATGGAAGTTGGTACGACCAGAGAGATCCTTTATCGGGCACTGCTGGAAGGTGTAAGCTTTGAGACTCGCTTCTGTCTTGAAATCATGAAGTCATCAAACCTGCCGGTTGAGAGACTGGTAGCAGCTGGCGGATGCTCCAAATCCGATCTCTTTATGCAGCTGAAAGCAGATATTCTGGGATGTGATGTTTCTATCCTGAAAAATACGGATGCAGGAATCTCTGCACTGGCAATGATCTGTGCGGTAGCAGATGGGGTATACAGCAGTTATAAAGAAGCGGCAGAGCAGTTTATCAGCATCTCAAAGAAACATTACACGAGAGACGGGCAGCATGCTGTTTATGACGAAAAATACAAGAAATATAAGATGATACGCGAAACTATGAAACAGCTTTATACACAGATATAAAGAGAAACAGCCATAGCCTCCGGAGATATCTGTGGATTCCCGGAACAGCTATGGCTGTTTTTGAATATGTGTGTAACAGAAAACTTACTGGATGAGATTTTGGGTTATTCTGGAAGAAGCTTCACGCAGGACAGAGAGCATATGTTGAAACATGTCTTCTTTCTGATATGCCTGAATAGAGCCGGTGATTCCGAGAGAGCCGATACAGTTTTTGACATTATCATAGATTGGAACGGCCAGACAGCCGATTCCAACTGCAAATTCTTCGTTGTCAAATCCGTACCCCTGCTCATGACTTTTGCGGACTTCTTCCATAAAGACGGTTTTATCTGTGATCGTGTTGCCGGTCAGTCTGCGAAAATCACAGGCATTGATTGCATTCGTACGTTCTTCTTCCGGTAACAGAGGAAGTGTGATTTTGGCAGAAGCACTTGTGTTGATCGAGACCGGCTCATAAAGAGGAGCAGTGACGCTCAAAGGTGCAGATGAAAATGCCTGGTCGATATAGATCAGAACTCCGTTCTTCCAGATACCGAGCTGAACGGTCTGGCCCAGCTGGGAGGCAAGAGAGAGCATGACTGGTTTGGCTGCCAGATGCAGAGAGGAATTACGCTCATAAGAAGAGGCAATACTCATAAATTTGGAACCCAGGCTATAAGTCATGTGTGCGCCGGAATTCTCCGAAACGTATCCGCGGGAAACCAGATTCTTGATAAGGCGGAAGGCAGAAGCGGACGGGATACTGAGATCTGTCGTGATCTGCTTGAGGGTGACTGGCTCGCTGTGAGCTGCAATGTATTCGATGATGTTCAGAGCACGTTCCAGAGCTGGAACAACTGAGTTTTGTACATTCATGATAAAATCCTCCCGTTGTAAGTTTTTGATATTTTTTTCCAATTATAAGCGATTTCATTTGTCCTTATATTGACATTATACAGTTTTTATGATAATATTCAAGTAGAATTTCATATATGATATAAATATTTCATATATGAAATAGAATCGGAGAAGGAATTTAAGATTAAGGAGGAACAAAAATGAGAAAACCAGTACTTGGAATTTTAGGATTTTCAGATGGAGACAAAGCAGCACATGAGATGCTGAAGCCAATCGTTCAGGCTCAGGTAGATGCGATCGCAGAAGCATTAAAGAAAGACGGACGTGTTGAAGTCGTAGTTGCAGAGGATATCGTACATAGTGATAAGACAGCAAAGAGCTATGCAGAAGACTTAAAGGCAAAAGGGGTTGATGCCACAGTATTTGCATATGGCGTATTTGCGTTCCCTGTATTCAGTGTTATTGCAGCAAGATATGGCAAAGGACCTTTCCTTCTTGCAGCACCATTCAATCCTGACTGGCCGGGTATGGTTTCCATGCTTGCAGCAGGCGGCGGTCTGGATCATGAAGGAATCGAGCACTTCCGTGTAGCAGGTGATGTTAATGAGAAAGAAGTACTTGAGAAGATTGTTACCTTTGCAAAATGTGCAAAGGTTGTAAGTGGACTGAGCGGACAGAAATACGGCCTGATCGGTGGACGAAGCCTTGGAATGTACAGCACAACTGTTTCCATGCAGGACTGGCAGGAAAAATTTGGCGTAGATGTAGAGCATATCGATCAGCTTGAGATCGTTCGTAAAGCAGAAGAAGTTGATGAAGCTCAGGTTGAAAAAGCATATAAATGGCTGACAGACAATGTTGGTAAGATTGAATTTAACGGAACATCCTTTACACCGGAGAAACTCAAAACTCAGATCCGTCATTATGAAGCAACAAAGAAGATTATCGAAGAGAACGAACTGGATTTCATTGGTGTGAAATGTCATTATGAAATGAGTGCGCATTACTGTACACAGTGTCTGAGTGCGGCATTCCTGAATGATCCATATGACTGGGACGGAGCAAAAGAGCCTTTTGTCTGTGCATGTGAAGCTGACTCTGATGCAGCTCTTACAATGCAGATCCTCAATCTGCTGACAGGTGATCCGGCAATCTTCATGGATGTACGTCACTGGGATCAGGAAAATGGTGTTATGGAGTTCTGTAACTGTGGCTCACAGTCCACATGGTATGCAGCAGCAAGCGATGATTTCAAAGAAAACCTTGCCAAAGTTACTCTTTATCCGGCACTTGACCTCTATCCGGGCGGCGGATGTCATGTAAATCTGCAGACAAAACCTGGCAAAGCGACTATTGCAAGACTTTGCAGAAGAAAACGTGGCAACGAAGAAAGATATTACATGACCATCATTCCATGCGAATTTGTGGAACTTCCAAAAGAAAGAGAAAAACTTACAACTATGGAATGGCCGCATGTATTTGCCAAACTTCCATTTGATCATAATATCTTCCTTGATCGTTTTGGTGCAAACCACTGTCATGCAGTTTATGGCGATCATGTAGATGAACTGAAGATGATCTGTAAGATGCTTGATGTAGACGTAGAGATGTATAACGAGTAATTCGTTTCTGTTCACAGTAACAGTAATTCAGTCAATTTGGAGGATGAGACCATGCAGAGAATAATGAATGATCCAGATAATATTGTTGATGAGATGTTAGAAGGATTTTTAAAAGTCCATGCAGATATCGTTGAAACAACTGAGAACCCGAGAGTTGTAAAAGCTAAAAATATTCCGGAAGGTAAAGTTGGTGTTGTAACAGGCGGTGGATCCGGACACAAACCGGCATTTATCGGATATGTCGGAGAGAATATGTGTGACGCAGCAGCCGTTGGAGAGATCTGTTCTTCTCCTACAGCAGCCGCATTCCTGGATGCTTTTAAGGCAACTGATCAGGGCAAAGGTGTAGCGTGCCTCTACGGAAATTATTCAGGCGACAACATGAACGTAAAGATGGCTGTAAAGATGGCAAAGAGAGCCGGAATCACAGTTAAAACAGTTGTGGCAAATGATGACGTTGCATCTGCTCCGAAGGATCAGAGAGAAAAGAGACGAGGCGTAGCCGGAGAAATCCTGATGTGGAAAGCCGGTGGCGCAAAGGCTGCGAAAGGCGGAACTCTGGATGAAGTCATCGAAGCAGCACAGAAAGCAATTGACAATACACGAAGCGTTGGAATTGGACTTACCCCATGTACTCTTCCGGCAGTTGGACATCCAAATTTCGAGATCAAAGAAGGAACCATGGAAGTTGGTATCGGACATCATGGTGAACCTGGAATCGAAGTATGTGAACTGGAAGATGCACAGCACATGGCACAGCGTATGGTAGATATCGTTCTTCCGGATTATCCATTCGTAGAAGGGGACGAAGTAGTTGTTCTTGTTTCGGGGCTGGGTGCTACACCGGTTATGGAGCTGTATGTACTGTATAATGAGATTGAGAAACTGATCAGTGCAAAAGGTATCAAGATCCACAAATCTTATGTAGGAAACTATTTCACATCTCTGGATATGATGGGCGCTACTCTGACCGTCATGAAACTGGATGATGAGCTGAAAGAGCTGATCGACATGCCGGTAAATACTATGGGAATGTGCCAGAAATAATGGGAGGTTCGAAAGAAATGAGTACATTTAAGAATGCAAAGGGTAATCCTGTTTTAATGAAAATGGTGAATGCAATTCACGAAAATAAAGATTATCTGGGAGAAGTTGATGGTCTGATCGGCGATGGCGACCATGGAATGAACATGAATAAGGGATTTATGTTATTCGGCAAGCAGTATGGAGAAGAATCCTTTACTTTTGCTGAAGGACTGAGCAATCTTGGAAATATCCTTTTTTCACAGATCGGTGGTTCCATGGGACCAATTTATGGAACGATCTTTATGGACAGTGCAGATGAAGGAATGGATCTTGAAGAGATCACAGTCAAAGATCTTGCCAATATGCTTGCAACAGGTCTGGCAGGACTTCAGGAGATCGTAGAAGCACAGGTTGGAGACAAGACACTGGTAGATACTTTATCTCCGGCAGTAGATTCTCTCAAAGAATCAGCGGAAGCTGGTACAGATTTCCCGGAAGCACTGGAAAAGATGAAAGCAGCAGCCAAAAAGGGTATGGAATCCACAAAAGATATGGTTGCTAAATTTGGACGTTCCAGTCGTCTTGGTGAGAGATCCAGAGGTGTTCTGGATGCAGGAAGTGTTTCCTGTTGTATCATTCTCACAGCAATGGCTGACGGAATTGCAGAGAACTTAGACTAACGGGAGGGAATGAAAATGAAAATTGCAGTAGGTTGTGATCCAAACGCAGAAGAATTCAAACAACAGCTCATTCCTTTCATTGAGAGTCTGGGACATGAAATAACTGATTTTGGAAGTACAGACCCGATTTATGCAAATGTTGCAATTGAGGTTGCCGAAAATGTAGCAGCTAAGAAATTTGACCGTGGAATCCTGTTCTGCGGAACTGGAATCGGTGTTATGCTTGCAGCAAACAAAGTAAAAGGTGCTTATGCAGCTGTTGTAGGAGATGCCTACTCCGCACAGAGAGCCTGCCTGAGCAATAACTGCAATATCATTACGATCGGCAGTCAGGTAACCGGATACAAGAAAGCCGAAGTTATGATCGAAGCATATCTGAAAGAAACTTATGTATATAATGAAAGATCAGGAAAGAAAGTAGATCGTATCGTAGAATACGAGAGAGCGCATTGATCAACAACTAAAAAATTATAGAATTACTGATCAAAAAAAGAGCAGAAGTCTTTTGCAGGCTTCTGTTCTTTTGTGTCGCAGTAGGATTGCAGCGGCATTCCTGAATTTAGAGTTCTTCCCACACAGGAAGTGGCAGATTATTTTCCAGTGCATGCTTGATTGCTTTGTAGTGTTCTACTTTGTGATGAACATGTGCAGAATCTTTCTCCAGCTGCCGGAGTTTCTCATCTACTTGTTTTTCCTGATTTTCCAGAAGATGGATGATGTCGTCAATGTGCTGCGCTTCATCTGTCTCATATTCAAAAAATTTTCGAAGATGCGGAATTGTCATACCGGTACGCTTAAAACAGTTAATACAGTTGAGACGTTCAATATGTTCTTCTGTGTAGATCCGCTGACCGGAAGAAGATTTTGCTACATCAGGGAGTAAACCCTCGCTTTCATAGTAACGAAGTGTAGAAGCCGGAAGGGAAAAGAGCTCAGATATTTCACGAATGGTATAAGTCTTCATATAAAAACCTCCTTGACTTCAAGTATACTTGAAGTGGTATCCTTTTGTAAAGACGAATCATCTTCAGGAGGGATTAAAATGGAAAAATCTACCGTTTATTTTACAGATTTTCGTTGTCCGGTAGGAACAAGCCGGCTTGATAAGCTGAAAAAATTATGTATTGCAGCCGGTATCAAGGACATTGATATGGATGGAAAATTTGTAGCGATCAAGATGCATTTTGGCGAACTGGGGAATCTGGCTTTTCTTCGACCAAACTATGCAAAAGTGGTCGCTGATCTGTGCAAAGAGCAGGGTGGCATGCCGTTTCTGACAGACTGTAATACACTGTATCCGGGAAGCAGAAAGAATGCCCTGGAACATCTGGACTGTGCGAATCTGAATGGATTTAACACTATTACAACAGGCTGTCAGATTATCATCGGAGATGGGCTGCGAGGAACAGATGAAGTGGAAGTTCCGGTTGTAAATGGAGAGTACTGTAAGACAGCATTTATCGGACATGCAATCATGGATGCAGATATCTTTATCAGCCTGACTCATTTCAAAGGCCATGAGGCAACTGGATTTGGCGGTGCACTCAAGAATATTGGTATGGGCTGCGGAAGCCGTGCAGGAAAAATGCAGCAGCATGCAAGTGGAAAACCGGCAATCAATGAAGAAGTCTGTCGTGGCTGCCACCGTTGTGCAAAAGAATGCGGAAGTGACGCGATTACTTATGTAAACAAAAAAGCTGTGATCGATTATGATAAATGCAAGGGTTGTGGACGCTGCATCGGAGCCTGCAGTTTTGATGCTGTATACAATCCGAACAGCAGTGCAAATGAACTTCTTGACCGCAAGATGGCAGAATATGCACAGGCAGTCTGTCATGGTCGTCCACATTTCCATATCGCACTGGTTCAGGACATCAGCCCGAACTGTGACTGCCATGGAGAAAACGATGCAGCGATCCTTCCGGATATCGGAATGTTCGCAAGCTTTGACCCGGTTGCACTGGATCAGGCATGTGCAGATGCCTGTCTGAAGGCCACACCGCTTGAGAACAGCCAGCTCGGAGAACATCTGGCAGAACCTGGATGGCATTGCCACCACGATCATTTCAAAGATTCCAATCCAAACGTCGAATGGAAAGCAACTCTGGATCAGGCAGAGAAGGTTGGTCTTGGAACCAGAGAATATGAATTGAAAAGAATTAAATAAAAATATGGAAAATCGCAGTAAACCTTTTCCACACTAATACGGTGCAAGTTTACTGCGATTTTTTATTGATTGCTGTCATATAAAAACCATGTTATCATTATAAGAAGCTGATAATTTAGCGAGAATATTGGATGAGGAAAGGGTTGCTGTAAGAAAGTAAACAGTAACAGGAAAGGTATATTTTATGGAACAACATCATCATGAAAGAAGTACGTTTTCCGGCAAACTTGGATTCGTACTGTCGGCTGCCGGAGCATCGGTTGGTCTTGGAAACATCTGGAGGTTTCCGTATCTTGCCGCGAAGTATGGCGGTGGAATCTTTCTGCTGATTTATATTATTCTGGCATTGACGTTTGGATATTCTATGATCGTGGCAGAGACGGCTCTTGGGCGTATGACCAAGAAAAGTCCGGTAGGTGCATTTGCCAAATTTGGTAAATCAAAATGGCTGTCTTTTGGCGGATGGATCAATGCGATCATTCCGATTCTGATCGTGCCATATTATTCTGTAATTGGTGGCTGGGTAATCAAATATCTGGTTGAATATATCAAAGGCAACAGCCAGAAACTGGCAACAGACGGATACTTCTCAGAATTTATCTCAAATGGAGTTTCTACAGAAGTCTGTTTTCTGGTATTTGCATTATTCACAATAGGAATCATTTACGCCGGAGTTCGAAACGGTGTAGAGCGCGTATCGAAATTTATGATGCCGATCCTGGTATTTTTATCCATATTGATCACAATCTATTCTGTGACCAGACCGGGGGCACTGGAAGGCGTGAAGTATTTCCTGATTCCGAACCCTGAGAATTTCTCATGGATGACTGTTGTAGCAGCGATGGGACAGATGTTCTATTCGTTGTCTATTGCAATGGGTATTCTGGTAACATTTGGATCTTATATGAAGAAAGATGTTTCAATTGAAGAATCAACAACGAATGTTGAGATTTTTGACACTGCAATTGCGATCATGGCAGGTCTGATGATCATTCCGGCAGTTTTTGCTTTTTCCGGTGGTGATCCGGATACACTGCAGGCAGGACCGTCGCTGATGTTTATTACAATCCCGAAAGTTTTTGCAAGCATGGGACTTGGAACTCCGGTAGGAATCCTGTTCTTTGTACTGGTGCTCTGTGCAGCACTGACAAGTTCCATTGCACTGACTGAGAGTGCAGTATCTACTTTTCAGGACGAACTGAAATGGTGTCGACAGAAGTCGACACTGGTTGTAGGTGTGATCATGATCGTGCTGGGAAGTCTTTCATCACTGGGATATGGCCCACTTGGATTTGTGAAGATTATAGGAATGCAGTTCCTGGACTTCTTTGACTTCCTGACCAACTCTGTTATGATGCCGATTGCAGCACTGGCAACTTGTCTTCTGATTTCCAGAGTAATTGGCGTGAAGAAGATTGAAGAGGAAGTTATGCTTGAAGGTGGAGCCTTTAAGAGAAAGAGAATTTTCAATTTTATGATCAAATATCTCTGCCCGATCTTTGCAGTCATTATCCTGCTCAGCTCCGTGGCAAATGCATTTGGATGGATTTCAATGTAAGATAAGAAAGAAATGACAAAAACCGCAGTTCCTGTACGTAATTCTATACATACCGGATACTGCGGTTTTCTTATGTGCACCAATATTGTGACGAGTCAGACTTTGGGCTGGTAACGCATATCAGACACATTGTAAACAGTGATAAATGCGAGAGGGTCTTCTTTGTTGATGAAGTTCATCAGCTTCTGATATTCTGTCTTATCCACGATCGTGATGATTTCGTTTCGCTTCTGCATATTGTAGGCACCATATGCTTCATAAACGGTAGCACCACTGTGCAGGTCGTGGATGATAAAATCACGAAGTTCTTCTTCTTTCTTTGTGATGATACACACGCGTCGTTTGATATTGTGGTCAAAAATAAAATGATCCAGTACGATACCATTGAAGTAGGTACCAAGAATACTTAAAACAACAGTTTTTTTGTCATAGACCAGTGCAGCGGAAAGTGCCACACACATACCGGAAAGGGACATGGCCTTTCCGAGTTCCATATGCAGGTATTTATTCATGATCTTTGCGACAATATCCAGTCCGCCGGAGGATGCATTTCGGTTAAAAAGAATACTCAATCCGACACTGACAACCAGAATATAGCAAAGAACATCCAGTTCCTGACTGTTGGTCATAGATTCAAAATTCGGAAAGATCTTTTCAAATAAACCAAGAAAAACAGGAAGCATGATACTGGTATAGACTGTTTTAACACCGAATTCCCTGCCGCAGGTAAGGAAACCTATGATCAGAAGTACAACATTCAAAATCATTGTGATTGCGGACAGCGGAAGCGGTACGAAGTTGGACAGAACGATACCGAGACCAGAGATACTGCTGACAGAGGTATGGCTCGGTACCAGGAAAAAGTATACTGCTGCAGCGATGATCGCAACCGCAACGGTCAGGATCACCGTTTCCATAAAGATTTTTGCGTAATTCAGTTTTGTTTTCATAAAAGAAAATCCTTTTTCATATTTAAAGAGTTATTTAATTCTGGGCTTCCGGATTTGGAAGATTTACCATGATCGGTTCGTGACCGAGTTCAGGAATGATCTTGTTCCTGAGGTCTTCTGTCGTGAATTTGAGACTTGAAGTATTGATACAAGGATGACATCCGAAGTAAGGATTTTTCATGACATCTTCATCGATCAGCAGCTGAACTTTCTTATCATGGTCGTTCATCAGTCCCATCACACTGACAGATCCCGGAGTGATGTCCAGATATTTTTCCATATATTCCGGTTTAGCGAAGGACAGGCGTGCAGAGTTGATCTGTGCTGACAGATCCTTGGTCTTAAATGGTTTGTCACCTGGCATCAGAAGAAGGTAAAAGTTTGTTTCCTGGCGGTTGCACAGGAACAGGTTCTTGCATATTGCGGTGTCATCACCGAGTGTCTGGTCAATTTCTTCACAGGCTTCCATCGTCATAGCTGCCTCGTGATCTATACGCTGGTAAGCTACGCCAAGTTTGTCCAGCAGATCATAGACACGGATCTCTTTATCCAGTCTTCCTGAGATATTTTCAGGTCTTCCATTCTGTAATTCCATTGTTGAGACTCCTTTTCTTATATCATATCTGTGAGTGTACCCCTTTCATATAGCCGTTGTCAACTAAATGTGGTTTTATGATGATTTTTTTGAAAAAGGTCTTTACAAACCACAAAAAACCATATATAATGCAAACAGAAACAAAGAGAAGCCACATAAAATGCAAGAATAAACAACATAAAACCACAATACAATAAGTCTGCTCATTTACAGACAAGACTTTGCAATCAGAATCGGAGAAAAATATCATGAAAATTTTAGAGACAAAATTTGTACAGGGATTTATCAAAATGGCAAACGATGGTTATCTGCAGGGATGGCATGAAAGAAACGGCGGTAACTTAAGCTACCGTTTGAAAGCAGAAGAAGTTGAGATGATTCGTCCACGTCTGAATGCACCGGGAGAATGGACACCGATTGGAACGGAAGTACCTGGACTTGCCGGAGAATTTTTTCTTGTAACAGGAAGCGGTAAATATTTCCGTAATATTATCGTAGACCCGGAAGTATGTCTGGCAATCATTGAACTGGATGATAAAGGTGTTAATTACAGAATTCGCTGGGGACTGGTAGAAGGTGGAAGACCGACCAGCGAACTGCCGACACATCTGATGAATCACGAAGTAAAGAAGAAACTCACAAATGGAAAACATCGTGTTATTTATCATGCACACACAACTAATACAATTGCACTGACCTTTGTTCTTCCACTGGATGATAAAGTATTTACCAGAGAACTTTGGGAATCTGCAACCGAGTGTCCGGTCGTATTCCCGGATGGTGTCGGAGTTGTTCCGTGGATGGTTCCGGGTGGAAGAGAGATTGCAGTAAAGACTGCAGAACTGATGAAAAAATATGATGTAGTCATCTGGGCACATCACGGAATGTTCTGTTCAGGAGAAGACTTTGACCTGACATTTGGTCTGCTTCATACGGTAGAGAAATCAGCAGAGATTCTGGTCAAAATTCTGTCTATGTCACCACATAAACTGCAGACGATACAGCCGGATAATTTCCGTGCACTTGCAAAAGATTTCAAGGTAAGCCTGCCGGAAGAATTTCTTTATGAGAAAGAATAAATAATAAATACCAAAAGGAGAAGCCTGAAAAGACTTCTCTTTTTGGTATTTATGTAACAGGATTATATCGAATCCCTGGCTACCAGGATGACATCCAGAAGTGTTTCTTTGCCGATATAGACAGGTTCCTGAACTGCTTTTAGTAATTCAGATACAGCCAGTTCGGCTTTTTTTTCTATATCCTGGTGGATTGTAGTGAGCTTTGGCACGGTCAGGTGTGCATAAGTGATGTCGTCGAATCCTGCAATGCCGATATCTGTTGGAATACGAATGCCTTTAGATGCAAGATAACTGATTGCTTCCATGGCAAAGTAGTCTGATAGAAAAAATGCGGCAGTTTTTTGCGGAAAAGGAATCCGACGCATCAGCTGCTGGTAAAAACTCTCTCTCGTGAGGGTCGTTTCTCCGATATTTACGAGACGGATCTTCGAGCGACCCTTTTTCGTAATGAGTTTATCAAAGGCTTCTTTTGCACCCTTCCAACGGGTCTGGTCAACACCATAGTCGGTGGTAGCGCAGACAAAGATATCGTGATAACCACATTCCAAAAGATATTTGACCATCACAGAACCACCGGTGAAATCGTCCAGACCGATATTGGTGACCGGGGTGTCATCGTGGGAAATACCATATGCATCAATGGAAATGACAGGTTTGTGAATCAGAGACCACATTTTGTTGCAGTCATTCCGGGAAAAAGATAAAGCAATGACACCATCAATATTCCACGCCATAACCGTGTGAAAAACTTCGTTCACATCATCTGTGGAGTACAGCATGATGTAGTATCCCTGAGCTCTCAGCTTTTCTTCGATAAAGCCAATGATCTTACCATAAAAAGGATCAGAGATCACGGCATCTTCGTACTTCCTATGTGTATGGATAACAAGTGCAATCATCTTGGAGTTGCGGTTATTCAACACGCTCAGCCCCATTTTCTGTACATAGCCCATTTCATGGATCAGCTTTTCGATCAATTCAATTGTAGCAGGAGAAACCTTCTTGGTCTTTCCATGGATCACGTTGGATACCGTGGTGGTACTCACACCGGCACGGTTTGCAATATCTTTGATTGTAGTCATATAAACACTCCTGGAAATTATTATCTAAATTATAGCAAAGCTCCAAATGATTGTCAAAAGTGTACAAAAATCAAAAGTTGAGATTGGATATTAAGTTGGTTATGAACATAACCTATTGACGCATAGATGCTATAGTGATATCTTTGCTATACAGAAGTTATATACATAACCTAAAAACAAACAAAACGATGCGTGATGTATGGAGGAGAGCAAAATGAAGAAAGTAATCGGTTCAGTACTTACAGTAGCAATGGTTGCCGGAATGATGACAGGCTGTGGAAGTGCAGGTGGAAGCACAGATACCAAGACCTCAGCAGATAACAGTGCAAGTGATGATCAGGTGGTAATTGATGTTTTTCAGAATAAGAATGAGATCAGCGATGCACTGCAGGCAGCAATTGATACTTATGAGGAAGAAAATCCGAGTGTGAAGATCAATCTGGAGACCGTAGGTGGTTCTGATTACGCATCTTCCTTAAAGGCAAAGATGCTGGGAAATGACCCGGTTGAGATCTTTACCTTAGGTGGGCCGGATGATATCGCAAGCTATCAGGATTATCTGGAACCGCTGACAGATCAGGAATGGGTTTCCCATGTAACTGCTGGTGGTGTGGACAATGTGAGTGTAGATGATGAAGTTTATGGACTTCCGCTGGCAATTGAAGGATATGGACTCATTTATAATAAGAAGATTTTTGAAGCAGCAGGAATTGATGCATCTACATTAACGACTTATGATGCAATCGACAAAGCGTTTGCAGACCTGCAGGATCAGATTGATGAAGGAAAACTTGCGGATGAGTTCCCGGTTCTGGAAGCGGTAGAAGAATATGCAGCCAAGGAATCCTGGATCGTAGGTCTTCACACAAACAACGTTGCATTAAGTCAGGAATTTAAGAGTGCAACAAATGCTTTTAACAGCAAATCTGTAGAGTATACCTATGGTGATCAGTTAAAAGACCTGATTGATCTGGAAACAAAATATACGACAAGCAAAGATGATCTGTCTTTACTGAACTCTGTTGATTATTCCACACAGGTCGGTGGCGGACTTGCCATTGAACGTGTAGCAGTTGTTCAGCAGGGTAACTGGATTTCTTCTGAAGTTGCAAATGTATCTGAGGATGTTCTCGACAATCTGGGAATCCTTCCAATCCCGCTGAAAGGTGTGGTAGAAGACAGCATTGCGGTAGGTGTATCCAACTACTGGTGTGTAAACTCCAAGTCCTCTGATGCAGAAAAAAAAGCAGCAAAAGATTTCCTGAACTGGCTGTATCAGTCTGATGAAGGAAAACAGATTGTAGTAAATGATCTTGGTTTCATTCCGGCCTTTGATAACTATGATGATGTTACGATCAGTGATCCACTTTCAGCAGAAGTCATGAGATATGTAGATGCAGGAAAAACAATTCCGTGGGTATTCTCCGGACAGCCATCCGGATGGGACAGCAAAGTTGCAGCAAACATCCAGAACTATCTGGCAGGAAACATGACATGGGATGAAGTGATCGCACAGAATATTGCGGACTGGGAGTCAATGAGAGAGCAGTAAAAAAGGAGATTGAATTATGAGAAGAAAACAGACAGGATTCTGGTTGTTTATCTTTCCGGCATTGTTTGCCTTTGTCCTTGTAGTTCTGGTTCCGGCAGTAAAGGGGTTCTATTACTCCTTTACGAACTGGAACGGAATTGGTAAGAATGCCGCATTTGTAGGATTTTCAAACTATATTGGATTATTAAAAGATACGAGATTCTGGAACTCATTTTTGTTTACCTTTGTGTTTGCCATTTGTGCAGTAGTCTGCATTAATGTAGTTGGATTTGGACTGGCATTACTTGTCACAAGCAGAATCAAAGGCTCTAATATTGCCAGAACTGTGTTCTTTATGCCAAACCTGATCGGTGGTATCCTCCTTGGATTTACCTGGCAGTTCATTTTTGTATCCATCTTTGAGGCACTGGGCAAAGCGACTGGATTCACCTGGCTGCAGGGATGGCTGTCAGATCAGAAAACCGGATTTATTGGTATGCTGATTGTACTTACCTGGCAGCTTGCCGGATATATGATGATCATTTATATCGCACAGCTGGAGAGTATTCCGAATTCCTATGTGGAAGCTGCCAAGATTGACGGGGCCACATCTTTTCAGACATTTATGAAGATTAAGCTGCCACTGGTAGCTCCGGCATTTACGATCGGTCTCTTTCTCTCTATTTCAGACTCTTTTAAGATGTTTGACCAGAACCTGGCGCTGACTGCCGGTGGACCTGGAAGCAGTACGGAAATGATCGCTCTTAATATATATAATACAGCTTTTAAAGAGTCAAAGCTTGGAGTTGCACAGTCCAAAGCAGTTGTATTTCTGATCGTGGTTGTGGCTATTTCACTGACTCAGCTTTACATAAGCAAGCGTAAGGAGGTAGAGATGTAATGCAGATGAAAGTATGGAAAAAGGCGATTTTTGTTCTTTTACTGATTGTTTTGTCTTTGCTGTTTTTATCTCCAATCCTGCTCCTGCTCAACAGTTCATTCAAGGATCTGAAAGAGATTTATCTGAATGTACTGGCACTGCCGAGTCATTTTGGACTGGATAATTATAAGGAAGCATTTGAAAAACTGGACTTCGTGCGCTCCTTTATGAATTCACTGGTGATTACGATTGTATCTACAGTACTGATCGTTCTTGTATCTTCCATGGCAGCATGGGTACTGGTACGTTACAACACACGAATGAGTAAATTCCTTTTTATGCTGTTTGCTGCTTCCATGTTGATTCCATTCCAGTGCGTCATGCTTCCGTTGGTTGATTTCATGAGTGATCTGAATCTGATGAACCGCCCGGGTATCGTATTTATGTATGTTGGATTTGGGTGCAGTATGTCAATTGTGTTGTATCATGGATTTATTAAAAATATACCGTTGGAACTGGAAGAGGCGGCGACACTGGACGGATGCAGCACATTCCGTATGTTTTTCTCAGTCGTATTTCCGCTGTTAAAGACGATTACAGTGACAGTAGCGATCCTGAATGTAATGTGGATCTGGAATGACTTCCTTCTGCCAAATCTGATCATTAATCGTGCAGGATGGCAGACATTGCCGCTTAAGACCTATCTGTTCTTTGGACAGTTTACAAAGAACTGGGATCTTGCGACAGCAGGTCTGATTCTCTGTATGATACCAATCATTATATTCTATGTCTTCTGCCAGCGTTATATTGTAAAAGGCGTAACAGATGGAGCTGTAAAGGGATGATGCACGAGATCGTGCTCTCTCGATTCTGAAAGAAAATGAAAAAGGAATGGTAAGAATTATGGATAAAAAATGGTGGAAAGAAAGCGTTGTATATCAGATCTACCCACGCAGTTTCTGCGACAGTAACGGAGATGGAATCGGAGATCTGCGAGGAATCATCTCCAAATTAGATTATCTCGAAGAATTGGGTGTAGATGTACTCTGGCTGAGCCCGATCTATAAATCACCGAATGATGATAATGGCTATGATATCAGCGATTACCGCGATATTATGGATGAATTTGGAACACTGGATGATTTTGATGAACTTCTGACCAAAGCACATGAACATCATCTGAAGATCATGCTGGATCTGGTGGTAAATCATACTTCAGATGAGCATAAATGGTTTATGGAAAGCAGAAGCTCCAAAGATAATCCGTATCGTGATTATTATATCTGGGAAAAAGGAAAAGACGGAAATCCTCCGAATAACTGGGATTCTAATTTCAGCGGATCTGCATGGGAATATGATGAAACTACAGATATGTATTATCTGCATCTGTTTTCTACAAAGCAGCCGGATCTGAACTGGCGCAATGAGAAGGTACGTGAAGAAGTTTATGATCTGATGAAATGGTGGCTGGACAAAGGTATTGACGGATTCCGAATGGACGTTATCAATATGATCTCCAAGGTAAAAGGATATCCGGATGGCAAACCAATTCCAGGTTCCAAATATGGTGACAGACTTCCATATGTAATGAATGGCCCTCATGTACATGAATATCTGCAGGAAATGAATCATAGAGTATTGTCCAAATATGATCTGATAACAGTTGGTGAGGCACCTTGCACTTCTGTGGAAGATGCACAGAAATATACCGGTTTTGACCGTGATGAGCTTAATATGGTATTTACTTTTGAACATATGGATGTAGATGCTGACAACGGGCTTAAATGGACAGATAAGAAACCAGATCTGGTGGAACTGAAAAAAGTATTCAGCAAATGGCAGACAGGCTTGGATGGCGTGGGCTGGAACAGTCTGTATCTGAACAATCACGATCAGCCACGTATGGTTTCACGATTTGGTGACGATGGAAAATACTGGAAAGAATCTGCCAAAATGCTGGCAATCTGCCTTCATATGATGCAGGGAACTCCGTATATCTATCAGGGCGAAGAAATCGGCATGAAGAATATCGAGTTCCAGAGCATTGAGGAATGTAATGATATTGAAGCAATCAATGCCTATAAGGAATATACTTCTGATGGAAGAATCTCTCCGGAAGATATGATGCGATATATCAATAAAAAAGGAAGAGATAATGCCAGAACACCGATGCAGTGGAATGATACTGAAAATGCCGGATTTACGACAGGAACTCCATGGTTTACTGTAAATCCGAATTATAAAGAGGTTAATGTTGCAGAGCAGGAGAAAGACCCGGATTCTATTTTGAATTTTTATAAACATCTGATCCAGATGAGAAAAGAATACCCTATTATTGTATATGGTTCTTATAAACTGCTCTATCCGGATCATAAAACAGCATTTGTTTATGAAAGAATGCTGGAAGATGAGAAATTACTGGTAGCCTGCAATTTCAGTGCAGAAGAGCTGGAGTTGGAAGTACCGGCTGAATTTGTACAGAAGGAAGCAGAGCTTCTGATCTCAAATTATCATGAAGCAAAGATTTCTGAAAAGCTGGTATTGAGACCTTACGAGGCAAGAGTCTATCGGATCACAAAGTAGATTTACAAAGCAGATAACGGGAATGGCTCTTGTCAGGAGAAATGATATGGAACAGTATTTGTATAAGCGACATATAAAAGGAATCCAGCATATTGGAATTCCAACACGTAAGTACGCAGAAACCTTGGATTTCTACAAATCCCTGGGGTTTGAAGTTGTGAATCAGGAAGAAATGCCGGGTATGAAAGTTGCCTTCCTGCGAATCCACAATGTTATGCTCGAAGTATATGAGAGTGAAGAGACGGCAGAGAAAACAGGAAGCATTGATCATCTTTCACTTTCCGTGGAGACAGTCGACCGGTTATATCAGGAAATGCTGCCCGAGTATAAAGTGCTCAGCTCAGAAGTGGAACAGCTTCCTTACTGGAAAAATGGCATTCGCTTTTTTAAGGTGGAAGGTCCGAATAAAGAAGTAATCGAGTTCTGCGAGATTCTTTAAAACAGGTTTGAGATATTGCATTATTCTTTCCTTGTGTTATAATAATTCAAAATTGAACTATTCAAAAAAGAATTAAATACAGGGAGAGAAACAACATGCAGATTTTATGGACAGTAATCGTCACATTTTTTGCAGGAATGGGAGCAGGGCTTGGAACAGGTTTTGCCGGGATGAGTGCGGCGGCCGTGATCAGTCCCATACTTATCACATTCCTTGGAATGGAACCTTATATGGCGGTAGGCATTGCACTGTCATCGGATGTACTGGCAAGTGCGGTATCCGCGTATGTATATGGAAAGAATAAGAATCTGGATATCAAAAATGGCGTGATCATGATGGTCAGTGTGCTGGTATTTACTGTGGTTGGCAGTTATGTGTCCAGCCTGGTTCCATCAACCACGATGGGGAATTTTTCCGTATTCATGACTTTCCTTCTGGGAATTAAGTTTATTGTGAAACCGGTCATGACAACGAAAGAGAGCATGCAGGATGTGCCGGCGAAAAAGAGAGCGATCCAGTCAGTTGTCTGTGGAATTATGATTGGATTTATCTGTGGATTTATCGGAGCCGGCGGGGGAATGATGATGCTGTTGATCCTGACATCTGTGCTTGGATATGAACTTAAGACAGCTGTCGGAACCAGTGTGTTTATCATGGCTTTCACAGCATTTACCGGAGCGGCATCTCATTTTGCAATCGGTGGAATGCCAGATGTGACGGTATGGATCTTATGCATTGTATTTACATTTATCTGGGCAAGAATTGCAGCCGTATTTGCAAATAAAGCGTCAACGAAAACGCTCAATCGTGCTACTGGCATCATACTGGTCGTACTTGGAATTGTAGTGATGTTATTTTCTTTATTGTCATAAAAAATTACTTTATAAAGTAAATGTATCAGTAGAACGCAAAAGGAGAAGCCATTTTCAGGCTTCTCCTTTTAGTATGTTGTCAAGATTCTGGTCCATAATATTCAGAATCTCGAGAAATTTCTGTCGCGTTTCGGTATCAAGGCCGGTCAGAATCCGGTCAATAAAATTCTGCTGAAGCTGTCGGCCCTTTGCAATGATTGGCTGTGCTTTTTCTGTACAGAGCAGTTCGGTCTTACGGCGGTCACTTTTTACCGCATGGCGCTCCAGATATCCGTCACAGACAAGCTTGTCTACATTGACAGAAACCAGGTTTGCCTTTAATTTACGGACTTCGACAATATCCCGTGCAGTGCGGAATTCGGGATTATTTGCCAGAAACATAAGAATGTCAAAAGCTGTTTGCGGAAGATTAAGTTCGCGGCAAAGAGATTTGCAGGTCCTGTTGTATGCAAGAGAAGTTTTTCTTGCGAATTCGATGTTTATATCCATAAAAAATCCTCGATTATAGAAAGTATAAATATGATAGTTCAGATTCGAATTGATGGTGAATTCATGGGCAGCATGAGTGCAATCGTGCTGCCTTTTTCGTTGCTCGCCAGAACTTTGACCTGACCACCATGTTGTCTGGCAATCTCGGCTACCAGGGCGAGGCCAAGACCGGCCCCACCCATGGCGCGACTGCGGGATTTGTCTACGCGGAAAAACGGGGCGAAGATTTTTTCCTGATATTCAGGTGAGATACCGATACCGGTGTCGGATATTTTAACGAAAGCACAATCTGTTGAATGTGGAGAAGAAGCTGTGTCCAGGACGGTTTTCCCCGGATGGATGCTGACAGTTACTTTTCCCGAAGGATGATTGTATTTGATTGCATTTTCTACAAGATTATATACGGCACGGTAGAGTAGCAGATAACTTCCGGTAACAGTACAGTCACCCTCATTTTGGAGTAATTCAATTTGCTTCTGGTCAGCTATCGAAGCCAGATCGCAGAAAACTTCTTCTGTAAGTTCTGCCAGAGAAATTGTTTCAGAGCGTTCAACTGTCTGAATACCGGTCATATCGAGAAGGACTTCTGCCAGGTGGGAAAGTCGTCCGGTCTGTTCCTGGATCATAGTAAAAATCTTCTGGTATTCTTCTGTGGAAGGCTCTTTTTTTCGGGCAAAAACTTCCAGATTTGTCTGTATGACGGCAAGTGGTGTCCGAAGCTCATGTGCGGCACTGGCAGAAAATTGTTTTTGTGCAGTGAATGCGTCATCCAGGCGGGAGAGCATTTCATTAAAAGAAATGGTCAGTTGCGAGATTTCATCGTTACTGTCTGGAATTTCCAAAGACTCTGCAAGATTTTGTGCCTGTATTTTTTCAATTTTTGTGCTAAGTTCGCGTAAAGGTGCCAGTGCACGGTGGCTGATAAAATAAGTTATGATACTGCTTATAAGAATAATGATTCCAGTAGCGATCATACTTCTGATACGGAATAAGTCCTTAGTTGTCTGTACCTGATCGGAAAGATCGGGAAACAGCACGGATGGATCTACACTGAAAGTGATAGGCGTAGAATCGGTTTCATTAATTTGTACGATGTAGTTTTCCAGATTTTCCATTCCAGTGACAGCAGAATTACTGATAAAAAAATACATCAGAATACAGGTGGCTGTTACAAGAAGGGTGATAATTAAAGTTAGTCGCCATTGCAGGGAGAGTTTTTTTGTGAAATTTTTCATTGTGCATCCTCCATTAGAATATAGCCCTGACCAATCTTGTTTTGGATAGGGTCAAATCCCAGTGCGGCGCGAAGCTTCTTGCGAAGAGAAGAAATGTGTACGCGGATGGAATTGCTGAAGCTGTTGACATTTCCGTCCCAGAGATGTTCAATCATTTCTTCCTGGCTGATGATTCGTCCCTGGTGAAGCAGAAAATATTCCAGAAGTGCACTTTCCTTTCGAGTCAGGGAGAGATGTTCGCCAGCTATGCTGGCTTTGCGGGTGCGGGTATCAAAGGTGATTTGTCCGCATTTCAGGCAGACATTTTCCTGGATAAATCTTCTGCGGGTCAGGCTTCGGATTCTGGCTTCCAGTTCATCGAAATGAAATGGTTTGGTGAGGTAATCATTGGCACCGAGATCTAACCCGTCTACTTTGTCCTGAATCTGTCCTCGGGCGGAAAGGATCAGGACAGGAGTAGTGCTGTTATAAGCGCGGAACTGTCGCAGGATCTCCAGCCCGTCAATTCCTGGAAGATTCAGATCCAGAAGAATCAGGTCATAAGTTTCTGTCATACATAATTCCAGACCCTCATCTCCATTGAAACAGGTATCTGTTTCATATCCATTCATGTGAAGTCCCTCTGCGATAGAGTAGCAGAGAGGTTTTTCGTCTTCTATTATTAATATGTGCATGTTAAAACTCCCTTGTAAGATAAGAATGTCCTGTTCTGCAAAGCAGGAATAATAGGGTATTTCTTTATTGTAATTTCTATCATACCATGTTGCGCATAAAATTTCTGTAAAAAAAGTTATTTCTTAACACCGATTTTATAGGAAGGATGGTATACTTTCATTTATAGTAATCACAGTAAGCCTGGTTCACACAATGAAAAAGTAAATGGAACCAACAGAAGGGAGAACATATATTATGAAATTCAGAACACAGAAAATCACAGCACTTATGGCGGCAGCAATAGTAGGGGTATCTACACTTGGAAGTGTATCCGTAATGGCAGCAGAAAGTACAGAGGCAATGGCGGTTCCGGCAGATCAGGCGGGAATGGTGGTTGATGGAGATGCAGCTGCAGCAGATGGTGACGCAATCTCGTCTGATTTTATACAGGGCACTTTTAAACCATCTGAGACAACAGTGCAGGCACAGGATTCTTATGAATATCCATTCCTTGGACTTAACATGAAACTTCCAGAGGAACTTCTCAAACAGATAAAAGCGCAGACCATTGCGATGATCACCAATGAAGGATGGAATGACAATGCAGATGATCTTAAATATGCATACATAAGCTGGAGTGAAATGACCGAAGAGCAGAAAGATGCAGAGGTTGACAAGCTTGGTACTGCATATGATGACTGGTGTAAAAGTCTTGCAAAAATCGGAGTGATCGGAATTTATGACGAAGATTCTGAGAAAGAACTGGATAAGATCACTGGCTGTACCGAGCACAAAGAGATTGGAAGCAGCAGTGACGGAAAGTATAAGTATTATCTGAGTACAAATAAGGATGCAGATGAGTCTCTGAAAAAAGAAGTGGAAGAAATCGACGTGACACTCACAGAGATGACACCATTCCAGCAGCTTTCCGCATTTGACCAGCCACAGGACACCAGCAATACAGGTGATTCCACAACTGTAGGAAAGTTTGAGACAAAGGGTATTGACGGAAAGGACTATACAGAAAAAGTATTCAGCGATTATGATCTGACTCTGGTAAATATCTTTACCACCTGGTGTTCTCCATGCGTCAATGAGATTCCGGAACTGGAAAAGCTTTATGAAGAGATGAAAGAAAAAGGGGTTGGCGTTGTTGGTGTTGTTCTTGATACAGTAGGAGATGATGGCAAACAGGATGATGCTACAGTGAAAAAAGCTGGTGTCCTTCAGGAAAAGACAAAAGCTTCCTATCCTTTCCTGATTCCGGATTCAACAATGATGAATGGACGTCTGAATGGCATCTCTGCTTTCCCTGAAACATTCTTTGTTGACAAAGAAGGAAACATTGTAGGAGAAACATATTCCGGAAGCCATAGCCTGGATGAGTGGAAGGAAATCGTAGAAAAAGAACTTGCGAATGTTTCAAAATAAAAGAGTATAGTTGTGATAACCGGCAATGCCGGTTTCAGGCAGAAAGATAAAGGATAACTATGATAAAAAAAATAACAGAAATAAAATGGACAGGAGTTGTTTTGGCGATTCTTGGAATCCTTCTGATGATCTTTGGAATCTACAGAGGGGAGATGTCTGTGGTTTTTACAAAAGCAATCAATATCTGTATGGAGTGTATTGGAATTGGATAATAAAAAATTAAAGATAAACGAGTGGCCACGGCATGGAATCCAGGCACTGTGGGCGCTGTTGACAAACAGCCATCTGTCCGGATTTGTGACGGGCAAAATTTACACCGGAAAATTAAAAAATGCCTGTGTTCCGGGATTGAACTGCTATTCTTGTCCGGGAGCGACAGGGGCATGTCCGATTGGTTCACTTCAGGCAGTGATCGGAAGCTGGAACTTCAAAATGGCATATTATGTAGTGGGATTTCTGATTTTTGTCGGGGCACTGCTCGGAAGACTGGTCTGTGGATTCCTTTGTCCGTTCGGCCTGATTCAGGATTTGTTGAATAAAATTCCGTTTCCCAAAAAAATTCGGACATTTCGGGGGGATAAACTGCTCCGCAAACTAAAATATGTAATTTTCCTTGTGTTTGTGATTTTACTTCCGATGTTTGTGGTGGATATTATGGGACAGGGAGCACCGTATTTCTGTAAACTGATCTGTCCGGCAGGAACGCTGGAGGGCGGACTTCCTCTGGTTCTGCTGAACAAGTCCATGCGAAGTGCAGTGGGATGGCTTTACATCTGGAAAAATATGATCCTGGTAATTACGGTTTTTCTTGCCATTATGATATATCGTCCATTCTGTAAATATATCTGCCCGCTGGGAGCTTTTTATTCGATATTCAATAAAGTATCTGTTTTCCGTTACCGTGTAGATCAGGATAAGTGTGTTCACTGTGGAAAATGTGCAAAAGCCTGCCAGATGGAAGTTAACCCTGTGGAAAACCCAAACAGTGCAGAGTGCATTCGCTGTGGCAGATGTAAGAAAGCGTGCCCGACACAGGCAATTCAGTGTGGAGTAAAAAGAAACTAAATTGCTGGAAGAACCTTTGCAGGGAAGGGAATTGTAGTAAATTTTGATGAGCAGATTGTGTTTGAAGGTAAAAAAGTGCTGATTGGGATGAGGGAATAACCTTATAAAGTGAGGCAGTTGTGGATACTCCGGGTATAATCAGTTAATGATTATATCCGGAGCATTATTTTTGCAGAGAAAATACCATCTTTATAGGTAAAGTCACAGGCACCGCCGTTTTTGTCGGTAATGTGGCGGATGGATTCGATTCCTATGCCGTTTCCGGAGCGCTTGGAGGATTGGAAAATATTGTTTTTTTGCTGTATTTTGCCATCGAAGGTATTCTCCACATGAATCAGAAGGAGATGATTATGGTGGGGATAAATCTCCACATTAATCCTTCTGCGGGCGGGCTCTGTTTTCACACTTGCCTGGATGGCATTTTCCAACAGGTTGGAAAACACAAGGCACAGATTAATCTCATCTATGGAAAGATCAGCAGGCAGAGAAACCAGTGCATGAAAAGGAATGTTTTCTCTTTGGGCAAGGGTGGAATAATATCCAAGAACACTGTCAACAGCCTGATTTTCACAGAAATGGAGGTTATAGTCAGAGATTTTTTCGGTTGCAGCGGAGAGATATTTTTTAATCTTTTTCATGTCACCCTGTTCTGCCAGAGCACTCAGCCGGACAAAATGATGGCGGATATCGTGACGCGCCTGTTTTGCTTCTTCAATGGCCATGCAGAGATTCTCGTACCTTTCCTGCTGAAGGGAAAGAAAATGGTTTTCCTGCTGAAGTCTGGCATTTCTGTTCAGGCTGACTGCCATCATAAGAAACATGACATAAAACAGGAGCAGGGTTATGAGCAGTACAAGACTTAAAACAATATAGCACTGCAGGACCCGCCCGGTATATAAAGTATCGCGGTATTTAGGAATCATAAAAAGATTCACTTCTATGAAGATTACCGGAAGAATCCAGAATACGTACCAGGTCTGGGCAAAGTTCTCGTCTGCGATCATTGTCTGTACA
>CAKRPO010000004.1 GCA_934378195.1 uncultured Blautia sp.
TTGCACTCCGTACATGCCAATGTAATCTTAACGCGCACAACTTCCACCTCCAGTGTTTTCATTTGCGTGGGTCTTTTGCCTTTTTCGGGCATAAAAAAAAGACCTAACTTCCATGTCGCTTGTCCAGTTTAGCACAGACACTATTGGAAGTCAAGCTTTTTCCCACAAAATACACCTTTTCTTAGAAAATATATTTATACTTACTTTATATAAGGAAAGATTTGTGCATACTATCTGTAAACCATGTACAAAAGTTTTCTTTTTTCCACATAATATTACTCTTGTCAACAAACCTTTGGTAGTGTATGATAGATGGGATTAAAGCCCTCCAATCACTGAGGGTTGTACAATTTAATAAAGAAAATATAGGAGCGGATTTTATGTTTAAACGATTTAGGGACGACATGAAGAAGTACTGGAAATATGCCATTTACTCTTCTAAAGCCCAGCTGAAATCCGAAATAGCCAATTCCTATCTGAACTGGCTCTGGTGGATACTGGATCCTCTGTGTTTCATGCTGATCTACGTATTCATGTTCGGATATGTATTCAAATCTAACCAGGAATACTTCGCAATCTTTGTCTTCATCGGTATCACTCTGTGGGATTTCTTTAACAAAACCCTGCTGCAGAGTGTCAGAGTTATCAAGACAAACAAACCAATCGTATCAAAGGTATATATACCGAAATTTATTCTCCTGATCGTCCGGATGGGTGTAAACGGTTTTAAAATGTTCATTTCCCTGATGATCATCATTGCCATGCTTGGTGTATGGCGTGTAAAACTGACATGGAATGTTATCTATGTAATTCCGATTCTGATTACATTAATGGTCATTGTTTTTGGATTTGGATGTTTTCTTCTGCATTACGGCGTATTTGTAGAAGACCTTTCCAATGTGCTCAATATTGTACTGCGTTTCCTGTTTTATCTGACTGGTGTATTCTGGAATATCATGGACAGACTTCCTGCACCATACAATGTTTATATCGGCAGAGGCAACCCGATCGCATTTCTGATCACATCCATGCGTGATTGCGTTATCTACGGTTCAACACCGCATCGTAAGCTTTTACTTCTGTGGTTTGTCGTAGGTGTCATCATCAGCATTTTGGGTGTACGTAAGATTTACAAGAACGAAAACAGCTATGTAAAGGTGATCTAAATAATATGGAACAAAAACATGCAATTGAAGTTACTGATCTGGTCATCAGTTACCAGAATCTGAAAAAAACTTCTATAAAAAAGAACCTGCTTCATTTCAAACGTCAGAAGGCAGACCGTTTTGTTGCTGTAAAGGGAATTTCTTTTTATGTCCGTGAAGGTGAGATCCTCGGTATCATCGGTAAGAACGGAAGTGGTAAATCAACTACTCTGAATGCACTCGCCGGTATCTTTTCTCCCGACAGTGGTACAATTGATCTGAAAGGGCACAGTATTTCTCTTCTGTCCATCGGTGTTGGTTTCCAGCGCGAAATGACCGGACGAGAGAACATCATCCTTTCCGGTATGCTTCTCGGCTTCTCCGAACAGCAGGTTAAAGAAAAAGAACAGGAAATCGTCGAATTTGCCGAACTTGGCGAGTTCATTGACATGCCGGTAAGGACTTATTCCAGTGGTATGTATTCCAAACTGGCATTTTCCATCACAGCTATTCTGGAAACAGATATCATGCTGATCGATGAAGTGTTAAGTGTTGGTGACCAGAAGTTCAAAAAGAAAAGTTATGAAAAAATGAAGAGCCTGATTTCCAATAAAGAACGTACCGTAGTCATCGTATCTCACAGCCTTGAAACTCTCGAGGAACTCTGTGATACTGTCATGTGGATGCACGACGGACAGATTCGCCGTATCGGTGAACCTGGACCTGTTCTTAAAGAATATGTCAATTTCATGGAAAAGAACTAAGCCTTCCGCAAAACTTTATACGTATTCAAAAACCCTGCATCACAATCGATGCAGGGTTTTCTATTGAACATATTATTTTTTTTCTTTGAAATTTTCTACCGAAATCTCTTCAACAGAATCCTTAAGTGCATTGGTCTGATTATCATTGACCCCTTCTGAAACTTCTTTCTGAAAAAATATTTTCACTGTCATCATGAGCAATTTCAAATCCAGAAAAAACGAATAATTCTCAATGTAAAACAGATCCAGCTTCAGTTTGTCATATGGTGTGGTGTTGTATTTGCCATATACCTGCGCATAACCGGTAAGTCCGGCTTTTATTTTCAGACGATAATAAAATTCCGGTATCTCTTTGCAGTACTCCCGGACAAGAGTCTGTCTTTCCGGTCTTGGGCCCACCAGAGACATGTCACCTTTAAATACATTAAACAACTGTGGCAGCTCATCCAGATGCAGATTACGAAGTACTCTGCCTACAGGAGTGATCCGGCTGTCATGCTTGGATGCCAATCTTGCACCGTTCTTCTCTGAATCTACGCACATGCTGCGGAATTTGCAGATTTTAAATGGTCTGCCGCCTTCCGTAAGTCTTTCCTGGAAATAAAATACAGGGCCTCTGTCATAGAGCTTCACACACAGTGCGATTATCAGCATCAATGGAGAAGCAATCACGATTCCAAGACCGGATACCGCAATATCAAGCAGTCTCTTTGCTGCCCTCTGTTCGATGGAAAGTCCCATATTCTTCGCTACAAGAAGCGGCGTATCAAACAGATGGATCCGTTCACTGCCCATCAGGATTACATCCGAGATCTTCGGGCTGAGGTAACAGCGAATTGAATGTGCAAAACAATGTTTCAGATAACGGTTACGGATATTGGACGGCAGATCCCAGATGATCACTCCGTCGTAATCTTTCATCATCCGGTAGATTTCCTTCTCTCCGACACGGATGTGTACCTTACCACTGATATCGTATTTATCTTTTCGGGAATTCATCTTGTTGATCAGGTCTCCCGGATCACGGTCTCCATAGATCACCAGAAGCTTCCGCGCCTGATACAGTCTTGAATAAATATATCTGGAACCCCAGATCCACACGAGGATGATCACAAACTGGATCAGTGTCATCTCCACCATCGGCCATGGATTCAGAAACCATCGGTTGATCAGTGTGATCTGAAAGTATGTCACAACATTGGTACAGATCGTAGCCAGTGTCAGTGAATAAAATACATCAATACGCTTCAGATACCCTACCTTCAGGCCACCATAAAGTCTGGAAAACAGAACATTGATCAATGCATAAATAGCAATCAGAACCCAGTTACCTTTTCTCCAGAATGGCTCAAAAATAAGTCCCCGATAATAGTCATACCAGATATATGCAAAAACAGCTGCCTGCGCGATCACAACAAGACTTGCCAGACAGAAAACTATCGTACGTTTAAAATTTTCCCGCTTGCTCACTATATCCCTCTCATCTGTCAAATATTACTGTTATTTTCTCCCTTTAACCTTATTATTATAACTTAAAAAACCGGTCTAGTCCAGTGATTGTCCACCCCTTTCCCACTCTGTATACAGTATTTCCCGAGTATTTTTCTTTTTTTGTTACTTTTTTATGTTTTTATCGATTTTTTATCCTGATTTTAATACACACTTAACAACCATAAAAAAAAATTATCATTTAACTAACATTTTTTTGCTCAAAAATGTAGAAATGTTTTTGTAAAAAATGTATAATAGATTTATACAAGCAATATAAAAGGAAAGTGAGGGTTCACTATGAAACAAAACAACATGTTAGCGATGATTCTGGCTGGCGGACGTGGAAGCCGTCTTCATGAACTGACCAACAAAGTAGCCAAACCGGCAGTTTCATATGGCGGAAAATACCGTATCGTTGACTTCCCGTTAAGCAACTGCGCTAACAGCGGTGTAGATATCGTCGGCGTACTGACACAGTACGAATCCGTTCTTCTGAATAGTTACGTAGCAGCTGGCGGACGTTGGGGACTTGATGCCCGTGAGAGCGGAGTCTTTGTTCTTCCACCACGTGAAAAAGCAGATGCAGATCTTGATGTTTACAGAGGTACTGCAGATGCGATTTCTCAGAATATCGACTTTATTGACAAATATTCACCAGAGTACCTCTTAGTTCTCTCCGGAGACCATATTTATAAAATGGACTACGATAAGATGCTGGATTACCACAAGGAAATGAACGCAGACGCTACTATCGCAGTTATTGAAGTACCAATGAAAGAAGCAAGCCGCTTCGGCATCATGAATACGGACGGGGCTGGACGTATCGTTGAATTTGAAGAAAAACCGGAACATCCAAAGAGTAATCTTGCATCTATGGGTATTTATATTTTTAACTGGAAGCTCCTTCGCAGGATTCTTCTTGCAGATATGAAGAATCCGGATTCCCACCATGACTTTGGTAAAGATGTCATCCCTTGTCTCCTCAATGACAATAAGACTCTTGCTGCATACAAATTCAAAGGTTACTGGAAGGATGTTGGAACCATCGATTCTCTCTGGGAGGCCAATATGGATCTCATTGATTCCAGAAACGAACTGAATCTGAATGACTCAACATGGAAGATCTACACAGAAGACACACCTGCTCTTCCTCAGTACATAGGACCAAACGCCAAGATTGACAAAGCTTTCATTACACAGGGCTGTGTTGTAGAGGGTGAAGTCAAACACTCTGTTCTGTTTACCGGATGTAAAGTCGGTGAAGGCGCAAAGATCATCGACAGTGTACTGATGCCGGGCGTAGAAGTAGCTGCCGGTGCCGTTGTACAGCGTGCTCTTGTTGCCGATAATGTCAAGATTGGCCAGGATGCTGTTGTAGGCAGTGCAGACAGTGAAAATATCGAACTCGTGTCCAAACGTGTAAAGGGGGTAGAATAATATGGCAAGAGCATTTGGAATTGTCACATCTTCCGGAACCCATATCAAAGTAGAAGGACTTCAGCAGTATCGTCCGATCGGTGCTTTCTCCTTCCTTGGAAGATATCGTGTCATTGACTTTCCTATTTCAAATATGAGCAACAGCGGTATCGACCGCATCCAGGTATATGTAAGAACCAAGCCACGTTCTCTGGCAGAACATCTCGGAACCGGACGTCATTACAACATCAACTCCAAACGTGGCAAACTGCAGCTTATGTTCGCTCAGAACAGTTCCGAAAATGATGTATACAATACAGATATCGCATCATTTTATGAAAATATTGAATTCATCGAAAGAATGCATGAGCCATATGTAATCATTGCTCCATCTTACATGGTATATGCAGAAGATTACAGTGAACTGCTTCAGACCCACATTGATTCCGGTGCAGACATTACACTCCTGTATCATTCTGCAGATAACGCAAGAGTAGAATTCCTGAACTGTGACATTCTGAATCTGAATAAGCAGAAGGGCGTAGAATCCATCGAGAAAAACCGTGGAAGCGCTCAGAAACGTAATATCTTCATGGATACATATGTTATGAGCAAAGATCTTTTCATCGAGCTGATCAAAAAAGCAAAGAAAATTTCTTCCATGTACACTCTGCCTCAGATTGTAAACGAATCTGCTGCTGATCTTGATATCCGTGGTGTTTCACACAGAGGTTATTTTGCATCTATCACTGATTTCAACAGTTATTACAATGCCAATATTTCTCTGATCGATATCAAAACTGCAGAAGGTCTGTTCAATCCGGAATGGCCGATCTACACAAGAACCAACGATTCCTGCCCGACCCAGTACCTGGAAGGCGCAGCTGTCAAGAATTCCGTTATCTCCAATGGCTGCGTGATCGAGGGAACCGTAGAAAACTCTGTTATCGGTCGTGGCTGTCAGATCAAGGCCGGTGCAGTCATTAAGAACAGTGTTGTACTGTCCCATACTGTTGTCGGGGAAAATGCACATCTCGAGAATCAGGTAATGGACAAATGGGCCAAAGTCATCCATGGCAATGAGATCATTGCAGAGGAAGGACATCCTGGATATATCCGCAGAGATGACGTTCTTTAATCGCTTATTCTGAATAAGCTCATTCTTTAACCTCAAAGAGGCTGCCGCAGATTGCGACAGCCTCTTTTATTATGAGCTACTCTTTATGTTTCTATTCTTCTTTACTGGTTTTTTCTACCATCGGAATATATTCATATTTCGGAATCAGACTGTTTCTTCCCGTCAGTTCGCCATACTGTGCAAAGATACGTTCCATGATATCCGCAATTTTTGATTCATCTGCCTCAAAAAGAATGACCAGATACTGCATGGAACTGTAGCGTGTACATGCATCAACACTTCTGATCTTCTTTCGGATTGCCTGTTCCATGCACTCCAGTGCCTGCTCAATATTCTCAATATGCATGACAGAATTTGATGTTGTTTCCAATGTCACCATAACCAGATAGCATTGATATCTGTACCGGTCACCCAGATGCTTCATATATTCGTAAAGCTTGGCAAACTCACGATATTCCAGATTCAGTGCACCTGAATAATTTCCACTGTCACGAAGTGCATTCGCGATAAGTGCAAGATCTTTTCCGGTACCGGAATCTGCCACCTGCTCATTCTCCATCTGCTGGTAGAAGAAATAGCTACCCTTTCCATTCTGCTTTACATGATACAGAGCCTTGTCTGCTTTCGAATAACACTCTTCAAAAGAATCTCCTTTATTTACTTCACAAATTCCAACGGAAACAGAAGCGCAACGGATCTCCACATCTTTTTCTTTATTCTGTTCAAATTTTTCCTGAATTCCTGTGACAATCTTTACAACCTCATCCTTTGATACACCTGGCACAAACATCAGGAATTCGTCTCCACCCAGACGGCAGACAACCGAATGCTGTGCATATTCCATCAGCAAAGAACCAATCAGTTTCAGCGCCCTGTCCCCGGCCTTGTGTCCATAGAGATCATTCATCTTTTTCAGATTATCCATGTCCAGGAATACCAGATATCCGTTATCCTGCTGCATAAACTGTGCCGCAAGCTTTTCTCCACGGTTTCTCATTGGCAGCCCCGTAAGGAAATCAAGACCCTCGCTGTCCTCCTGCGCTTTCATCGTGATCATAACGTCGGAAATAAATTTTTCTATTTCTATTTCCATCTTCGAAAGATTGTCTTCTTTATCAACAAGTGCACACTCTTCCCTGATCACCACACGATTCTCATTCAACATTTTCAGAAATACCCCTGCAATTTGAGGATCAAACTGCGATCCACAGTTTCTGGCTATTTCATTATATATGATCTGATCATCGAGCGGATTTCTGTAAATTCTCCTTGACTTCATGGCATCGTAACTGTCCGCTACGGTTATAACCCGCGCATATAATGGAATTTCTTCACCCTTCAGTCCATCCGGATATCCCATACCATCATATCTTTCATGATGACTCCGGGCCACCTCTTTTACATGACTGATCAATGTAATATTTTTTAATATCTCTGCCCCAATGACGGTATGTTCCTTAATCACCTGGAATTCTTCTTCTGTCAGCCTGGTCGGTTTGTTCAGAATGTTATCCGGAATACAGATCTTACCAATGTCATGCAGGTGAGCTGCATTTTTGAGATTTTTGATTTCTTTTTTATCCCATCCCAGCTCTTCTGCGATCAGAGCTGCATATTCTGCTACTCGATGGGAATGTCCTCTTGTATACTCATCCTTCGCCTCAATCGTTTTAGAAAGCGTCTGCATCATCTGAAGCGACATGGTTTCCATCTGTTTCCTGCGCTTATTCAGCTCAGCTCTCTGACGCTGGCTTTCCATTTTCTGAATATTTCTGATCGTTTTCAACAGATTTGTACACAACAGTATGAGCATTCCGATTCCTATAAAGATTCCCGATGTAGAAACTCTGAAATAAACCAGAAGCGACTCTGTTACAGCAGCCGCCATTGCCAGTATAATACTGAGAAAAGTATATTTTTCTGACACATATCCTCGTTTCAGATCACAGATCATAGTAATAAACACGATCAGAACGGTTCCCACAAGAATCACATGGGCAACCGGAAGAGACTCTATATAATCCACAATTTTCAAAATATGGAGCACTGAACAGATCAGGAGATTCAAAAACGCTATATTTTCTACTACTCCAAAGATTTTCCGATATCTTCCCCTCTGCAGCGTATCCATATAATATCCGATTGCAATCGGACTTAGCATGATCATCACGAAACACAAAGTTGACAGCGCTGACGGATTTGGAAAGAGCAGCTGCCGCATTTTGGATTCACCAAGCATCCAGACTGCTGCTATGAAAACACACCAGCCCAGATATTCCATATCAAATTTCGTCTGATAGGCAATTCCAAGCGAGAATCCAAAAATGATCGTAATGATTCCCGCAAACAACAGAAAGAAGGCAATAATTGTCTCCAGTCCATATGTCCGAAACAGATATTCCCAGATTTCCGCCTCATTTCCACAATAAACCGCATTTACTACACCGGAATATTTATTTGTATTCGTCTGTAATTCGATGCGAACTTCTTTACCCGCATCCTCTGCAGATGTTGGACAGAATACATAACAACTTGCTGGATTCTTTCCGACAAATCTTTCTTCAGAAGTGTCGTACTCTGCACGCAGCTCTCCATCCACATAAAATCGGACAGACTGAAGAGAAGAACGAATTGCCAACGTACTTTCCGTATAATTTTCCGGTAGTTGTGTTATGATCGTCATTGTCGTTTTGGCAGGTACTTCGTATTTGCCTGGAACCTCGATCATTTCTCTGCTTCCATCTGTTTTCTCCCAGACAAATTCGCCCTGATAAAGGAGAGCCTCTTCTGTCTTTGAATTGTTGTGTTCTGTCGATCCAAAGAACTGCAGGACACAGATACTTCCCAGGCTCACTACCATCAATATATAAAACAGATGTCTCTTTATGCGATTGACTGTATAACCTTCTTTTGTCAAAACTTCTCCTCCTTTATTTTCTTCGAAATACCTCTGTTTCACCGAAATATAAGAAGTTTTATTTTTAGATATAATTATTTATATTTTACTACATTCAGGCATTTATCTCAATCAATGTAAGCATATCTTATTTTATGTTTTAGCCAAAATACAGAAAAAATATCACACAAAAGTATCTTTTGCTTTCATGTGATATTTAATATCTTATTATTGTATTTATAAGATAATCTCTACCGTTAATCCATTTCCATTTTTGTTTTCTGCTGAGATTTTTCCCTTATGTGCCTGCACGATCGCTTTCGCAACAGAAAGGCCGATACCAGAACCGCCTGTTCCTGAATTTCTGGAGCTGTCCAGTCTGTAAAATCGCTCAAACAGTACATCCAGTTTTCCCTGCGGCAGGTCCTCTGCATCATTGTAGACTGACAAAAGAACTTTCTTTCCTTTCTTTTTCAGCGTCAGTGTGATACTTCCCTTATCCGAAGAATACTTTATCGCATTATCCATCAGGATTCCTGTGAGCTGACAAATTGATTTCTCACTTCCCTTATAAGAAATGTTTTCTTCTATCTCCAACGTCAGATTTTTCTCTTTTGTCTGAGCAAGAGTCTCGTATGGCTGTACACTTTCGGCAACTGCTTCAGAAAGATTGAATTCCGCGATATCCTGCAGTCCTTTTTCTTCATCCAGTCGAGTCAGCGTCACCAGCTGCTGCACCAGCCCTGACAGCCTTTGAATCTGTTTACGGGTACTTTTCGTCCACTGTGATTCCCCGCTTTCCATTTCAAGCACCTCTGTATTGGCATCAATGATCGTCAGTGGCGTCTTCAGCTCGTGGCTTGCATCCGTAATAAAACGCTTCTGCTTCTGAATGCTCTCTTCCACCGGTCGGAAGACCATTCTGGAAAAAATCACCACAAGCACAAAGACTGCTGCCAGACCGAGAAAAGAAACGGATACTGTTGTGACCAGCACGGTACGGAAATTTGAGATTTCCCGACGGCAATCAAGAAATACATATTTTACGCCATCCTCTGTCTCAGTCACTCTGTAACGATAGATCCCAAGAAAACCTGTATTTCTCGTTTTCGCACTGACTTCCTGTGCATATTCCTCTGCGGTGTCCTCATCAACCGCCGCAATCCTGTCCAGATCACAGTCTGTGATCTCGCCGTCTTTATCTTCTGTCACAATAAAATAACGCGTCTCAAACGGTGTCTCCGCAGAGAAATGACCTTTTCTATCTCCCTGCGGTTTCTCCGGGGGAGTTTGCTGGTCCTCCGGCTTCACAGGCGGTTCTGTATCCTTCGAATCATCCTGAAAATTCCCGTCATTCTGTGCCAGAAGATCAGTCATTTCATCCGCGCGTTCAAGTACATCCATATAATTGCTGATATTGACAACTCCCATGATTGCAGTAAGCACTACCATCGTGGACAACATTGCTACCAGAATAAATTTCTTTCTCAGATCTCGTATCATGACTGTATCTCCAGATAATATCCCTGACCACGGGCTGCTTTGATCTTTACATTGGCTTCAAGCCCTGTCAGTCTTTTTCTCAGGTAGGAAATATAGGCCCACACAACGCCTACATCTGTCTCGCTGTCATAACCCCAGATTTTCTCCATGAAACGTTCTGTGGAAATTACCTGACCTGGATTCGCTGCCAGAAGTTCCATGATCTGAAATTCCTTATTGGGTAATCGTATCGTATCTGCCGATGATTTCAGTTCAAACGTCGTACAGTCCAGAGAAATATTACCGACCTTTAATACAGAACTCACCGCTTCCGTACGTCTTCTTGTCACCGCGCGTATTCTTGCCAGAAGTTCTTTCGCCGCGAATGGTTTGCTGAGATAATCATCTGCCCCACTGTCCAGTCCGAGCACACGGTCATCCACCTCAGACTTGGCAGTAAGGATCAGGACAGGTACATCATTGCCCTGTGCCCGGATATTTTTGAGCACCGTAATGCCATCCATCTTCGGCATCATAATGTCCAGAATCGCACCATCGTAATTATCCGCTTCCAGATAATGCAGTGCATCCTCACCATTATAAACGGCATCCACAGAGTAATTATTGTGTTTCAGGATTGCCACCAGTGCATCCGAAAGTTCCTTTTCATCTTCTGCAAGTAAAAGTCTCATACGCCCGCTCCTTTATTTTAAGCAAGTTCTTCCGGCTTTTCCACCTCATAATCCGACCACTGAGATGTAGAAGAAGCACCGGACAGATCTGCCTTGTCTGAATAAGAATCTACAGTTACAGTATAATCGCTTTCACCCTCTACGTAAACTGTTCCATCCGTTCCTTTTACGGTTACTGTATTGCCATCTGCATCCACGATCACTCCGCTGTTGGAAAGACTGGTCAGTGTACTGTCAGCAGTAACTGTCCAGGTGCATCCTTCACCAATATAAAGATTACAGTATCCGTCTCCGCCTTCACCGGCATTGCTCTCATCATCAGTCACAGCCCCGGTAAGTGTACTTCCATCTGTCATGTAGAAATCAAGCTGGCTGATGCTGTCCCATACCACATCCCCCTGCATTTCCTGCTGTGCTGCAGTGAACAGACAGTCCGCACCGTTCTTACCATTTTCGCCCCAGCCTCTCTGGTTATTGTTTCCTGTACATTTCAGGAAGAAATCATTATCATCGGCATAAGTGATATTTACATCAGAAAGCGTGATCGTAGATTCTGTATTTGTTGTATAGAACATACCTCCGTTCTTTGCCGTCAGAGATCCTCCATTCATTTCAAATGTACTGTTTCCAACTTCCGAATCACCAGACATGCTCTGATAAAGGATTACATTCCAGGTACAGTCGTTCTGCTCATCATCACTCATATTTCCAGTCAGATCAGAATCAAACAGATGGATGGAATTTAGCCCTTCAATACAGATTGCTTCCGATCCATTCGCAGTAAGTGCCGCATTGTTTACAGCAATATCTGCGGTACTGTAGATTGCCGGAGAGCCAACGCCATTGGAAGTATAGGTTCCACCATCAACTACCATGGTTCCGCCTCCACGGTCACTTCTGATCGCTGCTGAAGATTCCCCGTTTGTCTCAACTGTCATATCCCATGCATACAGTGTACCACCGCCTGCCGCATGAATACCACCGGAAGTATCCTGTTTGGTCGTGATCGTATCGTTTGCTGCATAAACGGTTCCATCGCCATAAGCAAACAGTCCTGCTGCTCCTTTGGAATCGGTCTCAATGGTCGAATTGCTTACATAAGCTTCCCCGTCTGTTGCAAGGATTGCTGCACCCACACCATAGAAGCTGGAGTTGTCACCACCCTGGCTGTCAGAAGATTCTCTTGTGATCGTTGAATTTTTGATGGAAACTTTTGCACCCTCAGATATATGTGCAACATTTTCATCTGTTCCTGTTGAAGAAAGTGTTTCACTATCTACCGTCGTGTCCTCTGTATAATCATTCACTGCATCGTAGCTTTCAACGCCCTGTGACTGTCCGCCAGGTGCTCCTCCAGAGCCTTCCTGTCCGTCCCCCTGCGGCGGCTCTCCATCCGTTTTTTCTCCTGTCGGAGGTTCGCTGTTATCTCCATCCGGTTTTGCCGGCGGCTCACCGTCCGGCTTCTGGCCCTGAGGCGCATTCTTGTCATCTGAAGAAGCGCTGTCTGAATCATCTGAGGAATTGCTGTCAGTTGATTCTGCTGCTGCCGTTGCAGAGCTTCCTGCCGCATAAACACTCGCTGTCGACATGCTCAATACTAATCCTAACATTACTGCTACATATTTTTTCTTCATAAAAAAGTTCCACCTTTCTTTGTACGTATATCTTAAATGTCTGGTTTTCGTTTCGATATACATACTATACAAGTGGAACTTTAATTTTACTTTAAAGTAGCTGTGAAGAATATGTGTATTCTGTTTTTATGCATCCTCGCGGAACGTTTATCTGTAATATCGTCTGCCGCCCAGCCCGGCAAGAATACATTCCGCTCCCTCTATGATCAGGAATGCTCCTACGAGC
The DNA here is from genome assembly GCA_934378195.1 of uncultured Blautia sp. GTDB lineage: Bacteria > Bacillota > Clostridia > Lachnospirales > Lachnospiraceae > Blautia_A. The sequence goes on from CAKRPO010000004.1 coordinate 12,885, forward strand.
ACACCCATAGAGAAGATTGTGATCATCGGACGGAAGATCAGAAGAATTCCGACGATCAGTCCAAGAATGTTAAGAATCAGCGAGATTGTATAATACGTCATTCCAAAATGCATCTTCATATACTGGAGATGAGAGAGTCTGGAAATACAATGTGCAATGATCCAGATCGGAAGGATCATCGCAAGTGCCCAGGTTCCTGCACCCGGATGTGCCACAAGCATAAAACCTGCCATCACACTCAGAATTCCGGTAACAAGTGAAACGACCGGGCCAAATCCGGTAAAACACTCCATCTTAACATACAAAACGATGTCTCCAACTCCACTACAAATCGCAAGCACACCACACAGGATCACAATCCATGTGAGCACACCGACCGGTTGACGCATGATCACAACACCAAGAATGATCAGAATCAGTCCCATGGCCAGTTCAAACCATCCAATATCAGATTGTCTGTTCATTTGCATCCGCCTCCTTTGTTTCAGTTTCTGTTTCGTGCTGTACGTTCTCTCCATTCAGGATCGCCATGAACTCGTCTCCTGTAATTGTCTCTTTTTCATAGAGATAATTGGACAGCTCATCCAGTTTCTGACGATTATCGAGAAGAATCTTTTTCGCTTTTTCGTGTTCTCTCTTAACAAGTTCTACTACTTTACGGTCAATCTCATTCTGCGTATCTGCTGAACATGCCAGAGATGCGTCACCACCAAGATACTGATTCGTCACCGTTTCCATAGCAACCATATCAAAATCCTCACTCATACCATAGCGTGTGATCATGGCACGTGCAATCTTGGTCGCCTGTTCAATATCATTGGATGCACCAGTGGTTATCTCACCGAATACCACTTCCTCTGCGGCACGTCCGCCGGTGAACGTTGCGATCTTGTTTTCCAGTTCTTTCCTGGTCAGAAGGTATTTGTCACCCTGCTCTACCTGCATGGTGTAACCAAGTGCGCCTGATGTCCTCGGAATGATCGTAATTTTCTGGACCGGAGCAGAATGTGTCTGCATCGCCGCCACAAGAGCATGTCCAATCTCATGATATGCAACAACTTTTTTCTCCTGGTCAGAAAGCACAGCATTTTTCTTCTGATATCCTGCAATAACAACTTCGATGCTCTCCTCGAGATCTGCTTCTGTCACCACTTCACGATTATCTCTGACAGCACGAAGAGCTGCTTCATTTACAATATTGGCAAGTTCTGCACCGGAAGCTCCGGATGCCATTCTCGCGATCGTATGGAAATCCACATCATCAGAAAGCTGCACTTTCTTTGCATGTACTTTAAGGATTGCCTCACGTCCCTCAAGATCCGGCAGTTCCACAGGAACACGACGGTCAAAACGTCCCGGACGGGTAAGTGCCGGGTCAAGGGATTCCGGACGGTTGGTCGCTGCCAGAATGATAACACCATTGTTTCCTTCAAATCCATCCATCTCCGTAAGCAGCTGGTTCAGTGTCTGCTCACGTTCATCATTTCCACCTGCCATCTGGCCATCACGTTTCTTTCCGATAGCATCAATTTCATCAATAAATACGATACACGGTGCTTTTTCCTTTGCCTGTTTAAAGAGATCACGGACTTTGGAAGCACCCATACCTACAAACATCTCGACAAATTCAGATCCGGACATGGAAAAGAACGGAACATTGGATTCCCCGGCTACTGCTTTTGCCAGCATAGTTTTACCGGTACCTGGAGGGCCTACGAGCAGCACTCCTTTCGGCATAGAAGCGCCAACTTTGGTGTATTTTTCCGGATTATGCAGATAATCCACAATTTCCTGCAAATTTTCTTTTGCTTCTTCTTCACCGGCAACATCACTGAAGCGAATACCTTCCGTTGACGGTACATAAACCTTGGCATTGCTCTTTCCCATACCAAAGGCCATGGAATTCTTGCCACCCATCTGATTCATCATCTTGCGGCTGAGATACTGTCCAAGTGCGATAAAAATTACCAGCGGGAGTATACCTGTCAGCAAAAAGCTCGCTACAGGTGACATCTGTTGATCGATCTCTTTGGAAAATTTTGCTCCGGCTTTGTAAAGGCGTTCTGTCAGAGTCGGGTCCTCCATCACGCCTGTTTTGTAAATGGTGTTGGAATCATCCTTATCTGTAAAAAGGATCTGGTTGTCCTCAATCTGGACATCATCAATTTTTTTGTCTTCAATCTTTGACATAAAAGTTCCATAATCGACTTCTTTGACCATAGTTTTGGTGAGCATCGGCGTCACGATCACATTAAAAACGACCAGAATCAGGAGCACGATTCCATAGTAATAAAGTAACGGCTTCCTCGGCGATTTTACCTCTTTCATTCGTAATTCCTCCTGCGTTTCTTCTTATTTATAGTTTACATTATAGTGCCGCGATGACCACTTTAATATAGGACAAAATTGGGAAAATGTACGATTTTGCCACACTTTCCCAATTCTGTCCTATATATTTTTCTATTGTTCTTTCAGCTACAAGATACGTGCCATTTTTATCGATACGGATTCAATGCCTTTTCTGCCAGATCCGGGAAATTTCCAATAATCGCATGAACACCGATCCGTGCAAAGTATTCCATGCTGTCCCAGTCATTCACAGTCCAGGTATTCACTTTCAGGCCATGATCTGCCGCATCCTGTACATAACTTTCTGCCACCATCGGATACGCCGGATGCAGGAAATCCATTCCCAGTTTACGACCATATTTACCGGCACCAACGATCCAGCTTTCTTCCAGAAGACCGCACGGCATTTTTTCTTCCAGCTCTTTCATTTTCAGACAGGAATAATGATTAAAAGATGAAATGATGATCTTATCTTCCATCTCAAATTCCCGGATCAGTTCCAGCGTCCGCTTTTCAATTCCCGGATATGGAAAAACACCTGTTTTTAATTCAATATTTGTGATGATCGGAAGATCTTTGAAGCGTGTAAAATATTCCCGCAATGTGGGGATTTCCATACTTCCGTAACGGTCACCCCATTTACCGGAAACATCCATTGTTTTCAGTTGTTCCAGAGTGTAATCTTTCACATAACCATCCACTCCGGCAGTACGGTCCAGCGTCTCATCATGCATGATCACCAGTTCTCCGTCTTTTGAAAACTGTACATCCAGCTCAATTCCGTCTGCACCTGCTTCCACTGCTTTCTCAAAAGCCAGCATTGTATTCTCCGGAAACTGTCCGGAAAAACCTCTGTGCGCAAAATTCAGTGTCATAACCATTCCTCCTACAGTAAAATGCACTCATCTTTCTTAATGCTCAGCCAGCATTCCGTAAAATCACTGAAAAGTCCCGTTTCCTGAAACAGTACATCCGCATGGATCTTTCCACCTTCGCAGCCAATTCCATAGCGATAAACATTTCCCTGTGGGATACCATCAACGATCTTTCCACGGAACACATAACTTTCCTCGTCATCCGGTCTCTCTTCAGATAAATGAACACTTTCCGGGCGAAATGCGATCGTCTCTGCCACTGCCGGCATTCTTGTCATTTTTTTGAACTCTTCTGCGGATAATATATTATAGCTTCCAATAAAAGAAGCTGCAAATCGTGTCGCCGGTCTTGCATACATCTGTGCCGGTTCTGCGGACTGCTCAATCCTGCCATCGTAAAGAAGATGGATCATATCCGACATGACCATTGCCTCATTCTGATCATGTGTGACAAAAACTGCCGTAATATCTGTTTCTTTCTGAATCCTGCGGATCTCCATCTGCAGTGATTTACGAAGAAGCGCATCAATTGCAGAAAGTGGCTCATCCAGAAGAAGTACTTTGGGCTCTGTAACAATAGCTCTGGCCAGTGCCGCTCTCTGCTGCTGTCCACCCGAAAGCTGTGATGGATAATTCGTGCCTTTGTCAGCAAGACCCACGATTTCCAGCATTTCTTTTACTTTTGCATTGATCTTGTCTTTTGACATTTTTTTCATCTGAAGGCCAAATGCCACGTTTTTTTCAACGGTCAGATTCGGGAACAGACTGTACTGCTGGAACACCATTCCTATATCTCTTTTGCGTGGCTCTTCGTTTGTGATGTCTTTTCCATCCAGCCATATCTTGCCGGAAGTTACAGTTTCCAGACCTGCCAGACACCGAAGAAGGGTACTTTTGCCACACCCGGATGGTCCCAGAAGTGTCACCAGCTGACCTTTTTCAATATCCAGATTTATATTTTTGAGTACCTGTGTATCTCCAAAATTTTTTACAATATTTTCAAAATGTATATATCCCATAAATTTTCCTGCCTTTCCTGTATTTTGCTGCTGTTCGCTGTAGCAGTAGTTTCTATATGTAGTCCTGTTGGTCGTCCGGTTTTATCGAATTGTCCTTCTGCCGCGGTTTTTCAGATGTAATGTCACTGCAGCAATGATAAATGTGATTCCCATGATCACGACAAATACTGCACTTGCCTTCATACTGTCCGATTTCATGGTCTGATACAGATAGATCTGCATATTCTGGAAGGAAGTACCTGTAAGATTACGCACCAGAACATAGTCTCCAAAAATAATTCCTACTGCAAGCAGAGAAGAAACGACTACAGATGATATCAGATTTGGAACGACTACTTTGAAAAAAGCATAGATTCGGGAACAGCCCAGCATTTCTGCTGCTTCTACGAGGGTAGGCACATTAACTGCCGCCATACCGTTCTTGATTCCCTGATAAATGTAAGGCATGATAATAACGCTGTATGCGCCAAAAAGCATAACCATACGGTTTGACAAAAATGTTTCTGATTGCACATAGGCTGCCAGAATGCTGACCGAAAGGATAACGCCCTGTATTGTATATGGAATCATACAGATAATCTGCACATATTTATCCAGTCTCGGGAAATACAGTGTTGTAACAAACATTGCCAGAAGAATAATGACTGTGGTAAGTACGATCGGTACCACACAGACGATCAGACTTCTCAGAATGCACATAAGAAATTCCGGATCCTGAAAAAGTTCAACATAACTTTTTACAGAAAATCCTCTCGGCACGATGTCTGTCCATTTGTCAAAAAGTGAGTAAACAATCGTCACGATCAGGGGCAAAAGCAAATATACGATCAAAAGCAGCATGATCACCGCAGAGCCCTTTTTTCTGTTTTTCATGCTTTTTTCACCCCTTTCTGAAACTGTCTGCTGATTCCGTTCGTAACAAAGATCATGATAACCATCAATGCCATCATAACTACAGAAAGAGCACCGCCAAGTCCAGGTTTCAACTTAACTTCGCCAACAAAGCTTCCTGCAATCTGGATTGGAAGAAGGGAAATATTGTTCATCATCAGCGCATAAACTGTCGCATATGCAGCCAGTGCATTTGCAAAAAGAACGCTGAATGTTCCCATGATTCCAGGCATCAGAACCGGAATTCCAACCTTTGTCCAGAAACAGGTCATATTTCCCCCAAGAAGGGCTACAGCTTCTTTCCATTCTCTCCGGATTCCTTCAAACGCCGGAACAAGGAGAAGTGTTGCCAGCGGAATCTGGAAATACACATAGATCATGCTCATTCCTCCGGAAGTATACAGATTGTAATTTGCCAGTCCCTCAATTCCGAGTTTCTGTCCCACATGCACCATAAATCCTGCATTTCCAAGAAGGATCATGTAAGAAAATGCCAGCGGCACTCCGGCAAAATTGGACACCATATTCAGTACGGTCGTAAATGCTGTACTAAGTTTTCCTGTATGATTATGAATTGCTTTTGCACCGAGAAAAGCAATGATAATTCCAATGATGGATGAAATCAGTGATATTTTCAGACTGTTGCTGATTGCTTTCTGATAAAGAAGCTTTGTAAAAATCTTTTCGTAATTTTCCAGTGAAAATCCTGTTCCACCGTCTGGAATGAAACTGTTACTGATCACACTGAACAGTGGCACGATTTCATACAATATGGCAACTGCCAGAAAAGGAAGCAGCGCCAGCAAATAAATGTATTTTTGTTTTTTCATAGAGTTCCTCATAACGAAATGAGGGTATGACTGTTTCTCAGCTTTACATACCCTCATTGTCTCTGGTTTTATAATATTTTTTTATGTCTATCTGTCGATTTACTGTACAAGAAGTGGTGTGATCTCTTCCTGCCATCTTTCTACAACAGTCTCGCAGGCTTTTGTATAAGCGTCTGTATCTTCCATTGGAATAGCGTTTGCGTAATCTTCAGATTTGAATGTAGCATTCTGGATATCTTCCGGAATTTCAACATCGGTTCTGGTCGGGATTGCACCGGCAGCTGCCAGGTTTGCCTGTCCTTCATCGCTGAAGATATATTCTCTTGCAAGTGCTGCTGCACATGGATGTGGTGCATATTTGTTGATCACAGATGCATAACCACTCATGATGGAACCATCTGTCGGAATGTTTGCCTGAAGTTTGTATTTTGTAATCTGATCTTTGTAAGGGATTGCTGTGAAACTCCAGATAACGCCTACCGGAATCTCTCCTGTTTCAAAGTTCTGCTGCAGAATATCCAGTGTATTAATTCGTCCGTCTTCTGCCATCTGTGTCCAGAAATCAAATGCCGGATCGAGATTATCAAGGCTTCCGCCAAATGCATATGCAGATGCGATGACTGCTGCCTGTGCGTTTCCGCCATTGATATCACCAAGGGCTACTGTATAATCGCCGTCTTTGATATCTGCCCAGGATGTCGGTGCGTTTTCGACTTCATCAGTATTCGTAAGGAAGGTGGTTGTTCCGGTATATGCGATCATCCATTTTCCATCCTCACCTTTGGCCCAGTCCGGAACGCTGTCCCAGTAAGATGTTTTATATCCCTGTACGAGGTCTTCATCTACTGCCTGTGCACCAAATGCCTGTCCGACATCACCGATATCTTTGGTTCCTTTTTCGCCTTCTGTCTGGAACATCTGAAGTTCTTCAGCGGAAGACATATCGGAGTCGGCATGTGTGATTCCGTATTTGTCATTGATATCCTGCCATGTCTGTCCCCAGTTTGCCCAGGAATCCGGCATGCCTACGGATTCTACGTCACCTTCTTCTTTGGCTTTTGCGGTAATATCATCAAGAGTCATGGAATTGAGATCTACGCTGTCTGCCGCAAATGTTACCATCGGACATGCCGCTGTTCCTGCTAAGATCGCACCTGTCATGACTGCTGCTACAGCTGGTTTAAATTTTTTATTTATCATTCTTTTTTCTCCTCCGTGAGTAGTTTGTTTTTGCTTAACTCTGAGGATTATTTTAATGGGGTTGTGAGGATAGAACTATCCCGGATGTGTGAAATAAATGTTAAATGTAGGAAAAGTGGGGTGGATCAAACTTCTGTTTACGGCAGATAAATCTGAGGCATAAGTATACAAAACAGTATGTGCCGCATCTGGTCGCATCCTCGCGGAGCGTTTTTATGTAATAGGAACATTACGGAGTAATTTCCTATTACATGAGGAAGCTGACTTGTGCCCGCCTGTAGACAACTGTAGTTCGAATGCCAAAACAGACAAGAATTGACTTAAATAAAAATAAGTATAGTACAGACCAACAATTTTTTTGTCTTCAAATGACCACCAGAAAGGAAAGTATCTGGCAAGTCAACTTATTTTCTGACTTTGAATGGTCTACAAATGAGTAAGTTCTCAACAGGTCCACAAAACTCTCCAATTTCGGATGACTATAGAACAAGTAAGTTCCTGGCTGGTCCATTATAGCATCAAATTTAGTTGGTTTAAAATTCAGTAAGTACTGGCAGAGTCAAATATAACATTGAAATCAGTTGGTCCTAATACCAGTAAGTCCCAATAAGAGCAATAAAGCAGACAAATTCGTCAACGTACAGACTGAGAAAATCCCATGTTGAAGTTGAAAATGCTCGCAGGAACGATATACAGCAGGATGCTATAAGCATATAAGCGCAGCAGCCACTTACAGAGCGGTTTTAGGTACTGATGAAATCCATTGTTTACGAAGTCTTATTCTCGAAGCCATTGCTGAGAGAATGTGCAGACGTAGTTAACAGTTAGTTCAGCAGACCGTTGCTCCGAGCTGCGAGATATATGTTTAGCAGCATCTTGCGTAATATCACGAAGCGGTATTTTACAACCCAACATGGGATTAAGAATACAGAGGCATTCTTGAACGTATATTCGTATATTTCGATTTAGAACTTACGGAAACGTGCATATCTTGCTTCGAGGAGTTCTTCCTCGGAAAGAGCGGTATACTTCTGCAGGAAATCGTAGATTTTGTCATTCAGCCTCTCGGTCACCTGCCACAGACTTTCTGGCGTCAGATTCTCTGGTTCAGATATAATCTGCTCGATAATACCTTTCTCATATAGATCAGAAGCTGTCATTTTCATGACGGCGGCAGCTTCTTTTGCCTTACTACTGTCTTTCCAGAGGATACTTGCAAATCCTTCCGGTGAAAGTATCGAATACACGGAATTCTCCAGCATCCATACCTGGTCTCCGGCAGCGAGTGCAAGCGCGCCGCCACTGCCGCCTTCTCCTGTTACTATAGAAAGAACCGGCGTTTTCAGTCCGGCAAGTTCCCAGAGATTGCGTGCGATCGCCTCACCCTGTCCTCGTTCTTCTGCTTCAATACCGCAGAAAGCCCCCGGGGTATCCACAAAACAGATGACCGGTCGATGGAATTTCTCAGCCTGCTTCATCAGACGAAGGGCTTTGCGATATCCTTCCGGCATCGGCATACCGAAGTTGTGTGCGATATTTTCCTTTGTGTTGGTTCCTTTTTCCTGTGCGATAACCGTTACCGGTCTTCCGTGAAATCTTGCGATTCCACCGATGACTGCCCTGTCATCTCCATAGTTTCGGTCTCCATGGAATTCCATGAAATCCGTAAAAAGTGCTTCTATATAATCACTGCCAGACGGACGGTCGATTTTACGGGAAATCTGCACACGATCCCATGCTGTGAGATATGGATTGATGTCAGGATGAACAACATCAGACTTAGATAAAAATTCATCTGATCTCATTTCATACTCTGCAGCACCCATGGAATCTTTCACTATATCTTCTCTGATATTTTTAACTGTTCTTGTACATTTACCTGAAAATGGCTCGCCTTCATGTATCTCCAGAATCTTCGCAAGCGTCTCCTTCAGATTCTCACGTCTTATAATGTCATCCACAAAGCCATGTTCCACAAGAAATTCTGCCTTCTGAAATCCCTTCGGCAGTTTCTGGCGAATTGTCTGCTCAATAACACGCGGACCTGCAAAACCAATCAGTGCTCCCGGCTCTGCCAGAATGATATCACCCAACATTGCAAAGCTGGCTGTCACACCACCGGTCGTCGGTTCCGTCAGAACACTTACATAAAGCAGACCTGCTTTGCTGTGGCGTTCCAGTGCTGCGGAAGTTTTGGCCATCTGCATCAGGGATGTGATTCCCTCCTGCATTCTGGCTCCACCGGAACAGGCAAAAATGATAACGGGAAGTTTCTCCTCTGTTGCACGTTCTACCGCTCTGGTGATTTTTTCACCGACTGCCCAGCCCATGCTCGCCATAAGAAATCTCCCGTCACAGACTGCGATCACAGTGTCTCTCCCATTTATTTTACCTTTTCCTGTAACAACAGCTTCTTTGAGTCCTGTCTTTTCCTGAAGTGCCTGCACTTTTTCCAGATAGCCTTTATAATTTACAGGATTTCCACCGATCAGATCCTGATCCCACTCCTCAAAAGTTCCCTCATCGATCACCATCTGAATTCTGCGGTATGCATGTACACGGAAATATCCTCCACATTTCGGACAAATATAATATCCCTGTTTTACATCCTCTGCGATGATGGCAGCCCCGCACTTGTTACATTTGCGAAGAAGTCCTTCCGGCACCTCCGGTCTGGAAGCACGGGCTGCATTATGGCTCTGTATTCTGGAAACAATTCTTGTCTTTTTGAACATATTGTCTAACTTCATGATCGTTCACTCGCCTCCATACGTTCAATAAACTCCACATCTGTATTTCCTGACTGAAAATCCGGATGATCCAGAATCTCATACTGATAATCTACGTTGGTATCAATCCCCTCAATGATCACTTCACCAAGTGCACTCTGCATCTTACGGATCGCTTCCGCACGGTTCTTTGCCCACACGATCACTTTTGCGATCATGGAATCATAATACGGCGGGATCGTATATCCACTGTACACAGCAGAATCGATACGAATTCCTTTTCCTCCTGGAAAATACATATCTGTGATTGTTCCCGGTGACGGACGAAAACCTTTGGATGGATTCTCTGCATTGATTCTGCATTCAATCGCATGACCTGTCAGATGAATATCTTCCTGTTTACAGGAAAGTGGAAGTCCGGCAGCAATACGAATCTGCTCTTTGACAAGATCCACACCCGTCACCCATTCTGTGACCGGATGTTCCACCTGAATTCGGGTATTCATTTCCATGAAATAAAATCTGCCCTCTTTATCAAGAAGGAATTCAATCGTTCCGGCATTCTCATATCCGGCTGCTTTTGCCGCTTTTACTGCAGCCTCTCCCATTCTGGCACGAAGTTCATCAGAAATCACCTCACATGGAGATTCCTCAATCATCTTCTGATGGTTTCTCTGGATAGAGCAATCACGCTCGCCCAGATGGATCACGTTACCAAATTTATCCGCCATGATCTGAAACTCAATATGTCTCGGATGACGCACAAAATGCTCCACGTACATTGTAGAATCACCAAAAGCCATCTGAGTCTCTTTCTGTGCAGTGTGGAAACTCTCTTCAAAATCTGCCGGTGTATCGGCAACTCGCATTCCTTTGCCGCCGCCTCCGAGCGCAGCCTTGATGATAACCGGATACCCGATCACTTCTGCTTCTTTCATTCCCTCTTCTACTGTGTAGATTGGATTTTTGCCGCCGGGAATAATCGGAACACCGGCATTTGCCATCGTGTTCTTTGCCGCCTGCTTGTTTCCAAGACTCGCAATCACTGTTGACGGAGGTCCGATAAATGTAATGTTACACTGCTCACAAAGCTCCGCAAAGCGACTGTTTTCGGAAAGAAAGCCAAATCCCGGATGGATGGCATCGGCTCCTGTAACGATCGTAGCACTGATGATATTTTCCATGCTGAGATAGCTCTGAGATGACGGTGCCGGTCCGATACAGACTGCTTCGTCCGCAAGCTGTGTATGAAGTGCATCTCTGTCTGCTTCTGAATAAACAGCCACTGTCTCTATTCCCATTTCTCTACATGCGCGGATGATCCGCACCGCGATCTCCCCTCGATTCGCGATCAGCACTTTTTTAATCATAGTGTGTCACCTATCCAATCATAAAAGTCAGTTCTGCATCAACTACCACTTTACCATCAACACTTGCAACTGCATGACCGACACCTACCGGTCCTTTGCATTTGATAATTGTTGTTTCCAGTCGAAGCTTGTCTCCCGGGACAACTTTTCCACGGAATCTACAGTTTTTGATTCCGCCAAAATATGCAATCTTGCCTTTGTTTTCTTCAAGGCTCAGAATCGCTACTGCTCCTGTCTGCGCAAGAGCCTCTACCATCAAAACACCTGGCATGACTGGTTCCTGCGGGAAATGTCCCTTAAAAAAGTCCTCTCGGAATGTCACACATTTATAACCAACGGCAAACTTGCCCGGTTCATAATCTTCAATATAATCCACCAGAAGAAATGGATGTCTGTGAGGAAGAATCTGTTCAATTTCTTTTACACCTAATTTTTTCATGCTCTATACTCCCGTTTTCACTGAACAATCTCATTTATCCACATTGAATTCTTTGTGGTGCGAAATTGTCCACCTGTTTCCATCAATCTTTACACAATCCGGAACAGTGGCTGTCCATACTCCACTGCCTGTCCGTTTTGCACATAAATCTCTGCAACTTTTCCGTCAAAATCGCTTTCAATCTCATTCATCAGCTTCATCGCTTCCACGATGGCAAGTGTCTGACCTTTTTTTATCTGATCATCAACCGAAACAAATGGATCTGCATCCTCAGATGGTGCTGCATAAAATGTTCCCACCAGAGGAGATTTCACGATCATGCCTTCCGGCTCACCGTCCACACTCTTCTCTGACTCTGAATTTGCATGAGTATTCTGTCCCGTTATTGGTGCAGTATTCAGTCCCATAACAGGTACATCTGTCTGATTTCCTGCAACTACTATGGTTTCTTTTTTCTTCTTCAGATGAATACTTGTTCCATTTTCTTCATAAGCAAAATCTGTCAGTTCTGAATCTGATACTGTCTTTATTAATGTAAGAAGATTTTCAAACTCCATAATCTATCAACCCTCATATTTCTTCACAAGAAGTGTTGCGTTGTGTCCTCCGAAGCCAAGAGAATTGCTCATTGCATAGCGAATCTCTTTTTCTACAGGAGCACCAATCGCATAATTCAGATCACATTCTTCATCCGGCTCTGTAGTTCCGACTGTCTGATGAATAAATCCCTCTTCCAGAGATTTCACACAGGTTACAAATTCCACACCGCCTGCTGCACCGAGAAGATGTCCGATCATGGATTTTGTAGAGTTTACAACCAGATTTTTTGCAGCATCTCCAAATGCTTTGTGGATTGCTCTTGTCTCAAACAGGTCATTGTGATGAGTACTTGTTCCATGCGCATTGATATATTCCACCTCAGACGGCTGAACACCGGCTTCTTCCATTGCCAGTTCCATTGCTCTTGCCGCACCTGCTCCGTCCTCAGCCGGAGAAGTAATATGGAAAGCATCAGCTGTTGCACCGTAGCCAACCAGTTCCGCGTAGATTTTTGCACCTCTTGCCTTCGCATGCTCCAGTTCCTCAAGAACTACAATGCCGGCACCTTCACCAAGTACAAAACCACTTCTTTCTTTGTCAAACGGGATAGATGCTCTTGCGGCATCTTCTGTTTTTGTCAGTGCTGTCAGAGCGGTAAAACCAGCCACACCTGTCGGACAGATACAGCTCTCTGTTCCCCCTGCAAACATAACCTCAGCGTCACCATACTGGATCGCACGGAATGCATCACCGATGCTGTGTGTTCCGGATGCACAGGCTGTCACAACGTCTGTACATTTGCCGCGAAGTCCAAGCTGAATGGAAATATTTCCTGCTGCCATATTGGAGATCATCAATGGCACCATCAGCGGATTTACTTTTCCAGGTCCTTTGGTAAGGATCTTTTCATAATTGTTTTCTACCTGAGGGAGACTTCCGATACCGGAACCTACGATCACACCTACACGAAAAGAATCTTCTTTTTCCATATCGATTCCAGAATCTTCAAGTGCTTCTTTCGCCGCTGTCACTGCATACTGACAGAACGGATCCATACGTCTTGCAGCTCTCGGGTCCATATGATCTTTTGCATTAAAATCCTTTACCTCTGCAGCAATCTTCACTTTGTAGTCTGTTGTATCAAACTTTGTGATCGGGCCGATGCCAACTTTTCCCTCGCGGATCCCTGCCCAGAAATCCTCTACATTATTTCCAATAGGGGTAACTGCACCAAGTCCGGTGACAACTACTCTTCTCTTACTCATATGACCATTCCTCCGTCAACCTGAATTACCTGTCCTGTGATGTATGCAGCATCATCAGATGCCAGAAAAGCTACTGCCTTAGCCACATCTTCCGGTTTGCCAAAATGTCCGAGTGGAATCTGTGCGGCAGACGCATTTTTTACTTCTTCGGATAATACTGCTGTCATCTCTGTCTCAATAAATCCCGGTGCCACCGCATTTACAGTAACTCCGCGGGATGCGAGTTCTCTCGCCGCGCTCTTTGTCATACCAATGATTCCTGCTTTGGACGCCGCATAGTTTACCTGTCCTGCATTTCCGGCAATTCCTACTACAGATGCCATGCTGATGATACGTCCACTGCGCTGACGGAGCATCTGTCTGGAAACAAAACGCATCATATTGAAAGTTCCTTTGAGGTTGACATCGATCACCTGATCGAAATCTTCTTCGGACATTCCCATCAGAAGTCCATCTTTTGTGATTCCGGCATTGTTTACCAGAATATCAATACTTCCATGTGCCTTTACGATATCTTTTACAGCACTTTCGCAGGCTTTATAATCAGCGACATTCCACTGTCTGATCTCTGCTTCGCCGCCTTTTTCCTCGATTTCTTTCCGCACTTCTTCTGCACGTTCCAGAGAACCGTTATAATTGATCACAACTGTTGCACCTCCTGACGCAAGTTCCAGGGCAATAGCTCTTCCGATTCCTCTGGAAGCACCTGTTACAACAGCAACTTTCTTTTTATTCTGCTCTGCCACTTATTTCTCTCCTCTCGGCATCTGCCTGGCGCAACTGTTCGATATTCTTCCAGTCACTCCATTATCTTGTTTCTATTTCAGCTCTTCACACACTGAAACGGCTTCTTCCCAGCTTCCAATGTGATAGAATTTTACATTTTTGTCGATTTTTCGAAGAAATCCCGTCAGTGTTTTGCCTGGTCCGATCTCTACAAAAGTATCCACGCCTTCGCAGATCATGGTTTCCACACTCTGCTGCCAGCGGACGGAACCACTGACCTGTGCTATAAGAAGTTCTTCAATCTGTCCACAGTCCGTAATCATTTCTGCATTGATGTTTGCCACATACGGAACTTTCAGCGGATTCATTCTCACTCCGGAAAAAACCTTTGCCAGCTCTTCTCCTGCCGGTTTCATCATCGGTGAATGGAACGGGCCGCTTACTTTAAGCGGAAGTACTCTTCTCGCCCCTGCTTCTTTGAGAGCTGTTCCTGCCTCAGCAACTGCTTTCGCTTCACCAGTAATGACAATCTGTCCCGGGCAGTTATAGTTTGCAATGGAGACGCCCTCTCTGCCGTTTAAAACATCCTCAATGACTTCTGTATCAAGTCCGAGAACCGCAGACATTGCTCCGGTTCCTTCCGGTGCTGCATGTTCCATAAAAATCCCTCTGGAACGAACAGTGCGTACTGCATCCAGGTCACACATGCCGCCTGCCACAGCTATCGCACAGTATTCTCCAAGGCTCAGTCCGGCTGTCATATCCGCATGAAGTCCCATTGCTTCGACAGCTCTCGTCATTGCAAGACAGGCTGTTACCATTGCCACCTGCGTATATTCTGTTTTGTTCAGAAGATCATTTTCTTCGAAACAGAGTTTCTTAAGATCAAGATTCACTGCCTCAGATGCCTGATCAAAAACAGCTTTGGACAGAGGACTTTTTTCATAAAAATCCTTTCCCATACCAACTGCCTGTGCACCCTGTCCCGGATAAATAAAAGCAATCTTACTCATCTGCACTCACTCCCATTAATCTGCATGCCCCGGAAACAGTTGATCTGATGATATCCTCGCAGGAACGTTCTTCTTTGATCATACCTGCGATCTGACCTGCCATCAGACTTCCGTTCTTTGCATCACCTTCCTGAACGGCTTTTCTGAGACTTCCCAAAGTAAGCTGTTCCAGTTCTTCAAACGGTGCGCCCGCTTTTTCCAGTTCCAGATATTTACGTGCCATATCATTGCGAAGAACACGGATCGGATGTCCGGTGCTTCTTCCCGTTACACGACTGTCGATATCTTTTGCCTTAAAAATGCTATTTTTGTAGTTTTCGTGGATCACAGATTCTTTTGATGCTGCAAACACAGTTCCCATCTGGATTCCTTTTGCGCCAAGCATGAAAGCTGCAGCCATTCCTCTTCCATCTGCGATACCACCTGCTGCGATCACCGGAATCTTCACTGCATCAACGACCTGTGGAACCAGGACCATCGTGGTAAGTTCCCCGATATGTCCGCCTGCTTCACATCCTTCAGCAACGACTGCATCTGCACCACATCGTTCCATACGTTTCGCAAGTGCTACGGATGCAACGACCGGAATAACCTTAACTCCGGCTGCTTTCCAGTCTGCCATGTATTTTTCCGGGCTTCCTGCTCCTGTTGTAACGACTTTGACGCCCTCTTCCACAATAATCTTCGCAACTTTTTCTGATTCCGGATTCATCAGCATGATGTTGACACCAAATGGTTTGTCTGTCAGCTTCTTTGTCTCACGGATCTGCTCTCTGACCCATTCTGCCGGTGCGCCGCCTGCAGCGATCAGTCCAAGGCCACCTGCGTTAGATACGGCTGCTGCCAGATGATAGTCTGCAACCCAGGCCATACCGCCCTGGATCACCGGATACTCAATTCCTAATAATTCTGTGATCTCTGTCTTCATAAATTTAAGTCCTTTCGATCAGCCAGGTTGACGATTACGCCTGATGCTCTGTCAGATATTTCATTACATCTGCAACTGTTGTGATCTGCTCAAGATCCTCGCTTGGGATCTCTACAGAAAATTCTTCCTCGAATGCCATTGCAAGTTCAAAAAGATCCAGGGAATCTGCATGAAGATCATCTTTAAAAGATGTCTCTGCTGTGATTGCTGCTGCGTCTGCTCCTAAGTTTTCTGCTGTAAGTTCAATAATTCTTTCTAACATTTTTGTTTTCTCCTTTTTCTGTTTGATTTTAATTTATAGTTAAGTCACAGAATCTGGTTATTTCTTAAATTCTGTTCCTCTTTTACTTTTTATCTTTCCAGATCCCAGTCCAGCACGCTTGCGCCCCAGGACAATCCTGCTCCAAATCCTGCCAGGACCAGTTTCTGTCCTTTTTTGAGGACACCTTCTCGATTCAGTTCATTCAACAGAATCGGGATACTGGCTGAAGAAGTATTTCCATATTCCTGGAGATTCATTGGAAATTTTCCAATATCCAGACGAAGCCGCCTTGCAACTGCATCTACGATTCGTGCGTTTGCCTGATGAAGAACAAACCAGTCGACATCTTCAAGGGAAATCTCATTTACCTCAAGGACTTCCTTTATCACCTGCGGAACCTTGCGGACTGCAAACTGGAAGACATCCTTGCCATTCATGGTAATGTATTCTGTTTTTGTTTCTTTTGGATCCTTATCAATACTGCGGGCTCTGCCAAGCACTCCCGGTCCGGTCAGTGCCGATCCGCCTCGTCCATCGGAATGTGAAACCGGCTGATAACTTTTTCCTTCCTTCGCCTGAAGAAGAACCGCTCCGGCTCCATCTCCAAACAGGATGCAGGTTCCACGGTCAGTCCAGTCGACAATGCGTGAAAGACTCTCGCTTCCAATGACCAGGATCGTCCTGTAGGTTCCAGATGCTATGTAGGCCTGTGCGGTATTGTAGGCAAAAAGAAATCCGCTGCATGCGGCATTGAGATCAAATCCAACGGCACCCGAAGCTCCAAGAACTTCCTGCACCTGGCAGGCTGTACACGGAAAAACCCGGTCAGCTGATCCGGTAGCCACCAGGATCATATCGATTTCTTCCGGCAAAACACCGGCTTCTTCAACTGCCTGGCGACCGGCCTCAACAGCCATGGAAACGGTTGTTTCCTCTTCTGCTATATGACGACGTTCCACACCTGTACGCTCCCGGATCCACTCATCACTGGTCTCTACAAAACCGGCGATCTCGTCATTATCCATGACTCTCTTTGGAACACAGGCGCCCGTTCCCCGGATGACACCGGTTAAGGTCTGTTCTTTATTCATAATAATTGTTTCCTCATATTCCTAATTTGTTTTGGTTTTAGAATATTTTGATTATCAAAGTATATATCTAAAAAAAGCTATTGTCAAGAGAAAAAATTACCCACTTTGTATTCCAGGGTTTTTCATTTTGTATATAAACACAAACATGCACATTTCATATTTATTTTCTCTTTTTTTCTGTGCTATACTAAATCTGCAAAGCAGCATTTCTGTGAGGATGTCTGCTTTTTTCTATGACATATATATGTCTTCTGTAACAATCTGTAAACTATAATCAGAAAAAGAAAGGTATTTTATTTCTATGAGCTCTCTAAAACCAATGCTCCTGACCTGTCTGAAATCTTATGACAGATCCCAGTTTATCAAAGATGTGACCGCCGGCATCATCGTCGCGATCATCGCACTTCCATTATCTATCGCACTTGCACTTGCTTCCGGTGTTGGTCCTGAAGCCGGAATTTTCACCGCAATTGTAGCAGGTTTCGTAATCTCAGCTCTTGGTGGAAGCTGTGTGCAGATTGCCGGACCGACCGCCGCATTTGCAACGATTGTAGCCGGTATCGTGGCCCGCGACGGTATGGACGGTCTTGTTATCGCTACTGTACTGGCAGGTGTCTTTCTGATCCTTATGGGACTCTGTCACTTTGGAAGTCTGATCAAATTCATTCCTTACACGATTACTACCGGTTTTACCTCCGGAATTGCTGTGACGATCGTCATCGGTCAGCTGAAAGATTTCTTCGGCGTCACTTATCCTGATGGAGTGAAACCAATCGAAACAACCGAGAAACTGGAAGCTTTTGTCCAGAATATTTCTTCCATAAATATTGATGCTGTAATCGTTGGGGCTGTAAGTCTTGCAATCCTGATCATCGCACCGTATATTTTTAAAAAAATCCCCGGCTCGCTGATTGCTGTTATCGCCGGAATCCTGATGGTTCAGTTTCTCCCATTAAAAGTATCTACCATAGGGAACCTGTACACGATCAGCAATTCACTTCCGAGTTTCCATATGCCGGCATTAAAAATCAGTACGATCAGCGCAGCACTTCCAAACGCTTTCACGATTGCTGTGCTTGCTGCGATCGAATCATTACTTTCCTGTGTCGTTGCAGATGGTATGACAGGCAGCAAACATCGTTCCGATATGGAACTCGTTGCACAGGGTGCCGGAAATATCGCTTCTGCACTCTTTGGCGGAATCCCGGCAACTGGAGCAATCGCAAGAACTGCTGCCAACATCAAAAACGGTGGACGTACACCGATCGCCGGAATAGTACACTCTGTTACACTTGTCATCGTGCTTGTCATTCTGATGCCTTATGCCGGAATGATCCCAATGCCGACGATTGCCGCGATTCTTTTTATTGTTGCCTACAATATGTGCCAGTGGAGAACTTTCCGTGATCTCATCAAAACAGCTCCCAAAAGTGACATTATCGTACTTCTGGCGACTTTCGTGCTGACAGTACTCTTCGACCTGGTCGTTGCCATCGAGATTGGTATGGTGCTTGCATGTCTGCTCTTTATCAAACGAATGAGTGAAGAAACCCATATTGACAGCTGGGTCTATACAGACGATGATACACCGGATATCGACGAACATCTCCGGAAGCTGCCGCTGCAGATCCGTGTTTATGAAATTACCGGGCCACTTTTTTTCGGGGCTGCTGATGCCATCGAACATATCATTGTCAAAGACTTCACCAAATGTCTGGTTCTCCGTATGAGAAGTGTTCCGGCTCTGGACAGCACCGCTATGAATGCCCTCCAGAACCTGGCAAAAATCTGTGAAAGTAAGGGAATCTCTCTTGTATTCTCTCACGTCAACGAACAGCCAATGCGCGTTATGAAAAAAGCCGGCTTTATTGAACTTGTCGGAGAAGAAAATTTCCGCCCGAATATATCCGCGGCATTAAAAAGAGCTGAAGAGGTCATTTGACCTTTTCAGCTTTTACTTTGTCTGTTTTATCTTTCTCGGCTATTCTTATCAACCCAAATTCCAGAAACAGACTAAAAATATAGGAAATCCCGAAAATCTGCCCAATTGCCTTTGGTCCACGGTATTCCGGTGGAAGGAGATATGCTGCTCCATCAATTTCTTTAAATTTCATCTCGGCAAGGACTTTATGAAATGCCAGCATCACAGAACTTCTGGTCAGAGTTTTACTTGTCTCCTTGCGGGAAACCAGAAGCTCCCCGCTGTATTCTCCGTTCTTCTTATGTTTTACTGTGTAGAAGAATTCCAGGCCGGAAAGCGTGTAGAATATTTTGCCCTGGTACGCAAGCACCCCCGCCCAGAGAAGCTCCTCCAGCTCTTCCATATTCCTTTGCCCGGCTATTGCCCTATGGAGTTCCTCAATGACTGCTATACATGCTGACATAACGCTCCGCCTCTTCCTTCTGCTCTTCCTTCAAGTCTTCCATCCTCTATTAGCTCATCAATTGCCTGACGCATATTTATTTCCTTTCAAGAAGTACGTTCTGTTCTTCATATAATCATACCTATACTAGCCAGAATTGTCAACGAAGACTTTTCCTTTTACAGCTGTGTTGGGGACCGCATTCACAATTTTTCTTACTTGTAGATTAATATTTCCGCCAGATGAAGCTACGCCACCTCCTCCCCTACGGCTGTGCCTGGGGATGCTTACAGGCAGAGACATCTCTTCCGTAACTCCCCATCACAACGTAACTCCCCATCTATTCATATAATGCATATCTCCGCCTCTTTTTTTCATGCTTCCACATCCCCCCAGGAGGCTTGTTTTCCCCCTCCTTTTTGTTAAAATAAAGACAACACAAAGAACTGTGTTATCTCCCAAATAAAGTGCATGACCTCCACATATTGATGCACATTCAATTCAACCCATAAAAAAAGTACTTCCAAATCCGCGGGAAGTACTTTTTTTATAATATATTGTAACTGTTCAGTACCCTCACAGTTACAGTATTTTCAATTCATGATCTTCATTCATGACCGCAAATTTGGTTCCCAGCTTCTCAGCCAGCTGCCGATTATGCGTGATCGTGATCAACGTTTTTCCTGCTTTATGAAAATCCTGCAAAAACTCCGTCAGCATATCCTGCGTTTTTTCATCCAGGCCGGCAAGCGGTTCATCAAGAATCAGCACCTCCGGATTCAATGAAAGAATACAGGCAAGAGACACTTTTCGCTTCTCGCCTCCACTCAAATGATATGGCGGTCTTTCCCGAAGCTTCTCTATTCCAAACAATTTCAGACAGTCATCCGTCCGCTCACGAACTTCTGCCTCTGACAGTCCCATCTGAATCGGTCCAAACGCAACCTCTTCCTCTACGCTTCCGCAAAACAGCTGTGTGTCCGCATTCTGGAACACATATCCCATCTGCTGATGAAACCACTTGGCGAACCTGCTGTCCTTCAGCGCTTTCTCAGTAATCTCATGATCCTTATAAAAATAATGCCCCTCGGATGGAAATATAATCCCATTCAACAACTTGATAAGTGTTGATTTTCCACAGCCATTCGGTCCCTGAATGACCAAAGAATCACCCTTTTCAATATGAAGATCAATATATCTGAGTGCCACCTCATGCTCATAAGCATAGCACACTTTTTGCAGATCGATCATATTTATCTCCTCTCAATCACGCAGCAATTTTATTCAAATAAACGAACAACGCTACACAGCCGACCATTACCAGAATATAAAAAATATCACTCACACTCGGCTCGTATTTTTGTTTTTTCTCATACTCTCCGGTAAATCCCCTGCAGCACATAGCAGCATACATTTCCTCTGCCATTTCATTGGATTTAAGAAATGTAATGCCAAGAACACCCGAAAACGCTCTTGCCTTGTCCGGATTCTTTCCAACTGATCTTAAACTGACTGACCGAAGGATATCCACACAGATCTCACCCAGGACTGAAATATATTTCAACGTAATATCCAACGTAAAAATAAACAGCGCCGGAACATGAAAACTTCTCATACTGGCGGTAAGTTTATTCCACGATGTCCCTGCTGAAAGGATGCCGACAAGAGTCACTGAGACATACACACGCGCAGTAATATTCGCCAAAGTCTGTGGATTTCCCATAAATACTGCCGGCAAAAGAAGAAAAATCGAGACCAGCACTGCTCCGGCGGTTCCACTCAATATCTGCCGTATAGCAGCTGCCGAAAAGAAAGCCAGATGGATCGTCACTGTAGCACACATGATCAGCACAAACAAATAATTCTTCGAAGAAGCTGTCAGAATTATAAATAATATCGTATAAAATAATTTAAGAGAAGGAACAGCAGAAAATCTGCCATCCTTCCCTTCGTTAAATCTCAATTTAGCAAGCACAGACAAAACAGATTTTGTACTTTTGATCAAAAAAGCCTCTTTGTCTCCCGAAGGAGTGTAGTCCTCTTCCTGACACATCCATGATGGAATCTCTGTTTTTTCTGTTCTATGATCATTCATCTTTATGCCGCTTTCTTTTTGAAGTCAACCTTGTCCTTCATAAGTGAAGAAACAATCTTAAAGAAAATTACCAGAATTGCCACACCAACGACGGCTGAAAGAATATATCCGATCCATTCAGGCATACCCGCCATCGAATAATCCGGAAACAGTGTAGAAAGCTCAAATCCACCTTCCATTCCTGCCGGAGTGTAACCCAGCTGTGTGCCGCCACTGACAAGCGTTGCCATCTCATCTACGCCCCACTCGCCCCAGGCAGTTCCTGTAGCAAGAAGGCCGATCGGCGTCAAAACAATGAGCACTGCTGCCAGTATATATAATGGTTTAAATGCAGTCTTATCTGGAACTGCATCCAGCGCTGCCGGAGCTACTTTTTCTACGAATGTCAGTACCACTACCGTAAGCACAATCTCTGCCAGACCAAATAAAGTAAGGTGGCCGATCATCATTGCCGGTATCGATACACTTAAAGGATATGGGCAATAAAGAGCCTGTCCTGCTGCATCTTTAAACAATAATGGCTGTATTCCAAATTCAACTGCCGCGCAAAAGGCCGCTGCATTGATTCCCAGATAAGCTCCAATCGCTGCACTGAGTTTCCGCTTTCCTGTCTTTTTGAAAAGCAGCTTATACAGGAAAAATCCCAGATACGGCAGTACAAACGCCATATTAAAACAGTTTGCACCAAATGCAAGAATTCCGCCATCTCCGAAAAGCAGAGCCTGTATCAGCAATGCAATGGAAACCGATATACACCCGGCCGCCGGACTTCCGGTAAGAATTGCAATAAGAGTTCCTCCTACAGCATGTCCTGTTGTGCCTCCCGGAAGCGGTACATTAAACATCATTCCAAGAAATGAAAAAGCAGCACCAATACCAAGAAGAGGCATCTTAGCCTTAGGTATTTCTGTTCTTACTTTGTTGATTGAATATCCCCAGACCGGGAGCATGGCTGCTGTCATTACAGCACATGTTGACGGGCTTAAATAGTTCTCAGGTATATGCATAATTATACTTCCTTTCCCTGTGAAAACTTTATTTTATTTAGTGCGCGCCTCGTAAACAACTGTATTGTAGCACCACACTAAAGCACCAACAACCCTCCCTGGGGGATGCATAAATATTCCTTTTTGTCATAGGTAGTTATCTTTTTGTTATAAGTCGAGACTACTGTCCCATACATATCCAATCTCTTCTGCGATCTTTTCTGCAACACCAACATCCAGATTATCGCTGATCAGTCCCAGCGTCATATCGATCGCAGCCATCGTTGTACTGCAGGAATAATACTTCCCGTCTGAAATCCACTTCTCACCGTCAATATAATCAATTCCCACTGTAAACATACGCTTCCAGTTTTCATCATACGCATAATCGCACACCTGACGGTGGAACAAAAGCCCTGTCCTGGTCAGCATCGCCGAAGCATTCTGCACCATCATACAAAAAGAAGCTTCTTCCACGGCCGCTTTTAAAAGCTGCTGTCCACCCTCTTCCATATGAAGAAAGCTCTTGACACCCGTTCCGCCCGGAATCAGAAAAATATCCTCAATCTCCGCCGGATTCAGCGGTTCTGTCCACACCTTCACTCCCTGCTTTCCAGTGATCAGCCCCCCGCGCAGTGAAATATAACGAACGTAAAAATGCTCCGGTACACGCCCCAAAACTTCTGCCGGTCCAAATGCGTCCATCACTTCAAAATCATCAAACAGAAAAACATTGACTACCATAATTCCTGCCCTCCAATAATTATTCGCTGCTTATTATAATGTCGGGAGCAAAAGCCCCCGACTATAAAACTGACTCGACCAGTTTCTTTGTATAATCCATCTTCGGATGATTGATGATCTCATCCGGAGTCCCATATTCCACAACCTTCCCCTGATAAAGTACCAGGACTTTGTCGCAAAATTCCTGCACCAGTGCAAGATCATGGCAGATAAAAAGAAACGACAGCTCTTCCTTCTCCTTTAATTCTCTCAACAGCTCCAGTATCTGCTTCTGAACCGTAACATCGAGCGCACTCGTAGCTTCATCACAGATCAGAATCTCCGGATCAACCGCAAGAGCTCTGGCAATTGCAGCCCTCTGGCACTGGCCGCCACTGACCTGGTGTGGATATCGATCCGCATATTCCCTGTCCATCCCACATCTTTCGAGAAGATTTTCCACACGCTTGCGTGTTTCGTCACGGCTTATCCCCATGTTCCGGAGACTTTCCCCAATTCCGTCTCCTAACGTACATCTCGGATCAAAAGAATCCATCGGCATCTGAAAAACCATCTGGATATCCCGATAAATATCACGCAGAGCCTTCCCTTTTGCATTCGTAACATCCTGCTCTTTAAGAAAAATCCGCCCCTCTGTGACACTCTCCAGATGCGTGATCATCTGTACAATTGTACTCTTACCAGAGCCGGACTCACCTACAATCCCAAGGCACTCGCCACGCTCCAGTTCAAAGCTTACATCATCTACTGCTGTAAACTCTTTTTTCCCCGATACAAAAACTTTTTTCAGATTCTCTGCCCGCAAAATTATTTCTGACATATCAAACTTTCCTTTTCAGAATACAAACTTCATAACATTTCCGGCCTACCTACATCCCTGACTTTTTCAGTCTCAACACAGATCCCATCAGCTTCTTTGTGTACGGATTCTGCGGGTTCTCCAGAACGTTCTCCGTCGCTCCATACTCTCTGACATGTCCATCCTGAAGCACCAGGATCCGGTCCGCCATCATCCTTACCACACCGATGTTATGGGTTACAAGAATCATCGCCGTGTTGTATTCTTCCCGCATCAGCAAAAGTTCTTCCACTACCTGTTTCTGTACCGTCACATCAAGCGCACTCGTCGGTTCATCCGCCAGCAAAAGCTTGGGCCGCATGATCATGGCTGTACAGATTCCCACTCTCTGGTTCATTCCACCCGAAAGCTCAAACGGGTAGCTGTCCAGCACACGATCAGCATCATTAAGCCCGATCTTTTTCATGATCTCACCAGCACGATTTCTGACCTCATGCCTGCTTGTTTTTTCATGCTCTGACACTGCCTCATGTATCTGTGCCCCTATCTTACGTACAGGACACAATGCAGATTTGCAGTCCTGAAATACCATTCCAATCTCTTTTCCCAGGTATCTGCGGAGATCTTTTGCGCTCATATCGGTAAGATTTTCACCCTTGTACCAGATATCACCCCTGGTGACCAGGCCTTCCTCACCCAGAAGCCCCATGATTGCCTTGATGATCGTACTCTTGCCGCTTCCGGACTCGCCTACGATCCCCAGGATCTCGCCCTGCTTCAGTTCAAAACTTACATCCTGGACCACCGGTTTTCCATTATAAGAAATTGTTACATGCTCTACACGAAGCAATGAACTCATAATCCATCATTCTCCTCAGACTTTAGTTGCTGTGAACAGCAATGAGATTTATTCTACATCCAGATCCGCAGTGATCTCATAGTAATCACATGGATGTGCCGCCATTCCTGTAACATTTGATTTTGTCACAATTCCCATGTTCAGATGTGATACGAAAAAGAATGCATCATCATCCAGAATATCCTGCTGGAGTTCTACTGCAAGTTTTGCTCTTTCATCCTTGTCAAAGGTCTGATGAAGCTGGTCTGTCAGCTTTGTTACTTCTTCATTCTGATAATTTCCATAGTTTTTGGCACCTGTAACTGTACTGGTAAAGAAGTATTCCGGATCACCGGTCGGTGCTGTAGTTGTTGAGCTTACATATACATCAAAATCTCCACTCTTTGCAATTGTCATGTGGTCAGATGTATTGTTTACAACTACATCAATTCCGATATCTTTCAGCGTAGCCTGTGCGTACTCAGCAAGCTTCGGCTGTTCCAGACGGGTCGGATAAGTCAGCCAGTTGATACTGAGTTTCTGTCCGTCCTTGTCTACATAGCCATCACCATCGGTGTCTGTCCATCCCGACTCTTCAAGGAGTTTCTTTGCGCTATCCGGGTCATAAGAAACTGTTTCTACCGCATCGTTTCCATAAGAAAAGCTGCTCGGGAACGCTGCCTTGGCCGGCACGCCACGTCCCTGCATGATTACAGAACAGAAGCCCTCTTTGTCGATTCCCATCTCTACAGCCTTGCGGATATTCTGATCCTGCATAAGCTCTGATTCCATATTAAACTGTCCAAAGAAGCAACGGCTGGTCGCACAGGAATTGATGGTATAATCTGCGCTATTCTCAAATAATGCGTAGTTATCATACTGCAGTCCGTAAGTACCCTGGATATCTCCCGTCTGCAGTGCTGCAGTCAGCGCACTTCCGTCTGCAAAGGATTTTACTGTAACATTATCAACCTTGACATCACCGCCCCAGTAATCTTCGTTTTTAACCAGATCGATCTGGGTAGGAGTTACCTTTGTTGCAACATATGGGCCTGTTCCGGCTACATTTGCAGAACCGCCTTCACCCTGGATTCCATATTCCATATCAATGATCGCACCATATGGATCTCCAAGATAATTGATGATCGCCGGACATGGTTCGGTAGTATAAATGGTAAGTGTCAGCCCATCTGCATCCATATGATCAATCTTCAGATCATATGGTGCACGGTCATGAACTGCGATCAGATCTTCCAGACATTCCTTGACAGCCTCTGCATCCATGGTACGTCCACTGGAGAATTTTACCCCATCACGAAGTGTAATCTTTACAGTTGTATCATCCACAAATTCATAATCTGTTGCCAGCCACGGCTCCACTTCCATGTTGTCATTGTACTTAAAAAGAGTCTCGCCAACGCCATAACGCAGAGCACTCCATCCTGAATAATTGTCATGCGGATTCAGGCCTGCATCACCCATCTCTTCACTGTAACCCGTTGTTCCATAAACGAAAGATTTTCCTCCGTCTGCCCATACACTTGTGGTCATTCCTGCTGCAAGCATTGCTCCTGTAAGAATTGCTGCGATCAGTTTCTTCTTCATAATTTTTACTTCCTTTCTACCTTTTAGCTCTTTCTTTTGGGTCCATAAAATCCCTGAGCGTATCGCCCAGAAGATTAAATATCATAACTGTAATAAAGATCGCCAGGCCCGGCGCAAGCGCCATCCACGGCGAAATCTGAAGCATACTTCTTCCATCATTGATCATACTTCCCCACTCTGCCATCGGTGGTTTTACACCCAGACCAAGGAAGGAAAGTCCTGCCAATTCCATCATCATCGTTCCGATATCGAGAACCGCTGTGACAAGAATCGGACCTGCAATATTTGGTAAAATATGCTTAAACATAATCTTTAATGTACTGCTTCCGGAGAGCCGTACCGCCATCAGATATGCGGAATCTTTCTGTGCAAGCGTCAGCCCTCTCGCAAGTCTTGCAAACTTTGGCCAGCCGATCACTGCGAGCGCAATGACTGCATTTTGTATACCTCCGCCAAGCACACCAGCCACTGCAAGTGCAAAAACAAGACTCGGAAATGCAAGAAAAAGATCCGATATACGCATCAGGATCGTGTCAGCAATACCGCCGCACCAACCGCAGATAATGCCGATCACAGTTCCAACTACTGTGATGATCGCCACCAGAAGAAGCGTTGCATAGATACTGATCGTACTTCCCACCAATACCCTTGAAAGCATGTCTCTTCCATATCGATCTGTTCCTAACAGATGCTCTGCACTCGGTGGTTTCTGCGCCTGCAAAAGATCCTGAACATCCGGATCATACGGACAGAGTTTTCTCGCAAAAACTGCCACGATCAGCAAAAGCAATGACAATATTGCAAAGAAGATCAGCTTCTCTCTGACATGATTTTTACGTACTTTCTGCTCACGGACAGAGACATCTTTTCTCATGTTTTTTGACTCTCTCATGCTCTGTCACCTCCCAGTCTTACGCGAGGATCCAGATAATGATAAATAATATCTGTGATCAGATTCACCACAACATAGATGATCGCCATCCATGCCACATATGCCTGAATGATCGGATAATCTCGCATCGTAATGGCATCCACTGCCATCTTTCCAACACCGTCCCACATAAAGATCGTCTCTACGATCGTTGTTCCTCCAAGAAGGTTTCCGATCGACAAAGCAAGCAGTGTGATGATCGTAAGCATCGAAGATTTCATCACATTTTTCCAGATGATCACGCTGCCTCGCACACCTCTTGCGCGCGCTCCGATCACATAATCCTTGTTTAATTCCTCCAGAACCGTTGCTCTCACCTGTCGGGTATACTTGGATGCCATCGATATTGCAAGCGTAAGTGTCGGCAACACAAGGCTCAATGCCACGTTATCCGTTGTGATAACAGGAAGCCATCCAAGCCTGATCGAGAAGAAATACATCAGCACAAGCGCTGCAAAAAAGTTTGGCATGGAGTTCCCGATAAAACTCAGAAAACGGATCAGATAATCACTCCATTTGTTGTGTTTTATCGCCGAAATGATCCCCAACGGGATTGCAACCAGCATCGTCAAAAGCACTGAAGATACCGTAAGCAGAATCGTTGCCGGAAGCTTTTCTACAAAAGAATCATAAACATCCCTCTTTGAAACATAGCTTGTTCCCATGTCTCCGGTCGCCATTCCTGCAAACCACTTTGCATACTGTACAAGGAACGGCTGGTCCAGTCCATATTCCTTTCTGGCCTGATCGATCACCTCCTGCGAGACAGATGAACCTGCATTATCATACATATAAGTAACCGCATCACCACCCGCCAGCCGCATCATTGCAAAGGACAAAAAAGTGATCCCGATTAAAATCGGAATCAACTGAAGAAGCCTTTTAATAATGTATTTAATCATGAGTACTCCTTTATGTCTGTCTGAAAACAGTTAACAATATCCGCACATTAATTCGTTAAATCAAGTCTAACAAATCAAAAAAAAGCGCACAACCCCAGGGGAGGGTTATACGCTATTCTTAATTCGAATATCTCTGTCCTGTTTTGGAATAAGTATAGATTAACTTTGCAAATATTTACAGCAACTTAACTTTTTGGAAGTCTATCTATAAGAAAATCAAGAAGCTCCTGTATACTTTTATCGGTTTCTTCTCCCCTACGGAGTACATATCCAAAAATAACTTTACTGTCGCCCATATTCAAAGGAATCCCTGGTGTGGTGCCTGTTTTATTTTCAGAAAGGTAACTGCCGCTCACATTGGAAACTTTGCTGTTCCGAAGCATTTTTTCCATAATGTAGTCACTGTTAGTCAATACGGATATGTCAAGATCCTGCCACTGAAAAGCTTCCTCGCGGGTGGCTCCGATGTCAAAAAATTCATCCTGATAATTTTGTATAAACCGTAGTCCCTCCAGATCTTCAAGATCTACTCTCTCTTTTTCAGAATCATAAAGTTCTGTCCGACGTCCGGGATAAAGGATCACATCTGTTTCATACATTGAAACAAACTGCATTTTGTTCCTGTCAAGCTCATAAAGGAAATTTTCCTTCTGCTGGCTTAAGATATAGACGAATCCGATATCATCCATATAGTCACGGACACGCTCCATAACACTCCGCACACCCGCCGTAGTAATCTGAAAGTGGTATTTTTTTTCATATGTCTCATTATAAAAATCCACAAACTGACTTGCAAACCACGAGCTTGGGTTCAGGGAAATCCGAATCCATTTGGTCATTCCATGTGCTGCCATATTTTCCAGTGCGTTCATCTCATTGGTGATCCTGCATGCATAATGGTAGACCTTCTGTCCCTGTACAGTCAGACGGATTCCTCTCGGAAGCCGCTCAAAAAGCTGCATTCCCAAAGTATCCTCCAGTGCTTTGATCACCTTGCTGACGCTGGGCTGTGTGGAATAAAGGATCTTCGCCGCATCACTGAAAGATCCCGTCTGGGCACAGGCCACGAAATATTGTAATTGTTTTAAGTCCATATTATTTTACCGTCCTTAACATAAACAGAGGCGTTGGGTTATAAAATTCGTCTTTCTCAAGATAAATTCTGCCGCTGATTCCCAGATCTACCCGGAAATCTTTAAGTTCCATGGATCCCAGGGTCTCCAGATCCCATGCCGGACGGCTATAGGAACTGATCGGAAGCTGTCGTTTAATCTCCTCACATTCACGCATCATGTCATTGCCAAGCGTATTATGCGCATGATTTTCCGGAAGGTCTTCCACATTGGAAAAGTCTGTAATACCATAATTTGCATCAAAATTCAGCAGCACACCGCCCTTCTTAAGTACACGGAGCCACTCCTGATAAGCATGGCGTACATGCGGCAGTGTCCAGGTAAGATTTCTGGAGATGATGACATCAAATGTACCAGCCGGAAACTCTGGATTTTCGGCATCCATTACTGTAAATTCACAGTCTGCCCCTTCTTCCTGTGCCAGAATACGGGCATTTTTGATCATATCCGGTGTCAGATCGATTCCCGTCACTTCATGTCCTTCCTTTGCAAGAAGAATAGTGAAAAAACCTGCTCCACATCCCACATCAAGAATTCTGAGTTTTCTGCCTTCCGGAAGCTGTGCACGAATCTCTTTCATCCAGCGTTCTGCCATAGTGCTGTGAAGTTCCTGCCGCTTCTGAACCAGGAAACTGTCGCTTCGTTTTTCCCAGTATTTTACGATCTTTTCCTTACGCTCATCGTAACGGCTGACGATTCTTCCATATGTCACCATTGGGCCATTTCCAAGTACCTGCAGAGTACCTGTCTGATAAAGAAGTACGCCATCAAATTCTGCTTCACTGACCTCTTTCACGTTGCCCTCATAATCACGGACTTCTCCAAGAATATCCCCTTCCTGGATCATGTCACCGACCTTTTTGAACGGATACCAGAGACCATTTTCTTCTGCATCCTGATAACGAACGTCTGCCACATCCAGCGGATAGTATGTCCTGAAATCCTTCAGTCCCTGATAGATTCCCATATGACAGAGAATGTTACGGACATCTCTTCTGGTTGAACGCACTTCTTCATAATTCCAGTCACCCATTCCTCCACGTTCGATCAGAATACTCGGAATTCCCTGCGAAGCCGCATAATTGTAAGAACCGCCGGATGCCACATTGGATCTGACCATATAAGGCACATCCACCTGCTCTGCCATCTCACGGGAAGCCTTAACCACTTCTTCCGGAGCTGCCCCTGCATAATATACATATGGAGTCAGTTTTTCGTAATCGTCTCCACTGTGCAGATCGATGTAATAATCCGCAATCGGCTGCAATTCCTGAGAAATTGCCCATGCAAGACGTTCCATCTCTGTTCCGTCCGGATTACCCGGAAATTCACGATTCAGATTCTTGTCATCGGTCAGTCCCATACTTCCCTTACGTGCTTCAAAAGCAGGGCGATTCACTGCCTTTATGATCACGATCGTTCCGGCAACTTTCTCAATCTTAAGCTTCTGGGACAGTTCAATTGCTGCCTGGATGCCAACATACTCTCCGGCATGAACACCCGCTGTGATCAGCATCGTCTTTCCTGTACCATGTCCATGAAGAACAGTTGCCGGGAGACGGATCTCGCCATTCGCCAGCTCCAGTTCCCCATTCCATTTTTCACCTGTATTTACAGTGATATTTTTCAGATGAAACGCGTCTCTTTTTCTTCCCATCAGCAAAAAAATCGGAGAAGAACTGTTGTTGATGATCTCTTCCTCTGTCCACACCTCTTTCCAGACATTTTCATCACAGGAAACATCCAGAAATCCGGTCTTTTTCATGGTTTCGATATCCCACTTCGGGCGTTCCAGACGACTCAACGGCACCTGACGGGCAATCTCCTCCATTTTCTCAATGTCCGTTCCGCTGTAGTAATCCTCTACATTTTGCTCTTCTGTCTGCTGACGGTCCTTCTCGTAACCGCTGCGTTTCTCTTCATTATATAAATGTCCGTACCAATCGGCATCAAAGTTATAAAGCATCCCTCCAGGCTTCAGTACACGAAGCCATTCCCTGTATGCAAGGTCCGGCCTCGGCAGATTCCAGGTTACATTCCTGGTCACAATC
Source organism: uncultured Blautia sp. (assembly GCA_934378195.1). Classification (GTDB taxonomy): domain Bacteria; phylum Bacillota; class Clostridia; order Lachnospirales; family Lachnospiraceae; genus Blautia_A. The sequence goes on from CAKRPO010000004.1 coordinate 44,859, forward strand.
ACATCAAAGCTGTTGCTTTCCACATCAAGTGCCTGCGCATCACCAGTTTTCCACACAATACACTTCGCTAATCCACCTGCATTCTGCTGTGCTTCTTTGAGCATTTCTTCGGTGTAGTCAATTGCCGTTACCTGATAACCTGCTTCTGCAAGAAGGATTGCAAAAAATCCCGGTCCGGTTCCCACATCCAGGATTTTTATTTCCTCTGGTTCACGTTCCGGGAACTGCCCCCCGAGTAAAGTCAGAAGCTTGTCTCTCCACATGGACCGTCTGGCATCTGCCATTTCCTGCTGATTATATTCTGAATAACCCCTGGCACGGTTGGTCCAGTAGGCATGAATTTCGTTTTTAAGATCACTCATGGTTCTTTTCTCCGCATTTTCGTTATAATCTTCTACCGCGAATTGTTTCGAGCAACATGCGCTCTTACGATTGCTCAGTATCATTTCATTATATAAAAAAAAGCCCCCCGCCACAAGCCTGTGGGGGGGATAGATGTAGCGGATGTATCAGCTTCTATCTGACGAAAACACCCGTAAAATCCGATTCGTCACAACGCATCCTGCCATACACCCGAGTCCATTATGAATCATGTCATCCCATTCGAACAGACCACGCATCGTGACCAGCTGGCTGGTCTCAATGACCGCGGATATCAATACACCAAACACCAACGCCCGGGACCATTTTACTTCATGATTCGCAATGACCGGCAGCAACGCACCTGCCGGAAACAGCAAAATACAGTTCAGTAAATTCTCCTTCAGCAACTGCCTGTCGTGATAGCGGAGGATATCCCGCCATGACCAGAACGGAACCAGTTCGTATTGCCGTGTTGTACCTGTCCTCGTAAATACGGTAGATCCGAATACAATTCCCATAAAGATTACTTCTGCCAGAATCGCCAGCGCCTGAAGCTTATTTAATTTTTCTTTCCTTATATAATAAACCACCACAATGACCGCGAATATCAAAATTCCCGAAAAAAACAAGATCTCACGATGCGACCATGGATTATTGTAAGTTGTCAAAATCTGGTAGATGTCCATCTGCTGCTCCTTCACATAAAACATTACTGTTCTCACAAATCATCCTTTTAAGCATCGGAATATATATTCCATAATCCTCTTTTCTGAATTCAGCTCATTTTTTATATAATACTCTCTCACCGAACCTTCATCAATCACTTCCTGTCCAGCTTCTTTCTCGCTGTAGCCTTTTCTCTTTTCAATCCATGGAGTCTGTTTATGACTTATTATTTCCAAAGTTTTAGGTGAATATAGGCCGAAAGTATCCAAAACCATATCTATTGCTTTCAGCTCTCCTTCAGATACCTTTGAAAGCATACAGCCATGTTTACTGTGTATACCATTATCAATTGGCTTATATCCAAATTTCTTATATTTCTTATATACAGATGGATACACCGGTCCATGTTGCCATGCCTGGCTTTCTTCTTCTATCATACAGGTACCGTTCAACGCATAATTTACTCCATCAGAAAAAGCCAGAAGCTTCTCCAGTGCCAACGGCGTAACTTCTTCAAGCTGCGTCACAATATAATTAATGATCTGTTCTGTTTTGGAATTTTCTATCTCACACAAACGCTCATATCTGGCTGTCACTTTGTGATATGCTACTGGCTTTAATTTTGCTTTATTTTCTTCCAGTGAATGCATAAAACTAGACTCATCATTCAAAAACTTCAACAATTTGTCAGAATACTCTCTGGCAGGAATAAAACCATCATAATATCTCTTGATCGTAACTTTTCCAAATCCCGCAATATCTGCCAGAGCTTCTTTTCCCACATCATATTTCTCTAAAATCTCTGAGATTTCATCCAGATCAATAATCCCTTTTTGACGTTTATATGCTTTTATCTTTACATTTGATCTTCTCGCATTATAATCCACATCTGTAGCAACTTCACTGCCACAATTTCTACAACACCCTGTATGAAATTTAAATTTAACCAATTCTCCATTGTATTCTTCAACAATCGTTTTCTCAACAACATCAAATTCAACTAAATCTTCACATTCATTACAGTATGCATACTCTAATTTTTTCATTTACTCACCTGGATTCCTTATTAATCCTCTCCAATTACTTTCTTCGTTTTCTATTTTATCTATATTATTCCCAGTATACAGCAAATGCTGTATACTGGACATTCTTTTCTAATTTAATTCACCCTTGGTCTGTTTTTATGAAATGAAACTATAAACACTTTTTTGTATGGAATCTTTCTATTATTGATTTTCACATAAACCAATATGTCTTCTGTTAAAACGCCGCTCTCCTGAGCATCTCTTCTGTATAACCTGCATGGATATTGAAAAATATATAAATATTCCTGAGGAAAACCTTTATTCTTCCGCTTAATTGTCCCTTTCCCTACATCTAATACTTTTCCAACAAAATCCTCTAACCTCAAATCCTTAAGAAGCAAATTTACATCGTCTGTGTCAAAGATATAAGCTTCTGACAAATCTGGATTATCCGCTGTGGGCGTCGCAGGAATATAACTTTGTTCATCCACTGCTACCATCAAATCTTCCAAAACCGCTTTTATCTCCATTTCCGTACATGGAACTTTAGGATCCGCTTCAACTTGTTCTTGGAAATTCTCCAATGGTAGCCTGACAAAATGTCTGGGTTCGCTACCGTCCATATGGTACCTCCTCTTCCGAATTTCATGATACGCTTTAATCATTTATTTATTTTTCGTATCATTTATTTTTAGTCTACCACTTTTCCAGATTTTGTCAATATCAAATTAAAACCACCTCAAAAACAACTTATGCAGGGGCACTTCCCCTGCATCTTTACTCTTTCATATTTAATCTAAATATCTGTATAGTTCTGTTCATCAAAATACATCCCACCATACAGCCCAGACCATTATGAATCATGTCATCCCATTCAAATAAGCCACGCATCGTGATCAGCTGACTGGTCTCGATGACCGCTGATACCAATACACCAAATGCCAGTGCCCGGGACCATTTTACTTCATGATTCGCAATAACCGGAAGTAATGCCCCTGCCGGAAATAGCAGAACGCAATTCAAAAGATTCTCCTTCAGTAACTGTCTGTCGTGGTATTGGATGATCTCCCTCCATGACCAGAATGGAACCAGTTCGTATTGCCGTGTTGTACCTGTCCTCGTAAATACGGTAGACCCAAACACAATTCCCAGGAAAATCACCTCTGCCAGAATCGCCAGCGCCTGAAGCTTATTTAATTTTTCTTTCCTTATATAATAAACCACCACAATGACCGCGAATATCAAAATTCCCGAAAAAAACAAGATTTCACGAGGCGACCATGGATTATTGTAAGTCGTCAAGATCTGGTAGATATCCATCTGCTGCTCCTTCACGTAAAATATTATATGTGGTCTTATTATACCCCATAACGTCAAATAATTTGTAAGAGTGTCAAAAAGCTCTCAAAACTTACTTTTCTACTTGCTTTTTATATCAGCTTCGTTTTATTCAGCAATCACACTCTTCATACTTTTTGCACAATTCCAACGCCCCTCTGATATTTTCCATATTATCATTCCAATATTCATCTGCGGATTCAAATGGCACACCATCAAGCAACTCTATTAATTATTTATTGTCATATTACACGAATATTTGTCGAACGCTTTTTGTTGCGAACGATAACTACTTATGCTATCTTATATCCATAGCACATATCTGGATATCTGTGATATTTCTTTTAACAATCCCACTAAAGAGAACGATACTTAAACTATAAGAAAGGACCGTTTATTTGGAAAACACCAACACTTCTAATAATACGAGCAGCAATATGGTCTTTGATGATGTCTTTCGCACCTCTCTGGAAAAGATACCTCAACTCATCTTTCCTCTCATCAACGAGATCTACGGAATTTCATATCCAATCGATACTGCAATCGATCAATACCGTAATGAATTTTACACCCTGCAGGGCATAAAGATCACGGATTCCAATCTCAAGATCACGGATGCACGTTACCATTTCGAGCTTCAAAGTACCAGCGATTCACATATGCATATCCGCATGCTGGAATACGATACTGCTGTCGGTATAGATAACCTTGTCAGAGCAGGCAAGAACTTACATATGTATTATCCACGATCCTGCGTCCTGTACCTTCGTGGCACTTACAGCCGTACATCTCATGAAATAACCATCCATTATCCTGATGGGAATAGCATATCGTATAAACCATCCGTCCTATATATCCAGAACTATTCTCTTGAAGAAATGTTCCAGAAACACTTGATTTTGTTTCTGCCATTCTATATCATAAGATATGAACACGACAAACTTTTACTAAACGATAACCCCAGTCGGCTTCAGGCTCTACTGGACGAATTTTCCGATCTCATACAGACTCTTTATTATGAGCCAATGTTTGCGGAAAACAAAGAATACTTTTGTTACATGGTCAATATGATTCAAAAGGTTATAAATCATATTTTCAAGGATCATGAGCCAATAAAAAAGGACTGGAGGATATTATTATGCGTGGTAATCTATTAAAACTTGAAACAGATGTAATTATTGAAAATGCAACCAATGAAGGACTTACTCGTGGTCATGCCGAAGAACGCGAAAACGGCATTCGGATCATGATTTCAAATGCTATAGAAGATCAGCTTCCTATCGCCAAACTTCTTCATCGTCTGTGTACGAACTATAGCCTTTCACAAGACCAGGCCGAGACTTACATCCACAAATACACCCAGAATTAAGTCATGCAGGGGCATTGCCCCTGCATTCTTCATTTTTACACCGGTTCTCCAAATGTATCCGGATGTCCCGGATCAAAGATCTCATTGCATGTCATGACCGTCACAAGGTCTTCCGTTTTACTCAGGTTAATAATATTGTGCGTCCATCCCGGAATCATATAAATTGCCTCAATCTTGTCTCCTGAAACCTCAAACGAAACCTTCTCACCTGTATTGATGTTTCTCTCTTCGATCAGTCCATGTCCATGCACCACAATGAACTGTTCCCATTTACTGTTAATATAAATATTCCAGATACAAATCTGTGTATGTTTCATCCTTCACTCGAAATTCATACCATAAGCCAACAGGCAAAATCATACTCCCTTTATAAATTGGCTCTTCTTCAGAACAAACAAACGCATCAATCTTACTTCTGGCTTCTAGTACACCTGAAATAAAATCCTCATGTTCTCCTTCTGATTTCACCTCATAATTCTCTACAATCAGCCGATCAAATCTGTTAAATAGAGCATAATCCACTTCCAGTCCAAAATAGGGCTCCAATTCTTCACTTTTCATTTGTAGAATATAATTATAAACATACATTTCTAGCCCATCCCCAAATACACTTCCCAATATATTAAGTATAATATTTTTATTATACAAAACCATTCACCTCATTATCAATTTACTCACTTACAAACGTGGATCTCACATGACTAAAGTCACGTGCTCCTCAGTCGCTTTAAGCGACAAGGCTAAATATCGGCGGATACGCCTATAACTTAGGACATGCGCAGTCATGCGCTTTTCCCATGCCAGATATGGCAGGTTCCCACACTGCAGGTAGTCCGCTGTATATCTGCCTGCGTTTATGCTGCTCTTAAAAGTTCCATTTCTGAAAACAATTCTCTTAAGTCCGCATATACACATGAGATCCTACGCTTTACTGAAGGGACTTTTGCCTCCAGAAAAGACCTTTCCGTTGCCGGAAGGGGTTTTAAGAGTTCCCTGATAAAATATCTTGCTCCAATATTATAGGATGCCGAAAGATCACAGTTATTCAACTTCTGTTTATTCCACCGTCACGCTCTTCTCAGGATTCCACGTTTTATACATTCATTCTTTTAAATGCCATTCTCTAAACGGTTACACCAGTGGAGTTTCCTTATACTTTCTCAGTTCTGCCTCTAATTCCTTAATCCGGTTCTGTGCCATATCCGCACGCTTCTTTTCTCTTTCCGTATTTTTCATTTCAGCCTGACAGCCCGCCTGACGTCCTTCTTCCCATCCAGCTTCCTTTCCCTCTTCATACATCCTCTGATCATGTTCAAAACTCTTCATATATCTTAGAGACACCTCCCCATCTCGCCTGACAATATCCACCATTCTCTGGATATCCTGCAAGTCTTTATTCACTGCGTTTCTCTGTTCTGTATTCTCCATGTAATTCAAAAACTGTCGAAGCTCTTCTGATATCGTTCCTTTTGTTCCTCCAGTGTACAAAACAAGCGTCTCTGCGCCATCGTCATAATCCATCTCAGGTTCTTCCAGGCATCGATTTTTTATCGTATACAAAACCCTGTCATAACCGAACGGATCATAATTACAAATAAAAATCACATACACCTGTTTCAATTTTCCAAAGTCCTCTCCGGACTTAAGGCTTCTGCTGTCGATAATTGCATGATAGAATCTTGATCTTCTCGGAAAGGCTGCAATGTCCTTCGCTTTATTGTTCTGATCCGGCTCTACATCATACACGGATGGAATCTCACTGCCTTCTATGTCTACACAATCACCTTCTATACAGACATCGAGTCTTGCACCTCTCAGATCTGTATTTATTCCTGCATAAACCTTTTGTGCACTTACCTTCAGATTCGTGAACTCACGATCAAACAACAACTTCAAAATCTTATGAATGAATTTTTCTCCAGTTTCCGGATGCGTCAACACTGCATTAAATAAAAAATCATCCATCAAGTTCAATTCTTCCAGTTTTCTTCTCTGCATTAACATTCTCCTTTCTCTTGATGACGAAGAAGAATGCCGATACTTTTACATGTTCCGCTCTGTCCTCTCCGCCATATTTTCTGTTCGCTCATATGGGGATCAGATAACCGAACGGTTAAAGAAACTTCCCAGATATGTAATTTCAATATAACAAATTGGGCTAAAAATGTCAATTAAGAACTATAAGTTCTATTTAAATTTTTGTCGACATATTCTGACCTGCCCTGTAAAATTAATCTTCTCTGACATAAATATCTATATTTCTCAAGTCATATATTTTTATTTTATAACTTGTCTTATATATTAAAAAAAGCCAACGCAGACATCTCCTCTGCATTGGCTTCTTACCCAAACTCTTTATTCCACCGTCACGCTCTTCGCGAGATTCCTCGGCTTATCCACATCCAGTCCCTTCGCCACGCTCACATAATACCCAAGCAGCTGCAGCGGTACCACTGCCAGGCTTCCGGCGAAGTGTTCATCAATCTTTGGAACATACACGGTAAAATCTACCGTATCTTCAATCTCATATTTGCCATAAGTTGTCAGTCCCAGCAGATATGCCCCGCGGCTTCTGCATTCCACCATATTGCTCATCGTTTTTTCATAGAGACTGCTCTGTGTCAGTACACCGATCACCAGCGTTCCCGGCTCGATCAGGCTGATTGTTCCGTGTTTCAGCTCACCTGCCGCATATGCCTCTGAATGGATATAGGAAATCTCCTTCAGTTTCAAGCTTCCCTCCAGAGAAACCGCATAATCGATTCCTCGTCCGACAAAGAACACATCATGTGCATTGGCATATTTTGCAGCAAACCACTGCAGTCTTTCCTTGTCTTCCAGCACCTTCCGGATCTTCGGCGCGATCGTAAGCAGTTCCGAAATATAATACGCATACTTCTCTTCGGTGATCTTTCCTCTCACAAAAGCAAACTCCACCGCAATGCAGTACATCGCAGCAAGCTGCGCACTGTAAGCCTTCGTTGTCGCTACAGAGATCTCCGGTCCTGCAAGTGTGTAAAACACCTTGTCCGCTTCACGCGCAATACTGCTTCCGACCACATTCACGATTGCCAGGGTCGTCATTCCTTTCTCTTTCGCCAAACGCAGTGCCGCCAGTGTATCTGCCGTCTCACCTGACTGACTGATCACAATAACAAGAGATTTTTCATTCACTGCCATCTGCCGATAACGGAATTCTGATGCCAGTTCCACCCTCACCGGAATACGCGCCATATCCTCCAAGACATACTGTGCCGCCATGCCTACATGCCATGCCGATCCACACGCCACAATATAGATCTGCTCAAAATTCCGGATCTCTTCCTTATTTAATCCTACCGCAGAAAAATCGATCACGCCATCCTTGATGACCGAATTCAGCGTATCCTGCACGGCTTTTGGCTGCTCATGGATCTCCTTCATCATGAAATGCTCAAAGCCCGCTTTTTCCGCTGCTTCCGCATCCCACTTGATCTCTGTTGTCTGCTTCTCGATCTCTTCCCCGTTCAGGTCAAAGAAATGCGCTTCGCCCGGCGTCAGTCTCGCAAACTCCAGATTTCCGATATAATAAACATTTCTGGTGTATTTCAGAATAGCCGGCACATCAGAAGCCACATACGTTTCGCCGTCTGTCACCCCAATGATCATCGGGCTGTCCTTTCTTGCCACCCAGATCTCACCCGGATAATCCTTAAACATCAGCTCCAGCGCATAGGATCCACGGACACGAACCATCGTCTTCGCGATCGCATCCACCGGTCCGAGATTATACTTTTTGTAATAATAATCCACCAGTTTGATCACAACCTCTGTGTCCGTCTGGCTGTAAAAAGTATACCCATGCTTCAACAGCTTCTCTTTCAGCTCCACAAAATTTTCGATGATTCCGTTGTGCACTCCGACCACTTCGGACTCCACCTCACCGGAACCGGAACGCGTACAGTTCCCGGAAACATGCGGGTGCGCATTGATCTGGCTCGGTTCCCCGTGCGTCGCCCAGCGCGTATGCCCGATTCCACAGGTTCCACGTAAGGCCCTTCCCTCATCCGTCTTCTCAATCAGGTTGCCCAGACGTCCCTTCGATTTCACAACCTCCGCTAGATGCTCCCCATCACGGACGGCAATCCCCGCAGAGTCATATCCCCTGTATTCCAGCCTGGACAGCCCACTCAGAAGAATCGGCGCCGCCTGCTGCTTACCAGTAAAACCAACAATTCCACACATAAATTTCTAAACTCCTTTATAACTATTAATTATTTATTGTCGTATTACACGAATATTTGTCGAACACTTTTTGTTGCGAATTATAAGCACTTATGCTATCTTATATCCATAACACATATCTGGATATCTGTGATATTTCTTTTAACAATCCCACTAAAGAGAACGATACTTAAACTATGAGAAAGGAACATTTTTTTGGAAAGCACCGACACTTCTAATAATACGAGCAGCAATATGGTCTTCGATGATGTCTTTCGCACCTCTCTGGAAAAGATACCTCAACTCATCTTTCCTCTCATCAACGAGATCTATGGAATTTCATATTCTATGGATGCCACCATTGATCAATACCGTAACGAATTTTACACCCTACATGGTATGAGGATCACTGATTCCAATCTTAAAGTCGCCGATGCACGTTACCATTTCGAATTGCAAAGTACCAGTGATTCACATATGCATATCCGTATGCTGGAATACGATACTGCAGTCGGAATAGATAATCTTATCGAAAGCGACCAGCAACTACATATGTATTATCCACGCTCCTGCGTCCTGTATCTTCGCGGCACTTACAGCCGCATCTCTCAGGAAATAACTATCCACTATCCTGATGGAAGCAACATACTGTATAAACCCTCTGTCCTATATGTTCAAAACTATTCTCTTGAAGAAATGTTCCAGAAACACTTGATTTTGTTTCTGCCATTCTATATCATAAGATATGAACACGATCAACTTTTACTAAACGATAACCTCAGTCGACTTCAGGCTCTACTGGACGAATTTTCCCAACTCATACAGGCTCTTTATTATGAGCCAATAGTTGCGGAAAACAAAGAATACTTTTGTTACATGGTCGATATGATCCAAATGGTTACAGACCATATTTTTAAAGATCATGAACCAATTAAAAACGGACTGGAGGATGTTATTATGCGTGGTAATCTATTAAAACTCAAAACAGATGTAATCATTGAAAATACAGCAAACAAGGTTCGTACCGAAGAACGAGAAAATGGTATCCGGATTATGATATCCGCTCTAAAACCTTATACCACAAATGAACAAATTACAAAACAGCTTATACAAAGTTACAGTCTCTCTCCTGATCAGGCTGAGGCCTACATTCGTAAATACACCCAGAATTAAGTCATGCAGGGGCATTACCCCTGCATTCTTCATTTTTACACCGGTTCTCCAAATGTATCCGGATGTCCCGGATCAAAGATCTCATTGCATGTCATGACCGTCACAAGGTCTTCCGTTTCACTCAGGTTAATAATATTGTGCGTCCATCCCGGAATCATATAGATTGCCTCAATCTTATCTCCTGAAACCTCAAACGAAACCTTCTCGCCTGTATTGATGTTTCTCTCTTCGATCAATCCATGTCCATGCACCACAATGAACTGTTCCCATTTACTGTTGTGCCAGTGCTGTCCCTTCGTAATACCCGGCTTGGAAATATTAACCGACACCTGTCCACAATCCACTGTATGTACAAGCTCTGTAAAAGAGCCTCTGTTATCACAGTTCATCTTCATGGCATACTTAAACTTCTCTGCCGGAAGATAAGACAGATACAGTGAAAAAAGCTTCTTCGCAAAACTTCCCTCCGGCATCTTCGGCATCATCAGGCTCACCGGCTGCTCCTTGAACTCCTGCAGAAGATCCACAATCTCACCCAGCGTAACTTTATGTGTCACCGGCACACAGCAGTAACGTCCATCCTCTTTCAGTACCGTCTCAACTCCGTCAAACTCACAATGCTGCTCCTTATTCTCCAGAAGGTCAAACATCCCTTCCACAAGATCATCAATATACAGAAGCTCCAGCTCCGTTGAACGGTCATTCACCATAAAAGGTTCGTCATTCGCAACTGCCCAGCAGAAAGTCGACACTGCCGAATTGTATTTCGGTCTGGAATGTCCCATCAAGTTCGGGAAACGATAGACCGCAACCTTCGCCCAGGTCTCTTTCGCATAATCAAAGAACAGTTCCTCTCCAGCCTTCTTGGACTGTCCATATTCCGAATTTCCAAAACGCCCTGCCAGCGTTGCCTGGATAGAAGAAGAAAGCATGATCGGCGCTTTATTCTCATATTTCTTCAATGTATCCAGAAGCTGTAAAGCAAAACCAAAGTTTCCCTTCATAAAATCTTCCGGATTTTCCGGACGGTTCACACCTGCAAGGTTGAATACAAAATCTGTCTTCTGGCAATACTCGTCCAGTTCCTCAGCGGTGGAATCCAGGTCATACTCATAAATCTCATCCACTTTGATTCCCGGTCTTGTCCTGTTCTTGCCATCCCGAATATTCTTTAAGTTATTCACAAGGGCAGTTCCAACCATGCCCTTCGCACCTGTCACTAAAATATTCATACGTTTCCCCTATTTCTGGTCTTTTCTCCATACCATCTTGTTGACTACATTTACATACCCCTGAATGATTCTTACCACCTTCATGGAAACCGTCTCATCCACATAATCCGGACACGGCTTACCAAGCACGCCTTTTTCCTTCATATCGATTGCCATGGAAGTCGCCTGCAGAAGCTCATTCGTCGTGATACCTGCAAGGATAAAGTTTCCGGATTCCAGTGCTTCCGGTCTCTCTGTCGATGTACGGATACATACCGCAGCGATTGGATGACCAATGGAAAGATAGAAAGAAGATTCCTCCGGCAAGGTTCCGGAATCCGAAACAATCGCCAACGCATTCATCTGCAGCTTATTATAATCATTAAATCCAAGCGGCTCATTCACACGCACTCTCGGATCCAGCTTAAATCCACTCTTTTCCAGTCTGTTCTTAGAACGCGGATGGCAGGAATACAGGATCGGCATATCATACTTCTCAGCCAGCGCATTGATCGCAGTAAAAAGACTCGTAAAGTTCTTCTCTGTATCAATGTTCTCTTCCCTGTGCGCAGATAAAAGGATATATTTATTCGGTTCCAGCCCCAGACGCTCCAGCACATCGGACGCCTCAATCTTGTCCAGATTTCCATGCAGGACTTCTGCCATCGGAGAACCAGTTACATAAGTCCTCTCCTTCGGCATTCCCATCTCATGAAGATATTTTCTCGCCGGCTCTGAATACGGCAAATTCACATCAGAGATCACATCCACGATACGACGGTTGGTCTCCTCCGGAAGACACTCATCCTTACATCTGTTTCCCGCTTCCATATGGAAAATCGGGATATGAAGTCTCTTCGCAGAGATTGCAGAAAGACAGGAGTTCGTGTCACCGAGCACCAGAAGCGCATCCGGCTTCAGCTCTTCCATCACTTCGTAAGTCTGAGCCAAGATATTTCCACAGGTCTCGCCTAAATGCTTTCCAACCACATGCAGTAAGATATCCGGACCGCCAAGGTCAAAATCTTCCCAGAAAATCGTAGAAAGATTCTTGTCCCAGTTCTGATTTGTATATACGATACAGGTATCAAAATATTCCCGGCATCTCTTCATCGTTGCGGCAAGACGGATGATCTCCGGACGCGTGCCGCAGACGATCATACATTTAATCTTGCCATTGTTTTTCCATTTGAAATCGTACATCAGTTTTCCTCCGCAAGTCTTTCCTGAATATAAGGAAGTTTCGCAATCGTTGCCTTTGTCTCTTCCAGGTTCAGTCTTCTGGTATTATTGCTGTTAAACTCTGTCAGCGTATTTCTCTTCTCGTCACCTTCCTTGAAGTACTTGTCATAATTCAGACCTCTGTTATCTGCCGGAACTCTGTAGAAATTTCCCATGTCGATTGCTTTCGCACACTCTTCATTGGTAAGCAGTGTCTCATACATCTTCTCACCATGACGGATGCCGATCACTTTAATTTCTTCTTTCTTTCCACCAAAGAGCTCACAAACTGCTTCTGCCTGTGTCTGGATTGTGCAGGCCGGTGCTTTCATAATAAGAAGGTCTCCGTTCTCACCATTCTCAAATGCAAAAAGCACCAGGTCAACCGCCTCATCAAGACTCATAATAAAACGAGTCATAGACGGTTCTGTAACTGTGATGGAATTACCAGCCTTGATCTGATCGATCCACAACGGAATGACAGATCCACGAGAACACATAACATTACCATAACGAGTACAACAGATCTTAGTCTTTCCAGACATACGGCTCTTCGCTACCGCAACTTTCTCTTCAACTGCCTTTGTGATTCCCATCGCATTGATCGGATAAGCAGCCTTGTCCGTAGAAAGACAGATAACAGATTCCACACCTTCCTCGATTGCTGCTGTCAGGACATTTTCCGTTCCGATTACGTTCGTACGAACCGCTTCCATCGGGAAGAATTCACAGGACGGAACCTGCTTCAATGCTGCTGCATGGAAGATATAATCCACACCATGAATCGCAGACTTCACGGACTGGAGATCACGAACATCTCCTATGTAAAACTTAATCTTGTCCGCTACCTCAGGCATCTTTGCCTGATACTCATGACGCATATCATCCTGCTTCTTCTCGTCACGAGAGAAGATACGAATTTCACCAATATCCGTCTGTAAAAAACGATTTAAAACTGCGTTTCCGAAGGAACCTGTACCTCCGGTGATCATAAGTGTTTTTCCTGCAAATAAACTCATTGTCTTTTCTCCCTATCTGTAAGTTTTTTCCTTTTTATATCTTCTTTAAAATTTTAAGTTCCATAATTCACCAAGTTTAAAATCATATTCATCCGGATAAATTTTATCCATTCCGTTATCACTCGTAAATGTCATTTCTCCAAAGTATACTTTTCCATCAATTTCATACAAATCAACTCGTACCTGATCAATTCCTTTACACAGCTTCAAAACAATTTCTTTCATCAAGTCAAATTGATCCGGTCTATTTATCGATATATCTGAGCTTGGATAGTCTCCAATACTGAATGACTGCCGTTTCCAATCCATATCATATATAGTTCTTTTGTGGTTTATAAATCTGTCACAATCTACTCTACAGTAATAAGAGTGCCCCCCCCATACATATGAATTTATAATCATTAATATTAGCCCCCATATATTTTTCAATAATTATTCTAGGCTTAATATTTTCATAATGCATCTCAAAATTCATATCTGCAAGATTTCTTTTTAAATAATAATCATATTTCAACTTAAGAAGTTTCTTATCAATTCCAACTGACTTATCGCAAAGTGTAACGCTTCCACTATCATGATTGCATTTTATTACAAATTTATCAGGCAATTCATCAAAATCAATTTGATCAAAATTATCATATACTCCCAACAATGGGATTAAATATTCTTCCCCAATGACAGACGCAACCCATTCTCTAACCAGATATTTATCTGCTAATTTTGTCTTTTCAGATGTTGCACATAACAATTTTGATACATTCAATTTTTCTGTATATCTTTCTGGACTATCCCAATGCAGAGTATTACCTGTGGATTTTTTATATGCTTCAGCTATTAACCTCTTTTTATCTTCTAAAGACATTTTTTTATGCTTTTGTATTTCTAACATTGTACGCTTCTGGTTTCTCTTTACAATCAGAATCTGTGGCACTATCTTCTTAAGTACTTCCTTTAATGACATTTTTAATTACGCCTCCTATATTATATCTTTTTTGTTTTGTTTTTATTTTCTTCGTTTAATACTTACTTTGCATACTTCTAAAATTTCTTTTGCAAGTTTATTCTTTGTAATTTTTGCAGAAACAAGCAAACTTAAAGAATAAATTACTATGCCAATTACAATTTTGATTGCCAACTTATAAAAAGTACTTTCAAGAGTAATATTTAAATTATATACTATCACTCCCATTAAACATGAGCTGAACAATACTATAGCTATAAATTTTAGCGGTTCTAAAAAATCAACATACTTTCTTGCATATACAATTTGAACCCCAAATACAATTATTTCAGTCACCAATGTTCCTATTGCCGCACCTACTGATCCTAGCTTTGGTATTAATAAAGTATTTATTATTACATTTGTTATTGCCCCCAATATACAAGACCAAACAAATACTTTATCTAATTCATTAGGCAATAATACTTGCGTTCTAACCACATTTGCCATAGCAATAAACAAAGTACTTGGCAATAAAATATAAAATAGAATTACACATTTATCATATCCAGCTCCATAATAAAATGGAACAAAATCAGTAATTATAGACATCATCCCAGCCATTATAGGTGCTGAAATCAATACTGCTAACGCTAATGACTTTTGAACTATTTCACTTAATTGATCTATTTTTAGTTTATTTACCAAATTAGACATTCTTGGTAGCATTACAGTACCAAACGCTGTAACAATACATAGAGGTAAACTAATCAATTTGTCCGTACTATCATAAAATCCCACCTCTACTGTTCCACTCATTGCTCCCAACATAATTTTGTCCATTACTCTATAAAAACTTATAGCAATGGTTGGTATAAACAAAATCATATTTGGTTTTATATGCTTAATGATGTCACAAGGCTCTATCTTCACATGATCCACAAATTTTGAAACAAATGGCCATAATAATGCTTGATTTAAGAAAATGGCCCCTACCATAATCAAAGTATATACCGCTACATCCGATTTCGATTTAACAAAGATAAATATACAGATAGTCGAAACAATTTTTACAATTGCATTTCTCCCAATAGTAATTCTAAATTCTTCTAGCCCCTGAAAAAACCATGTAATATCTATTCCGGCAGAGATTACATATAAAATCATTATCCAGTATATAATATTATTATCCTTAAATATCACCACCATTAAAATATATCCAATAATGCAAATGATTGAGATACTTAATTGCATCAAATATATACTCCAAAATACTTGGCTTAAATTGCTTCTATTTTCTCTATTTTTAGCAATCATTCGATTCCCATAATTATTTAAGCCCATCATTGTAACAAGAACAAAATAATTAGCTGTCGCATATGCATATGCATATATTCCAATTCCTTCTGGCTGTAACACTCTTGAAACATAAGGTGTTACAAGTAAAGGGGTCACAATTGTAAGCAACTGATAAAGAATATTATATATAAAATTACGTTTAACACTTGGAGTCTTGCTATTCACTTATAATCCTCTTTTCTAACAGAAATCTTTTTGCTTTTTGAACTATCCACAAAGTCAATACCGATAATAAAAAAACACACGCCCACTCAATCAAATAGAATAACGAAAAATCCATCTTATTTTTTACTATTCTAAAAAGCAAAATGTATATTGGATGTATTAAATATAATGTAAATGAATTCTTGCTTATGTATTCAATAAAAGAATTTTTAATGGCAGGTATATATCTAATCAGCAATAGCGTCACTGTCATCCCAAAAGACAGATAATGTAAATTAACCGGCCGTTTTCCTGTTGATGGCGAAAAAACAAAACCATTTTTATTAATTATACATGTAGCTATAAATACTAATAGCCAAACAATATATCCATACCTTTTCCATTTCTCATTAACCTTCGCCCATATGCAATCCTGCATTACTATCAAATATGCCATACAACACATCAACCATTGATCTACCAAAATCCATCCAATATACGATTCACCGATATAATTTATGTATAACATCTTCACAAAAGTATATATTGTAATTTCTATTGCAATAAATAATACAAATGAAACATTATTTTTAAATCGTGATATTATTTTATTACATATCGGTCCCAGTAATGCATTAATAAAATATACTTTTACAATCCATACATATCCAATGCTATCCTCACACATCAAAAAAGAATTAATCCACTGCTTGGGCGGGAATAAATCTAAACGTCCTATTAAATAATAAAGAAAAAACAGTGCCACTGAATATATAATTATAAATATATATGTCGGTTTTAAAAGTCTTTGTACCCTTTTTTTACAGTATAAATAATAGCTATGCCTATCTTCAATTCTTTCAAATGGAGCAACATATGCACTTAAATACACAAGTAGAATCACATCAAATGATCGTAAATCATTTATAAATTTGGGAGCATCACAATGAGCCAAAATAATTAATAATATTCCTAGCACACGTAAACAATCTATTTTTGAATCTCTAGTCTTCATAAATAACTTCCTTTTTTGTAAAAACTATGATAAAAAATAGCACAAAGAAAAAACTAACTGATATTCCATCCCATTTAAAAACAGTTCTATATATTGAATACATCCAAAAAGCTTCTATAGCATGCCATCTTATCGTATTATTCCAATATGCCTTTTTATCTATATAATATGAAAAAATTGCAAGTAGAATAGGTCCTATGACCAGTCCAAAATATCCCCAATCCATTAAAAATGGAAAAAAGACCGTTGACATAGCATTTAATTTTACATTTGCTCCAATAGTCAAACTCCTACAAGCCAACGTACTGTTAATTATAAAGTCACTATTTATTAAAGAAAATCCGATTCTATTGAAGAACAATGCTACCAGATTCCATACAAAACCAAAACTTGAAAATCCATATAAAAATGTCGTATTTATTTTATAAGTCAAAAGATTATCTAATAATTTTGATAAATATGCTGGACCACAAAAATAATATAAATATGCAGTTCTAATTATGCTATCTCCTTCAGAACTTCTTTCATTGGATATCCACAAAAGAACACCCACACAAATAATAATGAGCAAACTCGTCATAATTTTTTCTTTTTTGGACAATACTTGTATTCTTTCTTTTCTTTGTACTCTATAATATTTTGCATAACATAATAAAAAGATAATCACTAAAACAATAAAGCCATTCCTTGCAGCATTTGTTAAACAATATAAAGTCAAATTTATAAAAGAAATTATTAGAAGTTTTCTAGATTCTTTTTCCCCTTGAAAAAGTACTATGCATCCGATAATAAACGTAGCAATAATAGCCGGATAACAAAAAACTTGTAGTATCAAATTTGAAAGATTACTAGTTCCTATTTCTTGTGATTCGATTCCAGCTATCGATCTTAAATACATAAAACCTTCTGTTCTTATAATTACTAGCGCACGAATAAAAAAAGGTATTATATAAACAAAAACAAGTACATTTATTACATATACCATTCTATATTTTATTTCACATTGCATCTCGCTAATATACTGTGCATTTATTTTTCTATTATGGGACAATGCAGAATATACTATAGCAAACAATAGTATTCCTAAAAACATGGCTATATTTACAATACCAGAAGGTAAATACACTCCATACAGTCCCATATTAGAGAATACTCCTGTAATTCCCCATATAAAACAAAATATACTTCCGCTATTTAAGTACGTTTTTGTCTGAATTCGGCACAAACACCCCCCAAAAAAACTTAAAATAGCGAATATGACTATCATAAATATATCCATATCAACCTTCCTTACTATCGCTTTCTCAAACCAGTTAAAACTAACAAATATTTCGTTATGCCATATATTAGTAATCTACATTTTTGTTTATATGGCATATATTTTCGTACTTCATTGTATTTTTTAATTGCTTTCTTAAACTGACCAAATGCAATTTCTGTTTCAATAATATTGTAATTCCATATACACAATGCATCTAAATTCTCATTAAAATCAGTTTCATATTTTTTGATTAATCTTTCCCACCCTGTAATTCTTCCATTAATATTCGATGTAATAGCCACATCACTAACATAATAATGAACCAAAGCTTTATCCAAGTATTTTACCTTACACAGTTTAGAAATTCTTAACCATGCATCAATATCCTGTGCTGATGGCATGTTTTCATCAAATCCACCAGCTTCACATATAATGCTCTTACGAATAAGCGGTATAGAACAACCGCCTATAAAATTTCCATATAATAGTTTTTCATGTACGTTTCCATCATATGTTGTTGTCTTACTTCTCGGATACACTTTCCCGCTTTTTATATTATCGTAACTTGAATAAACTAATCCTACATCATCCGTCATAATTAAAATCATATCTGAAATTTTTGACGGCAGCCATTCATCATCATCATCTAATAATGCAACAAATTGACCATTAGCTAAGTCAATTCCCATATTTCTTGAGGCACAGGCTCCTGCCTTTCTAGTATTCATAACATATCTTATGGGATACGAGCTATATTGCTTCAACATTTTTTCTATATTAGAATTTCCCGAAAAATTTGGCGCATCATTTACAATAATGACTTCAATATTTTTATAAGTTTGTTGTAAAACACTCCTCAATGCTCTTTCAATTATCTTTGCTTCTCTATGATGTGTTGTAATAATTGCTGTAACTAAATAATCCATTATTTTTTCTCCATAGACATCGTCTTCTCCTTTAACAATCTTCTATCAATTTTCCCATTAGCATTGTGTGGCATTTGTTCTAATCTATAATATTTACCTGGATACATATATTTAGGTAAACTAGATCTTACTTTTTTTCCAATTATGCTTTTTAAATCTGCTTTAGCTTGATAAAAAAGAAGTATTTTTTTCTGTTTGCTATCATATGTACAACAACATTCTTCTATTTCTGGAATAGAGCCTATTATTGTCTCTATTTCACTTAATTCAATTCTGAATCCCATATGCTTTATTTGAAAATCTTTTCGACTTTTCCAAACAATGTTACCAGATTTGTCATAAGTGGCTATATCTCCTGTTTTATAAATAATTTCTCGATAATCTACTAACGGATTTTGGACAAACACTTTGTCTGTCAAAGTTTTGTTCTTATAATATCCTAGTGAAAGTGTTTCTCCTGCCACACATATTTCACCCATTTCATTATCCGTTACCAATTTATCATCTTCATTGAGTAAAAAGACTTTAACATTCGGAAATACTTTACCTGTCGGTAATCTGCTTTCATCATCAAGTATAGTATTATACTCATAAAACAAAAAATTGCCTGCAACTTCGGTTGAACCATATAAATTAATAAAGCGAGTATTTATCAAATTTCTTTTCCAATAATTTAATTGTTTTACTGGCATTTGCTCACCAACAAAAAATACTTTTCTAAGTCTTGATAAATAATTATTTCCATCTAATACTCCTGCATTAGCTACCAAAGTCAAAGCAGACGGTACCCACACAATAGTTGTTATTTTCTTATTTTCAATATACTCTACCAATGAAGTTGGAAATGAAAACATTTTTTTAGGTATGATATACGTTGTAATTCCACATTTTAAACATACAAATATATCTTTTGTTGACGCATCAAAATAAAACGGAAACTGGTTTCCTAAAATTTCGTCACTAGTAAACTCAAACATTTCAACAAAACTGTCAATAAAAGAAATCAATGCTTGATGACTTTTTACAACCAACTTTGGTACACCTGTAGATCCTGATGTAAAAATACCATACATCGGATCAAAAGACCTGCTCTCACTTCTAATTAAAGCAATTAACTCTCTATCTTCCTCTGATAATACTTCATTGTCAGTTGTACCATATTTAAAAATCACATTGCTATTATCTATATTCTCTTTCCCATTTGAACAATCAATTACCCCTGCAAAATCCACTGATTCAATCATTAACTGAATGCGTTCTGTTGGTAAATCCGAATCAACTATCACATAATAATTTCCACTATATAAACATGCAAACATACATATTAAAGTTTCAATACTTCTATCTGCAATAATACAAATAGGCTCATTTCTTACTCCTGATAACTTTTTTGCTAAATGTACGCCTATTATCTGTGATTTTTCTTTTAAATCATTAAATGAAATGGAATCATTTTCACACACAAAAGCTGTTTTTTCAGGAGTTCGCAAAACTGTTTTTTCTAAATATTCTAAAATACTTTTCATAGTGCAAACCTTTCATCTTTTCCACATTCTATTAATTATATTTTGAGATTAATTCAAGCATATTATCTATTGAATTAAAGTTGTCTCCCTTTATCTCATCAAATCCGATTTCTATGTCAAATTCTTCACATATGCTGTCTAAGATTGTTGCAATATCTAAAGAATCAAAAAGCCCCTGATCTACAAAATCTGTTTCCGTTTCAAAATCAATCTCCGGTCTAACTTCTTCTAATATTTTTAATAATTTTTTCTTCATTTTTTTATTCTCCTTTTAATATTGTTTTATATAAATTAATGTATTCTAAAAATCTTTCATTACGATCAAATTTTAATGCTCTTTTTCTGCAAGCCTCTCTACTACTATCAATTTGTTTTGCTGCTGTATATAACAAATCGACATTTCCCTTCTCCACTACAGCACCACATTCATCATCAATTATTTCTGGACTTCCCCCAGTTTTGTATGTAACTACAGGTGTTCCACATGCTAAGGATTCTATATTAACTGTTGGAAATGTATCTTCATAGGTCAAATTGATAAAAACATCAGCAATTGAATACCAGCTAGCTAACTCTGAAACACTCTTTGTATGTGTAACTGCAAAAATCCCATGTTTTTGCAATTCATTTTTCTGCGTCTCATTTACACCAACAACAACTATCTGTTCTTTACTCTTATCTATCTTTTTGGCTAATTTTATTAAGTCATCATAACCCTTTTTAGCTGTCCATACACTCGCTACAGCTAAAAATATCTTCTTATTATTAAAACCTTTTTCTTCTTTTAAATCACTTGTTATATAATGAAAACTTTCCAAATCAATTCCATTGTTAATAACTATACATTTTTTATCAGAAAGAATGGATTGATTTACCAAATCTTTTAACCATACTGACGGGGTTACAATCGTAATATTTTTCATACCTTCATATATTTTCTTTTTTTCTTCATAGTTTTTACACGAATTATCAAAAAGAATACTTTTGGGGTATGTCGAAATATGCTGACATTTCTCACATTTTACTTTCCACTTATCACACTTAGCATATTCAAAATGTGAACAATGCCCTGTAATAGCCCAACAATCATGTAACGTCCAAACTACAGGTATATTTGTTCTTATTAAATAATTAAAGAACATTCTCATATTTAAATAATATCCATGTACATTATTAATATGAATGATATCCGGCTGATAAGAATCTATCCATTCAAGTAGTTCTTTTGTTGCTTGTTTAGATCCGTATGCATGTTTATCAAATAATCTTGTAAGCATGACATGCCTTGCAATTTCACTTTTCTTTCCAAACATAAAACATTCATCTTTATGTTCTGCTGGAATAAATCCTCTGGAGAAAGCGAATTTTCCTTCTGAGTCATTTTGCTTCAATAAATCGCAAATTGAAAAAACAATTCTACTTATCCCTCCGTTTTCACATTGAGAATGCAAAAATAAAACTTTCATAATTAATCCTTCCAATATTTCTTTGGTATTCTATATCTAATTCTTCCTTTTTCAGCCTCTGCCATTACATATTCCATTAACTTTTTAGAGCTTTTTGTATATCCAATATTCACTCCACCTACAACTGTTTCAGTCATAAAACCAAGCCTTTTCAGTTTTCCATTAAAATTATAGCAAGTATTATATCTAACCCAAAAACCCCTTGCTACTTTAATCGTTTTTTCAATAGTACCTTCTGAAGTTTTAATTTTATATGTCAACGTATCATACCACTCTTTAATAGGCCATTTATCTCCTAATCGATCATCTGCCGTATGCAAAACCGTATTACATTCAGCTATACTCACACCTAAATATAAAATCTTTGCATCGTGATCCACACAATATGCCCACGCTGAGTTATTTCCATGTGGAACCTCATCTAATAAATTATTTTTCATCATATCCTTCGCATGTGCGCCTACTGCTGCTAATGTATTATAAGGAAATAAACTTCGCTCTACACCATCATATGTTAGAAACGTATTTGGTAATGTTCCCGTCCAACAAAGTGTTCTTTTAGGGTTATACGTCTGAATCTTCCCAGGTACATTCTTCAAATTAATTATTGGAAACGCAGGAAAAACTAATGTTCCCTCTTTCCCCACTAGATTTAATAAATAATCAATAATTTCCTTCGCATCTGGATCAGCTGTTTTCATTCCATCAAAGCTTGAATGAACAAGTAAAATATCTCCTTTTTTTATACCTAATGAATCCAAATAAGAAAATATTAATTTCATATTGTTCCTATCTGCCTTAACTTTTTCACCCTTATGCAAAAAAATTTTATGATATAATTCTTTTAATTGATTAGAGTTAACACTATAAGCCAATCTCTTACTCAGTAGTTCTGCCATTCCACTTATTTCAAATAATCTCTTTAACATATTTCATCCTCATCTAAATAAAAAGTTTGTGCATGCCCAGGGTAAACTGCCTGAGTAGTAAAATAAACTGTTTGTGTTTCATTATATGGAAATAATACATTTCCAAACTGCATTAGCCACATTGGCCAAATGTCCTTTTTAAGCTTTTTACATTCTTTAATAGTGCCATCTTCATCAATCAGAATTATATGTGAATATCTATCTTTAATTCCTTTTCCAAGTTTAGATGTAATACGATATCTCCAAGATGGCAATGAACTATCTGGTTCAACCGTAGTTGACAAATAATATCTATTTCCTATTGAAGTTCCATAAATACAAGATCCCGGTATCTCACAGACACGTTCTACACTTGCATCTGAGCCCTTCTTTATTGATACTCTATAAATATGATTTGTTTCTAATGGTGTATCTGTTGCATAGTATAAATAATCATTACTTATAAAAGCTACGCATGACCGATACTGCTGTTTTCCTTTTATTAACACTTGTACTTTCTTAAATTCTCTGTCAGCAACCCATATTCCAGATTCATTATCTTCATCACCTGTTAAAATATAAAACAAATCATGTAAGTCATCATAAATAATGTTATGAATGTGTGTTATACTATTTGCAGGAAATTCAAATATTTTACTCCATTCTCCATCTTTTCTTTTATAAATGGCTACTGGTCCTTTCTCAGTATTCCAAATATATTCACCATAATATATTTCTTTTTCCCCTGACTTTAATGTTACAATGCAAAATGATAACGGATTATTCATTCCTTTTTCAAATCTATGTTCTTCAATTAAAGAATTAGAAACTGTACTGTAATGTAAAATTTTCCCTTTAAATGAAATCAAGAAATTTTCATTATCCAATGCAATTGCACATCGAGGTTCCGATCTTAACAAGCGTGCTAATGCATTAATTTTTCCGCATAATCCTTGAATTTTCACCTGTTTAATAACCTTTTCGGGTTCATTTAAATTGCAAAAGAGTAAATATCCTTTTTTATATATAAGCAAGTTATTTTTTGTTGCACATAAAAGCTTTCCATCTAAAAATTTTTTCATTTATCTTCACCGTAATGCTTAATGATTTTTTCGTAACTTATTCCTACTGAATAATTAGTAATTAAATAATGATATCCTTTACTTCCCATTTCCTTTAAATCGCTATTAGTAATTTCACAGACTTTGCTATTAAAGCTATTTATACTATTACTTTCACACCACCACCCAAATTTGCCATTTACAATTTCACTTCCAACATCAGTATTTTTATCAGTAACTGCTAAAACTGGAATTTTCGCCTGCATATAACTCAATAAACGACTTGGAAAATTGGGAATTGTAAATCTATGATCAAGAAAAATCATTCCAACATCACAAGCGCCGACCATTTTATCATAATCCTCTTTAGGAAGACGTTTCATAAGTTTTACATTTTTCGGTTTATCATTTTTTATATATGCCTGAATCTTGTGAAATTCTGTACCATCTCCAACAATCAGAAAAAAAGCATCTTCATTATTTTCTTGGCTTCTCAAACACTCAATCATAAACTCTATCCCCTGAGGTTTTCCAAGATTTCCGCCATATACAAAAACTTTTTTATTTATCGGAATACCATATTTACTTCTTATATCCTTTCGGATTTTTTCATCAACGCTCATATCAATGACTTCTACACTATTAGGACAAATTTCCACTTTATCCAAGGAAACTTCACGATTATGTTTTACAACATAATTCACGTTTGCTTGACTCATGCATCCTATAAAGTCCGAAATCCTATATAATTTCTTTTCTTTATTTCTAAATATTTTATAAATTATTCCTTTTATACCTGTCTTGGATATCATTTCAATATCTACCGCATTCTGCGGAAAAATATCCTTGAGAAGAAGATATGTTTTTGCCCCATCTCTTTTTTTCACAAATTCAATTGCATTGCAAAAAGTAATCGGAGGAGTAGAGTAAATTACTAAATCAAATTTTACATTAGAAAAATACTTTTTAATACCTGCAATAAATTGAGGCTCAATACTTACTGTAGATATTCCCTTTTCAATAATATTCGTTTTCTGTGTATTCCCGATTTTTAATTTCAAAATGGTAGCATTATTCGTTTTGATAATCTTAGTATCAATTTTTTTTCTTCTTTCTACTGGAGAAATTACAAACAATCTATGTCCATGTTTTGCAAACTCACGCAGCAAATCTGTATATATATTTTTTTCATCAATTGAGTTAAAATCTAATAATGTGAGGAACAAAACATTCATTTCTATTCTCTCCTATCCTATTTTTTTCTTGCAGGCACTCCTATATAAGTTCCTGCCTCATTTATATCTTTTACAACGGTAGCTCCTGCACCTATCAAACATCCAGAACAGATACTTATATTATTACTTATAGTGACTCCTGCACCTATCCAAGTTCCATCGCCAATTTCAACTGTCCCCGCTACATGTGAACCAACAGAAACATGTGCATAATTTCCTATCCTGCAATCATGATCTACACTTGAACCTGTATTTATAATGCAGCCTTTTCCGATAACCACATCTGAATTAATAACAGCTCCTGCCATCACAACTGATCCTATTCCAATCCGAACTCTTCTACTTATAATTGCTCCCGGATGAATGAGTGTAATCACATTATCCAATTCTGATTGTATTTTTTCTCTTATTTTGGCATTTCCAATCGCAACAATCTTATCCCCTGCCATTTTTTTTGCATCATTTGTTCTTCCAATCACAGGGAAACCAGCACATTCTTTAATTTCTTCATTATCATCTAAGAAAAAAATATTATCATAATCATTTTTCACAGCAATATCTGCTATTACTTTTCCATGCCCACTAGCACCAATAATAATTAGTTTTTTCAATGCGGTGCCCTCCAATTAGCTTCTACTCCTTCTGGTGTTCCCATAAAAGGCTCCATAGTCACAGAAGTTTCAGAACTAATACCATCTCTTTTTATGACGGTCATAATAGTATCCCAAATAATTTTCAAGTCTCCAATAAAAGTAATATGTGTTGTGTACCATACATCCATTGCGAACTTATCTTCCCAGGAAACTGTATTTCTTCCATGCGCTTGAGCATATCCTGTTAATCCCGGTCTTACATCATGCCTATGACGTTGAAATTCGTTATATCTAGGCAAATATGCAACGAGCAATGGCCTTGGCCCTATAAGGCTCATATCGCCTTTTAGGATATTAGCCAATTCAGGCAATTCATCAAGAGAAGATGCCCGTAAAAAACGTCCATATTTATTTAATCTGACTTCATCTGGTAATAAATTTCCTTTTTTATCTTTTCGATTATCCATTGTCCGAAACTTTATTAACTTGAAAATCTTTTCATTTTTTCCCGGACGTTCCTGTGTAAAAAATGGATTACCTCTCATAAACACAGTCCCTAGTATTATCAGAATCACCAAAAGAGGCGAAAGGATAATTAACGCTATTAAGCTCAATGAAAAGTCTATTAATCGCTTAAAGTACTTTGCATACATATTACTTCTCCATATATTTGTTTCAATTGATTATTCAAAGCAGGCTTTTATTACTTCAATAATTCTATCCTGCTGCTCTGCTGTCATTTTATTATCGCTTGGCAGGCATAATCCTCTTGTAAAAATGTCCATTCCTACATCAGCCACCCCACCTGCAATATAAGCATTCGATCTGGCCCGTCCATTTCCATCTCTAACAACAAACGAATTTAAACGATAAATCGGCTGCATATGCATTGGCTTCCAGATTGGTCTTCCCTCTGCATTAATAGATGCAACCGCTTCCAAAATCTCTGTCGGGCAAGACTTTCCTGTTTCTTTCACATAACATACATCCTGCTCACCACGAACCTGCTTGCACATTGCCTCCTTATCAATAATCAGACAAGACAGCCAGTAATTTGGTTCAGAATTTTCCAGATCCATTGGGTTCATAGATACTGGCAGTCCTTTTAAGCCCTCTTTATATCTCTCATAAATTGCTTTCTTCTGCGCAATATGTTCATTCAGATAAGGGAACTGTCCACGAACAACGCCTGCAACAACATTACTCATGCGGTAGTTGTATCCCAGTTCTTCATGCTGATACCATGCTGCATTTTCTCTTGCCTGGGTAGACCACTTGCGCACTTTATTTGCAGCTTCTTCATCATCAGTCAGGAAACATCCACCTGAACTTCCTGTAATGATTTTGTTTCCATTAAAAGAGATCGTATTATATTTTCCAAATGTTCCTGTCTGAACACCTTTGTATGTAGCACCCATAGATTCTGCAGCATCCTCAACGAGAATTGCTCCATGTTTTTTTATAATTGCATTCAACTCGTTAATCTTTCCCGGTGTACCATAAAGATGAGCTATTACTACTACTTTTGTATCTGGATAAATTTCAAAAGCCTTTTCCAAAGCTACCGGATCCATATTCCATGTATCGTATTCTGTATCAATGAATACCGGTTCTCCACCTTCATACACGATTGGATTAACAGTCGCATCAAATGTCATATCTGAACAAAATACTTTTTTACCTTCTAATGCACCATGCCCTACCTTTGGCATTCCATATGCTTTAATTCCGGCTAACTTCATAGATAAGTGTAAAGATGCTGTTCCAGCTGACAATGCAACCGCATGTTTGCAGCCGATATATTCACATGCCATTCTTTCTACTTCATTGATATTCTTACCAACTGTGGACATCCAGTTCGTTTCATACGCTTCTTTCACATATTCGATTTCCAGGCCATGCATAGTCGGACTGCTCAGCCAAACCTTTGATTCAAATTTTTCAAAATTATTGTTTTCTTTAAACATATGTAATTACCTCTTTTATATCGTTCCATGTTATGGTTATTTTTTATGCAATCTCTTTATTTACCTCTTCTGGTGTCTTAAATGTTGGTACAACACTTCTGAGAGCTTCTTTTGCAATCAAATCATCACCTGTATCACAGGCATCCCTAAGAACTTTAATTTTTTTATAAATCTCTTCTTTATTTAAAGCTGTATCTCTTTCGATAAAAATCATGCTATTATCGGTTTTATCCAGTTCCTCTGTTTTAACCAATAATTCCTCATACAGTTTTTCTCCCGGTCTTAATCCCGTTTCAATAATTTCAATTCCCTGAACGCCAGATAAACGAATCATATTCTCTGCCAGATCCATAATCTTAACTGGCTGTCCCATATCCAGAACAAATAATTCTCCATTGTTTGCAATCGCTCCACTCTGAAGAACAAGCTGTGATGCTTCCGGAATTGTCATGAAATATCTGATGATTCTCTTATCGGTAACTGTGACAGGACCGCCGTTAGCAATCTGACGTTTAAACAACGGAATAACTGATCCTGCACTACCCAGTACATTCCCAAATCGTGTAGCACTGTATTTTACTTTGCCATGTGTACTTGCACTCTGCACGATCATTTCGCACATTCTCTTTGTCGCACCCATAACGTTGGTTGGATTGACTGCTTTATCTGTGGACACCATCATAAAGCGTTCTGCCCCATATTCCTCGCAAAGTTCCACCAGATTCTGTGTACCAAATACATTGTTATAAATAGCCTCCACACAGTTATGCTCCATTAACGGCACATGTTTGTGAGCTGCAGCATTGATAATGATCTGCGGATGATATTTCTCAAATACACGTTCAAGTGCTTTTCTGTGAGTAATAGAGCAAATTTCAATCTGTAAATCTAAGCTATTTCCATATGCTATTTTCAATTCCTGCTGAACGTCATAAGCTCCATTCTCATAAATATCCAGGATAATAATTTTCTTTGGCTGCATTTTTGCTAACTGTCTGCAAAGCTCTGAGCCAATGGAACCGCCACCACCAGTAATAAGTACTACCTTGTCTTTGTAATAGGCATTTGTTCTTTCATCAGAAACCACTAATGGTTTTCTAAACAAAAGTTCTTCAATATCAAACTCTCTAAGATGCCTCTTTCCACCTGCGGTATACACAGTCGGGTAATCATATACTTTCAATTTATATCCAGCATCTTTGTAATAATCATAAAGTGCCTTCTTTTTCTTAGCGTCCATTGATGGGATTGCAAAAATAATTTCCTGTACCTCAAATTCTCCCAAACGCTTAAATGTCGCTTGATCTTCCGACCATACAGGAATACCATGTATATCTCGTCCAACTTTTTCTCTATTAATGTCAATGAAACATCTTGGTATATATGCTGCTTCCGCATTATTCAGAAGTTCTTCTGCCAAGCTCACACCAACCCGTCCAGCACCGATAATTGCAACTTTAATCTTCTGTACTTCCTTTTCACTTCCTGCTTCAATTCCAGAAAATATATGTAATAATATAGAAAGAAACTTTCCTCTTACAGTTTCCTGATTTCCACATTTGTACGCATAGCGATACATCATGCGAAGTGCCAAGGCTCCTAAAAAGTTTAAACTAACCAATGAAAGCAATCTAGCAAATGTAATTTTTTGAACTGGAAGTAATAATTCCAGACACAGATAGACTATAAAAGCAATAGAATCGGTAAACAGCAGTCGAATATAACATTGTATTCCACCGTATCTCCACACCTGTCCATAGATTTTCCCCAAGAAGCGTGTTCCAAAAATACATATCACCGATATACAAACTTGCTGAAGCATTCCTACCGGTGTTAATTTGTCCATGCCTCCATAAATTCCCAAAAGTATAACTGCTGCCACTGCATATACAACCAAGTCATACCATACAAGCATCCAGCGTATATTCCATAAGTTATTTACATTATGCGATACTGGCTTTTTTTCATTTGTTCTAACCATTATTTACTTCTCACTAAATTTTTATATTAATTAATCTCTTCCATACAAATCTCTTGTATAAACTTTATCTTTTACATCATCCAAGCTACTATCATATCTATTTGCAATGATTGCATGGCTCATGGATTTGAACTTTTCAAAGTCATTTACTACTTTGCTTCCAAAGAATGTGCTTCCATCCTCCAGTGTTGGCTCATAGATTACTACGACTGCGCCTTTGGCTTTCACTCGTTTCATAACACCCTGAATGCTGCTCTGGCGGAAGTTATCGGAATTGCTCTTCATTGTCAGACGATATACGCCAATGATGCATTCTTTCTCTTCATCTGCTGAAAAATCGCCTCGATTGAAGTAATCGTAGTATCCGGCCATGGAAAGTACTCGATCAGCAATAAAATCTTTTCTGGTTCGGTTGCTCTCTACGATTGCAGACATCATATTTTGCGGAACGTCCGCATAGTTTGCCAGAAGCTGCTTTGTATCTTTCGGCAGACAATAACCGCCATATCCGAAGGATGGATTGTTGTAATGTGTTCCGATTCGTGGATCCAGGCACACACCATTGATGATGTCCTGTGTGTTCAGCCCTTTTGACTCTGCATAAGTATCCAGTTCATTGAAATAAGATACACGAAGTGCCAGATAGGTATTGGCAAAGAGTTTCACTGCCTCTGCCTCGGTAAATCCCATGAATAATGTATCGATGTTTTCTTTAATTGCACCTTCCTGAAGAAGTCCTGCAAAGATTTCTGCCTTTTCACGGGTAGTTTCATTGCAGCTTACGATAATTCGGCTCGGATACAGGTTGTCATACAGTGCCTTGGATTCACGAAGAAATTCCGGGCTGAAAATAATCTTGTCCGTGTTATATTTCTTTCTGACGGATTCTGTGTACCCTACGGGAATCGTACTTTTAATAATCATGACAGCTTCCGGATTCACACTCATTACCAGTTCAATGACTGCTTCAACTGCTGATGTATCGAAGAAGTTCTTTTTACTGTCATAGTTGGTCGGTGCTGCAATGATAACAAATTCTGCATCTTTATATGCATTTGCTCCATCTGTTGTTGCTGTAAGATTCAGTTCTTTTTCTGCCAAGTATTTCTCAATGTATTCATCCTGAATCGGGCTTTTTTTGTTGTTGATCAGTTCAACTTTTTCAGGAATGATATCTACGGCTGTTACCTGATTTTTCTGAGCCAATAGAACTGCAAGTGATAAACCAACATATCCTGTTCCTGCAATTGCTATTATTCTGTTCATAACATATCTCACCTTTTTCTTAATAATTTATATAAACACACCAATAGCCCACTTCACCCTTCCAGGCTCCGCAGGCTAATGCAATTTATCTTTTTTTCTGTTCTCTATCTTTCTTTTTCATTCTCATCTTCCATTCAGAATCCGGGCTGGTGTTTTGCAACCCACAACCGTCCGGGCAAATAAATCTGTTTTCTGTGTCTGATGTTTCCTTTTCTTTTATAACTTCGAGTACTCTCGCGGCTTCCTTCGGAAGTCACTGTCTTTGCGGGGTCCTCGTGGACTCCGGCGGGCGGCACTCTGCCCGAAAGCGGCACCCTGTAGATGCGGCTCTCCTGGTGATTTCTCACTCATATATTCAAAGCAGCAAAATCTGCTTTAATACCTTATTGATCTGTCTTGTTTTCTCTGAAGCTGTCCAGGCATTTCTGACCAAGGTTCTGTGCCATATTCAGATATCTGCTGCCGCGATGACCGTTTTCGCACTGGAAATCTGCACCTTTTCGGCGGATTTTTGCTCCGCAGCGGCTACATACAGAACCTGTATTATGCTGTTGAACTTCCAAAACAACGATGCCTTCCTGCCATGCCTTGTACTTGAGTTTCTCGCGAATGGACGGAACCAGACGGAGAGGGGAATGTTTCCCAACGCTTGCCATGACAATATTTCCATAATCTTTGTTGTATTCCGGCAAGACCAGTACACTGGCATTCTGCTCTTTGCAGTAATCAATGATCTGTCGGCTGAACTGATGTGCATAATGGTCATGAAGATTTTTCAGTTTTTTCCAGTAGCGGTAATTGGCTTTTGCATTGCCTCCGCCTCCATGGACCTGCTCGGACCGTTTGATCCGGTCGTAGATCTGTCGGCTGGCATTGGCATATTCTCGGCCTCCCTTTATATAGAAGGAACTCTCCCGTTTGCCGGAAGAATCGAGAATGCAGCACACTGCGCATGCATCCTGACCGGTAAAAACTGTCGAACATATTTTATTTTCTGCTGTAAGGCGTTCACGGGCGCCGCGCCCGTCTGCCACTGGTATCTTCCATGGGATATGAAGTTCTGCGTGATCTGACTTCAAAACCAGTGCCGGGGACATCATTTGTCCTTCTTCCGGAACGGTGTTTCCGCGGAGACGCAGTCTGGACCATTGCCAGGCTTCTCCATCCCAAAGCTTCAAAGAAATCGTATTTTCCTGAAAATCGCGGTACATTCCTTTGTAGAATGTTACCGATTCTGTGAAAGTCTCTGTCGGCTGTTCCTGCTGCTCCCTTGCCAGGTAGCTTTTGGCTGCTGCCGTGGCTGTGTTGATGGCTGCCCTTCGGAAATAAAGGGGAATCTTCTTCCACGGTAAGGGATTGGGTACCGACTGTTTGTCGCGGCCAACGACCGTCAGCTTCTCCAGAATGCGGAGTGCTTCCTGGGTGCCGGGCTGTTTGTCCGGAAAAGTTTCCAGATACAGCTGGTAGTAAAAAAGCAGGATTTCGTTGTAGAGGTCCTGTGTCTGGTGGAACCACTCTGTGTGTCGGAACAGGACATTGTATCTCCTGACTGTGATCGCATAGTACGGCATTTTTTCCATCTAAAAGCACCTCTGAATCCAAAATCGGCTATTGTATGACTTTCTTCCACTGATTATAGGATATTCTTTATCCTATGTCAATCGTTATAGCATATCAAATATCCTGTTTTAACACATAGAAAGATATATAATGTCGCTAAATTCCTATGTTTTTCTTTCCATATTTTCACATATTATGAAATATTTAGTTTATATGTCTTATTCTTCCAAAACCTTGTTTCATATATCCCGTATTATGTGAAACGGCGTCATAAAATATCACAAAAAGGAGACCATAAGACATGTACACAAAAGAGGAATTTGGCATCAGACTTGCCAAGTTAAGAACAGCTGAAAATATTTCCGCGAGAGAAATGAGTCTGGCGATCGGTCAGAATCCAAGCTATATCAACCGCATTGAGAACAAGAAGGCCTATCCTTCCATGGAGGTTTTCTTCTACATCTGCGAGTATCTCAAGGTCGATCCGGGGGATTTCTTTAATGATGACATCTCCTATCCGAAGAATCTGGCGGATTTGTTTCAGGAAGCGCGCGATCTGCCTTTAGAGCAGATTAAACTGCTGGTGCAGGTTGCACGTGAATTTCGCAAGTCCAAGCGGAGATAGGTGAACGCAAAGAAAGCTCCAGAGCTCTGTACGAGCTCTGAAGCTTTCTTTTACTGATAACCATTATTATGCCAACCAAAGAATTATCGGTGGGTGTGCCCCTTCCCACATTTCTTTTGACCCGTAGGGTGCGTAGCAGCACAATCTCTACTTCAATAATTCCTTAAATCAAACCCAATATTTAAACATATATTTGAAAACTTCATCTCCTGTCAGATAGAATTTCTCGCCCAACTTGGTACGTACATCATCTTTGGGGATTTCAAATTCCTGCCCTTCCTCTATAAATGCTCTAATCTCCTGTTCCTGTTCTTCCTTCGACATATCCCAAAACAGTTTCCCCTCTGTTGCGTCTTTGATATTATCCTTCCAGAATTTACTAATATATTCTTTTGACTTTGCCTCTGTAAGATTAAATCTCTCAATTAAAAGTATGCTCAGATCTTCCTGCGCTATCTGTTGCCATAGTTCCACAATCGCTTTGATTCCAATATCTCGTCCAATATCATAACTTTCACGTTCCACTCTGTCTACCGGCATTTCCAGTACTTCTCCACCCATAAGTGTCATTCCTCCTTTTCTGTCGAGGCTTTCTCAGTCTCTTCTTTAACTTTAATTACCTTATTTCCCCAATACTCTTCAATGTAACTCATTGATTGTATTTCTGACATTTTAAACTTTTCACTGAGAAGTGGAATCAACCTTTCTTTAGATACGCTATTCCATATTTCTATGAATATTCTAATAGCATCCTCTTGACCTTTGTTGCAACTTTTCGCCGCCAGATTAAGATAATATTGTTCTGATTCCTTGTCGTATACCCTTACTTTTATGCTCATAATATCATTTGTCCTTTCTTTATAATTTTTCATTCAAGAACATTATGTTCTTTTTAATTATAATATAATTTTATTTATCAAGCAAGTATCTATACTGCTTTTAACAAATAATGATTAACACTAAGAAAGCTCCAGAGCTCTAATCGAGCTCTGAAGCTTTCTTTTACTTTCTATATTTATCTTTTGTGTTTATCTTTGTTTTATTCCTTCCAGTATTTGTCGATGTGACTCTGGGCTTCTGCTTCTGTAAGATTGAACTTTTCCATCAGCTTTTTCTGCAGTGATTCCTTAGATCCTCCAAGTTCTTGTGCTGTTTCACAAATGCCTTTTATTTCGCCAATTTTCTCGCCGATTTCCTTGCCAATTTCCTTGCCTTTCTCCAATGCTTTATCCGTCTGCAGTTCTAATACTTTCCCACCCACAATATCACCTATTCCTTTCTTTACAGATTCTTCTTTCTCGAATATGTAATCGGAAATCTCTTTTATAAGCTCAAGCAATCTGCCATATACAGTGGCCTGATCGTAAAGCACCTTGTCCAGGTGTTGCAGTATAGATTCATACTCTTCCAATAGTTTATGCAATTCCGTTTCGCTTTTATTAATTTTCTTTTTATCTTGTTCATATCGCATGATATAAAAAGGCAACAGAAACAATAGCTTTTTCTGGAAGATTTCATCTTTTGTATACTTCTGCACACACAAAACCGGAACCTGATATCGCACGATTTTTCCATCTGGCATCACCAGTTCCATTCTGAGACGCTTCTTTCTCGTACCACGAAGATATATCACCGCTGAATGTGGGAATCGCATTCTGAAAATTCCCTTTTCTTTCTTCACATTCTCAATACTGATTGCAAAATCATACTCTACCATCCGAATCACCATTCTTGAATCACCGGTACTCTGACATTCAAAATGATAACCCTTTTTTCCAATTCTGAAGTACGAATCTGTAATCCTCTCACCATTCACCGTCTGGTGCTCATTTCGCAATTGTTCCATCTGAACATTAAGCGGATAATCTGTCCCAAAAATCTCATTGATTACCGGTATGATCAGCTCCGGCATCTTCTCGAGCATTGTCCGAAATACATTATCAAACGTTGTATTATTTGCCATGAGGCTTTTCCCTTTCTGTCATTGTATTTTGTCATCTTACGTACTTCGGGAAATTTCCTCGTATGGTATTATTCTTTTACTTTTTTAATAAAGCATTCATCTTCTGCAAATAAAGTAGCCCTGCAAATATTTTCTCCAACACTGTTTCAGGCCTGAGGTTTTCACCTTCCTCTCCCTTTTGTTCTATTTTAGCATATTTTTATACCCTGTATAGCATTTTCATATAAAAAATGCTTCAATTTCTCTTTTTCGCCAGTATTATAATAATTTAATAACAGCGAATTGAACTGCTCCATATATTTATCTGTGATTGTCATAATCCCGACACCGGCAGAAACTAAGATCTTGTTCGCCAACAATAAACTGGTTCTTTTATTTCCATCCCAAAAGAACTGTCCTCTTGTTCCCCATGCAAAAGCTTCCAGTGCTTTATCTGTTGCCGAAGCATCTATAGTAGTTAGAATGCTTTCTAATTCTTGCACTGTTTTTTCTTTGTCAGGGACGGGCGGTTTGTAATCCGTTCCTGATATTCCAACATTTCCGGTACGAAGCTTTCCCCATTCCAGAGCTTCATTTCTTGCAATATATTCATTTAATTTACACCAGTATTCGAATGTAACTTCTTCACTTACTGTATTTAACAGAAACTTCCATGCATCACGCATATTCAAAATCGCCTGAATATCATCAAGCTGTACATTTGGCACATTAACGCCATTTAAGATAGTCTGTGTCTGTGGAAAAGTCACCGCTCTGTTTTCCATTTTCATGCCACAATGTACAATCTCATCTTGTTTTTTCTTTCCCAGAAATAAACTCTGCTCAGGTGTTAAATGAAATTTGTCTTGAAATTTTGGCATTACACATCCACCTCTTTTTTAGTCTTCTATTCCGTATTATAACATTATTCTGTATGGTTATCATACAAAAGCAAGTAATTTCTACTGCAAAAAGATACTCCACAAGCATATCGTCGGGAGGGACAGCAGTGTGGAAAAAATGACCATTTTTGTTGCAAATGGGGAATCGACCTGGTATTTTTCGGCCAGGATACTGGTTGTCGCACCAGCCGGCATGGCTGCCAGAAGGACGCACAGGCCAAGCACTGTTTTGCTCAGTGGCAGGAAGCGGCATACGATATAAACGACTGCCGGGATGATTATCAATCTGTGGACGGTGTATTTCACAACGGTCCAGTCCCAGAAATCTTTGAGGTCAATGTCTGCCAGGATCATTCCAATAACCATCATCGACATCGCGGTATTGCAGTTTCCGACTGCTGTCACGGTGCCATCAATTCCTGGTGGAAGCGGCAGTCCCGTAACCATCAGAATCATGCCGAGGACACATGCCAGGATGCAAGGATGTGTCACGACTTTTTTCAGTGTTTTCACCTTGTCACTGCTGCCGGAAAAAACAGCCAGTCCGGAGGACCACATCATGATTCTCTGTGGAATCAGATAAACGCTGGCAAGCACAAGGCCTTCCATTCCATAAATTCCCTCCGCGATCGGATTACCGAGGAAACCGGCGTTTGAGCAGATGGTTCCGTACTGCAGACATTTGTAACGACCCTCTGCCTCGCCCTTAAACATAATTTTTCCATAAATTACGCAAAACACCTGGATTCCGATCGAGATAAAAAGAATCTGCAGATATTTTGTAAAATTGCCATCCGCTGCGCTCTGGGTGAACGCATGAAGGATGTTGCACGGCAGTATCAGGTAAATGACCAGATCGTTGATATTTTTCTGTCCCTGCGGTCCGATGATATGTATCTTTTTCATCAAAAATCCTATTGCCACGAGCAGAAAGATCGTGAGCTGTAATGTAAGAAGTGTTTTCATAGTTTACTTACTTTTTATGTATTTCCTTTCTTTTAAATTCATTCTCGTCCTCATTTCAAGGCTTGCTTTAGTGTAGCACACCAGCAGAGTCTCCGCAAGAAGCCCCCTTGTATAAGGTCGTATACAAAATCAATCACTGTTTACCCCGTTCACGACACCTTGCTCAAAATACATTCCAAATCACCGCGTATCTTCTTTCTCTCCAAGTCATCCGTTGACGGTTCTCTGTATTTCCTGTAAAATGAATGTATACATGCCGCCATAGTTACTGTGAACCATTATGTCATGCACTCTACTGGCAGCAAACCTTACCATGGAGGCTTTATTCATGAACAATTCTGTATGGGAAAAGCGCCGCAAAAGGCTCTTTGAACTCATCGAGATCGGCTCCAACTACGACGCCTGGTGCTGGGGCTATGACTTTTTTAATACATTTACGATCCTTTTGAATCTGACAGTCAGCATCATGTACACGTTTGATAACATGGAGCTGAAATATGGTCCGCTGCTACTGACACTGGAACGGCTGACGGTTGCTTTTTTTGCTGTCGATTTTCTGCTCCGTGTTTTCACCGCGAAATATCTGTACCCTGATGTCTCGGAGCCGCGGGCCATCTGGAAATACCTGACCTCCTTCTCCGGAATCGTGGATATGTTATCATTCATTCCTTATTATATGCCGTTCTTTTTCCCGGCCGGTGCAGTCGCATTCCGTATGCTCCGGATCATCCGTATCTTCCGGTTGTTCCGCATCAACGCCTATTACGACTCGCTGAATGTCATCACGGAAGTTATCGTTGGCAAGAAGCAACAGCTGATGTCTTCGGTGTTTATCATTCTGATCCTGATGCTGTCCTCCAGTCTTTGTATGTATAGTTTGGAGAATAAAGCGCAGCCGGAAGTTTTTACCAATGCTTTTTCCGGGATCTGGTGGGCAGCCTCCACTTTGCTGACGGTAGGGTACGGTGATATTTATCCTGTCACCACCATGGGCAAAATATTCGGTATTTTTATTGCATTTCTTGGTGTCGGTATGGTTGCCATCCCCACTGGTATTATTTCCGCCGGTTTTGTCGATCAGTATTCACGACTGAAACGAATCGGGGAATATGGTCAGGAAGAGGATGTGCATTTTATTCGTATCCGCCTCGACAAACATGACAACTGGGTCAATCACCGGATTGCGGATCTGCACCTGCCACAGAGGATTATCGTTGCAGTTGTCCAGCGTGACCATCGCATCCTCGTTCCCAAGGGTGATACTGTACTGAAAGCCGGTGACGTCATGGTCATCGGTGCGGAATCCTTCCAGGATAAAGACCGCATCAAGCTGAAAGAGATCACGCTCCAGCAGCGCAATCCATGGACTAACCAGAAGATCCGGGATCTGGATATTTCCCGGCATTCGATCATTGTTCTGGTCAGACGCCAGGGCAAAATGATCATTCCAAGTGGTAACCTGACACTGCTTGAGGGAGATACCGTCGTATTGTATACCCAGACTTATATGGCCAATGCCGATGATCTGGAGATTTGAGTTAAGACAATTCAAGAATGCTCCAGCATTCTTGCTGCGATTAAAAATGAGATACTTAACCATCTAACTTTGAGGGGATACCTCGGATTGATGATTGAGTATCTCATTTTGCTTTATACTGTTACTTCCAGCAGCCATTTATCCTTGTATTTTCGTTCTCTGATGCCTGTTTTTTTATTAAAAGTCTTCATCATCTCTTCACTCCTTTAGGTATTATAAGTATAGCATGTTTGAAAATTGATATGCAATCTTCTATTGACGTTTTTCTTATTTGTATGTTACAATTTGTTTCTGTTCACAGTAACTACAATTTGTTGCTGTGAACAATCCTTATATTTTTAATGTTCACAACGATTTTTATTTCCAAAACATAGTGTGGACTTTTCTGGTACTATGCGCAGTAACCTTTGAGGTTCGACCATTTTTCGCCACACAATTACCCATTGCGGTAGTTGTGCGGCGTTTTTTTGTGTCTGCTTATGCTGACCAGAATCACGTGCCAAGTCTCACGGATGTTCGACTTGAAGTCTGCCTGGCAGCTACAGCCAGATGTTCGACTTAAATCTTATTTATATAGAAGGGAGTTTTCTATGAACGATACATTTATGAAAGAAAAGCCGGTCTTTCCACTGATTCTGTCCATGGCTCTGCCAATGGTCATCTCAATGCTTGTAAATTCTCTGTACAATATTGTGGACAGTTTTTTCGTTGCACAGATCAGTGAAAATGCCATGACTGCACTGTCACTTGTTTTCCCGATCCAGAATTTTGCGAATGCGATTGCAATTGGATTTGGTATCGGTATCAGCTCACAGATTGCAATCTGTCTTGGTGCCGGCAACCGTAATACTGCCAGCAAAGCTGCCACTCACGGACTTGCGCTGTCTGCCCTGCACGGTATGATCCTGACGATCGGATGCATTCTTGTCATGCCTGGATTCCTGCCTTTGTTTACTTCCGATGTGGATGTGATCGATCTTGGATTCCGCTATTCCACGATTGTCTTTCTGTTTGCAACGGTAAATACTATCAACCTTGCCTATGAAAAAATCTTCCAGGGCGTCGGCAAGATGAAAGTCACTATGATCGGTCTTCTGGTCGGCTGTGTTTCAAATATCATCCTCGATCCGCTGCTGATCTTCGGCATCGGGCCATTCCCTGCAATGGGTATTGAGGGTGCTGCGATCGCTACCGGTCTGGGCCAGGTATTTAACCTTATCTTCTACCTGATCGTTTACAAAATGAAACCGATTCAGGTAACACTCAGCCGCAGATATCTGCATCCGGACAAGGCTCTGGCAGCACGTCTTTACTCTGTCGGCATCCCGGGAGCACTGAATCTTGCGCTTCCTTCCGTGCTTGTTTCTGCACTGAATGGACTCCTGGCAGCCTACTCACAGAGTTATGTCGTGATTCTCGGAATCTACTACAAACTACAGACATTCCTGTATCTTCCGGCAAGTGGAATCGTACAGGGAATGCGTCCGGTCATTGGTTACAATTATGGCGCCGGAGAACATAAACGTGTGAAAAAAATCTATTATGTTACGCTCTGTATGAGTGGTGTGATCATGCTTGTCGGAACGATCATCTGTCTGACTGTTCCGGGACAGTTGATGGGAATGTTCACCACAAATCCGGAGACGATCACCGCCGGAAAAACAGCACTGCGGATCATCTGTGCCGGTTTCCTGGTTTCTTCTGTATCTGTTACAGCATGTGGTGCACTGGAAGGACTTGGAAGAGGAACGGCTTCATTGGTTGTTTCGTTGTGTCGTTATCTGATTATTATTCTGCCGGTTGCCTTTGTCCTGAGTCATTTCTTCGGAGCTGTCGGAGTGTGGAACGCATTCTGGATTGCGGAGGCGGTGACCGCGGGGGTATCGTTCCTGATCAGCAGGAGGGTCATCGGGGTATGAGACCCCGAACCCCGTTTTTTATTTCATTGTTTTCTATTTCCTGGCTCGCACCACTTATCTTTATTTTCTGGCTCTCATCTTCTGGCTCGCACCACTTATTCCTTATTTTCTGGCTCTCATCGAACTTTAAAGCCCCAGCCCGAGGGGACGTCGCCCGTCCCCTCAGACACCCCTGGGCTTTCATAAGCATTGGGGATGCGCCACAAATCTTATGGGGAAGGTTGTCCTGTGTGGGGCAGGCTGTCGAAGTTCATGACCTGCATTCGACTTAATCTCAGCTGAACCACTCATTTTTCTCCATTCTATTGACTCATTTCTGACTTGCTCTTTACCAGACCATCCTTTTTTCTTCGTTTTATTGACCTGATTCTAACTTGCTCTTCCTTAGACCATCCTTTTTCTCTCGGCTTTGTTGGTCTCCTACAAGCTTTCCCTTCCCCGGGTCAATTTCCGACCCGCATCCCGTTGGTCCACCACATGCTTTCCCTTCCCCGGGTCAATTTCTCCCCCACATCCCGTTGGTCCACCACATGCTTTCCCTTCCCCGGGTCAATTTCTTCCCCATATTCCGTTGGTCCACCACATGCTTTCCCTTCCTCTGGTCAATTTCTTCCCCCAATCCCGTTGGTCCACTACAAGCTTTCCCTTCCTCTGGTCCAGTTTTCTATATTTTCCCTTGACAAATACCCTTATGGGGTATATATTACAAGCATAATCAGCATACCCCCACAGGGTATATCCTATAAATGAACAAAGCGCACAAGTCCACTTCAAACTCCCTGAATTCCTCAATCCCGGAGGGACTTGCTACGCAACCATTCACCATACAAAGAAAGGAAGTGCTCTCCATGAGTGATAATAATTTTGATACTACCTCCAAGATCATAAAGGATGATCCAGCCACTCAGGAAAAATCCTGTTGTAGCGATAGCACCACTCCGGAGGCTCCGGTCTGTTCCTGCTGTTGTACCAAGCACACCGACCGTTCGGAAGCCGACCGCAAGAAGCTCATCAACCGCCTGAAGCGTATCGAGGGGCAGATTCGGGGAATCATAGGAATGCTGGAAAATGATGCCTACTGCAACGACATCCTGATCCAGTCCGCAGCTGTCAATGCGGCTGTGAATTCCTTTAACAAAGAGCTTCTTGCGAATCATATCCGCACCTGCGTCGCACGTGATATCCGTGCCGGCAAAGATGAGACAATCGATGAGCTTGTTGCAACCCTGCAGAAACTGATGAAATAGCATCCAGGTTTCAGAAGTTCAAAAGCATTTTTGCCTGGCTTACATGCTATAACTATTGAACCTGTAATACATCAACTCTATCAACTATAAGGAGGAAAAATTATAATGGAACAATACAACGTCACCGGGATGAGCTGCGCCGCCTGCAGTTCCCGTGTGGAGAAGGCTGTATCCAAGGTACCGGGAGTCACCTCCTGCTCGGTCAGCCTTCTGACAAACTCCATGGGAGTCGAAGGAACTGCTTCCTCCCAGGATATTATCAACGCCGTGCAGCAGGCAGGTTACGGCGCATCTCTCAAGGGAGCCCATAAAGAACAGGTTTCCATGTCCGAGGCCGAGGAAGCTCTCGAAGATCATGAGACCCCGGTCCTCAAACGTCGACTGATCGCTTCTGTCGGATTTTTACTTGTACTGATGTACTTCTCCATGGGACATATGATGTGGGGCTGGCCGCTTCCGGCATGGTTCAATGACAACCATGTTGCAATGGGACTTGTGCAGCTTCTGCTTGCCGGAATCATCATGGTCATCAACCAGAAATTTTTCATCAGTGGATTTAAGAGTCTGTGGCACCGTTCCCCGAATATGGATACACTCGTTGCCCTCGGCTCCATGGCTTCTTTTGTCTGGAGCGTGTATGCGCTCTTCGCCATGACAAGAGCACAGGTGGACGGTGATTCCGCCGCTGTCATGAACTACATGATGGAATTTTACTTCGAATCTGCCGCAATGATCCTGACTCTGATCACTGTTGGCAAAATGCTCGAAGCCCGTTCCAAGGGAAAAACAACTGACGCACTCAAAAGCCTCATGAAACTTGCACCAAAAACCGCTGTTGTTCTCCGTGATGGTCAGGAAACAACCGTTCCGATCGAACAGGTCCACAAGGGAGACATCTTTGTGGTCCGTCCTGGTGAAAACATCCCGGTTGACGGCACGATCATCGAAGGAAGCAGTGCAGTCAATGAATCCGCACTTACCGGCGAAAGTATCCCGGTCGACAAAGCTGCCGGTGATCTTGTATCCGCCGCTACTGTCAACCAGTCAGGTTTTATCAAATGCGAAGCAACCCGTGTTGGTGAAGATACCACCCTCTCCCAGATCATCAAAATGGTAAGCGATGCAGCCGCTACCAAAGCTCCGATCGCCAAAAT
This sequence comes from uncultured Blautia sp., assembly GCA_934378195.1. Taxonomy (GTDB): domain Bacteria; phylum Bacillota; class Clostridia; order Lachnospirales; family Lachnospiraceae; genus Blautia_A. Next base: position 87,947 of record CAKRPO010000004.1, read on the forward strand.
CGCAGACCGCGTTTCCGGTGTGTTTGTACCGGCAGTCATCACAATTGCTATTATTACAACGATCATCTGGCTTTTGACCGGACACGAATTCGGCTATGCACTTGCCCGCGGAATTTCCGTTCTCGTCATCAGTTGTCCATGTGCACTCGGACTTGCCACTCCGGTAGCGATCATGGTCGGTAACGGAATGGGTGCCAGGAACGGGATCCTGTTCAAAACTGCTGTTTCTCTTGAAGAAGCAGGCAAAGTCCAGATCGTTGCTCTGGACAAGACAGGCACGATCACCAGTGGTCAGCCGGAAGTGACAGACCTGCTCCCGGCAGATGAGATTTCTGAGCAGGAACTCCTTACCATGGCATTTGCCCTGGAAAAAAAGAGCGAGCATCCGCTTGCAAAAGCAATTCTCAAACATGCCGAAGAACAGAGTCTTACAGCACCTGAAGTCACCGATTTCCATGCTCTTCCCGGAAACGGACTTTCTGCTTCACTGAATGGCGAAACCCTGATCGGCGGAAGTATGAAATTTATCAGCAGCCAGGTAAGCGTTCCTGCCGCTCTCTCCCAGAAGGCAGAAAAGCTTGCCGAAGAAGGAAAAACTCCTCTCCTTTTTGCCCGAAATGGTAAACTGGTCGGTATTATCGCCGTGGCTGATGTCATCAAAGAGGACAGCCCGCAGGCAGTCAGAGAACTCCAAAATATGGGAATCCGTGTTGTTATGCTGACCGGTGACAATGAACGTACCGCAAGAGCGATCGGTGCTCAGGCAGGTGTAGACGATGTCATCGCCGGTGTTCTCCCGGATGGCAAAGAAAGCGTAATTCGTTCTCTGAAAGAACAGGGCAAGGTTGCCATGGTCGGTGACGGTATCAACGATGCCCCGGCCCTTACCCGTGCAGATATCGGAATTGCGATCGGTGCCGGAACAGATATCGCGATCGATGCCGCTGATGTCGTCCTGATGAAGAGCCGCCTGAGTGATGTTCCTGCCGCTGTCCGTCTCAGCCGTGCTACATTGAGAAACATTCACGAAAATCTTTTCTGGGCGTTTTTCTACAATGTGATCGGCATTCCGCTGGCTGCCGGCGTATGGATCCCGATCTTTGGATGGACACTGAATCCGATGTTTGGTGCCGCTGCAATGAGTCTTTCCAGCTTCTGCGTTGTCACCAATGCCCTTCGTCTGAATCTGTTTAAGATCCATGACGCAAAAAAGGACAAAAAAATCAAACAAACCATTTCCATTGAAGAAAAAAATGATTATAATAATAAGAAAAAAAAGGAGCAAAAAACTATGGTAAAAGTTACAGTTAATGTTGAGGGAATGATGTGCGGACACTGCGAAGCACATGTAAATGAAGCAATCAAAAAGGCCTTCGGCGCAGAGGACGTTGTATCTTCTCACGAAAGCAACACCACCGTCTTCACAGCACCGGAGAAAGTAGATGAAGACAAGGTACGCCAGACAATCAAGGATGCCGGATACGAAGTAACTGGTATTACACAGGAATAAAATCAAACTATGAATAACACACAGGATAACAAAAATCCGGAGGAAATCCATGACCTGCACTATTATGCCGGGCACATCCGGTATGATATGACAAATCTGATCAAATGGCTGCTTCTGGCAGTGCTGACGGGATTAAGTGTCGGCTTCATCAGCAGCCTTTTTGCCAGAGCATTAAAGTATGTGACCAGCTATCGAACAGAGCACTTCTGGGTATTTTTTCTGCTGCCCGTTGCCGGTCTCATTATCGTCTTTCTTTATCAGAAATTCGGTCAGGAAGACGGCGGAACCAACCAGGTTTTATCCACGATCCGCTCGCAGGATGATGTACCATTCCGCTCTGCTCCACTGATCTTTATTTCCACTATCCTGACACATTTTGCAGGTGGTTCTGCCGGTCGTGAGGGTGCTGCGATCCAGCTCGGAGGCAGCATTGGCAATCAGCTCGGAAGCTGGTTCCGGCTTGATGAAGAAGACCGTCATGTCATGGTCATGTGCGGTATGAGCGCTGCTTTCTCCGCCGTTTTTGGTACGCCGATGGCTGCTGCCGTCTTTTCCATGGAGGTCGTGAGCGTCGGCATTATGTACTATGCCGCACTGGTTCCATGCGTGATCGCATCCATTATTGCTTCTAAATTTGCCGCCGGTTTTGGCATCAATCCGGAGTCTTTTCATGTAGTTAATATCCCGGAACTGACCGTCGAAACAGGTCTCAAGATGGTAATTGTTGCCGTTGCCTGTGCTGCCATCAGCATCATTTTCTGCATGGCACTGCAGGGTGTGAGCAAGCTCTACGCAAGATTTTTTAAGAATCCATATATCCGTATTGCTGCCGCAGGTATTATCATTATTATAATCACACTTTTCCTGCGAACTACCGATTATATGGGTGCCGGCAACGGCCTGATCGAGCTTGCTGTCGAAGACGGACAGGCCCGTCCGCTGGACTTTTTCTGGAAGATCCTGCTCACTGCACTGACGATGCGCGCCGGCTTCCGTGGTGGTGAGATCGTACCTTCATTTTGTATCGGAGCAACCTTCGGATGTGTTATGGGACACCTGATTGGACTTTCTCCGTCCATCTGCGCCGCCGCCGGAATGGCTGCACTTTTCTGTGGCGTTACTAACTGCCCGATCACCTCGATCCTGATTGCCTTTGAGCTGTTTGGTTTCCGCGGTGCATCCTATTATCTGATCGCAGTTTCCATCAGTTATGCCGTTTCCGGATATTATGGACTGTACAAAGATCAGACAATCGTATACTCAAAATATAAAGCAAAATACATCAATCGCCATACTCGTTTCTAATGCCTCTGCATTCTCGACTCCCTGGAATCGTAGAATCAAAGCTCAATTTATCGAGATGTTCGACTTGAATTTTTATAATCGATGCCTGCAACCTTTTAAATGAAAGGAACCAGGCATCGGTTTTCTTTTTTATTTACAAAATTCTTTTGAGCATTTATGCTCAGGGCGAATTCTTGTTATATATTGTGTTAAAAATGTTATAAATTTAACGTGTATTTTATCAAAAACTTTACTTGTACATTGAAAATATTGTGTTAGAATAAAGGTGTATTTTTTAGGAAAAAAGTAGGAGGAATTTGAATGCGCAAAACAAAAATTATCTGTACCCTTGGTCCGTCTACTGATAAGGACGGTGTTCTGGAACAGCTCGTTAAAGAAGGCATGAACGTAGCACGTTTCAACTTCTCTCATGGATTACATGACGAGCAGAAAGGTCGTATTGATAAATTAAAAGAAATTCGTACACGTCTTGATAAACCGGTAGCTGCGCTTCTCGATACAAAAGGACCTGAAATTCGTATCCGCGAATTTGAGAATGAAAAGGTCACACTGAAGGAAGGTCAGGAATTTACCTTAACCGCAGAAGAAATTATGGGAAACGAGAAGATCGTTTCTGTTACCTATAAGGAATTATACAAAGATGTCAAACCAGGCAACAGCATTCTGATCGATGATGGTCTGATCGGACTTGAAGTCAGGAAGATCAAAGGTCAGGACATTGTCTGTAAAGTAGTAAACGGTGGTGTTCTCGGCAATAAGAAAGGTGTCAACCTTCCTGGCGTAGAAGTAAACATGCCATTCATCAGCCCGAAAGATCACGACGATATCCTCTTCGGTATCAAAGAAGGCTATGATTTCATCGCTGCTTCCTTTACAAGAACTGCTGCCGATGTCAAAGAGATCCGTGATATCCTTCAGAAAAACGGTGGAAATGACATCAAGATCATCGCCAAGATCGAGAACCAGCAGGGTGTTGACAACATCGACAGTATCATCGAAGCTGCTGACGGTATCATGATTGCCCGTGGTGACATGGGTGTTGAGATCCCGCTTGAGGACGTTCCGGTCATCCAGAAAGACATCATTGCCAAGGTATACACCGCAGGCAAACAGGTTATCACAGCTACACAGATGCTGGATTCCATGATCAAAAACCCGCGTCCGACCCGTGCGGAAACCACTGACGTTGCCAATGCGATCTATCAGGGAACAAGTGCTATCATGCTTTCCGGTGAAACTGCAGCTGGTAAATACCCGGTAGAAGCACTCAAGACTATGGTCAAGATTGCAATTCGTACAGAAGCAGATATTGACTATAATAAACAGTTCAACACTTCTTCTAAGGAGCACACTGAAAATGTAACTACAGCGATCTCTCATGCAACCTGCATGACAGCGATCGACCTGAATGCCAAAGCCATCATCGCCGTTACCCGTTCCGGAAACACTGCACGTATGGTTTCCAAATACCGTCCTGGATGTCAGATCATCGCATGTACTCCGGATGAACGTATCTGGCGTCAGCTGAACCTGGTTTGGGGTGTTACTCCACTTCTCACCAGGGAAGAATACAGTATGGAAATCCTTCTTCTTCATGCTACAGAAGCAGCCGAAGAAAACGGTTATGTCAAAGAAGGCGATGTTGTTGTTCTTACTGTTGGTGTTCCGCTTGGACATTCTGGCAACACAAATCTTCTCAAAGCAAGCATTGTTGGACAGTATTAATCCGTTTACAGCAACAATCTCAACTGTTTTGTAAAATTGTATACAAAAATGAACAAGGTCATTATCCCCTGAAATAGGTGATAATGACCTGTTGTTTTTACTATTTCTTATAAATCGTGATCACGATCGGCTCCTGATCTTCATCTCCATAAGGCTGAATCCAGTATAATTCCTCGTCCGGATCTTTCTTCTTTTCTGCATCAGAACCTTTTGATTCAGACTCTCCTGATGCCATAGTCTCTGCTTTAGAATTTCCGCTTTCCAGATCCCCGGTAGTCTCTTCGCCTTTTCCGGAAGCTGCTGTTTCATCCTCATCTTTCACATAGGCAAGTTCCAGATATGCTTTGTTGCTATCCGCATCATTTATAATGATCTGGTTCTTCTTTCCCAGAGTCTTCTTATCGGAATACTTTCCATCTTTATCAACAGAAACTCTGCGAACCTCCTTGTTTATCACACAGGTTCCACCTGTAGAAGTTGTGAGCACCAGTTCTTTCTCTGTGTCGGAAAGGTTGATGATATTTAATCTCTTTTCATTTTCCGTAAGCGTTATAATGACTTTATTACCTTCTTTGTGAAAATGAATTCCAAGTTCAGATGCCGTTTCCTTCGCACACAGTGTGATCCAGTGCTTCTTTGGCTCCATTTTGTCAATGATCGCAATGGAGTGCAGCTTCTTATTGTCACTGGTCAGCGAAAATCCGTTTTTAATCTCATTAATTGCTGTGGAAACCGCCAGATCTGTGATATTTCCATCGGAGTCTGTCTTGATCTCTGTGGTTTCTGTCGGAACAGTCTTACCGGTAACTTCTTCTGTCTCTTCCTGATTATCTGCATTCTTTTTCGCAACGCGAATTGTTCTGACAGCCGTCTCCGGGTCATATTCTGTCACGATATCTGTAGAAGTAGATGATGCATATGCCGCATATTCTGTATCAATATCCTCATCCGGAAGTTCTTCGTCTCCGCCACTGTTTGCATCATTCTTGTCACCCGAATGATTGCCCTTATCTGTATCTGCGTTGTTATCCGTATTGGACTTAGCCGAATCTGCGTTGTCAGTACCAGGTTTCTCATTCGTTTTTGTATCAGAATCAGATATTTTGTCATTGTCTGTCTCATCAGAAGCATTCGGATCCTTTGCCGGAATCCTGGTCAGCTCTGTATAATCGCAGCCCTGTCTCTGACATTTGTAAGTAATAACACCAGGGGTATCTGCAGTTGCTTCCTGAATGGATACTTCTTTCATATCATGACCAAGTGCCGCTGTCTCATCTCTCTTTTCTTCATACGTACAGCCATCCACTTTGCATTTATAAAGAGAATATCCTTTTTCCGTACAGGTCGGAAGGATCACTTCACTTTCTACCAGTTCATGTTCTCCCTCATTACATACTACAATATCATCTTCGGCTTCATTTTCAGGATTTTCTTTCGTGACATCCTCTTTCGCAGTTTCCTCTGTTTTAACCAGAACAGACTCACCTGCATATACCATGGAATTTCCTGCCATGGACATCGCCATGAACAGAGCCAGCATGGTTGTACCTTTCCATTTTCTATTCATGCATTTCTCCCCTTTGTGCAAAATCTGGGTTTTCATCTCACATCTGATTTATCTTATCATTAATTCACTTTTGCGGCAAGTTCCTTAATTACCTCGCCTGCGATGATCAACCCTGCTACAGATGGCACAAATGCAGTTGACCCCGGGATATCCCGACGCTCGGTACATTTGTGTGCAGCCCCCGGAGGGCAGATGCAATGTGACCGGCAGCTGATTGACATATCCTCGATCGGACGGGTTGGTTTTTCCTGAGAATATACAACTTTCAGTTTCTTTATTCCACGTTTCTTGAGTTCACGACGCATAACCTTTGCCAGTGGGCAGACAGAAGTCTTGTAGATATCTGCTACCTGGAAAGCAGTCGGATCAAGTTTGTTTCCTGCTCCCATGCTGCTGATGATCGGCACACCGGCTTCTTTGGCCTCCATGACGAGCTGGATCTTTGCAGTGACCGTATCCACTGCATCTACCACATAATCATACTGAGAAAAATCAAACTCATCTTTCGTCTCCGGCAGATAAAAGCACTTGTGAACATTGACTTCTGCCTTTGGATTGATATCGAGAATACGGTCTTTCATGACATCAACTTTGTACTTACCGACAGTGCTTCTGGTCGCAATGATCTGACGGTTCAGGTTGGTCAGACACACTTTGTCATCATCGATCAGGTCAATGGCACCGACTCCGCTTCGCGCAAGTGCCTCCACGGTGTATCCACCAACCCCGCCAATTCCAAAAACAGCCACCCTGGAACCGGCCAGTTTCTCCATTGCTTCCTTACCAAATAACAGTTCTGTTCTGGAAAACTGATTCAGCATTTATTTAATCTCCTTTTCTTTTTCATCCAATGTTTCATTCATACTTCCGGTACGATATCCCAGAAGATCCAAAGTCACGTAATCAAAGCCGTATTCCTTAAGCTGCTTTGCAATTCTGGTTCTGTTTTCTTCTTCAACAATCCTGCAGATTTCTTCCGGAAGAACTTCAATTCTGGCGATGTTTCCATGAATACGGACACGTACCTGATGGAATCCCATATCCAGAAGAAGCTGTTCTGCCTTGTCTACCATACCAAGTTTTTTCTCGCTGATGGTCTCTCCGTACACAAAACGGGAAGAAAGACAGGCGAAGGACTGTTTGTCCCAGGTCGGAAGGCCCATCTCTTTGGACAGTTCACGGATTTCTTCTTTATAAAGCTCTGCCTGGCGAAGCGGGCTGCTGACACCAAGTTCTTTGACTGCAATCAGACCCGGACGATAATCGCCGTTATCATCCATGTTGGAACCTTCGGCTACTGCATTCATACCGTTTTCTTTTGCAATCTCCCAGATTTTCTCAAACAGTTCATGCTTGCACAGATAGCAGCGGTTCTTCGGATTCTGACGGAATCCATCAATATCCAGTTCTTCAGATTTACAGACAATGTGACGAACACCATTTTCTTTGCAGAATTCTGTTGCTTCTTTCAGCTCTCTCTCCGGGAAGGAACAGGAACTGGCTGTAACTGCAATTACTTTATCCTTACCGAGTGCTTCCAGCGCCGCTTTCAGAAGAAATGTAGAATCCACACCACTGGAAAAAGCAACGGCAACACTTCCCATGTCTTTCAGGTTCTGCTGTAATACTTTATATTTATCATGGATACTCACTATAAAATGCTCCTTTTTAACCTATTAATCTAGTGTGTATTATAGCATAACCATATCGGCCATACAATATATATATAAAACAAAGCGGACAAGTCCGCTTCAAACTCCCTGAATCCCTCAATCTTTGAGGGACTTGTTACGCTTTGCGCGCCAGATGAAGCATAGATTCTACACCATCGTCATAATTACTGTTCCCAGCGTGATCAGTACCACTCCAACCGCAGCTTTCCGTGTCAGCTTCTCGTGGAAAACAATCCAGGAAAATGCAATTGTCACAAGAATGCTCAGTTTATCAATCGGCACAACAACGCTCGCCGGGCCTTCCTGCAATGCCCGATAATAACACAGCCAGGATGCTCCGGTTGCAATTCCGGAAAGCCCGATAAACAGCAGTTCCTTTTTCTCAATTTCCCGAACCTCATGCTGTTTTCCTTTCATAAATACCATCAGCCATGCCATAACCAATACAACTGTGGTACGGATTGCAGTTCCCAGATTGGAATCAATCCCGGAAATACCAATCTTTCCAAGAATGGCCGTCAGGCTGGCAAACACCGCTGACAGCACCGCATAAATCAGCCAGCTTCCGTCTCTCGATCCGTTGTTTTCGGTTCCTTCTTTTCTGGTGATCATCATCATAGTTCCGATTCCGATCAGACAGACACATCCTGCTTTTGCCCAGGATAATCCTTCATGCAGAAAAATCAGTGCCAGAAGAATCGTCAGAATCGTACTGGATTTATCGATCGGCACAACCTTGTTGACATCGCCTTTCTGGAGTGCATGGAAATAGCAGAGCCAGGATGCTCCCGTCGCCATGCCGGACAATATCAGGAACAAAAGTGTATTTCCGCTGATGTCCTTTATTCCGGACAGTGTTCCTGTCACAAGCACCATCAGCCAGGAAAATAAAAGAACTACGATCGTCCTGACCGCTGTTGCCACATCAGAATCCGTTTTCTGGATTCCGCACTTCGCAAGAATTGCCGTAATTCCCGCAAAAAACGAAGATCCTATTGCAAATAAGATCCACATAATAATCCCCCCTGTGTATTTATTTCCTGTAAAGTAAAAGAGCAGGCTCTCACCCGCTCAGTCATTTGAATAACGTTCATCATTCATCAAAATTTGCTGCGTATACACCTTCCGGAAGTCTCATGGTAAGAATTCCAAGATTAAATTCATGATCCATAATGGTAATGTGATATTCAAAGATCACATCGTCCTCAAACTTGGACAGTAATACATAACTGCCGTTTTCTTTTCCTTCAATCTGATCGCAGATATCTTCATAAACAGCCTGTCCGGAAATTTCTCTTGGGTATCCTGCTGCCTTAATCTTCTCTTCAATTGCCTGGTATAATTCGTCCATCCGTACGTCCTCCTCTAGTATCTGACTCCGAATCCATATTCTCCCTCATCAACCGAAAGACTGCGTTTTCGGATATCGTCAATCTCTATATAACGGTCATTGTAAAGTGCCTGCAGGATCTTGTCAATATCTTCTTCCAGTCCCTGCAATTCTGTGGAGACGGAGCCGTCATATTCGTTTCGTGCCCAGCCGGTCACACTGTATTTCTCAGCCAGATACCTCAGCTTGTAGCGAAATCCGACTCCCTGGACTCTTCCATAAAAACATATGGATACTCTGATCTTGTGCATGATTATCTTACTATCTTTTTCCCTTCTGCCAATTTTACAATGTGATATCCAATCCATCCGGAAAGGCATCCAAAAATGATTCCACCCAGAACATCTGTTGGATAATGCACATACAAGTACAATCTGGATACAGCTATCAGACATGAAATCACAAGAGCTATAATCCAAATCCTTCTTTCTCCTGACAGGTACAGTGCTGTCACTGATGCAAAGGAGGCCGCTGTATGTCCAGACGGAAATGAATAATCGCGAAGCTTTGCAACCAGTAATTCTACTGTCGTATTCACATCATACGGTCTGGTTCGTGCTACAAGATTCTTTAACAATACATTACATAATAATAAATCTACGATGAGTGCAGCTGCCATGGTCACACCTGTCTTTCTCATTTTCGGTATAATAAGAAAGATTAGAGTCAGTATAATCCAGAATATCCCGGCATCCCCAAGCTTTGTGACTGAAGTCATTAGTTTATCCATCATCGGCGTATGCAATGTCTGGAACCAGTCAAGTATATTTAATTCAAATCCCATCTTTTAGTGTCCTTTGCATATATTTGTCTGTACCCTTATGAATTTTAAGAGCTGCATCAGCTAATCCTCTGCTCTCAGCGGAGTTTCCGCATTTCCCCTTCAATCAGAAATACTTTGTCTCCCTCATTGATGTCCAGCTCATATAACCGGGCATCTTTTTCCTGAACGGTCATCTCCTGACCTGTATAATTGCTTTTCAGAAGGACATTATCCTTCACTTCCATCCCGTCCGGACGCCCCTCACATCCGAAATCAGGCTCATCGATACGTAAAACATTGAATGTTTCAAGCATATATGTCTCCCCTTTTATTACCAAAACTCAGAATTTCGTGTTATTCCTTTTCCCCTTCATTCGCATCCTCCATCGTGATGCATTCCTGCATCTGTGCCTCTGTATAATACAGGCGCAATACAGCCTGCGGCCAGTTGATATTGACAACCGCCGTTTTATTTTTCTCTTCACCGGCTTTGCGGATCAGTCCAAGAAGTTCATTCAGAACCTCTCTTGTCAGATAGCCGCCTCTCCAGTGAAAGGTCAGTGTTTTTCCTTTTTTGGCTGCCTGAAGTGAACGTTTATACACATCTTCTGTCTTTGTGAATGACAGTTTCTTTTCTTTGTAATAAAAGTGATCATGGTCTGTACAGTGCGGTGCTGCTGCGATCAGTGGCTCATGGTCTTTAAAAACATGTCCATCGTCCAGATTAAAGTAATCATAACGGATGTCTGCAGCTTTATCACTGTTTCCAAGTGTATTGTCAAATGTTGCATCCAGATGATAGTATGTACCGCCGATTCGGACAATGTTCCAGGTATGGCGGTATTTGATCCCTTTTTCCGGATTGTTGCCGCATATCGCGATCACACACCAGACTCCCAACGCATCCAGAAGTACCTTGACTGCTTTGGCAATGCCTTCGCAGACGCCAACGCCCTGTCCCAGTGGTCCAATGATCTCATGGGAATATGCCTTTTTGAGTTTATCATAATGTACATTCTGACAGATAAAGTCATGTACATATTTCTCTTTTTCCCACTCCGAAAGGCTCTGTGCCGGGCGCACCAGCTTCTCTACTCTGGATTTCATTGCCTTTTGATGCTCTTTTATTTTTCCCTTATCAAACAGATATTCCGGGATAAAAATAATGTTCGGTGAATCTTTATAATAACGATATTTATATCCCGTCGCCCAGAAAATCTCCGGATGATCCAGCCGCAGCTGAAAGAAAACATTGTACAAATCTTCTCCATCCAGTGCCGGAATCTGGAATTCATCCGCCAGGCTGGTGATTCCCTGAAGGATGCCATGATAAGCAGCCTGTTTCTGTTTATCCATATGGTTGTAGTAATACTGCTCCATTGTACTTCTCCTGAGGATTATTTCATAGAATACTGCATCATTTCATAATGTAAGATACAGCCCTCGTAGATTTCCACCGGAAGAAGCGCCCTCGCAACCAGCTTCAATTCCTCCTCCGGGCGGTCGATTCTCTGCAGATGTGCATAATCTCCATCGATCTGTTTCACTTCATAATCACATTCTAACATCGGTATTTTCCTTTCTCGTAATCTTGATTTTGTTGTTTCGTAGTTTATTGTTACTTCATTCTTATCAAAATAGTAATTTCTCTTTATCATAACACAAGAGGAAGAGTTTTTGCACTCTCCCTCCAATTTTATAACCACCCATTTTCAACTTCTTCTTTTAACTCAACAAACATCTTATAAAATTCAGTTTTTGCCTCATTAACAATACCTAAGGCAATTTTCTGATTATAAGAATGCGTTACATTATTTCGTGCCCGTAATGCCCTCAGCCACAGTTCTTCATCTTTTATCATGCCTGCTTTATACGCGGTTTTTAAAATGATCTTAGGTGATCCTGTTGCACCTTCTTCATATCCATGATTCTGCAGGATTTCCTTCATCATTTTCCATGACTGTTCAAATGTAATTTCATATAATCCAACCAATCCGGTAAGTACAACATTATCATATGGTTCTTCATAATTATAAATATCTTTCATATTTCCTAATGAAGAACAAAAATTTTCATATTTTTTCATATAATATCCGTCCTTCCTTTTCTATCGATTCCCGTAATTCATCCTGCATTTCAGCATCCAGATTTACAATATCATACTCCAACAATGTACTTGTTTCTTCGTCCACATCCAAAGCAAATCTGTTGAAATCTCCGCCACTTACCGCCAGATCAATATCACTGGTTCTTCTGAAATCTCCACGTGCACGCGATCCAAACAAAAGTACTTTTTTTACCTTATATATTTCCGCAAAATGTCTTATTTCTGCTATAACCTTTGGATTAATTCCTGTGTTCTCCATATTCAAATCCCCGTTCAGCACTTTTTTATAGTACTTATTATATTATCTATTCCATTCTTTCGCAATTTGATTATAAAGATACATTACCTTATAATTGCTGTTACTTTTTTTACAATTTTTTCGGTCAGTCGATTATAGCCACTCCTGGATGCTACAAATTCAATCGCTATGGAAATAGCCAGCGTTACAAAAAATACAAAAGCAACGATCATCCATGCTGAATGAAATGAATATGTAACCTTTTTTAACCACGCTCCCCTTACAAACGAATGTATATAAAATATATTTGCAGAATGCTTTCCAAAAAAGATCAGTATCTGCCGAAGCCCCGGCAGATCAATAATAAACTCGTAAAAGAAATAGATCAGTGCTGTAGCCATTAGTCCAAGCAGAACAAACGTAAAGTTTGTATTACTCATCTTAAATTTATCCCTGAATATACACAGAATACAAATCACTCCAAAAGCAATGCAGGTCTTTATTATTTTGTTTAAGATTTTATTCTGAACAAGTGTAATCGCTTTCAGTTTTTCAAGAATTCCCTGATCCGCAAACCAGACAGCCAGCGGAACTGCAAACAAAAGTTTTGTCAGAAAATTCTCCTGCAGCGTCTGACAAAAGACGGTTCCGGCAATAGCCGCCATTACAACTGAAAGCCAGCCATATTTTTTATAAAATCTCAGTATTAATGGAAGAAAGACTATCAGCATAACTTCAAGGCTCAGATACCACCAGGTCGGAACCATCATCTGAATTCCAAACAAATTTCCTATACAGAGAATATCTGCAATCATGCTGATAAAGTTTCTTGTAAGACCTCTTGTATATCTCTGTATTCCCAGTGCATGCGTAACTACAAAGCAAACCCAGAACGGAATTAAAAATTTAAATACCAGTCTCAGATAACGTTTCACTACACTCTCAGTTGCCTGTTGTTTTGTAAATTCAAAATCCGGATATTGTTTTTTGGTTGATAATGTCATGCCATAAGCTGACAGGAAAACAAACATTCCCACACATTGACCGGTAAGTCTGATACACCACCTTGCAATATTGGCATGCAGCGGCCAAAAGCTGATATCTAAGCTCTGTATACGTTCCTGAGACAAACAATGGATACACACAAGAAAAAGAATCGAAATTCCCTTCATCGCCCATGTATCATCCTTCGTAAACTTATAGTTCATGTTTTTATATTCTACCTTTCCCTTTATATTAGCTCTTTTATCATAACACAAGAGGAAGAGTTTTTGCACTCTTCCTCAGTTGATAATTTACTTTATCCTAGTTGTTTCTTCAACACAGTGTTTACATTCTGATACCTCTGCTTTTACATCCGTAATTTCTTTCGGAATTCTCGCAGAGTATCCTTCTTCTGGAAGATGAACATTCCTGCCAGTGCCAGAAAACTGATACCTGTACAAAGTACTGACGGTAGTGTATACTTCACAATTCCTGTCCAGATCAGGATTACCGGCACACATCCGATCATCGCTGCCTGAAGCAGATAATACAGATATTCTTCCGGTTCCAGATGGCTGACGCCTGCGATCACAGGTATAGAACCAAGCACCGCCAGTGTTCCAAATGGAAAAACAAAGTCAATCGACCAGCCCTTCCATCCGGTAAAATGATCCCATAAAATACACAGAACAGTTATGATCAAAAGCTGCCAGGTCAGGTTTTTCAGTATATTTCTTCTCTTAAAATATGCCACATTTACAACCAGCCATGCGCAGGCACATCCTGCTGCTGCAAACCAGAACCAGTTCAGTGTTTCCATCATAAGATAATTGATCATTCCACAGATCACTGCCACCGCAAGGCACAGAAACGTAAAAGTCTGCAAAATTTTTATTTCTTCTTTTTTATTCTGTTCACCGCATCCGGGGAAGTCATTTTTCTCTTCTTTATATGGTATCTCCTCTTCACGAAGCATCCGCATAAAGTTTTTCTGGATGCTGTCATCCGGTATCTTGGACGTAAACCCAAGCACCATCTGATCTTCATAAGAACAGGAACAGAGCTGCAGGGAATTCGTACTTGCAAAGATTCCAAACCGGTCAATATATGCTTTGTACTCCTCCGGAAATCTCAGAATTCCTATATTTGAATAAACCGCTGTTACACTCCGGCTTCCCAGATTTGCACCTGCCATCATGAAATATTTCTTGATTTCCAGAGGGACCGCACGCACCAGAGGATTCTTCTCGATACGTACATAACCATTCATATCCATGGCAACTTTTTCTTTGGCCAGCTTATCTTTAAACTGATTTTTTACAGATTCCAGCACATCCTGGAATACCGTTTCATCTGAAAAAGTATATCCAACTTCAATCCATCC
>CAKRPO010000005.1 GCA_934378195.1 uncultured Blautia sp.
ACCTATGCAATTAGTTGTAACTGCAGTTGTTGCTTTTGGTGGAGCTGCTGTGATCAAGCTGGTACTGGTGTATTTTTTCTGCTTATAAGTATTTTCAAATTCGTATTATATACTATGGAAAAAGAACTTTTTGACATTTCCACAGATGCGTGATAATATGATTATAGAAAAAGAGTGCTACCGATAGACGGTTAGTCCGTTATACTATTTAGAATATCTATCAAAGATAACCGCTTAGTTTGCAGACAGGGCGGTTATTTTTGTGGTTTATGATTATCTTTGCCTAATGTATATCCGATACTAAAGCAGGTTAAGCCGAAGCTCACTACTGCTATGAAGTCAACAATACTCATTGGCTTAGCCCTCCTTTCCATTGGATTCCTTTACTGGTTTCTATGTAATCAGAGGGTCACAGGTCTCCGTTTCACTTTGGTCGTTGCAAAACGAGTGCCACTGGCACTCTGCAACCCTCTGGAGAAGGTGAAAAGTCCGTCTGCATTGTGGGAAGCTCCAGAGGAAATGAAGTGCAGCAGATCTACTGCTGTTCGAAGCTGGTGAAAAAGTTTCGGCAGCTGGAAGCGGAAGGGCGGATCTGTGAAGGTCATAAAATACTGATCATTCCATCGTTAAATCCATACTCCATGAATATACAGAAGCGTTTCTGGCCGACGGATAATACGGATATCAACAGAATGTTTCCGGGATATGATCTGGGAGAGACAACACAGAGGATTGCAGATGGTGTATTTCGTGAAATCTCAAAATATCAGTTTGGAATTCAGTTTACTTCTTTTTATATGCGTAGGACAGCCACTTGCAAACATCATTCATCCTTATGAGAGTGAACTGATAGAGACACTGTATGCACCGGTGGATGGAAGAATCTTTTTTATCCATAATGATCCGCTGACCTATGCAAACACGGCAGTGATAAAGCTGGTACGGTAAGAGCTGAGTTATTGTTTACCTCAGTCGAGAAGATTCCCACCTTTTAGACGGTTAGTCTTTTCAAGAATGCTTCTGCATTCTTGCTGCGAGATGCGCGTCATGCAATGCATGACATACTTCTTCTGCGCATCTCTGCAATCCTGCCGGAGGCTATATCAGATGGGGGATTGACTCCCACCACTGATACTGATTTGTTACTCGCCACCTACAGAGGTGGGAGTCATCTCACATCTGATATATGTTTTGGCACGCAGTGTACGGAACAGGGAAAGCCAATCGCCGTCTGGGATTGACAGAACCAGAGAAATAACCTATTATAATGACAGAGATAAAGATTTTTACATGGGAAGCTTAGCCTTCCCATATTTTTTATGTAATAGGAAATGTTCAATAACAGAAAGTTATTCTGCAATATTTTTCTATATTATGAAAAGGATGAGGTTTGTATAATGAAAAAAGAAAAAGGCAATGTCATCGCCCTTCTGCCAATTGGTGTATTTCTCATACTCTACCTTGGTCTGGGGATTTTATTTGAATATATAATGAGAATTCCGATGGGATTTTATAATGTACCGATCGTGGTTGCATTTCTGGCTGCAATTCTGGTTGCCTGTCTGCAGAACAGAGAGGTGAATTTTGAAAGGAAACTGGAAATTATGGCACATGGAGTAGGAGACAAAAATATTATTACCATGCTTCTGATTTTTCTTGCAGCAGGGTCTTTTGTTGGTGTGGTTGGAAGAAATAGTGCAGAAAGTGTAGCATACTTTATGCTGACACTGATACCGGCAAGATTTTCAGTGGCAGTTTTATTTGTTGTAGCGTGCTTTGTGTCGGTAGCAATGGGAACTTCTGTGGGAACAATTACACTTCTGGTACCAATCTCGGCGGCTGTTTCCAGTGCGTCAGGTTTTGACCTTGCATTTTGTGTAGCTTCCGTTATGGGAGGGGCAATGTTTGGAGATAACCTTTCCTTTATTTCTGATACTACGATTGCTGCCTGTAATGGACAGGGCTGTGAGATGAAGGATAAATTCCGGGAAAATTTTTGGATTGCATTTCCGGCAGCAGTAGTAACGCTGGCCGTAATCCTGTTTCTTTCTTTTCAGACAGAAATTCAGGGACATATCAGTCAGGAATATCATTTGCTGCAGGTACTGCCGTATGTGTTGGTACTAATTGGCGGTATTATAGGAATCAATGTTTTTGTAGTTCTTTTGATGGGAATTGTTTCTGGTGCAATCATTATGCTTGCCGGAGGACACATTGTACCGGTGGAACTTCTGACCAATATGGGGTCTGGTGTGTCGGGAATGTTTGAAACATGTATAGTTGCGATTCTTGTTGCAGCGATGTGTGCATTGATTCGTGAATATGGTGGATTTGATGCACTGCTTGGCTGGATACGTAAAATCTTCCGCGGAAAAAGGGGCGTACAGCTTGGAATGGGACTTCTTGTTGGAATGATGGACATTGCGACAGCAAACAATACAGTTGCCATTGTTATGGCTAATCCGATTGCGAAAGAGATGGCACAGGAATATGGAATCACACCAAGAAAAACAGCTTCTATATTGGATACTTTTTCCTGTATCTTTCAGGGAATCATTCCTTACGGAGCACAGATGCTGGTGGCTATTTCAGCAGTTAATGAGCTGGGCAGTGAAATTTCTGCATTTCAGATTATGCCAAAGCTTTTTTATCCAATGTTCCTCCTGTTCATGTCGTTGATCGTGATCATGAGAAGCGAAAAGACAAAAATGTAAAACTTGCGTTTTAATATAGAAACATGAATAAAAAGTTTTGCATTACAGGAGGACAAGGATGATGAAAAAGAAAATACTTATTACCGTAGGAATTTTGGCAGCATTGGCAGTAGCTGCTGGTGTGTGGTATTTTTATCCGATTCCCGGAAAGGTAGACCAGGAAATTCTGGGTCGATTTGAAGGTGGATATGGAGTTCCATCTGATGATGACATGGATGATGATGAATATTATGATAATGGATGTTTCTGGGAGATGGCTATTTATACAGAGGCAGACGGATTCTTTACAACGAAACCACCGGTACTGATGATTTATGATGGTGAGGCGGGAGACCCTGGTCTTGCCGGAACGATCATAAATCTGGATGCGGATACAATAAAACTGAAGATTGATAATCTCATGACAGATAAGGAATATTATCCGTCTGGATGGGAAATTAATACCATGTCCAATACTATAGAATTTTCATATGAGGAAACAGAAAACGGGTTGGAACTGACCAATCATGGAAAAACATATCCATTTGTAAAATATACAGAAAATTAAAAAAAACACTTGACCTTCCACCTTATGGAAGCTGTATAAAACAGATACAGACAGCGATTTGAACGGTTTTCAGGCTGTCGGGAAAGTAAGAGGTAGCATGATGAAGATCAAACAGGTGGAAGAGCTTGTCGGAATCACAAGAAAAAACATCCGTTTTTATGAGGACCAGGGGCTTCTTAATGTAGAGCGTGCCGAAAACGGATACCGGGAATATCATCAGGGGGATGTCATCCGACTACAGGAAATTAAATTATTCCGCAAGATGGATATTTCCATAGAAGAAATGAAACTTCTCTTCGAGAAAAAGAAAAGCCTGCAGATCTGTCTGGAACAGCATCTCAAAGAACTGGAACATCGAAAGGAAGGTATTTTGAAGATGCAGGACATGTGTGAACGCCTGATCCTGGAACACCGGTCACTGGAATCTCTGAATGCAGAGGAATGTCTGGAAGAAATTGAGCAGATGGAGAAAGAAGGTGTGAGGTTTATGAACGTAAACAAGACGGATGTCCACAAGAAAAAAAGAACAGGAGCAATTATCGGTGCAGCAGTTATGATAGTACTTATGCTGATTACGATCATAATCGTACTCTGGGCGAATACGATGGATCCTGTCCCACTGGGAATGCTTCTGTTCATAACAGGGATCCCGATAGTCGTTATTGTGGGAACGCTCATAGCACTTGCTGGAAGAATGAAAGAGATTGAAGGAGGAGAAGAAGATGAAGCTTCTAAGTATTGAATATATTCCGGGTGTGGATTTTGAGCCACTTGGAATTGTAAAAGGAACCGTTGTACAGACCAAGAATGTCGGCAGAGATTTTATGGCAGGCATGAAAACACTGGTTGGTGGAGAGATTGTAGGCTATACCGAAATGTTAAATGAAGCAAGACAGATTGCCACGAAACGTATGGTGGATGAAGCAAAAGAGATGGATGCGGATGCGGTGATCGGTGTTAAATATGGATCCTCGCAGGTTATGTCCGGGGCAGCAGAAGTGATTGCTTATGGTACGGCAGTAAAATATAAATAAAAAGATAGTGTGTTAGACAAATAGAAATATAAGAAAGAACAGAAATCTCATATCACAGTTTAATGTGGTGTGAGATTTTTGTAGGTGAAAAAAGAATACATAAAAAGTTTCGTAAGATATGTGGTATATCATAGAAAGATGATGAAAACATATTATAAACCATGTATAATAGAGATATTGGATGATATGCAGAAGATACCTGAAACCATGAGATAGAATTCAGATCTGCATAACAGAATGGAAATAAAACGGATGAGGAAATCAAATGGAAGGAAATTTAACCAAAGGTCCTATTTTGAAAACACTGACAAAGCTTGCCATTCCGATCATGGCATCATCGTTTCTGGGGACTTTGTACAATATTACCGATATGGCATGGATCGGTCTGCTTGGATCCAAAGCCGTCGCCGGAGTTGGAGTTGGTGGCATGTTTACCTGGCTTTCGCAGGGGCTTGCTTCTATGGCAAGGATGGGTGGACAGGTGCAGGTGGCACAGTGTATTGGACGTGGTGAAAGAGATAAGGCACATGGATTTGCACAGACAGCAGTGCAGCTGGCTGCTCTTATGGGAATAGCATATGCGATTTTGACATTGGCCTTTACGAAACAGATGGTAGGATTTTTTCAGCTTGCGGATACTGAGGCATATGTGGCAGCTATGTCGTATACGAGGATTGCGTGCGGGCTGATCGTATTTTCCTTTATGACGCTGACATTGACGGGACTTTATACAGCACAGGGGGATTCGAAGACACCGTTTCTGGCGAATCTGATAGGACTTGTGACAAATATGATCCTGGATCCGGTCCTGATTCTTGGACCAGGGCCTTTTCCGAAGCTTGGTGTGATTGGAGCAGCAATTGCGACAGTGACGGCACAGGCAATTGTTATGAGCATTATGATTTTTGCAATTATCGTGCGGAAGAAAGAAAATGTATTGAAAGGAATTCGGCTTTTTGCCAGAATTCCACGTGAATATCTGAGTGGAATCTGCAAGATTGGAATTCCAACAGCAATTCAGGGAATGGCATATTGTGCAATTTCCATGATTTTGACACGTATGGTATCCGGGTATGGAGCAGAGGCTGTTGCCACACAGAGAGTCGGTGGTCAGATTGAGTCAATTTCCTGGAACACTGCAGATGGTTTTGCGGCTGCCTTGAATGCTTTTATCGGACAGAATTATGGCGCGGGCAAGATGGACCGTGTAAAGAAAGGGTACAGAACCTCTTTATGGACAGTAGGAATCTGGGGAGTACTGATTTCAGCGGCATTTATCTGTTTCCCGAATGCAATTGCTGATATCTTTTTCCATGAGCCGAAAGCAATTGAGACAGCAGTTGGTTATCTTGTGATCATTGGCTTCAGTGAGGCATTTATGTGTGTGGAACTGACGACAGTAGGGGCATTGTCAGGACTTGGCAGAACAAGGCTTTGCAGTATTATCAGTATTACGTTCACCAGTGCAAGAATCCCGCTTGCAATCATTCTCGGAGGAATCATAGGACTCAGCGGAATCTGGTGGGCACTTTCTGTAACATCGATCGTCAAGGGAATCATATTTACCTGTACATTCTTCTGGATTACCAGGAAGAGAGGATAAAGCTTATGAAAACAGCAAAAAAGATTCTTAAGATTATCGGAATCATTCTGGGGATTATAGTACTTGCACTGATTGGATATATCATCTATTTATTTGCAAGTTATCATCGCATTGAGGACAATCTGCCACTTGAGGTAGAAGCTCATGCAGAGCAGGCAGGGGCGGATACAGAACTTACAACGGATAAAGAATATTCTGCACTTACATATAATATTGGATTTGGTGCATATACACCAGATTTCAGCTTCTTTATGGATGGGGGCAAATCTTCCTGGGCGAAGAGCAAAGACAGTGTACTTGAGACAGTTCAGGGAGCAGGAGAACTTGTAGCTTCTTATGATCCGGATTTTGCACTTATTGAGGAAGTAGATCTGAATTCTACAAGAAGTTACCATGTAAATGAATATTCAATATTAAAAGACTGCCTGTCAGACTATGACACAGTATTTGCACAGAATTATGATTCTGCTTTCCTGTTTTATCCATTTACCCAGCCGCATGGTAAGAGCAGATCAGGTCTGGCGCTGTTTTCCAGATATCCGGTGACAGATTCTCTGCGAAGAAGCTTTCCGGTATCCACGTCATTTAGTAAATTCTTTGATCTTGATCGTTGCTACAGTATTTCCAGAGTTCCGGTCGATAACGGTAAAGAACTTGTAATCTTTGAGCTGCACATGTCTGCTTATGGAAACAGCGATGCGATTCGTGAAGGACAGATCCGTATGCTGGCTGAAGATATGCAGAAAGAATACGAAGCTGGGAATTATGTGCTCTGTGGTGGTGATTTCAATCATGACCTGAAAGCAGCAGAAGAGGATTCTGAGAACAGAGAATCCTGGGCATATCCATTTCCAAGAGAAGAGCTTCCAGAACATTTTGCGTTTTGCATTGATCAGCTGACCGAACAGGAAAAAAACGATCTCTGGGACAGTGCGCGTAATGCAGATATGGAGTATGTGCCGGGAGTGACCTACACCGTTACATTGGATGGATTTATCATATCCGATAATATAAAATGTACTTCTTATGAAGATATCAATACCGGATACTCTTATGCAGATCATGATCCGGTATATATGAAATTCAGATTGCAAAAATAAAACATAAATTAAACTTAAATATTTTATTTCAGGAGGATTTTCTAATGAGAGAAGTAAAAGCAGTCAAGATCAATGCAGCAGATTTTGCTCCGTATGGAACATTCTGCAACATGACAGAACCGGAGGGATATCCGTTACAGGGTGAGATACATAAGTTTTATCCGGATCGTATTTCAGGCACCAGCATGGGAAGCATTGCATTTTCTCCAATTGCAGTTCGCAAAGATGAGAGAATCATTAAAGCAGCGGAATATCATACAACCACATGGGAAGGAATTGTTGCACTGGATGATGATATGATCATTCATGTAGCACCGGCATCTGGTGGTACACCAGTCCCGGAACTTGCCAAAGCATTCATTGTACCGAAAGGATACATGGTCAAGATCAACGCAGCAATCTGGCATCTCTGTCCGCTTCCGTTAAATAATGACGAGCTTCATGCAATGATCATTCTCCCGGAATGTACCTATGCAAATGACTGTACCGTCGTTGATTTTGAAGAAAAAGACTGGTTTAAGATTACCGTATAAGCGTAAAATACATACAAAAACTTCTCCAGGCAGCCAGTTGTTTCCTTAAGGAAAATAGCCATCCCGGAGGAGTTTTTTTGTGAAGATTCAGTAAATCAGAAGATCAGATCTGCAAATCCGGTAGATACCAGGAATAAAACCAACATAACAACTGGTACAACATAGCGAATCATAAAGCGATAAAGTCCGGCACGTTTGAAGCGCTCGCCGTTTCGTTCTACCTCGCCTACGATCCAGTCCGGGCCGATCACCCATCCGATCAGAATACTGGTCAGAAGTGAGATAAACGGCATCAGGAAGCTGTTGCTGATATAGTCCATAACATCCAGAAGCTGTCCCACAGAGCCGTTTGGAAGCTTCAGTTCAAAGTACAGTTTATTGTATCCGAGACAGATCAGTATGGCAGTGATCAGAGAGTAGATACCGACAGCACCACACATTTTTTTACGGGGTTTGTGGTAAAGTTCCATGCAGTTTGCAACCAGAGTTTCCATAACAGAAACACAGGAAGTCAGTGCAGCAAATCCCATCATCAGGAAGAAGGCGATTGCTACCGGACGGCCAAGTACACCCATTGCATCAAAGACCTTTGGCAGTGAGATGAAGATAAGGCTTGGTCCGGAAGCCATACCGTCTGTGCCAAGAAATACAAATACAGCCGGGATGATCATCATTCCTGCAAGGAATGCAACACCGGTGTCAAAAATTTCAATCTGGTTTGTTGCCTCGTTCAGATTAACTTCGTTTTTAACATAGGAACCGTAGGTGATCATAATCCCCATGGAAACGCTTAAGGAAAAGAAAAGCTGGCTCATCGCATCCAGAAGGATTTCCAGGAAACGCTTTACAGTCAGTCCACTGAAATCAGGTTTTATATAAAAAGCAAGTCCCTGCAATCCAGTGCGGACAGTACCATCTGCATCAGTATGTGTCAGGGTCAGTGAAAAAATGGCAATGATCAGAATCAGAAGAATCAGCCCTGGCATGATGATTTTGGAAAATTGTTCAATTCCCTTTTCTACACCACGGTATACGATCCATGCGGTCAGCGCAAGAAAAACAAGCATAAATACGATTGGTGCAATGTCTGATGTGATGAAAGAAGTAAAATATCCATTCGCTGCGGCGTCTTTTCCATCAGATATAATATAGGTAACAAAATATTTTGTGATCCATCCGCCGATGACAGAGTAATAAGTCATGATCAGTGTCGGTACAAGAAATGTCAGTTTGCCAAGAAACTTCCATTTCGGGCTAAGCGCTTCAAAAGCTTTCAGTGCATTTTTCTTTGTTTTTCGTCCGATTGCGACATCTGTTGTCAGCAGTACAAACCCGAAGGTCAGTACCAGAACCAGATAGACCAGCAGAAACAGTCCGCCACCATCCTTGGCACAGAGATATGGAAATCTCCAGATGTTTCCCACACCGACGGCACTTCCGGCAGCCGCCAGAACGAAGCCGATCGATCCGGAAAAACTACTTCCTTTTTCTTTCATTTTCGATTTTCCCCTCTACATAAAGTTTAATTAAGGGCCAGAAAAATTCTGACCCAGTAACTATATTTTAACGCCAATATTTATGTATGTAAATACCAGAAGTAGAGAGTTTTATATATAAAATATGGAAAAATAATTATCTCTGCGAAGAAGCTCCATTTTTATGATACAGAACCGTGCAGATTAAAACCGTCAGCGGAACGGAAAGCACGATACCGAAGCTTCCGGCAAGTCCCTGCATGATCGCGATGCCAATATTATTGGAATTGATAATCTGCTGATAGGGAAGGTCGTAGGCATAATTCAGAAGAAGTGTACTGACGCTGCTTCCGGCGAATGCGAGGATCAGGGTATTGCTGTCTGTTCCCATCATGTCCCTTCCGACACGCATGCCTGCTTTGAACAGTTCCTTTCGAGTCAGGGAAGCATTCTGTTTGTAGATCTCATCAATGGCACTGCTGATCGACATGGCGACATCCATAACGGCTCCGAGACACGAGATCAGAAGTCCGGAGAAAAGAAGTCCGCCAACCTGGATACGGTTGGTATTCCAGAGAGTCATAAGTGTCTCGATATCAGATACATTATAACCGGAGATGCCGGATGCTTTGCTGAAGCACCATGCGGAAAGACCGGCAAGAACAACACCTGCCAGTGTACCAAGTGTCGCTGCACAGGTCTTTTTTGTAGCTCCACCGATGAGATACATGGTGACCAGTGTGGTAAGAAAACAGATAAATACAGCCGCCCAGAACGGTGAAAACCGCAGATATACAAGTGGAAGATAAACGAAGATCACACAGAAAAAAGTGAAGATCAATCCAAGACAGCCTTTGATTCCCTGCTTTCCCCCGATGACACATAATGCGAGAAGATAGAGAAGGGCAAAAATATAAATGACCCATTCGCGATCCTGAGAATAAACACTGGCAATTGTGGTTTCACCGGCAACGCTCTGCATAACGATAACTTTCATTCCGACTTTGCAGGCAGCACCGAAGAGATAACCGGAACTGCTGGTAATATCAAGTTTTTCCCCTTTTCGTGTTCCGGTGAGCATTTTTACACGCACTTTCTGCTCACCGACACGTGTTCCATTGGAAGCGAGGTTATCTTCGAGAATTTTTGTGACTTCTGCTTTTTCAAATGTCTGACCTGTCCGGACGACCAGTTCTGTTTTTTTAACCTGATTAAGCTTGAAGACAAAAACAGCGAACATACAGACAAATAGTAAATAAATAAGATACCGGACCACTTTTTTTCTGGAAAGTAGTCCGGTAAAACTGGTGTGAGTCATAGGATTTCAGAATCCTTAATTGGCAGAAGTATCGGATTCCGTTTCGGCAGCATCTGTGGTGTCGGCAGATGTGTCTGTACCGGATTTCTGGATTGTAAAGGTATCGTCAATAGCTTCTGCTTTACCGTCATCGGTGATCTGGTATGTATCAATAGAGAAAGAATCAGCAGTCATTGTGATTACGGAGTAGCTTGGAAGCCAGTTCTGACTGCGGGCTGCGATGTAATCTTGCTGGGTGGAAAGCAGCTCATAATATTTAGAACCGGAGGCGGAGTTGGCTGTCATATAAAGGATTCCCTGCGGATCTGTGACAGTATTGCCGTCTACGTCCTCAATTGTGTAGCAGTTGTTATCTTCATGGAATGCATCCAGAGCAGCCTGTGCGTCAGTATCGCCTTCTTCCGGAGCAAGAGTAATCTGATCACCGGTATCTACATTTGTCGCATGATCCCAGTCATAGTCTGTTCCATCTGCATTTAAACTGAATTCATATTTTCCGTGTGTCTGACCATCACCATAGAGCATTTTGGAACGGCTGTAAGTATGATCGTGTCCCTGAAGAACAACGTCGATATCGTTTGCATCGAATACAGGAGTAAGCTGAGTACGAAGAATCATACCATCTGTATCAGAATGGTCAAGACCGGAACCGTAAATATCCTGATGGATGGTTACGATACGCCATTTTGCATCCGGATAAGCTTTGACAGCTTCTTCGATGGTGTTCTGATGTTCTGCCACATTGTAGTTGTTTGTATTCAGAACAATAAAAAGTCCTTCGCCGTAGCTATAGTAGTAGTCACCGCCGGCAGCAGTTTTACCATTTTCGGTATTATTCGGGTTATTGAAATGATAGAAATAATCAGGATTCAGGGAATCGTGGTTACCAATCGTTGTTGCCACCGGAAGAGATTTCAGAGCATCTGCACTCAGATAGGAAGCATACTCTTCTTCTTTTGCCTCACCGGTTTTGTTTACCTGATCACCTGCGGAGATAACAAAGTTTACATCCGGGTTTTCGGAAAGAGCAGTGTTGAGTGTACGATTCCAGGAAAAACCATCGTTTTCAGCAGCAGTATTGGCAGCACCGGATTCGTTTGTCAGTTCTGCACCGTTCTGAGTCTGGCCTTTGGAAGCACCAATCTGTGGGTCTCCGACATAGAGCATTTTTACAGTATCTGTTTTCTGAGTTTTATATTCACATACGTCTGTCTGCTGGCCATTTTTTTCTACTGTATAATAGTAGGTTGTTTCAGGTTCAAGGCCGGTTACAGTTACGTGGTTATATTCATAGGCTTTGTCACCGGTAAGTTCCTGATCCACATCACCGGCAGTACCTTCAAAGGTTTCAAGATTATCTTTGTCAGTTCCAAAATGTACAACAGGAGTAGCATCGCTGTCACCTTTTTCGCTGTACCATGCAAAGTTGAGCTGTGTATCATCAGCACCTGGAGTAAGAGAAACTTTTGTAAAATCAGCGGCTGTATCTGCCCAGTTTGCATCCCAGTCAGACCATCCGGAATCAGCACCGGTAACACTGCTGTCTGTGTAGTGATCAGTAGAAGCATAGACAGTAGGACATACAGTTGCAATGGAGCAGAGAGTTAAAAAACCGACGATTAATTTTCTTTTCATAATAATATAAACTCCTTTGATTAAGAAAAATATAGTAGTAAGTAGAACTGATTAATGTTCACAGGTAGTATCCCGCGAGGCGTTTTGCCATGAATAATGGCAAAATCCCGAGACATACAGGGCAAAATCCCATCACCGTAGGTGATTTGGAATGGATTTTGACCAAGTTGCTGTGAACGGAGTGAACAGTAACTAGAACTGAAAGAATATACAGGCCTGATTGTTTGTCCTCAGTTGACGAGGTGAAGTATAACACTGCAATTTTCAGAAAACAATAGCATTTACGGAGGTTTGATAGACATTTTACGGAAACTTAAAAATGCTTCATGTTACACGATTTTTGGTGCTGTTTGGTTTGGTATTTTGTGAATTTCGTGAATAGGAAAATATGCTGTGGGATGTTATGATAATAGACGCAAAAATAACAGACATAATATAGAAGGAAAGATGAATATTCATGAAAAAAAATTCAAAAATTTTAGTACTGGTTCTTGCAGTTGCAGTTATATCAGGTTGTGCAGCGAATATGCAGAATCAGGAGGTCGTTGAGGCATATAACATCGAGGCATCCTATATTACGATCAAAAACAGCACAGCATTTACACTGGAAAATGTTCACGTAATCTATAACGGGGACAAAGAGATTGAAGCCGGAGACATCCGTACCAGCAGTTCAGAAACGGCAGAAATCCTTTTGGATGACAGACGGATCACAGAGGTAAAGGTTACAGGAGAAATCTTTAATGGAAAGAAATTCTTCGGTACATTCAGTGGAATCGTAAACAATGATACACTCATTACCGTAGACATGGATGAGGATTTTTTCCTGTTTGTGACATCCAATATTGATGATTTTGATTATTGATTCAGCCAGGAGAAGCACAGAAATGAAAGGTAAAAGTTTCATTTTCTGTGCTTTTTTGTGTAAGGATGTATTGGAAAGAAATTGGATCTATGATATGGTAAAAAAAAAGAATCACGAGGAAACCTGATATGAACAACAAGATAAAAGTCCTCTTCCTGGATATAGATAACACGCTTCTGGACTTTGATGCCGCAGCAGCATGGAGCATGGAACAGTGTTTTCTGAAAGCAGGGTTGAAATACAGACCGGAAATGTTCGCTGTTTTTACAGAAGAAAATAATAAAATCTGGCAGCGCATCGAGAGCAAAGAACTGACAATAGATGATTTGTTTTATGTGCGCTGGCAGGCAATCCTTGGACGATTGGGTCTGACTGCTGACGGAGTTGAAATGGAAAAAGAATTCCGTATACTTCTCAACTCAAGCGCTGTACCGGTTGATGGGGCAGAAGAAATTCTTACATATTTAAAAGAGAAAGATTACTGTCTGTGTGCGGCAAGCAACGGACCATATGGCCAGCAGATTAACCGCCTGAAAAAGGCAGATATGCTGAAATATTTTGCACACTGTTTTGTTTCCGAAAAAGTAGGGGCAGACAAGCCGGGCAAACAGTTCTTTGACGGCTGCATGAAAGAACTTCCGGGAGTACGGCCGGAAGAATGTATGATGATCGGAGATTCCCTGACCGCAGATATTACTGGAGGCAGGGCTTATGGAATGTCCACATGCTGGTATGTGCCTTCTGTGGAAAAATACAATGAAAAAAAAGCCAAAAGTGGAAAACCAGCGGATTACATCATTCATGATTTACTGGAATTAAAGAAAATTCTGTAGTAGTTCAAATTGACATGAGAGCGCTGGGAGACTTATAATTTATCTCAGTCGACTTGAACCCAGTCGAAAAGACTTCCACCTCTTTCAGGTGGTGAGTAAATGAAAGAATTACATATAGAAGGTGAAAAAAATGTCAACATCTATGACAAAGGGCAGCCCGCTGAAACTGATGCTTCAGTTTGCACTGCCGCTGTTGATGGGGAATCTCCTTCAGCAAACTTATAATATTATTGACGCGGCAATCGTAGGTCAGATCCTTGGTGCTGATGCGCTTGCAAGTGTTGGATCGAGCAGCAGCGTACAGTTTCTGGTCTTAGGCTTCTGTATTGGATGCTGTGCCGGCTTTGGCGTTCCGGTTGCCAGATATTTTGGCGCTGGGGATCATCGTACTATGCGAAATTACATATTTAATGGTGCGGTACTCACAGCAATTATTGCGGCAATCCTTATGATTGCCTGTTCGTTATTCTGTGGACAGATCCTGCATCTGCTTTCTGTTCCGGATGATATTTTTGGAAATGCGTATGCATATCTGATCGTTATTTTTATCGGAATACCATTTACACTGCTGTACAATTATCTGTCCAGCATTCTGCGTTCTGTAGGCGATAGCCGGACACCTTTCCTGTTCCTGGGGTTTTCAGCGGTCCTGAATATTTTTCTGGATCTGTTCTGTATTATCGTTTTGAAATGGGGCTGCATGGGAGCTGCGATCGCAACGATCACAGCACAGGCAATCAGTGGAATTCTCTGTTTCTTTTACATAAGAGGGAAGATGCAGCTTCTTCGCCTGGAGAAAGAAAACATGATCATACAAAAGAATGCTGTAGGGGAACTTCTGGGCATGGGACTTCCGATGGGATTGCAGTTCTCGATCACAGCAATCGGGAGTATGGTCATGCAGGCGGCGAACAATGGACTTGGAAGCATTTATGTTTCTGCTTTTACAGCGGCTATGCGTATTAAGCAGTTCCTTCTGTGTCCGTTTGATGCGATTGGAACAGCGGCATCTGTATTCTGCAGCCAGAATCTTGGTGCGCGTCAGGCAGACAGGATTAAAAAAGGTGCACTTGAGGCAACGATCGCAGGCTGCATTTATGGTTTTAGTGCCGGTCTGATACTGATTTTTTTCGGAAGACCACTTTCAATGATTTTCCTGAGCAAAAATGCGACCGCAGTTCTGGATGCATCTGCAAAATATCTGCGCTGTCTGGGATTCTTCTTCGGAATTCTTGGAATCCTCAATGTGTGCAGAATGGTGACGCAGGGGCTGGGATATTCCGGAAGAGCTATTTTCTCAGGTGTTATGGAAATGATCGGACGAGTAATTGTAAGTGTTGGATTTGTAGGAACTTTGGGTTATACAGCAATCTGTTTTGCAGATCAGGCTGCATGGATAGCGGCCAGTTGCTATATTGGACCGACCTGCATCTGGTGTATCCGCCGTTCCATTAAATTACTGGAAGGAAAACAGGCACAAAATCCTGAAAAATAAATAAGGAGTAGATATGATCATGAAAGATTACAAAGCAGATAAGGGACTTCAGGGCAATGATAAAATAGAAAAAGCAATCGCCGGGCTTCAAAAAGAAACTACACAGGAGATGCTGGCGCATACACTTACCGTTATCCGCAGACGCATGAAAGATGCGGGTCAGTTTATCATTGCTGTAGAACCACCCAGTGGTGACGGTCAGCTTCGCCTGGAAGCAGTCAGAACAGAAGATGGTAAGAACTGGTGGGCTGCATTTACCAGTTTTGAAGAGGAACTGAAAGGTGGCGGAAGCGTCAAATCAACGTTTTTGACGGATATCGACAAATTATTTGAACTGACTCTTCAGACCGATGAGATTGAAGGTGTGATTCTCAATCCATGGAACCGTACCATTATGTTGGATAAATATCTGATTGAGATTATTTTGGGAAAAACTGCATAAATTTTTCTGTATGACAGATACTATCATCGTATTCCAAAATGAAAGAGAGGAAGCAGGTACGATGATATTAAAAGAAAAAGAACGCACAACGATTGAAGATTTACAGACACAGGAAAAAAGCTGCATTGAGAAATACGGAAGATATGCACAGCAGGCAAAAGATCCTGAGCTGAAAAATCTTTTTCAGACTTTACAGCAAAAAGAACGTGAACATTATGATTCCCTTGACCGTGTGCTGAGAGGAGAAGTTCCGCAGTGCAACTGTAATGACAGTGATGGACGAGATTATCAGCCAAAGGCAACTTACACAGCAATGAGTTCACCGGAGGATAAACAGCAGGACTCATTTCTTGCAACAGATTGTATTGCAACAGAAAAGCTGGTGTCAGGAGAATATAACTCAGAAGTATTTGCTTTTGGCGACAGCGGCGTGCGCAAATTGCTTGCAGATATTCAGGTAGAAGAGCAGAATCACGCAGAAATGTTATATAAATACAAAATGGCCAATAATATGGCATAAAAAAGAGAGACTATGGCTCAAAGCAATGAGTCATAGTCTCTTTTGACGTATGGAAATTGTAAAAAATCAGTCTGGATAATATTCTTTAAGGAATGGAATAGAAAAAGTTTCCATTGCATCTTTAAGATCTTCAATGTTTCTTGGACCATAAAGTGGCAGGCAGGTGAAGTCACGACAGGTCAGATAACCAAGGACTGCCTGTGTAAGTGAAATCTGATATTCGCCCATCAGTCCATGAAGTCCTTCGGCAATCTTGAGATTTTCTGGTGTGTAGTATTCGGAATTTTTCACAGCATCAGCTCCGCCAGCATATAATTTGTGGAAAAATCCACTGGCAACAGACATATAAGGCATAGCCAGATTCTGAGGATTTTCGATGTGATATTGTTGCATTTCCGAGTCCATGATCTTCAGGGTATCATCTTCAAGAGGTTTCATGGAAGCAGAAGCGATATTAAACAGAGCCTCATTTGCTACAAAACCGCGGTAACCTTTGGATGCTGCGTAAGCATCAGCCTCTCTCATGCGTGCAGTACTCCAGTTGGAGCAGGCATAGTAGCGGATCTTGCCTTCTTTTCGGAATTCTTCCATGATTTCAATCAGTTCTCCGGCAGAAATTGCTTCATTATCTCTGTGATAAAAATAAATATCAATATAATCAGTGCCAAGGGCACGAAGAGAAAGCTTCAGATCATGACGCATATTTTCTGCTGAAATTCGAGATGCATGCATGTCCGGAACAGCAGGAGTCATATCCGGGTGCCCGCCCTTGGAGACAAGGATGATATCATGACGTTTGTCACTTTTATGGAGCCACTGTCCAAGGACACGTTCGCTTCGACCAATTTCCGGAGGAATCCAGTCTGCATACACGCGGGCAGTGTCATAAACGGTTCCGCCCATATCCAGAAAAGCATCAAAAATTCTGAAAGCATCTTTTCCCTCCCATTTGATACCGGCATTGACGCAGCCCATTCCCATTGGAGAAAGTTCAAGATCAGTGTTTGGAATTGTTATTTTCTTCATAATATGTCCCTTTCCTGTTATGTGATTGAAAAAGAATCTGTTTTGTTGTGGTACGCATAGCACTTTATGAGTTTATTATAACTATCTTTGTAATGCAGGTCAAAGGGTTTTACCAGAACCTTTTTACAAAGATTTTACAGTGACATGATTATGTATTTTACTTTTCTTCCATATAATTGCACTTGTCGATGAGGAATACGACAAGCAAATAAAACAAAAATTAAATAAAGCAAATAAAGAGGAGATTTATCATGAAGAAAAAAGTTTTAGCAATCGTTACAGCAGCACTGATCGGAACAACAGCATTCGCAGCAACTGCAAGCGCAGCAAGCGGAGCAATTGATGTTATTTCCCGTGAAGATGGATCCGGTACAAGAGGAGCATTCATCGAACTGTTCGGAATTGAAGAGAAACAGGGTGATGAAAAAGTAGATATGACAACAGAAGATGCAAGCATCACAAACAGCACATCCGTTATGATGACAACAGTAGCCGGTGATGAAAATGCAATCGGATATATTTCCCTTGGTTCCCTGAACGACACAGTAAAAGCAGTTAAGATTGATGGTGCTGAGGCATCTGCAGAAAACGTAGCAAACGATACATACAAAGTATCTCGTCCATTCAACATCATCACAACTGACAAACTCAGCGATGCAGCACAGGATTTTGAGAACTACATCATGAGTGCAGATGGACAGCAGATTGTAGAAGACAACGGGTACATCAAAGTAGCAGATGATGCAAAAGCTTACGAACAGAGCGATGCAGAAGGCAAAGTTGTAGTAGCTGGTTCTTCTTCTGTAACACCGGTTATGGAAAAACTGAAAGAAGCATATGAAAAAGCAAACGGCGGTAAGATCACTGTAGAAGTACAGCAGAGCGATTCCACAACAGGTATCACATCCGCAGCAGAAGGTATCTGTGATATCGGTATGGCATCCCGTGAACTGAAAGATGAAGAAACAAAAGAAAACCTTACAGCTACTGAAATTGCAAGAGATGGTATTGCAGTAGTAGTAAATAATGACAACGATGTTGATGAGCTGACCAGTGACCAGGTAAAATCTATCTTCACAGGTGAGACAACAGACTGGGAAGACCTGGCTAAATAAGACAGACAGACATAGACAAAAGCAGCGAGCCCGGAATTAGTATACCGGGCTTCGCGTATGTCTGATAGAGTGAACTGATTAGGAGAGAGGAAGAGTCCTGTATGAATAGATTTAAAGAACAGGCCATGAAAATTGTTTTTATGGTGGCTGCCTGTGCTTCAGTCCTGGCAGTATTTCTGATATGTTTGTTCCTGTTTGCCAATGGAATTCCGGCGATCGCCAAGATCGGGCCGCTGAAATTCCTCCTTGGAACGGTGTGGAAACCATCCAATGACAAATTTGGAATTTTCCCGATGATCATTGCCAGTATTTATGTGACAGGCGGAGCAATCCTGGTTGGAGTTCCGATCGCATTGTTAACTTCAGTATTTATGGCACGCTATTGCCCACAGAAAATTTACCGTCCACTGAAATCCGGAATTGAGCTGATGGCAGGTGTTCCTTCTATCGTATATGGCTTCTTCGGACTGGTGCTGATGGTACCGCTGATCAGAAGTACCTTTGGCGGAACCGGAACCAGCTGGCTGGCAGCATCCCTCCTTCTGGGGATCATGATCCTTCCGACAATCATTGGACCTACAGAATCTGCACTTCGCAGTGTACCGGAAAGCTATTATGAAGGCTCTCTTGCACTGGGTGCGACAAAAGAAAGAAGTATCTTTGTAGTTATGCTTCCGGCAGCAAAATCCGGTATTCTCGCAGCGGTTGTCCTTGGAATCGGACGTGCGATCGGGGAGACAATGGCAGTCATCATGGTAGCCGGAAACCAGGCAAGAATGCCAGCAGGACTGCTCAAAGGTCTTCGTACTATGACAGCAAATATCGTTACAGAAATGGGTTATGCGACAGGTCTTCACAGAGAAGCACTGATCGCAACAGGAGTTGTACTTTTTGTATTTATCCTGATCATCAACCTCAGTCTTTCCTTACTGAACAGGAGGTCCGAGAATGCAAACTAACGCAGCAGTAGCAGAACCGATGGTGGAAAAAATGAAAAAAAGAAATGAAACAACAGCAGCAGATCGTATCCGTTCTTATCTGCGTCATCCGGGTTCAGGAGTTCTTGCACTCCTTACAATTGGAGCAGCGATCGTTACTTTCGCAGTACTGATCTTCCTGGTAGCATATATCCTTGTAAAAGGTATTCCATATCTGACACCAAGTCTGTTCAGTCTGGAATATACATCAGATAATGTATCTCTGATGCCGTCACTGATCAATACCTTTATTATGACAGCGTTGTCCCTGGTGATTGCAGCACCACTTGGAATCTTTGCAGCAATCTATCTTGTAGAATATGCAAAAAAAGGAAATAAACTGGTACAGGTCATCCGTATCACTGCGGAGACACTTTCCGGTATTCCTTCTATTGTATATGGCCTGTTTGGTATGCTGTTCTTTGTAACGGCACTCCACTGGGGAATGTCTCTTCTGGCAGGTGCATGTACCCTTGTGATCATGGTTCTTCCACTGATCATGAGAACTGCTGAAGAAGCATTAAAAGCAGTTCCGGATTCTTACCGGGAGGCAAGTTTTGGACTTGGAGCCGGTAAACTTCGTACCATTTTTACCATCGTACTTCCATCCGCAGTACCGGGGATTCTTGCAGGAATCATTCTTGCAATCGGTCGTATCATTGGTGAGACAGCTGCTCTTCTGTACACATCAGGAACTGTTGCACAGGTCCCAAACCTGATGGGTTCCGGCCGTACACTGGCACTTCATATGTATGTACTTTCCAGTGAAGGACTTCATATGAACCAGGCATCTGCGACTGCAGTTGTGATTCTCTTATTTGTATTAATTATCAACGGTTTGTCCGGTATGGTGGCAAAACGTATCGCGAAAGGATAACAAAACATGAGTGATAATATTAAACTTTCAATCGAAGATATGAATCTTTATTACGGGAATTTTCATGCGTTACATGACATCAATATGCATATCCCGGAGAAAGAAATTACTGCTTTTATCGGACCAAGTGGATGTGGTAAATCCACACTTCTGAAATCTCTGAATCGTATGAATGACCTGGTAGAAGGTTGTAAGATCACCGGTAAAGTTGAGCTTGACGGAGAAGATATTTATGGAGACATGGATGTAAATGTTCTTCGTAAAAGAGTTGGAATGGTATTCCAGAAGCCGAATCCATTCCCGATGAGTATCTATGATAATGTAGCTTACGGACCGAGAACGCACGGCATCCGTTCCAAGGCAAAACTTGATGAGATCGTAGAAAAATCTCTTCGTGACGCAGCTATCTGGGATGAAGTAAAAGACCGGTTAAAGAAAAGTGCACTTGGAATGTCTGGTGGACAGCAGCAGAGACTCTGCATTGCAAGAGCTCTGGCAGTACAGCCGGAAGTGCTTCTGATGGATGAACCTACATCCGCTCTTGACCCGATCTCCACATCCAAGATCGAGGAACTTGCGATGGAATTAAAGGGCAAATATACAATCGTGATCGTTACGCATAACATGCAGCAGGCGACCCGAATTTCTGATAAAACAGCATTCTTCCTTCTGGGTGAAGTTGTAGAATTCAGCGACACAGATACTCTGTTTTCCATGCCAAAAGACAAGAGAACAGAGGACTATATTACAGGGAGGTTTGGTTGATTATGGCAACGCATTTCGAACGGCAGCTTGAAGAACTTCATGTGCAGATCATCACCATGGGAAGTCTCTGTGAAAAGGCTATTTCCCTTTCAAACAGAGCGATTCGCGGAGAAAACTGTATCCAGGAAATCTTCGATACAGATAAAGAAATTGATACGAAAGAACGTGAGATCGAGAATCTCTGTATGCGTATCCTGCTTCATCAACAGCCGGTTGCAAGGGATCTGAGAGAGGTTTCAGCAGCACTGAAAATGATTTCAGATATGGAAAGAATCGGGGACCAGGCATCAGATATTGCAGATCTTTCCAAGTTTATTGAAGAAAACCATGTAGAGATTCCGGAGCTGATCGGCAAGATGGCAGAAATGACAGTAGGAATGGTGACAGAAAGTGTAGATGCTTTTGTTAAGAGAGATCTGGATCTTTGTCGTAAAGTTATTGACGATGATGATCAGGTAGATGATGCATTTAATCAGATCAAAGAAGAGCTGGCAGAGCTTATGTATCAGAATCTGGATGCAAAAGCAGGTCTTGACCTTCTTATGACTGCAAAATATATGGAACGAATCGGAGATCACGCAGTGAATATTGCAGAATGGGTTGAGTATGCAATTACAGGTGTTCACAGAAACAATGAACATCAATTAGGAGGCCATTGACGTGACAAAAAAGATTTTTAAATCAAACATACTGGTAGCTGCGGCTGTACTGATTTTTGGGATTGCGTGTGTTATGGCAATCCTTTATCAGCATTTTGGTATACAGATCAATACAGAACTGGAAAAAGAGGCTTCTTATCTGGCATATGGCGTAGAACAAAATGGCGCTGATTATCTGAAGCTCATCAAAGAGAAGGACGACCGTATCACTTATATTGCAGAAAACGGAAAGGTTCTCTATGATAATCAGGCAGATGCAGATTCCATGGAAAATCACAGTGACCGTAAAGAGATTCAGGAAGCATTGAAGACGGGAAGCGGACATGCGGAACGTACATCCAAAACGCTGTCACAGAAAACCATGTATTATGCATTACGTCTGTCTGATAACAGTGTCCTCAGGGTATCCAGTACGCAGTATTCTGTCTGGGTGCTTCTTATGGAAATGGTACCACCACTTATCGGTATTGTTGTTGTGATGCTCATTTTGGCAGCAGTTATGTCTGTTCATATGGCAAATAAAATTGTAGAACCGATCAATAATGTAGATCTGGAACATCCGGAAGAAAATCAGGTTTATGAAGAAGTTGGACCGCTTTTGAGTAAGATCTACAAGCAGAACCGGCAGATCAAGAGTCAGCTGGAGGCAGCCAGACGAAATCAGGAAGAGTTTGGAATTATTACAGAAAACATGCAGGAAGGTCTTCTTGTGATCGACAGTTATACGATGATTCTTTCAGGAAATTCCAGTGCATGGCGAATGTTTCAGCTGAAAGATCCGAAGATTGGAGACAGCATTTATTCTCTGAACAGAAATGAAGATTTTCGTTTACTGATCGAACAGGTACTGAAGGGACAGCATGGAAGTGTCCTCCTTCATATGGGAAGTGAAGCCATCCAGATGATCGCTAATCCTGTAAACAGAGAACACAAGGTTGTAGGTGCAGTCATTCTTCTGATGAATGAGACGGAAAAAGTTGAGAGAGAACAACTTCGCAGAGAATTTTCAGCGAATGTATCACACGAACTGAAGACACCATTGACATCTATTTCCGGGTTTGCAGAAATTATTCAGGATGGTTTTGTCAAAGAAGAAGATGTCAGGAAATTTGCCGGCAGGATTTACAATGAAGCACAGCGACTGATTACACTGGTAGAGGATACGATTAAAGTTTCGCAGCTGGATGAGGGTGAAAATCCATATGAATGGGAGAAACTGGATGTCTATACGGTAGTAAAGGATGTCTGTGGCCGTTTGAAAGAAGTTGCAGAGAAAAAGAATGTACATCTTTATATTGACGGGGACAAGATGATGCTTACTACGGTACATCCAATTCTTGATGAAGTAATCTATAATCTCTGCGACAATGGAATCAAGTACAACAGAGATGATGGAACGGTAAGTATCCATCTGCGTGATCTGGGCGATGATGTGGAGATTCGTGTGAAAGATAACGGAATCGGTATCCCTGTCGAGGACCAGAATCGTGTCTTTGAAAGATTTTATCGTGTGGACAAGAGTCATTCCAAGGCGATTGGAGGAACTGGTCTGGGGTTGTCCATCGTCAAACACGGTGTGACCTTCCTTGGAGGTACGTTGAAAATGGTCAGTGAGGTTGGAAAAGGAACCGAGATTACGATGGCATTTCCGAAAGAACGGAAGGTTGTTTGAGAATAATATATCAGATGTGAGATGACGCGCATCTCGCAGCAGGAATGCCTCGGCATTCTTGAAAAAGTAAAAAAGATGTTGACACGTTTGATGTGCCAACATCTTTTTTCAGTGTTAATAACAATATGCGCCTTCATAGCTGTTGCAGGATTCTTTCTTATGGGAAAGATTCTCGCAGGAACTGCAGTGGTCGCAGAATTCCTGTTCATAACAGGTGGCGCAGACACAATTCCCACAGTGGCTGCGGTCATAGGCCGGAGTACAGGTGTAGGGAAGAGTATCTTTTTTGGCTTTTTCTTCCATATACGATTCACCTCTCCTGAAGTTACCGTTTGTTTCGCTCAAAGTAACTTACTGATACGTTTTTGATACTGATATTATATCGCTGTACATCAGGAGATTCAAGAAAATAATGATAAAAAGTATCAACTTTCAGAATATATTTCGAACCAAATATATCTCTCAATATGCTCTATTTCGCTTCCCAGCGGCCGGAGGCGCCACATGGAAGCACCAGTCCATTGGAAGTTACAGGGAGACCGATTTCCTGGGAATCGACATGTCCGTTAAAGTCTTTCAGTTCTGTAGCCAACATGTAAGTCAGCACCGCCGGAGCAAGCCCGGTTGTATAAGAGTTGATCAGGAAAAACAACGGGTTCGGGCTTAAAAGCTTCACACACAGCTTGATGAGCGGATGAATTGCTTCTTCAATTTTCCAAATCTCACCTTTGGGTCCACGGCCGTAAGATGGTGGATCCATGATGATCGCATCGTAGTGATTGCCACGGCGGATCTCGCGCTCTACAAATTTCACACAGTCATCGACCAGCCAGCGGATTGGGGCTTCGGAAAGACCGGATGCAGCTGCGTTTTCTTTTGCCCAGGTAACCATACCTTTGGAGGCGTCAACGTGTGTAACCTGTGCACCGGCAGCAGCGGCAGCCAGGGTTGCACCGCCTGTATAAGCAAAAAGATTCAGGACTTTGATCGGACGTCCTGCGTTACGGATCTTATCGCCAAACCAGTCCCAGTTGACTGCCTGTTCCGGGAAAAGTCCGGTATGTTTGAAACTGAATGGTTTCAGATGGAAAGTAAGATCTTTGTAATGAAGATCCCACTGCTGTGGGAGATCAAAGAATTCCCATTCACCGCCGCCCTTTTTGCTTCTGTGGTAGTGGGCGTTCATATTTTTCCATCCACGGCTTATCTTTGGAGTATCCCATATTACCTGCGGGTCCGGGCGTACAAGCGTATATTTTCCCCAGCGCTCGAGTTTCTCACCACAGGAAGTGTCAATTACTTCATATTCTTTCCAGTCATTTGCAATCCACATATATGATAACCTTTCTTTCATAACCTGATTTGTATATTCTGCTTATTTAGTATAGGTGAAAGCTCGAGATTCTGCAAGTTTTTTTATACGACGGGGACTTGACAATCAGTACTTTACCATACTAAAATATACGGGATAATAATTTAGCGTAAAAGCTATATCAGAAAAGCTATTTTAAAATGAAATTTTTGCCGGGACAGGATTCTGGAGGCGGCACGAGGAGGACGAACAATGCAGAAATACAGTGAGATGAGCAAAGAACAGCTTCAGGCTCTCAAGAAAGAGCTGGATCAGCAGTACGCAGAAATCAAGGCACAAGGACTTGCCCTGGATATGTCACGTGGTAAACCGTCAGTTGATCAGCTGAATATTTCCATGGATATGATGGATGTTCTGTCAAGCAGTACAGACCTGAGATGTGAGACAGGCGTTGACTGTCGTAACTATGGTGTAATGGATGGTATTCCGGAAGCCAAACGTCTTCTTGGAGAAATTTCAGAGGTTGATCCGGAACACATTATTATTTATGGAAACTCCAGCCTGAACGTTATGTTTGATACTGTATCACGTTCTATGACCCATGGTATTATGGGAAACACTCCATGGTGTAAACTGGATAAAGTAAAATTCCTCTGTCCTGTTCCGGGATATGACCGTCATTTCAAGATCACAGAGTTCTTTGGAATTGAAATGATCAATGTCCCGATGTCACCGGAAGGCCCGGATATGGATATGGTTGAGAAACTGGTAAGTGAAGATCCGGCGATCAAAGGTATCTGGTGTGTACCGAAATATTCCAATCCGCAGGGATACACTTATTCAGAAGAAACTGTTAAACGTTTTGCAAATCTGAAACCGGCAGCACCGGATTTCCGTATTTACTGGGATAATGCTTACAGTGTACATCATCTCTATGATGATGAGAAAGAGCAGGATTTCCTTCTTGAAATTTTGGATGAATGTGCAAAAGCCGGAAACCCGGACATGGTTTATAAATTTACATCTACATCCAAGATCAGCTTCCCAGGATCAGGTATTGCAGCTCTGGCGGCATCTAAAGCAAACCTGGATGATATCCGCAAATACATTACGGTACAGACGATCGGACATGATAAACTGAATCAGCTTCGTCATGTAAAATTCTTCAAGAATCTTGATGGTGTTCATGCACATATGAGCAAACATGCAGCAATTCTTCGCCCGAAGTTTGAAATGGTTGAGGCAACTCTTGAGAAAGAACTTGGTGGACTTGGAATTGGAGAATGGACAACACCAAAGGGTGGATATTTCATTTCGTTCGAATCCATGGAAGGATGCGCAAAGAAGATCGTAGCAATGGCAAAAGAAGCAGGCGTTGTTATGACCGGAGCCGGAGCTACTTATCCATATGGCAAAGACCCGAAAGACAGCAATATCCGTATTGCACCGTCTTTCCCGCCAATTGATGAGCTTGAAAAAGCAGCACAGGTATTTGTCGTTTGTGTAAAACTTGCCAGCGTAGAGAAATTACTGGCAGAATAAAATTTCATATTTCCGAATGTTAAGGAGGCGCCATGGCGGAAGATAACAAGAGTATGGACAAAGGAAGAAAACTACTGATCGGTTTCATTATTGTACTGCTCCTGCTCACCGCAGGCGCCTACTTTTTTGGAGTTTACTATTTCACCGGGCATTTTCTTCCTGGTTCTCAGGTAAATGGATTTAACTGTTCTTATATGACAGAGAAAGAAGCAGAGAATCTGCTGGAACAGAAGACCGGGGTTTATGCACTCGCTGTACAGACAAGAGGTAATGGACAGGAAGGTATTACTGCGGATGAAATTAAGTTGAAATACACTTCCGATGGAAGTGTGAAGAAACTTCTTCATGAACAGAATCGTTTTATCTGGTTTCTGGCATTCAGCCAGCAAAAGACTTATGAACTACCTTCTTCTGTATCTTATGATGAGACATTGTTTGAACAGAAGATTAACAGTCTGAAATGTATGCAGGACAATGTAGAGCCGGTAGATGCCTATATTAACGAGATTGATGACGGATTTGAAGTGGTTCCGGAGATTGAGGGTACAAAGATCGATCGTGAGAAACTGATGGAAGACATCAGAGATGCTGTCACTACTGGAAGAACTGTAGCAAATCTGGAAGATGACGGATGTTATATCAATCCGACTGTGTATGCAGATGACCTGACCAGGGACTGTGAGCAGATGAATGAGCTGACAGATGTGGTGGTTACTTATGATTTCAGTGACCGTAAGGAAACAGTAGACAGAAGCGTGATCAAAAACTGGCTTACAAAAGATGAAAATGATGATCTGGTGCTGGATAAGGCTGTGATTGCCGATTATGTTTCCGGGCTTGCCCGGAAATATGATACGGTTGGAACAGAACGTACTTTTGATACATATGATAATCAGGAGATTACGGTATCCGGAGGT
The DNA here is from genome assembly GCA_934378195.1 of uncultured Blautia sp. Lineage (GTDB taxonomy): Bacteria > Bacillota > Clostridia > Lachnospirales > Lachnospiraceae > Blautia_A. The sequence goes on from CAKRPO010000005.1 coordinate 26,977, forward strand.
AATTATGGATGGGTGATCGATCAGGAGAAAGAAACAGAGGCACTGTATCAGGACATTATGTCTAAGAAGACAGAAGTTCGTGAGCCTGTTTACAAACAGGAAGCACAGAGCCGCAATGTAAATGATATCGGATATTCATATATAGAAATTGACCTGACCCATCAAAGAATGGTATTATATCAGAATGGATCTCCGGTTGTAGATACCGGATTTATGGCAAGTAGCAGCACGCCGACAGGAGTTTACAGACTGGGTGAAAAGAAAGAATCTGCAATCCCGGGAAAGGATGCTTCGGACGAGACTGCCGTTTCAGATGCAAATGCTACTTCGGTAGATTTCTGGATGCCATTTACAGATACACTTGGTATTTATGGAGAGCCGGGACTGGTTATTACGGATATGGATCTGACGGATTCAGCAGGAGAACTGGCTGATTTTGGAAGTTCTGATGATATGGAATTCAGTTCATCAGACAGCTGGATGAGCACAGAGGGCTGCGTGGTCGTACCGGAAGACCAGGCACAGACAATATATCAGAACGTAGATTCTGGATTGCCGATAATTATATATTGATATTGATCGTGAGGATGATGAGAAAATGAAAATTGTTGTATTAGCAGGTGGAACCAGTACAGAAAGAGATGTTTCAATCGTATCAGGAACAGGAATCTGTGGAGCGTTGAGACAGAAAGGACATCAGGCAATCCTGGTGGATGTTTTCTGCGGTCAGGAAGAAATAAACTGGGAAGATCCGTTCCCGGAAGAATATGATGTAGAGAAGGCAGTAGCTTATATCAGAGGATTTAATTCTCAGATGGCTGATCTGAAAAAAACAAGAAAAGATTTCTTTGGACCAAACGTGATCGAGCTCTGCAAGAAAGCAGATTTCGTTTTCCTGGGACTCCACGGAGCCAACGGAGAAGACGGCAAACTGCAGGCGTCATTTGACCTGATGGGAATTCCATATACCGGAACCGGATATCTGAGTAGCGCTATGGCAATGGATAAGGGCGTGACCAAGGCTATGTTCCAGATGAGAGGTGTTCCAACTCCTGCCGGCAAGGCAATGAAGAAAAAAGACCGTCTGGAAACTCCGCAGGAATTGGGCATGGATTTTCCGGTTGTAGTCAAGACCTGTTGCGGTGGTTCCAGCATCGGAGTTTATATCGTAGACAATCAGGAAGATTACACGAAGGCACTGGATGGTGCATTTACTTATGAAAATGAAGTGGTTGTAGAAGAATTTGTAGAAGGTGTTGAGTATACAGTTGCCGTTGTTGACGGAACTGCTTATCCGGTAGTGCAGATCGTTCCAAAAGAAGGATTCTATGATTATGAGAACAAATACAAACCAGGTGCAGTACAGGAAACCTGTCCGGCTCCAATCTCTGAAGAACTGACAAAACGTCTGCAGGAAGCGGCAGTAGATGGTTATCATGCACTGGAGATGGAGAGCTATGCCCGTCTTGACTTCATCGTGACCAAAGATGAAAAGATTTACTGTCTGGAGGCCAATACTCTTCCGGGAATGACACCGACCAGCCTGATTCCGCAGGAAGCGGCAGTTCTGGGAATGGATTATCCGACACTGTGTGAAGAACTGATTAAAGTGTCACAGAAGAAGTACGAATAACAGACGAATATGTGCCTGAATTGAGGCAGCATATCAGGAGAGGAAATTATCATGAAAAATCTTACTTTGAGAAATCTCACAAAAGTATGCAATGGTATCTGGCATGGAGATGATGCCCTGCTGGATCAGGAGATTTCTGCAATTACCACGGACAGCCGTAAGATTGAAAAAGGCTGCCTGTTTGTGCCAATCGTAGGCGAGAGAGTGGATGCACACCGTTTTATTCCGGATGTGATGAGAAAGGGAGCGCTTGCAACGCTTTCAGAGAGAGAACTTCCGGATGCAGACTATGCATATATTCAGATAGAATCTTCTCTGCAGGCAGTCAAAGACATTGCGGAATTTTATCTGGAGCAGCTTCAGATTCCGGTCGTTGGAATTACGGGAAGCGTTGGAAAAACAAGTACCAAAGAAGTGATCGCATCCGTTTTGAAAGAAAAATACCGTACTTTGAAAACACAGGGAAACTTTAATAATGAACTTGGACTGCCGCTTACTGTTTTCAGACTTCGTGATGAAGATCAGATTGCAGTTCTTGAAATGGGAATCAGTGATTTTGGAGAGATGACGCGTCTGACAAAGATTGCGAAACCAGATACCTGTGTAATCACAAACATCGGTACCTGCCACCTGGAAAATCTGGGAGACAGAGATGGTGTTCTGAAGGCCAAGACAGAGATTTTCCAGTCTATGAAAACGAATGGACATATTGTGCTGAATGGCGATGATGACAAACTTATCACGGTCAGTGAATACAATGGCGTGAAACCGGTTTTCTTTGGCCTGAATGATAATCGTGATGTATATGCAGACCAGATTGAGAGCAAGGGACTGAAAGGGGTTGCCTGCCGTATCCATCTTGGTGAGGAGGCATTTGACGTTCTTGTCCCGACACCGGGAATACATATGGTCTATAATGCACTGGCAGCAGCAGCCGTGGGACGTATTTATGGACTGACGATTGATGAGATCAAACGCGGCATTGAAAGCCTTGAGACGATCCGCGGACGTTTTAAAATGATCGAGACAGACAAGTTCCTGGTCGTAGATGATTGCTATAATGCCAATCCGATGTCTATGAAAGCATCTCTGGATGTACTTCATGATGGAGAGGGACGCAGAGTGGCGATTCTTGGCGATATGGGTGAACTTGGCGAAGATGAAATCGTACTTCATGAAGGAGTTGGTACACATGCGGCGACATGTGGAATTGACGCCTGTGTATGTGTCGGAGATCTTGCCCTTCATATTGCGGAAGCTGCACGTAAAGCAAATCCGGAATTTCCGGTATATTATGAAAAAACAAGAGAATCTTTTCTGGAACATCTGAACGATTATGTGCAGAAAGGCGATACGATTCTTGTAAAAGCATCACATTTCATGAAATTTGAAGAAGTTGTAAAAGCACTGGAAGAAATGTAATAATGTAACATTATAAAGAACAGTTTTTGCGCAGGCGGCCGTATAGTTGTCCTGCGTAATTTTTTGCGAGAATTTGACGAACGATTTTTGTTTCTTATCCTTTTTAACAGGTGTAGAATAAGCTTAACGGTAACACTGTGATCCTGCATTTCACGGTGAACGTATCTTGTGGGATTACAGAAAAACAGACTGTGAATTCAAGGAGGGGCTTATGCTGGAACGAATCATGGACCTGCAGATCCTGCTCTATCTGATGACTGTTCTTGGAACAGTGGGAGGGATAGGCATGCTGGCGGTACACCTTACTTACAGAAGAACCCTGCGAAAGACAAAAGCAACAACGAACCTGAGAGAAAAATGGCTGAGTCTGTGGAAAACACGAGACAAACTTCTGAATCGGATGAATTTCCTGGTGTGGATTCCATCCTTACTGTCTACGGCTTGTTTGGGGCTGGCGCTTTTTTTTGTATCGAGAATGCGGGACAACCAGGGCCTTTCCATGGGATATCTGTATATTGGAGCAGCAGTTCCGATCGTTCTTCTTGTTCTCAGACAGGCACTGGATTTCAGTTTCAAGGAAGAACTGGTAATGAATTCTCTGGCTGATTATATCCTTCAGGCAAGATCACGTAAAGAAAATCCACCTGCAGCACGAAAATATGAGCCAACACCGGCTGCACAGAAACTGGATCCGGTGCGTAAGGAAGAAATGGTAGAACAGATTGCTGCAAGTATCCGGCAGACCGCTGCTACAGGAAGTCATTTCAGTAAAATGCTCAGTCCGGAAGAAGAGGAGATTATGAGGGAGATCATTCGGGAATTTATGGAGTGAGGAATGACCAGGCGGCTGTGAACGGAGTGAACAGTAACAGCGATAGTTCTTGTAGGTATGAGAAGGATTTGTTATACTTTTGATGCAGTATGTTTACTGTAGCAAAATATAACTGTGAACGTACTGAACAGTTACAACAAATTTACGAAGGAGTACAAAAGTCGGAATGATCGTTGGAGATCATCAGGACTTCTATGAAGACACTATGAATAAAAAAAGAGTTAGCTGGATTGAGCTGCTACGTATCATGGCATGCATCGGAGTGATCGGAATTCACGCAGGATCACAGCATTTTCGGGATATGCCGGTGGAATCTTCTGTATGGGCAGTTTCAAACTTTTATCATGGAATTAATCGATTTGCGGTGGCTGTGTTTATCATGATCAGTGGATGTTTATACCTTGATGCGAAGCGTACCTGGGATCTGAAACGATTGTGGAAGAAAAATATTCTGCCGATAGCTGTTGCGTATGTTTTCTGGCAGGTATTTTATGCAGTATATCGGATTGTGATGAATGGGATTACTGCAAATGGAACGAAGGCTGTTCTGATCAAATTTATGGTATATATCAGTAAATCGTATTTTCATCTCTGGTATCTCCCGATGCTGATCGGACTTCTGATCATTACACCGATGATCTGGGAAATCGTAAACAGCACCAGAGGCAGGCAATGGGAAGAATATATGATCGTACTGTTTCTGGTATTTCAGATACTGCCGTATACTGTAAATTATTTTCCGCTTCCATGGAAAGAACATCTGATGGATATTCTGAATACTGTGCATCCGGAAATGGTCACCGGCTACATAGGATATTTTGTACTTGGGCATTACCTGTCTCATTATGAGATATCAAAGAAACTGGAATATCTGGTCTATGTATTGGGAGCAGGCCTGATTCTGGCGGCAATTGGACTTTGTTATATCAGTTCACAGAAAGCAGGAAAACCGGTACAGTCTTTCTATGAGAACTACACACTGGCCGGATTTTTCTGGGGAACTTCATTCTTTTTGTTTTTCAAAAATCATGTATCGAAGATGAAATGGAGTGAGAAGCAGGAGCAGATCATCTGTTATCTGGGAAGCTGCACATTTGGAATTTACCTGATTCATGCAGTTTGCAGAGATATTCTGCACAGAGCAGGAATCGACAGCATGATGATCGGGAATACCGTGATCGCGATTCCAATCGTGATCGCAGTGATCTTTGTGGTCAGCCTCGTAGCGGTGATGATCATTAAGAAGATTCCGGTGATTGGAAAGTGGATTGTATAAAATGGTGAATATGCTTTAAAAAAACTCTGCCGGAGCCAGGGAATACCTGAACTTCGGCAGAGTTTTTGTTTACTGGATTATTGAAATTTCTGGTTCAGAAGCTTGCGGACCTTTTACGGCAAATGAAATAGGCGGCGACTTCAATCTTCCTCAATTACCTGAATCTCAAGATAATCAAATTCAATATGCTCAATAAAGCTGTCCTGACGGAACCGGGTCTTTGAATGGCGCTTGAAATCAGAGATGTTGCTCTCCAGCCAGATTGGATTCTCCAGATCAAAATCATAGCAGATTTCCTGCAATGCATGAAAGATCTTGTGTGTCCTTGTATCTTCCGAGTCATCGTCAATGACCAAATCTTTTAACATGTGGTTGTCTTTCCACATCTTTCCCCATAAACGAAACATAATATTGTTACCTTTCTGTTGAAATACTGAATTTTTTAATATTGGTGAAAAATCAAATTAAAGTTTTTTATATATCTGCTGATTTTGTGGTGTTTTGCCTAAAGGTTCTATGACAGAAGAACCATCATTGCTATTGGCATAGGCAAGAACCATGGAACCTAATTTGGTACGATTGCCTTTTTTTATTCGATTCCATTCGAAACCTCGGAAAAGTTCTTTTACGATGAAAGATTCGCCTGTTTTTACATCATCCAGTGTTCTGATGACAATTTCAAATAAATCCTGTAATGAGGTATTCATATCTACCATAATAATACTCCTTTCATATAATGGCTACTAGCTACTTGTTAAAAGAATTATAGCTACTAGCTATTGATTTGTCAAGCACTTTTATTATATGTTCTCGTCAAAATTGATTGCAGATTTTAGTGAGATAAAGTATAATAAAAACACATTTGGCATAAATCGCAGGGCGATGAATGTGTAATCTTTATGAATGGAGGAGTTACAATGAAGCTTTATGACAGTGGTATTTATCTGGTAAATGGCCGTGATATCGTAGAAGAAGCAAATATGACAGAGCCGGTTTCCAGAGAAGAAGCAGCCAGAAATACAATGGCTTATGGTATCCTGGAAGCACACAATACTTCCGGAAATATGCAGAAACTGCAGATTAAATTTGACAAGTTGACATCCCATGATATTACATTTGTAGGTATCATCCAGACAGCACGTGCTTCAGGACTTGAGAAATTTCCGGTTCCGTATGTACTGACTAACTGCCACAACTCTCTTTGTGCAGTAGGTGGAACAATCAATGAAGATGACCATATGTTTGGTCTTACCTGTGCAAAGAAATACGGTGGAGTTTATGTACCTCCTCATCAGGCAGTTATCCATCAGTTTGCACGTGAGATGCTTGCAGGCGGCGGTAAGATGATCCTCGGTTCTGACAGCCATACTCGTTATGGCGCACTTGGTACCATGGCAATGGGTGAAGGCGGTGGAGAACTGGTTAAACAGCTTCTTTCCCAGACTTATGATATCAATATGCCGGGAGTTGTTGCAATTTATCTGAAAGGTGAACCACGTCCGGGCGTAGGACCACAGGACGTTGCACTTGCAATTATCGGCAAAGTATTTGCCAACGGTTATGTGAAGAATAAAGTTATGGAGTTCGTAGGACCTGGTGTAGCCGGCTTAAGTGCAGACTTCCGTATTGGCATTGATGTTATGACTACAGAGACTACATGTCTTTCCTCTATCTGGCAGACAGATGAGGCTATCGAAGAATTCTACGAGATCCATGGTAGAAAAGAAGATTACAAAGAACTGAAACCAGGTAAAGTTGCATATTATGATGGTTGCGTAGAGGTTGATCTGAGTGAGATCAAACCTATGATTGCTATGCCATTCCATCCAAGCAATACATATACCATTGATGAACTCAAAGCAAATCTTTATGATATCCTTGATGATGTTGAGAAGAAGGCTCAGGTCAGCCTGGATGGCAAAGTACCTTATACACTGAAAGATAAAGTCATCGACGGACAGCTTTATGTGGATCAGGGAATTATTGCAGGTTGTGCCGGCGGTGGATTTGAGAATATCTGTGCAGCAGCAGACATCCTTCGCGGAGCAAGTATCGGAGCGGATGCGTTTACACTCAGCGTTTATCCGGCAAGTACACCGATCTATATGGAACTTGCAAGAAATGGTGTTCTGGCAGATCTTCTTGCGACAGGTGCAGTGGTCAAGACTGCATTCTGCGGACCATGCTTTGGTGCCGGAGATACACCTGCCAACAACGCATTCAGTATCCGTCATACGACCAGAAACTTCCCGAACCGTGAAGGTTCCAAGGTTCAGAACGGACAGATTTCTTCAGTTGCTCTTATGGATGCAAGATCTATCGCAGCTACAGCAGCAAACAAGGGCTTCCTGACCTCCGCAGAAGAATTTACCGGAAGCTACAGACATCAGAAATACTTCTTTGATAAGACAATTTATGAGAATCGTATCTTTGACAGCAAGGGCGTTGCAGATCCAAGCGTAGAGATTCAGTTTGGTCCAAACATCAAAGACTGGCCGGAGATGCCAGCACTGGCAGAGAATCTGGTACTTAAAGTTGTTTCAGAGATTCATGATCCGGTTACTACTACAGACGAGCTGATCCCATCCGGAGAAACTTCATCCTTCCGTTCCAATCCGCTTGGACTGGCTGAGTTTACTCTTTCCCGTAAGGATCCGGCTTATGTTGGACGTGCGAAAGAAATCCAGAAAGCTGAGAAAGCTCTTGAAGCAGGAGAATGCCCGACAGAGGCAGTTCCGGAACTGAAACCGGTTATGGACGCAATCAAAGCACAGTTTGCTGATGTCAGCAAAGAGAATGTAGGCATCGGAAGTACGATCTTTGCGGTAAAACCTGGAGATGGTTCTGCACGTGAGCAGGCTGCATCATGTCAGAAGGTTCTTGGTGGATGGGCAAACATTGCCAATGAATATGCAACTAAACGTTATCGTTCAAATCTGATCAACTGGGGCATGCTTCCGTTCTTGATTGAGAAGGGTGATCTTCCATTTGCAAACGGCGATTATCTCTTCTTCCCACAGGTACGTAAAGCTGTGGCAGATAAAGTGGACAGCATTACCGGATATGTAGTAAAAGAAGAGGGATTGAAAGAATTCCAGGTAACACTTGGGGAGCTGACAGATGATGAACGCGAGATCATCCTGAAAGGCTGCCTGATCAATTACAACAGAAACTAAGAGTTTAAGTGACCCGTAAGATATAGAATTGATATAGAATAACAGAGATTCCCGGTGACGGACTGGAGTGACCAGCGAGTTACCGGGATTTTTCTATTTTTTATAAATTATCAGAAATTAATATAAAATACATAAAAATAATAGAATTAAAACAAAGATATAATATAATAATAAATTAATTTGAAAAATAATGTAAAAATGTATTGACAAATAGTGCGGGCAGTGTTATTATAATCCCATCAAAAGAAAACAAGAAAAAATAAAAACAACAAACTAAACTAAAAAATCATTCAATTCATAGCATATATAAATGTTACATGAAAAGGATGAAATCAAAGAAAGGTAAAGGTGATACCATTGGGAAAGTAGTCATTCATCTTCAATATGAGAAGTGACAGAGATCAAGTTTCCTGCAAGAAAGACCTGATACATAAATTATCCATTATTTAAATCAGATTATCGAAATACATTCGGAAGAAAATATTAAATATATTACCTGGCGAACAGGACTTTCAGAAAAAGAATAATCTTTATAAACGTATTACAGGTATATAGAATTGATCACTCATATTGAATAACTGTCACAGACCTGACACAAAGACTTTTGAATCTGTGTAAAGAAACATTTTCAAATATTGCGATCCATAAGACGTGAGTTATATGAATCAAAGCTTTGCTTCAGAAGAATATCTTCTCACAAAAGATATTAGTATAGAAATAACAGAAACCTTATTCCCGAAGAAAACAGTTTGAAATTTAAGAAGTTAAGTTTGGAGCTGCTCTAGTCTGACGGAAAAGATTTCAGAGATTATTTCAAGAAGAAATTATAATCCGTAAATTATAATTTCAACTCTATCAACTTTCTAAATGAACCGAATGATAAACATCATATCGTTTATGAGCAGGAAATTAAAGAGCTGTAACTGAAAAGACACAATAAAATATATAAAAACATAAAATAAAAACTAAATATAGAAGATTGAATGAAGTATACTATAAGAGGTATCAGAGGATTTCAATCAGCAAACAAGACGAAAAGTTTTGAAAGAACAAAGAGGTAAATTAAAATTGAATATTGAAGATTGTTAAGACGGTCATCATTTCAGGATTATGAAAAATAGTTGTTAAGAGAAGTGATGACCGTCTTACTGTTGTGTAAAGAAGTTTTTTACGTTATACTCTCCATAGAATGCAGACATGATATATACGATAGCTGCATAAAAGGAGAGCTTTTTTTATGTGGAATAATATAGAAGATATGATCTTATTTGAGGATAAAGATATTCTGGTATGTCACAAGGCAGCCGGACTTGCGGTGCAGAATGCAAGAATTGGCGCAGCGGATATGGAGAGTATGCTGATGAATTATCTGGCAGCCGAAAATCCGGGTAAGATGCCATATCTGGGAATTGTACATCGCCTGGATCAGCCGGTAGAAGGGGTGCTTGTATTTGCAAAAAATAAAAAAGCAGCAGCCGGACTGACAAAGCAGATCACATCCGGCAGCGTAGTTAAGGAATACCTGGCGGTGACAGACCGGATGCCGGAGAAACGGACGGGACGCCTGGAAGATTTTCTGAAAAAAGACGGCAGGAATAATACATCTTCTGTTGCAGCGGCTGGGGGAGATGGAGCGAAGAAAGCAGTTCTGGATTATGAAGTGCTTCAGGAGATTGCAGATGAACGGACTGGTACAGGTAAACGCATTCTTGTGAAGATTCAGCTGGGAACCGGACGTCATCACCAGATCCGTGTACAGATGGCACATGCGGGAATGCCGCTTCTTGGTGATCGCAAGTATAATCCAGGAGATACTTCACACTTACCGTTGGGATTATGCTCCTGCCATCTGGTATTCCGTCACCCGATCAGTGGGAAAAAGATGGAATTTACGGTTACACCGAAGGGAGATTCTTTTGCAGGATTCCCAAATCTTTGATTTTAAAACTGGTAAAATTGCTGTATTTTCTTCTGAAAAATGAAAAAACTATGAAATCTATAGACGCAAAAATGAAAATGTGTATAATGTAGAAAGATAATGACTACTATTCAAGGCGCATTTGTATAAAATATATTCAGAAAAGAGGAAAATACGATGAGGAAAGCAGCTGTTGTGGTGCTTTTTCTTGCGGGTGCAGTTGCAATAGCAGGAGAAACAGGTGTAATGGATGGCTTTGGTAATTTTGTTGCGGATGTGCAGGCAGAAGATGAACTGCCGGATAACAGTGAAGGCCAGGATGAATCCGTAGAAGAAACAACCCTGGAAGAAACTGGTGATGAAGCACAGGAAAATGACAGAGTATCTGAAATTGATACAACGATCACTCTTGGAACAGGAAGTCGGATTGCAGTCGTAAGTAAGGCTACAGATGGAGAATACTGGAAACTGGTTCGACAGGGGATGGAAGACGCTGTGAAGGATATCAACACAGCATATGATTTTTCTTCCGATGAAGCAATTACGATGACATTTGAAGGTCCTTCCGATGAGCAGGATGTTGAGACGCAGATCAATACATTGGACGCGGTTATTGCAGAGAATCCGACTGTTCTGTGTATGTCGGCAGGGGACATTGAATCCTGTCAGGCACAGCTGGAGGCAGCCAGTGAGAATGGTATTCCAGTCGTAGTTTTCGATTCTAATGTCAGCGAAGATGAGCTTGTATCTGCATTTCGCGGTACGGACAATACTTATGTAGGAAAGCTTGCTGCAGAAAAACTCGCAGATGCAATTGGTGGTTCCGGTAAGATTGCAGTATTTTCTGCACAGGAGAAGACAGAGAGTTCACAGAAACGTGTAGAAGGATTTAAGGAAGTGCTTGCAGATTATCCGGACATCACGATCGTGAGTGAACTTTATACTGATAAGGTAAAGGATATGTCCGATGCAATGGCGGATGTACTGAAGAGATATCCGGATCTGAACGGGGTGTTCTGTACGAATGAGAGCGTTTCTGATCAGTATCTTGCTCTGGAAAAAGGCGAGAGCTCGCCAGTCATGGTAGGTGTGGATGCGACGACTGTTCAGCAGAAGGCCATTACAGATGGACAGGAGATTGGAGTGGTCTCTCAGGATCCGTATGAGGTAGGATATCAGACGATCATTGCAGCGGCACAGGCGATGTCCACAGATGAAGCACAGGCTGCAGCAGTAGAGAAAAACGTTCTCCTTGAGCCGGAATGGATTGATGCAGCGAATATCGATGATCCGGGGAACAGCAATTATCTGTATACAAAATAATGCACATTTAGTTCAAGTCGAACATCCGTGAGACTTGGCGCGTGATTCTGGTCAGCATAAGCTGACATATTCTTTACAGAATCCCTGTGTTGATTAATTTGACTTAAATTAATTGGTTTTTAACTCTGACAAGGACAGTTCACATTGAACTGTCCTTGTGCTATAATAAATAAGATTCGACGAAATTGTAGTGAATCGAATTATGATAGAGGAGGAAACTTTTTTGAAGGAAAGAGAAACATTTGGATCAAGACTTGGATTCATTCTGGTTTCAGCAGGATGTGCAGTGGGTCTTGGAAATGTATGGAAATTTCCGTACATGACAGGTAAATACGGCGGCGCCGCTTTTATCCTGATTTATCTTATCTTTCTTGTGCTGCTGGGGCTGCCGATTCTTGTAAGTGAATTTGCAGTAGGACGAAGCAGCAGGCTGAGTACGGCAAGAGCATTTCACAAACTGGAGCCGGAGGGCTCTAATTTCCATAAGTACAGTTATATGGGAATGATCGGTAATTATATGCTGATGATGTTTTACACCATGGTTGCAGGCTGGATGATGTATTATTGTTATGTTATGGCAAGTGGGAAACTGAGCGGAGCTTCTTCTGAGGAAGTTGGCGGCTTTTTCTCGAATCTGATGACATCTACCGGAACAATGACCGGCTGGATGATCGCCGCTGTTCTTCTGGCATTTGGCGTATGTTCTCTGGGACTTCAGAATGGAATCGAGCGTATCACAAAAGTCATGATGATATGCCTTCTGGCATTGATCGTGGTACTGGCGGTCCATTCTGTAACGCTGGACGGAGCGATGGAAGGTGTGAAATTCTATCTTGTACCGAACCTCGACAATATCCGTGAGGCCGGTCTTGGAAACGTGATCTTTGGTGCATTGTCGCAGGCATTCTTTACTTTGAGCATCGGTATCGGCGCAATGGAAATCTTCGGAAGCTATATGGGTAAGGAACATACCCTTGCAGGAGAAAGTATCAACATTCTGATCCTGGATACTTTTGTTGCCTTAATGGCAGGACTTATTATTATTCCGGCATGTTTTGCATTTAATGTAGAACCTGGTGCGGGTCCGGGACTTGTATTCATTACTCTGCCTAACGTGTTTAACCAGATGGCAGGTGGCAGACTCTGGGGAGCTCTGTTCTTCCTGTTTATGTCCTTCGCGGCGCTGTCTACCGTTATTGCAGTATTTGAGAATATTCTGTCCTTTGCAATGGACCTGTGGGGATGGAAACGAAATAAAGCTGTCCTGTTTAATATTGTTCTGATCATTGTACTTTCCATGCCGGCAATCCTTGGTTTCGGACCATGGTCCGGAATTCAGATTCTCGGTGAAGGAACAAATATCATGGACCTTGAGGACTTTATTATTTCCAACAATATTCTGCCGCTTGGTTCTGTAATCTTTGTAATCTTCTGTGCATCTAAGAATGGATGGGGATGGGACAACTTCATTAAGGAAGCCAATACTGGAAAAGGAATGAAATTCCCGACATGTATCAGAAATTACATGTTGTGGGTAATTCCGGTCGTTGTAGCGATTATTTATCTGAAAGGTTATTATGATATGTTCCAGCCAAAGGGAAATGCCTATCTGATTCCGTGGATGATCGTGGGCATCGCCATGCTGGTGCTTGTAGGATGGATTTCGTTCGGACACAGCAAAAAGAAAAAATGAAGATGCCACGGAACAATCCGTAAGTATCGTAAATAATAAACAAATAAGAGGAGGCACAAGTATTATGATAGCAGAAAAAATGAAACCTTTTGTACAGAACAATTCAGCAATCCGTATGATGTTCGAAGAAGGAAACCGTCTCCGTGCAAAATACGGTGCAGATAAAGTATATGACTTCAGCCTTGGTAATCCAAGTGTTCCGGCCCCGGACTGTGTACGTGAAGCGATTATAGATCTTGTAAACAACGAAGAACCGACTGTCCTTCACGGATACATGAACAACGCAGGCTTTGAGGATGTCAGAGAGACAATCGCACAGTCTCTGAACCGTCGTTTCGGGACTGCTTTTTCTGCACATAATCTGATCATGACTGTTGGCGCTGCCAGCGGTCTGAATGTGATCCTCAAGACAATCCTGAATCCTGGCGAGGAAGTGATTGTTTTTGCACCGTATTTTCTGGAATATGGTGCATATGTGCGTAATTATGATGGCAAGCTTGTGGAAATCTCACCGAACACAGAGACATTTCAGCCAAATCTGAAGGAGCTGGAAGAAAAGATCACAGCCAGCACCCGTGCAGTGATCGTAAATACACCGCATAACCCAACTGGTGTTGTTTATTCTGAGGAGACTATCAAAGAACTTGCTGCAATCCTTGAGAAAAAGCAGCAGGAGTTTGGTTCGGTGATCTATCTGATCTCTGATGAGCCATACAGAGAGCTTGCTTACGACGGCGTAGAAGTTCCGTATCTGACTAAATACTACAAGAATACGGTTGTAGGATATTCTTACAGCAAATCCCTGTCCCTGCCGGGAGAGCGTATCGGTTATCTGGTCATTCCGGATGAAGTGGAGGACAGTGCTACCGTTATCACTGCGGCAGCAATCGCAAACCGTGTGCTTGGAAGTGTTAATGCACCGTCTCTGATGCAGAAAGTTATCCAGAGATGCGTAGATGCAGAAGTGGATGTGGCTGCTTATGACAGAAACCGTCTGGCACTTTACAATGGCCTTAAAGAATGTGGATTTGAATGTATCAAACCACAGGGTGCTTTTTATCTGTTTGTGAAGTCTCCGGTTGCGGATGAGAAACAGTTCTGTGAGGCTGGTAAGAAATATAATATCCTGATGGTTCCAGGAAGTTCCTTTGCCTGCCCGGGATATGTCAGATTGGCATACTGTGTTTCTTATGAGACGATCCAGAATTCCCTGCCTGAATTTAAGAAGCTGGCTGCGGAATATGGGCTGTAAGAATGTGTAATAGAAGTGTATAAGAATAGAAACAGATAAAACAGACGCAGGAGCTGGCAAATATGTCACGCCCCTGCGTTTTTTGCATTGCATATCGAGGAAGCGCCGGTGGCGCGTCCGCTGCTCAGATCTTGTCGATTTTTTTGCGGATATCCAGCATCTTCTGATCGAGCTGTGTGATCACAGAGGCACACTGCTGTAATTCTTCATTGATCACTGCTGCCTGTTTCTGTCCACGTTTGTATCGTAGCTGATGGTCGAGATTGGCCCAGTAATCCATAGCTGCGGTACGAAGCTGCAGTTCCAGCTTGATCCACTGATTTTCGTCCTGGAATGGAATGGCAATCTCCAGAATCAGATGAAGACTCTGGTAGCCGGATTTCTTTGGCTGTTTCACATAGTCTTTGACTTTGAGGATACGGATATCCTGCTGTTTCTCGATTAGGTCAGCTACTTTATAAATATCATCTACATAAGCACATACGGCGCGGACGCCGATCAGGTCATTGATTTTTTCCAGTGCCTGGTTAAAATTCAGATCCAGTCCTTTTTTCTGCATTTTCTTACAGACACTGTCATAGCTTTTGAGTCTTCCTGTTTTCATCTGAATAAAATTTCGGTTATATTTCATCAGTAAAAATGTGTTGATAATGTCGATTTTTGTCATCATAAGATTGATGGCACATTGTCCTTTGATACTGAACTCGCTGTCAGTCAGCATATTCTTAAGAAGTTCTTTCTTTTTCAATTTCTGTCTTTCTTCCTCTAATTGTATCAGTGTAAAAGTTTCGTTTGCCCGTAATGCATTGCCCGTTCCCATTAAAATACTCCTCCAATAATAAATCTGTACGTTGTTTGTGTTAAATCAGGGTTAAACTGTCATATTGCCATAGCAGGACTATAGCCTGTTCGTAAGAACAGAGATTTTCCGTTTCCCATCATTTAATCTATGAAGGAGAATAGAAAAATATGACAACAGAAAACAGAATTGCCGGAATCTTTGAAAGAAGAAAAGAGGGGCGAGAAATCCACACAACTTTGTTATAAAAATCACAATAATTTGGGGCGAAAAATGGACTGTACGTATGAAAAAAGTGAAGGAGATGTCCGTGACTGAAAAGAAAATACAAAATAAAAGATTGTATAAAATGCTGATAGATAGCGAAAATAGTGAATATTATTTAGATAATATTTTATAAAGTTACGGATTGACAAATGATTAACGAACACGTATAATAAACGCATACCAAATATTGATAAATAATTAACGTTAATAAATTGACGGAGTTGTTTATCGGATTAAAGGATAAGGATCATATCATAAAACAGAAAAGCAGGAGGATTTACAAATGGCAAAGAAAGAAACCCACATCCCGGCAATCATTGATACTCCGGAAGCACTGGAAGCAAAGATCGCTGCGATGAAAGAAGCACAGAAACTTTTCGCCACTTACACACAGGAACAGGTAGACAAGATCTTCAAAGCTGCCGCAACTGCGGCAGACAAAGCACGTATCCCGCTTGCCAAAGCCGCTGTTGAAGAAACAGGAATGGGTATCGTAGAAGATAAGGTCATCAAGAACCACTATGCATCTGAATATATCTACAATGCATACAAAAACACTAAGACCTGTGGTGTCCTTGAAGAAGATACGGTTTACGGAATCAAGAAAATTGCAGAGCCGATCGGTCTGATCGCCGCAGTTATCCCGACTACAAACCCGACTTCCACAGCAATCTTCAAAACTCTGATCGCTTTGAAGACAAGAAATGCAATCATCATCAGCCCACATCCACGTGCAAAAGGAAGCACCATCGAAGCTGCAAAAGTTGTTCTTGAAGCAGCCGTTAAAGCAGGTGCTCCGGAAGGAATCATCGGATGGATCGATGTACCAAGCCTTGAGCTGACAAACCTTGTAATGAAAGAAGCTGACATCATTCTTGCAACAGGTGGTCCTGGAATGGTTAAGGCAGCATATTCCTCCGGCAAACCGGCACTTGGAGTTGGAGCCGGAAATACACCGGTTATCATTGATGACACTGCAGATGTGCGTCTGGCAGTAAACTCTATCATTCACTCCAAAACATTTGATAATGGTATGATCTGTGCATCCGAACAGTCCGTAACAGTTCTCGAAGGTGTATATAAAGCAGTTAAAGAAGAATTCCAGTACAGAGGATGCTACTTCCTTAAGAAAGATGAAATCGAAAAAGTAAGAAAAACAATCCTGATCAATGGTGCCCTGAATGCCAAGATTGTTGGACAGAAAGCAGCTACGATCGCTGAAATGGCAGGCGTTACTGTTCCGGCAGAAACCAAGATCCTGATCGGTGAAGTAGAATCTGTAGATATCAGCGAAGAGTTCGCACACGAGAAACTTTCTCCGGTACTTGCCATGTACAAGGCAAAGACATTCGATGAAGCAATCGCAAAAGCAGAACAGCTGGTAGCTGACGGCGGATACGGACATACATCTTCTCTGTACATCAATGTAAATGAGAAAGAAAAGATGGAAAAACATGCAGCAGCAATGAAGACCTGCCGTATCCTTATCAATACTCCATCTTCTCAGGGTGGTATCGGAGATCTCTACAACTTCAAACTCGCTCCGTCTCTGACACTTGGATGCGGTTCCTGGGGTGGAAACTCTGTATCTGAAAACGTTGGTGTAAAACACCTGATCAATATCAAAACTGTTGCTGAGAGGAGAGAGAACATGCTCTGGATGAGAACCCCGGAAAAAGTTTACTTCAAAAAAGGCTGCCTGCCGGTTGCTCTGGATGAGCTGAAAAACGTGATGGGCAAAAAACGCTGCTTCATCGTAACTGACTCCTTCCTTTACAAGAATGGATACACAAAGAAGATCGAAGACAAACTTGATGAAATGGGAATCGTTCATACATGCTTCTCTGATGTAGAACCAGACCCGTCCCTCGCTTCTGCAAGAGCAGGTGCTGCAGCAATGCGTGCATTCGAGCCGGACTGCATCATTGCAATGGGTGGTGGATCCGCAATGGATGCCGGTAAGATCATGTGGGTTCTTTATGAAAATCCGGATGCAGATTTTGATGACATGGCAATGGACTTCATGGATATCCGTAAGAGAATCTATACATTCCCGAAAATGGGTAAAAAAGCTTACTTCATCGCCGTACCGACATCTTCTGGTACCGGTTCTGAGGTAACACCTTTCGCTATCATCACAGACAAAGAAACAGGAATCAAATGGCCATTGGCTGATTATGAACTGTTACCGGATATGGCAATCGTAGATACAGATAACATGATGAGTGCACCAAAAGGACTGACAAGCGCTTCCGGTATCGATGTTATGACACATGCGATCGAAGCATACGTATCCATGATGGCTTCTGACTACACAGATGGACTTGCACTTCGTGCCATCAAACTGGTATTTGACTATCTGCCAAGAGCATACAGAGACGGAAACGATGTAGAAGCGAGAGACCATATGGCAAATGCTTCCTGCATGGCTGGTATGGCATTCGCAAATGCATTCCTTGGAGTAAACCACTCACTGGCTCACAAACTGGGTGCTTTCCATCACATTCCTCATGGAATTGCAAACGCTCTGGTACTTACCGATGTTATGCGTTACAATGCAGCAGAAGTTCCGACCAAGATGGGTACTTTCCCACAGTATCAGTATCCGAAGACACTGTCCCGCTATGCTGAGATCGGACGCTTCGTAGGACTGACAGGAAAAGATGATAAAGAAGTATTTGAGAAACTTCTGGAGAAACTGGAAGAACTCAAGAAGATCATTGATATCAAACCTACGATCAAAGACTATAACGTAGATGAGAAATATTTCCTTGAGACTCTTGATGAAATGAGCGAGCAGGCATTTAACGATCAGTGCACCGGCGCTAACCCGAGATACCCACTTATCGCAGAACTGAAAGAGATTTACCTGAAAGCATACTATGGTAAATAAGAAACAAGTACATTTTCTTCCATAAAAAATTTATTATAAACGGCAGCTGCCCCGGTATTACAGGAACGTGATACCGGGGCAGCGATTTTGTTCAAGCAGGTTTTGTTGGAAGTGAAATATCATCTCACTCATTAGTCATAGATAGTAAGCTCCTTGAAATGACAAAAATTGTTCTTTCAGATTTTAAATTACTATATGATGCTTTGGCAATAAAAAAAGCAGCATTACCAGTTAAATTACTGCGTAGATTTAAGGACGAGCTTTATACATTTGCATTGACTCAACAACCAGGACCGACAATGCAGGTTGCATCATTGGATGATGGTCGTATCGATGAAAATATGCTTGCTTTATCCATAGATTTGGCTGCGATAGGTGTATATGGATTAGCAAGAGCAGTCAATTCTGAGCAGTGGTATAGGAATATAATTTTACACGATTCGCTATATTCATTTGATCAGCTGTTAGAATTTGTATATCCAGAGCTTGCAAAACAGAATTCATGGAAACTGCCAGTTTGGTATTACATTACAAATTTAAAGAATAAAAACAAATTGGAAGAAGAAAAGACCCCATATTTGTATAATGACATTGTCACAGAAGTAACCATAAGACGTAACAAATCAGCAATAGCTGATCGTACTGCTTGGCAAATATGGATAGATGAAAAAGAAAATTTGATGAAGGCAATTCGATTATTGGGATGTTTACCAGAAGATAAAATAGATATTGTTCAGTATCAGAGTATTTTGGAGTCTATATTTGCAGATAACAACAATATTCTGAATTCCTTGGATAGTCCTAATCGTAGTGATCTTCATAGAATGATAAGAATATATGATCTTCTAAAATATGGGCAAAAAAAGACCCCGTGATTCAAGCATCTGCTAGCAGACACCATCACGGAGATGCGGATGGCTGGGTATAATCCAGAGCCTGGGAAAGTCTTCGGAATATGGGGATAAATCATACAGAAACAGATCCTGGAATTGCTAATCGGGTTGAAACAGAAAGAGAACCTGTCATTTATCCTGATCTGCCACGACCTTGCTCTGGTACAGGCGTTCTGTGACAAAGTACTGGTTCTTTATCATGGAAAGACTGTAGAATACGGAACCCCGGATGATGTCATCAATCACCCAAAGATGGATTATACAAAGAACTTAATAGATTCAGTTTTATAAAATAAAAAAGACCGGAGGGCAGGAATTATGGTAGTAAATATTTTCCTGTTTGACGATTTTGAAGTAATGGATGCATTTGGTCTGGCACAGATTTTTGGCGGTGCACTGGAGAAGTTTTACATACGTTATATAGAAAGGCGTCAAAAGTTTTCTTCATATAGAGGGAGAAAACGAAAAGAAATTGCTGAAAGTTGCGGTTTCGGAGGCAGGTTGCCAGTTATGATTATGATGAAAACTGGAAACAGGCTATCACTGGGATCCGGAAAGTGAATCGGATTTTGTGATATAAAAAATATATAAAAAAGGTACTTTCCACAGTGCAGGAAAGTACCTTTTTTATATGGGTAGACTGCCTTGTTTTCTGAGTCAAATGCGGAGGTTAAGCCTCAGAAATGGCGTATATCTGATGTGCATAGCAAGGAAGGAGGTCCATACACTTAAACAGTCATCATGTTCGGAGGGACAGATAACTGATATCAGATAAGATGAACACAATGTAGTCATGTGTCATACTATGATTATATTTTAACAAAATTCAGTGCAAAAACAAGCCTCCCGGGGGGTTGTTGAGATATGAAAATAAAACAGAATCTATGCGATATATGAATGGGTCAATATCCCCCCGTAAGGGTTTTGGGAATAATGGCAGGCTGTTATAATTGGTACAGATTTATGGCTATTGTGAACAAAGTTAACAATAGCATATACATACAATAAGGAGGACATGAATTAATGAAAAGAAAATTTCTGGCAGTATTAACAGCGCTTTGTGTAAGCGTTTCTCTGGCTGGGGGAGCGGTGACTGTAAGTGCATCATCACAGAAGGAAGCAACAGACAGTACACTGGTAGTATCTTATTCAGCAGATACAGGTGATCTGAATCCCCATTCCTATGGAAGCCCTATGTGGGTACAGTCATTAGTATATGAAGGTCTGACACGTTTCGTAGACGGCAAAGTTGTTCCAGGTATTGCGGAATCCTGGGATATTTCTGACGATGGAAAAACCTATACATTTCATCTGGATAAGGATAATGTTTTCAGTGACGGGACACCGGTGAATGCAGATATCGTGAAGAAAAACTTTGATGCCGTTCTGAAAAATAAAGACAGACATAACTGGATGGAAACTTATCAGGTTCTGGAGTCTGTAGATGTTGTGGATGAATATACTGTGCAATTAAATCTTAATGCGCCTTTCTCAGGACTTTTACAGGAATTATCTTTATCACGTCCGGTTCGCATTGGTGGAGAAGCAATGTTTCCGGAAGATGGTGACACAAGTGAATCCATTAAGGAACCAATAGGAAGTGGTCCATGGAAACAGGTAGAACACGTAGACAGCCAGTATACAGTTTTTGAAAGAAATGATAATTACCATGGTACAAAGCCACAGTACAAATATCTTAAAGTAATGGTGATTCCGGACATTAATACTGCGGCCAATTCACTGAAGGCCGGTGAGATTGACATGATCTACGACATTGAGAGTCAGATGACAGGAGATGTGTTTAATGAACTTCAGGCGTCTGGTTTCACAGCAGAATTATCAGATCCTGTCACTA
Organism: uncultured Blautia sp.; assembly: GCA_934378195.1. GTDB lineage: Bacteria > Bacillota > Clostridia > Lachnospirales > Lachnospiraceae > Blautia_A. The sequence goes on from CAKRPO010000005.1 coordinate 48,209, forward strand.
CTAATATGATTCTTGTAAATACAAACAGCGGTCCGACAAAAGATCTGGCAGTACGTCAGGCGTTGGAATATTGCATCGATAAACAGAGTATTTCAGATAATGTTTATGGCGGACTGCAGCCGGTAGCAGATTATCTGATGAATCCAAAGACACCATATTGTGATGTGCCGGATATTACAGTATATGATTATGATGAAGAGAAAGCAAAAGAACTACTGGATGAAGCCGGCTGGACTCTGGAGGATGGAAAAGATATTCGTACAAAGGACGGCGAAGAACTTACACTCAGATTCCTGTATGAAGGAGACAACGATTCAGTTTCTATCATGGGACAGGTTATTCAGGCAGAGTGCAAAGATGTGGGAATCAATGTAGAGCTTGTTGCACAGGATGCGACTAATTATGGCACATCTCAGAAAGAAGGTCTTTTTGAACTTCTTCAGGCAGAAACATGGGGAGATCCATTTGATCCTCATTCTTATATGAGTTCATTCAGAGTAACTACTCATGGAGATTATGCAGCACAGTTGGGACTGGAAAACAAAGCTGAAATTGATGAAAAAATAACAACAGCACTGAATTCAACAGATGAAAAAGAAGTAGAAGAGAACTATCAGTATGTATTGAAAACTCTTACAGATCAGGCTGTATATGTACCGATCACTTATACAACGAAGGCATATATCTACAATCCGGATGTTGTCTCCAATGTGGGATATAATACATATCTTGATGTGATGTATGAAGAATTTACAGTAAATAAGTAAATCCACTGTGACTGTATAATAGTATAGCAGTTGCAGCCAGTTACAAAACTCTGTGTCTGTTTTTCCGGAAAGATTCGAGACTGAGATCTTTCAATAAACAGATACAGAGTTTTTTGAAAGGAAAAGGTGAACAGAATGCTCAGATACGCAATAAAAAGAATATTGCTTCTGATACCTATCGTATTTATTGTGTCAATATTTGCATTTGGACTGGTAAGATTGATGCCTGGAAGTGCGGAAATGGCTTATCTGCAGGCGGCTGGTATTCCACCTTCAGATGATGCTATAGAGGCTGCCTCAGAAGAACTTGGTCTGGATCGTCCGATTTATACCCAGTATATAGAATGGGTTGGGAATGCAATTCATCTGGATTTTGGACAGTCCTATATCAATAACAAAGAAGTAAAAGATGAAATACTTGGAGCTTTCAGAAATACTATGCAGCTGGCGGGCTGTGCTACTCTTATTATTCTTGTGATCAGCATTCCCATGGGAATACTGTCCGCAGTAAGGGCTAATAAAGAACTGGATAATATCAATCGTGTGCTGGCATTTCTGGGAAGTTCTATGCCGTCATTCTGGTTGGGTCCCCTGCTTGTACAGCTATTCTGTCTTAAATTGAAATGGCTTCCGGTACAGGGAATGAATGACTGGAAAAACCTGGTGCTTCCATCAATTACTATGGCAGTATTATATATAGCAACATATTCACGGTCACTTAGAAACAGTCTTCTGGAGAATATAAACAAAAGATTTGTTATGTACAGCAGGGCCAGAGGAATCAGTGAAAATAAGATCATAACGCATCATGTGCTCAGAACATCTTTGATTCCCTCGGTAACTACTTTTGGTGTCAATTTCGGACATATGATGGCGGGAACAGCTATTGTGGAGATCCTTTTTTCATGGCCGGGACTTGGAAGACTATGTGTGTCTTCTGTAAATTCACGGGATTTTCCGATGCTGCAGGGGTATATAGTGCTGATGGCAATTGTATTCATAACAGTGAATCTGATCACAGATCTGATTACAGTAGCGTTAGATCCTAGAATGAGGGAGTCTTTATAAAATGAAATTAAAACAATTCTTTAAAAAATTATTCAACAGAAAAGCTACATTGTTTTTTCTGATCATTGTTATTGTGATGATAGCAGCAGGACTTCTGGCACCTGTAATCGCACCACATGATCCACTGGAACAGAATCTGGTAATGAAATTTTCCATGCCATCCCGGGAATACCCAATGGGAACGGATAATCTGGGAAGATGCATTTTTTCCAGAATACTCTATGCAACAAGAACTACTCTTGGATTTTCAGTTTTATGTACTGTACTGGCGGCTGTAGTGGGAATTACATTAGGAGTTACAGCCGGATATAAAGGCGGTGCATCAGACATGGTGATCATGCGTATCTGTGATGTACTTTATGCGTTTCCGGCACTTGTACTGGTAATGGCAATTGTAGGATTTATCGGCGTGGGGATTTTTAATGTTGTAATAGCGATGCTTATTCAGCAGTGGCTATGGTATGCAAGGGTATCCAGAAACCTGGCAGCAACGGAGTCTGTCAAAAGTTATATTGCAGCAGCCAGACTTTGCGGCACTCCTGACAGAAAAATAATATTCAGGCATATTTTACCAAATATAATTCCCAATATGCTTGCAATTTTTACCGTGGATTTCGGACATACGATTCTGGCTATTTCCGGATATTCATTCCTTGGGCTGGGCGTGCAGGTACCCAATCCTGAGTGGGGAGCTATGATCAGTGAAGGAAGAAACTTTATTAATACAGATCCCTGGTTAATGTTCTGGCCAGGTATCATGATTCTGATTTCAGTGATCGCCGTTAATATTATTGGCGATAATATGCGTGATGCACTGGAAGGACAGAGTAATTGACGGGGGTAGAAATGGAATCAATACTTGAGGTTCATGAACTGCAGATAAAACTGAAAAAGAATAAAAACAGACAGATAACGGCTGTGGAGAATCTTTCCTTCAGTATGAAAAAAGGAAGAACTCTGGGAATTATAGGAGAAAGTGGAAGTGGTAAATCTCTTACCTGTATGGGAATTATGGGACTTCTGGATCCCAAAATATGGAGTGTAAAAGGAAATATAAATTTCGGAAGTGAAAACCTGGATATCAGCAGGCGAAAAAATATGTCAGGAATCTGTGGGAATAAAATAGCGTTGATCATGCAGAATCCAATGAGTGCGTTTAATCCGGTTATTACTATAGGAGCACACTTTTATGAAACAATGAATAAGTCCGGGATGAAAAAGAAATCCCGGACAGAAATTGAAAAAAATGCGTCAGAACTTCTCCAGAAAATGCATATACGAGATCCGCAGGCAGTTCTTCGTTCTTATGCGTTTCAGTTATCAGGGGGAATGCTCCAGAGAATCATGATTGCACTCGCACTGGCGGTGGAACCAGATATACTGATTGCTGATGAACCGACTACAGCACTGGACCTTTCTGTGAGAAATGAGATTCTGAAGATTTTGAAGGAATTACAAAAACAATACAAGATGACAATTCTGATAGTATCTCATGACCTGAGTGTTATCAGAGAGCTGTCAGATGATATTGCAGTTATGTATGCCGGAAATTTTGTAGAATATGGAAAAGCAGATGAAATTTTAAAAAATCCGCAGCACCCTTATACCAGAGGTTTGTTTATGTCAAGACCGGCTTTTTCCAAAGACCGCCTTATTATGATGGAAGGACAGCCACCGACACTGGAAGAAAGAGGAAAAGGGTGTGGATTCTACCCACGATGCCCGGAAAAAACAATGGAGTGCAAAAAGTATTGTATCCGACCAGAATTATACGGAGACAGTCACGTGGTCAATTGCATGAGAATGGACGAGAAAAGAGGAAAAAATGGATTTACTGACGATAAATAATGTAAAGAAGAATTATAAAGTCCGGAAAAAAGGAAATTCCTATCGATTGAAAGCAGTGAGTAATGTTTCTTTTTCTGTAAAAGAAGGCGAATGTGTAGGACTGGTAGGGGAAAGCGGCTGTGGTAAAAGTACGCTTGGACGCCTTATAACCGGTTTGGAAGTGCCGGATACGGGTGACATTGAATTTAAAGGGGAATCCATTTATGGAGGAAAGAATAAAAGACTTAAATTCTGTCAGAATATACAAATGGTATTTCAGGACAGCCTGGAGGCTGTAAATCCACGTTTCACTGCCAGGCAGATAGTGGAAGAGCCTCTTATTAATCTGAAGAAAATATCTGCGTCAGAAAGAAGCAATGAAGTGGAAAAACTTCTGAAACAGGTAGGTATACCTGCTGACGAAAAAAATAAATATGCGCAGGAGTTCAGCGGAGGGCAGCTTCAGAGAGTGTGTATAGCCAGGGCACTGGCTTCCGAACCGGAACTGATTGTTCTGGATGAACCCCTGAGTTGTCTGGATGTATCTGTACAGGCGCAGGTGTTGAATCTTCTGAGAGATATCAAAGAGCAGAGAAGGTTGTCCTATATTTTGATTTCACATGATCTGGAAGCGGTATACTATCTTGCTGATTCTCTGGTAGTTATGTATGGTGGACAGATTATGGAAAGAATTGAAGATATATCTTTGTTTGAAAAAATGATCCATCCCTACACCAGAATGTTACTTAGATCTGTACCGGAATACAGGGAAAAATTTGGGGAAAAAGAAAGCCAGGCAGAATCTGTATGGGTGGATCTTGGGGTTCAGAAAGAAGGATTTGAAGGCTGCCCTTACTATGGCCGCTGTCGGGAGGAATTACCGGTATGTAAAGAACAGAGACCGGATATGAAAGAAGTTGAAAAAGGACATTTTGTAGCATGTCACAAATGGAGGAAATAATTTAAGAAGGTATGAAATATTATATACGAGTAGCAAAATTCAATAAATATATAAAGGGCGAATTGTTTCTGAAGGTGTTCCTGAGTCTTCTTGTAACAGCAACCTATGTACTTCAGGCAATCTGTCTTTCGCAGGGGATTGCAAGAGTCTTTTCGGGCGATAACTTTCAAAAGGCAGCAGTATGTTATGTGGCAGTTGCTGCATTGATAGCCATTCGTGCTTTGCTTGTCAGGTATCTGGAGGGTTATACAAAAAAAGTAGCGGGTAAACTGAAAGGAATTTTAAGAGAAAAGATCATTGGGAAACTGTTGTTGCTTGGCCCTGCTTATCAGGCAGACAAAAGATCAGGAAAAATGCAGTCTCTGGTTACTGATGGAGTAGAATACCTGGAACCCTATCTTGTTAATTATATTCCACAGATATTTGTAGTTCTTTTGTCAGTAATACCAATGTGGATCTATATTTTTGTTCTGAGCAAAGAAGCCGGTATTATTTTGATAGCGGCTATTATTCTGGCAATTATTGTGCCTCATATGCTGATGCCGTTTACAAGTAAGTCTTCGATAGGTTACTGGAGAGAATATGCCGTATTAAATGCCCAGTATGTAGACACCATGCAGGGAATGAACACTTTAAAAATGTTTGCATCAGAAAAAAATAAAGGCGAAGAACTTCACAGGAACAGTGAGAGTTTTCGGCAGAGACAAATCGTAAATACAAGAAATTCGCTGGTATCATCAGCTTTTATTATATTTATGATGGGTGCAGGAACTTCAATTACTACAGGAATTGCAGCTTACTCCTGCAGCAGAGGAACGCTTTCCTATGTGGGACTTCTGAACATAATGTTTCTGGTTATCGAATGTGTCAGGCCGGTAGGTGAAATGAATAATGCCTGGCATTCCAGCTATCTTGGATTATCTGTGTCAAGGGAATTCATTGAAATTATGGATGAACCGGTAAAAATACAGAAACCAAAACACCCGGAAAAATTTGCTGCCACAAAAACTCTCCCTGACATTGAATTCCGGAATGTGGAATTTAGTTATGATTCCAGGAGAGAGATGGCTTTAAGAAACGTATCTTTTGAAGTAGAAGGTGGACAGACGGTTGCTTTTGTAGGAGAGTCAGGTTCGGGAAAATCAACAATTATAAATTTACTTATGAGATTTTATGATGCAGAGAATGGCCAGATACGTATAAACAATATAGATATTAAAAAAATGGATCCGGATGAACTGCGTAAAAATATGGCAGTAGTATTCCAGAATACATATCTGTTTTTCGGAACAGTAATGGAAAATATCCGTATGGCAAGACCGGAAGCATCCGAAGCAGAAGTTTATCAGGCAGCTAAGATCGCACATGCACATGAGTTTATCATGGAACTGGAAAATGGGTACGATACTCTTGTTGGAGAAAGAGGAACTACTTTGTCAGGAGGACAGAGACAGAGAATATCAATTGCCAGAGCTATCCTAAAAAATGCATCGATACTGATCATGGATGAGGCAACTTCCAGTGTGGATGCGGCCACAGAAGAAATAATCCAGGAAACATTAAATGGTCTCAGAAAGAAATATACAACAATTCTGATCGCCCATCGCCTGTCTACTGTTCAGAATGCGGACAAAATTTATGTGTTAAATAACGGAAAGATTGTCGAGGAAGGAAAACATGAAGAATTAATAGAAAAGAAAGGATTCTATTACTCGCTGATTGAGGCACAGAAAAAGGGTGAACAGTTATGAAAAATGTGAGATATCTTCTGAGTCAGCTGAAACCATATAAACTAAAAATCGTACTGGTGGTAGTTTCAGGAATACTAAAAGAATTAAGTGTGATAGCAGCTGTAGGTATCTGTGCATACATGGCAGCAGTAGCAGGTATTGGAAATATGCCTTTGAAAAAAAGTTATCTGGAAATACTTTTTCTTGTAGTACTTTCGAGAGCAGTTTTTTCCTATACAGAAAGTTTTCTGTCACATGATGTGGCCTACCATATTCTGGTTGATTTTCGAGTAAAGCTTTATAACAGTTTTATTCATTTATGTCCCGATATTTTGTTCAGACAACGTTCAGGTCAGATTTCCACAACGTTGATGAATGATGTGGAAGTACTGGAGTGGTTTTACGCTCATACAGCGGGATATGTTGTTGTCGATTCAGTGGTAGTTCTGATACTTGTGGTTTTTCTCTGGAGCAGACACTGGAGTCTTGGCGTTCTGCTTTTGCTTGGAGTTGGAGTACTTCTTGTTATTCCGTTTCTTATGAAAAACAAAGCAGATATACAGGGAAAAGAAAGCAGATTCAGACTTGGTGAAGCCAATTCAGTAACACTTGAGGGTGTTAATGGAATGAATGAATTGCTGATGTTGAATGCAGTAGACAGATATCAGAAAAAGAACAGAAAATTCATGGATGCACTGGTAGATATACAGGTGAAGTATGCACAGAGAATGGGAACAGAAGGGGGACTTCTTCAGATGACTTCCGGCATCACTGCTGTCATTATTAATATTTGTGCAGTATGGCTGGTATTACATAACCAACTCAGCCTGAACTGGTTTGCAGTAGTGGGAACTACTGTCTGGCTGACATTTGCACCTGTTCTTGAATTATGTAATATGGCCAGAAATTTTGGTATAATATTTGCCGCCTCTGGAAGAATCAGTAATGTTCTTACAGGAGAACCGCTGGTAAAAGATAAAGGACAGGATATAGCAGTGACTGAAGTAAATCCGGAAATAAAATTCGAGCATGTGTATTATCGTTATGTGAATACTGCAGAAGATGTATTAAAAGATATTTCTTTTGCAGCACCAAAAGGAAAGGTTACAGCACTGGTAGGAGAATCCGGAGCAGGAAAAACAACCTGTAGCAATCTTCTTATCAGAATGTGGGATGTGAAGTCAGGACAGATTTCCATAGGCGGAAAGGATATCAGGCAGATGTCTCTGGACAGCCTGCATCATCTGATTTCTGTAGTTCCCCAGGAGGTTTACCTTTTTAATGTTTCTATTGGGGATAATATTCGGCTGGGACGTCCGGAAGCCACAGATGAAGAGGTAAGGCAGGCTGCAGAGATGGCCAGAGTGGATGAATTTATTGAAAGTCTGCCGGAAGGATATAATACAGTAACAGGAGAACGTGGTGTTCAGATATCCGGTGGTCAGCGCCAGAGGATTGCTATCGCCAGAGCCCTTCTTATGGATGCCCCGATACTGGTTATGGATGAAGCTGTTTCCAGTTTGGATACCAAGACAGATCTTGAAATTCAGAAAACTTTGCGCAGCATTGCAAAAAAGAAAACTATTATTCTGGTTGCACACAGACTTTCGACAATTCGTGAAGCAGATAAGCTGGTCGTTTTCAAAAATGGTGAGATAGTAGAGACAGGTACACATGAACAATTATATAAAAATGACGGATATTATAAAGAACTCATAAAATCTCAGGTACAGTTATAAATGTCATGTGTCAGGCAAAACACTGCCTACTTAACTTTTATGGTTGTAAAAGCTTCGTTTTTGTTTTTATCTCGTGTTGCAATTCGGAGTCTGGTTCCTTTTTTCTGTTTCGCAATACGTACAGAGAATTTTCCGTTTGCAGATACCTTGCTTTTGTATGTTTTCTTTCCACCGGTGATGATAATGGAGGTTTTTTTCTGTACTTTGTCGGTTACTTTTCTGAAAGACGAACGAACCTTTTTCGCAGAGATGCGGGAAAGGTTTTTTGCTTTATAGGAGTGTGCCCAGCAAAGCTGGGGCACACCAATCGGTGTAAGTCCGATTATGGTAATCACCAGTGAGCCATATAGTCAAATCCGGTGCGTTGTAGTAATACAGGGTACTAAGCGGATGGGTAATGTAGCTTCATAAGAAGTGCTAACAATCATGCAGACCGCAACATAAAGTGAATCCTGCCGTATCGTAAATAAAACTTCTATGATCTCTCGGAATTCTGATTGATCATGCCAGAGAAACTCTGGCTAGTGTAATGTCTCATTGACTTTCAGTTAAATAACGCAGAATGTTTTTTCATCGACAAGGCGACTGAACGAGGCGATGCGGTGGCATCGTTGAGCGAAGTCAACGCAGTGCGATGAGAAAACAGACAAGTTATTTAGCGAAATATCAATGATACAGTACACTAGGATTCTTGTAAGATACGCCGACGATACAGTAATAATCTGTAAAAACAAGAAAAGTGCGAATCATGCACAAAGCCTGTTGCAATATATCATGGGAAAGCTGGACTTAAGATTACACCCAGTAAAAACGAAAATAATAAACATATGGGACGGGACAGAGGGATTTGACTTTCTTGGACTGCACCACAGGAGATTTTCGAAAATAAATAAGAAAGGGAACCGATATGGAGAGACATATCAATACCCAAGCAAGAAAGCCATGAAGAAAATGAAACGGACTGTCAAAGAGAGTATAAATCAGAGATATCTGTTGGTAAAAACAGAAGAAGAATTGATAAAAGTTCTAAATCTTAAAATAACAGGATGGAGAAACTATTATAAAACGGGGAAAGAGGGCAAAAGCCCTCTGACCTACTCTACAACAAAACAGGAAATCTGTGTGTTGCAAATAAAGAATGTGGATGTTACAATGTACTGCAACAAGAAGAGTAAAATAAATGTTACTGCTCATTTAGTTTAATCTGTGAACAGTTACAAATAAATCTGTCTGTGAAAGGACAGAACAGTTACAGACAAACAGAAAATCACAGATATGTGATACAGAAAAGACAGCTTCAGGGGGCATGATTATTGAAACAAAATGAAAACACAAAATATGTGAAACTTGGTATTACAGGAGCAGCAGTTCTGGCATTTGGACTTGCTATCATGTACATTCTGAATCAGAGCAAGAATATTGCAGCTGGTATTCAGACAGTATTTAATATTCTGAAGCCATTCCTGTATGGTGCACTGATTGCATATCTTCTGGCACCAATCTGCAATCGGATGGATGAATGTTTTTTAAGATGGTTTCCGAAAGCAACAGAGAAACAGAAAAAAGGATTGAAATTTCTTTCTATAGCGATTGCTGTTATCTGCGCGGTAACAATTGTAGTATTGCTGATTATTCTGATTCTTCCACAGGTATGGGACAGCACAGTTAAGATTATTCGGCTCCTTCCATCAAGACTTGCATACTGCAACCGTATGATCGATAAGCTGCTTGCAGATCAGCCGGAACTGCAGACATATTTCAATCATTTTTCTTCACAGATTGAGAGTGGACTGAATGATATTCTGAATGCAAACTCCAGCATGATGCAGACGATTCAGGGAATTGTCAACAATATTACTGTACAGCTGATCGAGGTATTGAGTGTATTCAAGAATATGTTTCTTGGATTCTTGATCGCTGTTTATCTCCTTGCAAGCCGCAAGCTGTTCGGTGCACAGGCAAAGCTTCTTCTGTATGGAATCTTCCCAAACAAATGGGCCAGGATCATTGAAGAAGAAGTCCGTTATACAGATAAGATGTTCAACGGATTCTTCGTTGGAAAGATTATTGATTCTGCAATCATTGGCCTGATCTGTTTTGCAGGAACGACTTTGCTGGGATTTGAGTCCGCGGCGTTTATCAGCGTGGTGATCGGCGTGACAAATATTATCCCGTTTTTTGGTCCGTTTATCGGTGCAATTCCGTGTGCGTTATTGCTGCTTCTGGGAAGGAATCCATGGGATGCTTTGTATTTTCTGATCTTTATTGTTATTCTGCAGCAGGTAGATGGAAATATCATCGGACCGAAGATCCTTGGAAATACGACAGGAGTTTCCAGTTTCTGGGTACTGTTTTCAATTCTCTTATTCGGTGGTCTTTGGGGAATTGTCGGAATGGTGATTGCAGTTCCGTTGTTTGGAGTACTTTATGATATTATCCGTAAACTCACGACCCGTGGACTTCAAAGAAACAGGCGGGAAGATATGCTTGAGGAATACGATGAGAATTTCCATATGAAGAAAGAAGAGATGGAGAAGGATTCGAAACCTTCATTCAGCGAGAAAATCAATGAACGTATTAATGAGCGTATAAATAAAAATGCAAATAATAAATGAGAACAATGAATAAGAGCAATGAATGAAAAGTGCTATCATTTGTATTTGCAGAAGATGGTTTTATAGAAAAATGAAACAGCGTAGCTTTTGAGTAATCTCATTGGCTACGCTGTTTTTCTATTGAAATATTTTATTCAAATCACTGCTTACGGAATGCAGCACGTTTTCTTTCTCTAGGATCAAGGATTCTCTTACGGATACGAAGACTTTCTGGTGTTACTTCCAGAAGTTCGTCCTGATCGATGAATTCGATTGCCTGTTCCAGGCTGAGAACTCTCGGCGGTGTCAGCTTCAGAGCTTCATCAGCGGAAGAAGAACGGGTATTGGTCAGATGTTTGGTCTTGCAGACATTCAGCTCGATATCCTCGGCTTTACCATTCTGACCGATGACCATACCACTGTATACTTTTTCGCCAGGTCCGACGAAGAGTGTTCCACGATCCTGTGCGGAGAACAGACCATATGCAACAGCTTCACCGGATTCGAATGCGATCAGGGATCCCTGTTTACGATACTGGAAATCTCCCTTGTATGGTGCATATCCATCGAATGTAGTATTCAGAATACCGGTACCCTTGGTAGAAGTAAGGAACTCACCACGGAAACCGATCAGTCCACGGGATGGGATATGGAATTCCAGACGTACGGAACCATCACTTGCGGTACTCATTCCCTGAAGTTCACCTTTACGTTCACTCAGTTTCTGAATGACTGTACCGGAGAATTCTTCCGGAACATCAACATAAGCGATTTCCATTGGCTCAAGCTTCTTGCCACGTTCATCAATATGATACAGAACTTCTGGTTTACTTACAGCGAATTCATAACCTTCACGACGCATGTTCTCAATCAGTACGGACAGATGAAGCTCACCACGTCCGGAAACTTTGAAGCACTCTGTGGAATCCGTGTCTTCTACACGAAGGCTGACGTCTGTGTTCAGCTCGCGGTAGAGACGGTCACGAAGATGACGGGATGTAATATATTTACCTTCCTGTCCGGCAAGCGGGCTGTCATTTACCATGAAATTCATGGAAAGAGTAGGCTCGGAGATCTTCTGGAATGGAATGGCCTCCGGGTTATCTCCGCCGCAGAGAGTATCACCGATATGGATATCTTCGATACCGGAGATTGCTACGATGGATCCGATGGAAGCTTCTTTGACTTCTACTTTGTTCAGACCATCAAACTCATAGAGCTTGCTGATCTTTACTTTCTTACGTTTATCGAGATCGTGGTGGTTCAGAAGAGTCAGCTCCTGGTTGACTGCAATCTTACCATTTTCAACTTTGCCGACACCGATACGTCCAACATATTCATTGTAATCGATCGTACTGATCAGTACCTGTGTGTCAGCATTCGGATCACCTTCCGGTGCCGGGATATATTTCAGGATCGTTTCAAACAGCGGAGCCATGTTTTCCGGGGTGTCTGAGAGATCAAGAACAGCGTGTCCGGCTTTGGCGGATGCATACAGGAACGGGCAGTCGAGCTGCTCGTCAGATGCATCAAGGTCCATGAGAAGTTCCAGAACTTCATCAATAACTTCCTCTGGACGAGCTTCCGGACGGTCGATCTTGTTGATGCAGACGATGACGTGAAGGTTCAGCTCCAGAGCTTTACGGAGAACGAATTTAGTCTGCGGCATGGCACCCTCAAAGGCATCTACCAGAAGAATAACGCCGTCTACCATTTTGAGGACACGTTCTACTTCACCACCGAAGTCTGCATGTCCAGGTGTGTCGATGATGTTGATCTTGACTCCTTTGTAATGAACAGCAGTGTTTTTGGATAAAATAGTAATTCCACGCTCACGCTCAATGTCATTGGAGTCCATGACACGTTCCTGAACTTCCTGGTTTTCACGGAATACACCACTCTGTTTGAGCAGCTGGTCAACCAGGGTTGTTTTACCGTGATCGACATGGGCGATAATGGCAACGTTACGTACGTCTTCGCGTTTGGTCTTCATAAAAATCGAAATCCTTTCTTTTTCTTTCTATATTAATGTAAAATTTTTTTTGTGATACGATATTCCAGTTTACCACATTTTTCGCAGATTACAAGGAGTTATAGAAACTTTTTTAAATTTTTGGTTCTAAATCTTCCAGGGTATTCATAGCTTAGTATAGATAAAATACCCAAAGAGGAAGGAGAACAACATTATGGCAGACAAAATCATTGAAAACAATCAGGTATCAATTATGGGGAAGATTGATACCGGCTTTACATTCAGTCATCAGGTATTTGGTGAAGGCTTTTATACCATGGAGCTTCTTGTGCACAGGCTGAGTGATTCTGAGGACAGGATTCCGGTTATGGTCTCTGAAAGGCTTCTGGATATAACACAGGACTATACAGGGCAGTATATAGAGATTCATGGGCAGTTCCGCTCCTATAACAGGCATGAGGAGAAACATAATCGACTGGTTCTTTCTGTTTTTGCAAGAGAGGTGAATTTTGTGGAAGAACAGGATGAGACGGCACCAGTCAATCAGATTTTTCTGGATGGTTATATCTGTAAACCTCCGGTTTACCGTAAAACTCCGCTTGGAAGGGAAATTGCGGATATGCTTCTGGCAGTAAACAGACCTTATGGAAAATCGGATTACATACCATGTATCTGCTGGGGCAGAAATGCCAGATATGCATCGGCATTTACAGTTGGAGGGCATGTGCTTCTGTGGGGAAGGATCCAGAGTCGTGAATATATGAAGAGAACCGGTGAAAATCAGTCTGAGAGAAGGACTGCATACGAGGTTTCTGTAAGCAAACTGGAATATATAGATTAGGGGTAATGATTCAGCAATATTCTTCACGTAGTGTCATGTGGGGGCAAAGTAGTTCGGTATTGCTTTTTTAGCGGAACTGAGGTAAGATAAAACCAATAATGCGATAAGCGAGTCTTAAACAACATTAAGAGGAAGTATTATGGAGAAAGAATTAACAGAGGTGTATTGCGGAAACGGCAAAGGCAAGACTGCCTTGGCTATCGGACAGAGTCTCCGTGTGGCTACCCAGGGCAAAAGTGTGATCGTGATCCAGTTCCTGAAGGGAAGAGAACAGCGTTCGCTGGATTTCCTGCAGGATGTGGACAAGCTGGACTTCAAGATCTTTCGCTTTGAGAAGAGAGACTGCTGTTATGAGGATCTGACAGAAGAAGAGAAGGCAGAGGAGAAATCCAACATTCTGAACGGACTGAATTTTGCCCGTAAAGTTGTTGTGACTCAGGAATGTGATTTTCTGGTTCTTGATGAGATTCTTGGACTTCTTGACTGTGGTATTATTACAGTAGAAGGAATCGCAGACATATTGAAACATAAGGATGAATCTATGCATATTGTCATGACGGGATGGAATTTCCCGGAAGAATTAAGACCGTATGTAGATGTGATCACAACACTGAATACAGAAGAGGTTCAGTAACTGTTTACAGATTCTGTGAACGAAGTGAGTAACAACGGAGTTCATCCCTCAGATGCCAACGAATACTATAAATTACAGAAGAATAAAGGAGGAGTTAAAATGGCAATTTTTAAAGGTGCGGGCGTTGCAATCGTTACCCCGATGTATGAAGACGGAAAGGTGAATTACGATAAGCTGGAAGAACTGCTGGAATTCCAGATCGCCAACAGCACAGATGCCATTATTATCTGTGGAACAACCGGTGAGTCTTCTACCATGACACATGGAGAACACCTCAAAACGATCAAATTTGCAATCGATAAAGTAAACAAACGTGTACCGGTTATCGCAGGAACAGGTTCCAATTGTACAGAGACAGCGATCATGATGTCCAAAGAAGCTGCATCTTATGGTGCAGATGCATTACTGATCGTGACTCCTTACTATAATAAAGCAACACAGAAGGGGCTTATCGCTCACTATACTGCAATCGCAAATGCAGTTCCGGAGACCCCGATCATCATGTACAACGTACCGAGCCGTACAGGATGCAATATCCAGCCGGCAACTGTTGCTGCACTGGTTAAGAATGTTAAGAATATCGTAGGCCTGAAGGCTGCAAGCGGAGACCTCTCTCAGATTGCCAAGACCGTATCTCTGGCAGGAGCTGATCTGGAACTGTATTCCGGAAATGATGATCAGGTGCTTCCGATTCTTTCACTGGGCGGACTTGGTGTTATTTCCGTACTTTCCAACGTTGCACCGAAGGAAACACATGACATGGTCATGAAATTTATGGAAGGTGACACAGCAGGAGCTGCCAAGATCCAGATTGATGCTATTCCGCTGATCAATGCACTGTTCTGTGAAGTCAACCCGATTCCGGTCAAGACTGCACTGAACCTGATGGGTATGAATGTAGGACCTCTTCGTATGCCACTTTGTGAGATGGAAGAAAGCAACAAAGAAACCCTGAAGAAAGCAATGAAGGATTTCGGTATCAAGCTTGCATAATTGGATTAAGAATGCATGTTGAGAAGGTTGCTATGAGCAATGATATAAGATACGGAGGAAGATTATTATGGTAAGAATTATCATGCACGGATGCTGCGGACATATGGGCCAGGTGATTTCTGATCTGGTTGCCAAGGATGCCAATGCAGAGATCGTAGCAGGAATTGATGTAACAGATAAAGGCAATACTACTTATCCGGTATTTACCAATATTAAAGAGTGCCAGACAGAAGCCGATGTCCTGATTGACTTCTCTTCTGCGAAGGCTGCTGATGCATTACTGGAATATTGTACAGAGCGTAACCTTCCGGTTGTTCTCTGCACGACAGGTCTGTCTGAAGAACAGCTTGCAAAAGTAGAAGAGACAGCAAAGAAGATTCCGGTTCTGAAATCCGCAAATATGTCACTTGGCATCAACACCCTGATGAAATTGATTCAGGAAGCTGCCAAAGTTCTGGCAACAGCCGGATTTGATATGGAGATTGTTGAGAAACATCATCATCTGAAACTGGATGCTCCGAGCGGAACAGCACTGGCACTTGCCGACAGTCTGAATGAAGCTATGGATAACCAGTATCACTATGTATATGACAGAAGCCAGAAGCGTGAGATGCGTGATGAGAAAGAAATCGGTATTTCCGCAGTCCGTGGCGGTACGATCGTTGGTGAGCATGAAGTGATCTTTGCCGGCGAAGACGAAGTGATCGAATTTAAGCATACCGCATATTCCAAAGCAATCTTTGGTAAAGGAGCAATCGAAGCTGCCAAATTCCTTGCCGGTAAACCGGCAGGTAAATATGATATGGCAGATGTGATCGAGGGTTGATCGTAAATTTGCACTATTTATAATGAAATTTTGACAGGCATGTATCGAAAGATATGTGCCTGTTTTACGTTTGGAAAACGATATCCTAATTGCATATTGCGGTTGAACTTAAGATCTCCTTGCATAGGAAACGGTCAGATTGTGCATATTATCATTACAAGTTTAAATCCATAGTAAAGGAGAAATAAGAATGAAAAAAATACGCACAATTCTGGCAGGAAGTCTTCTGGTCCTGACACTGAGCATCTTTACCGCCTGTGGAAATAATAATGCACCAGCTGATGAAGCCGGAACTGCCACAGAAGAAAACACAGCGGATACAGAGATGAATGGAAAGACAGATGATACGAACAACACAAAAGACAATGTAGACAAAAATAATACAAACAATGAAGTGACTGACCGTGAAGGTGTAGCCGATGATGCGGCAATCGATAACGGTGATACCATGTCTGAGGGCACGGATAATGACAATGTGCCGAATGATAACACTGCAGAAGACGGAACAGTGGCACAGGATCTTGGCGATGGCGTTCGCGATGTTGGAGATGGAGTTGGCAATGCAGTAGAAGATGTCGGCGATGCAGTCGGAGACGTTATTGATGGTGACGCAGAGACACGATAAAGCCAAAATGCTTGCATCAAGTGCAAAATCATATTATCATAGCATCAGGAAAACCTGATGATCTGCAGTACAGACCTCGGATTCAGGAAATCCGGGGTTTTTTGAAAGGAAAAAATACAGATGAAATTTCGACCATGCATTGATATACATAACGGAAAAGTAAAACAGATTGTGGGAGGCAGCCTCCAGGATACAGGCAATCAGGCAAAAGAGAATTTTGTATCCGGTCAGGACGCAGCATTCTATGCAGAACTGTACAAAAATGCCGGATTGAAAGGCGGTCATGTGATTCTTTTAAATGGAAAGGATTCAGAATATTATGAAGCAACAAGGGAGCAGGCGATGCTGGCACTGGCTGATTATCCGGGAGGTCTTCAGATCGGCGGTGGTGTCTGCCTGGAAAACGCGGAAGATTATCTGAAAGCCGGGGCAAGCCATGTCATTGTCACTTCCTATGTTTTCAAAGACGGACAGCTTTCCTGGGAGAATCTCCGCAGGATGGAAGACACTGTAGGAAAGGAACATCTGGTGCTGGACCTGAGCTGTCGCAAAAAAGACGACCAGTATTTTATTGTGACAGATCGCTGGCAGAAATTTACCGACGTGCCGGTAACACTTGAAGTAATGGAAGAACTTGGAGGCCATTGTGACGAATTTCTTGTGCATGCGGTAGATGTGGAAGGAAAGGCGAATGGCATTGAGACAGAACTGGCAGACCTGCTTTCCAATTATACGCAGCGACCAGTGACGTATGCGGGAGGGGTCGGAAGTATGGAAGACCTGGAACTTCTCAGAAAACACGGAAAAGGAAGACTTGATGTGACAGTTGGAAGTGCACTGGATCTGTTTGGTGGCACGATTCCGTTTGAGATGCTTAAAAATCTGTAAAAACAACTTGTTAAGTCAGGGAAAAGGATTGTTTTCCCTTTCCAAAATGCTTATAATTATGAATAAAAAACGGAGGAATTTCAATTATGGATCTTTCAACTTTAGTAAAAATGTCCAATACATATGGAAGTAATCCAGCTTATGTTCTGGCTGGTGGGGGAAATACTTCTGTCAAGGATGCCACGACACTGTATGTCAAGGGCTCCGGCACACAGCTTGCTACAATCAAGGCAGAAGGTTTTGTCAAAATGGACAGGGCACGTCTGAATGAAATTATGAAAACAGAATACCCGGCAAATGATGTGGAACGTGAATCTGCATACCTTGCAGATGTTATGGCTGCAGTGACAGACGATGACAAAACCAAACGTCCAAGCGTAGAAGCACTGCTTCACAACTTATTTGCCTATACTTATGTACTGCATGTCCATCCGACTCTTGTTAATGGCCTGACCTGTGGAAAAGGCGCTCAGGCACTTAGTGAAGAGCTGCTTGGCAAAGATGTACTTTGGATTGATATCTGTAAGCCTGGATATACACTCGCGCGCATCTGCTACGAGAAAATGAATGCTTACAAAGAAAAATTCGGAAAAGATGTTCAGGTTCTTCTGCTTCAGAATCACGGAATTTTTGTTGCGGCAAACACCGTGGAGGAAATTGGTACTTTGTTCGATGGTGTCATCAGTAAACTGGAGAAACAGGTAAAAAGAACTGCTGACGTAAGTGATGCCGTTACACCGGAAAAGGAGCAGGCAGCACAGAAACTTTCTCAGTTATTGGGACATGCAGTAGAGATTGTACCGGCAGCAGAAATGGATAATTTTGTAAAAGATAAAGCATCAGCAGCACCGCTTCTGAAACCATTTACTCCGGATCACATTGTATACTGCGGACCATATCCGTTATTTGTACAGAATATTGACCAGGCAAAAGAAGCACTGGATGCATTTATGAAAGAAAATGACAAAGAACCACGTCTGATTCTGGTACAGGGTATTGGCGGCTTTATCATGGAAGACGACAGGGGAAAAGCTGCAAAAGCACAGCTTCTGGTCAAAGATGCCATCAAACTTGCTGTATATGCTGAGAGCTTTGGCGGAGCACTGCAGATGACAGATGATATTACATATTTTATTACACACTGGGAAGCAGAAGCATACCGCAGCAAGAAATAAACGATCACTGTGAACAAAACAGACAGTGATAAATAAAACTTGATGAAGAATCAAAACAAGGAGGCAGAATAACATGAGTGACGTACTTGAAACAATCAAAAACAGAAGAAGCATCCGTAAATATAAAAGTGATATGATTCCGCAGGATAAGCTTGAGAAGATCATCGAAGCCGGAACTTATGCAGCAACGGGAATGGGCAAGCAGTCCCCGATCATCATTGCGGTTACCAACAAAGAGCTTCGTGACAAGCTTTCAGCCATGAATGCAAAGATTATGGGTGTTGACAATATGGATCCATTTTATGGCGCACCGGTCGTTCTGATCGTACTTGCGGATAAAGCACGTCCGACATACATTTATGATGGCAGCCTTGTAATGGGAAATCTGATGCTGGAAGCAGAAGCACAGGGAATTGGAAGCTGCTGGATCCACAGAGCCAAAGAAGAATTTGAAAGTGAAGAAGGAAAGGAAATTCTGAAATCACTTGGAATTGAAGGCGATTATGAGGGAATCGGACACTGCATTCTGGGTTATGCAGACGGCGAGGCACCGAAGGCTGCTCCGAGAAAAGACTCCTACGTATATTTCGCAAGCTAAAGTTATAAAACAAAGTAAACAGAAGTGTTGTTTAATCATCAGGTCAGTGAGGAATTTCCCCACTGACCCTTTTTTGTCCATTGAAAATAGAAAGTCGATCTGAATATAATGTAGAAAGATAAAAAATAACTATTGCCAGAGATGGAGGAAATACCAATGAACAAGATTAAACATGCAGCAGCGAAAAAGGTTTTCTCAGGAGTAGTTGATTATGCAGTGGATCAGGTGAACAAGAATCCTGAAGCGGCTTATGAGAAAATTATTGATACTGCTGAAAAGTATTTAAAAGATTTCGGAAAAGGCGTGAACTGGGATTATCTCAGAAAGGTTGCCGGTAATCCGGAATATACACTGAATCGTTATGTGACATCCATGGTACAGAGCCTTCATCCTAATGTTCTGAAGACAACTCTGATGAACCTTGGATTTGAGGCTTTCTATAATGGTACCAAAACGATTCATGAAATGAGAGAATTACATAAATGTAATATCCCGTGGATCATTCTGATGGACCCTACCAGTGCATGTAATCTGCATTGTACAGGATGCTGGGCAGCAGAATACGGAAATAAACTGAATCTTTCCTTTGATGATATGGATTCAATCGTTACACAGGGTAAAGAACTGGGAATCCATTTCTATATGATGACCGGTGGAGAACCGCTGGTAAGAAAGAAAGATATTATTGAACTCTGCAAGAAACACAACGACTGTGTATTCTTTGCATATACCAATGGTACCCTGGTTGATGAAGCTCTCTGCAAACAGATGCAGGAAGTTGGCAACCTGTTCCTCGCTTTAAGTGTTGAGGGTGAGCCGGATGTCAATGATATGCGTCGTGGTGAGGGTGTATACAATAAAGTTATGCACGCTATGGATCTGCTGAAAGAGCATGGACTTGTATTTGGTACATCGATCTGCTACACAAGTGCCAACTATAAGAGCGTTACAAGTGAAGAATTCATTAAGATGCTTATAGATAAAGGATGTCGTTATGCTCTGTACTTCCATTACATGCCGGTTGGAAATGCAGCATCTGTTGACCTGCTTCTGAATCCGGAACAGCGAGTTTATGTGAAGAACCGTGTAAGAGAGATTCGTAACATGGAACATGGTCCTGGAATCTTCACTATGGACTTCCAGAATGATGGTGAATTTGTAGGCGGATGTATCGCCGGAGGTAGAAACTACTTCCATATTAATGCAAATGGTGATGCAGAACCTTGTGTATTTATTCATTACTCTAATGGTAATATCCATGAGAATACGATTCTTGAGATCCTGAAACAGCCGTTATTCATGGCTTACCATGACAACCAGCCGTTCAACGATAATATGCTTCGTCCATGTCCGATGCTTGAGAATCCGGAGATTCTGCAGCGCATCGTCAAAGAATCCGGTGCGCATTCTACAGACCTGCAGTCTCAGGAGACCCCGGAACATCTTTGCAGCAAGTGTGTGCATTATGCAGAAGAGTGGGCTCCGGTTGCAGATAAACTGTGGGCAGAAGAGCAGGCAGCGAAAGCAGCAAAATAAAAAAGAGGTTTTTATATGGACTCCCATCATTAACGATGGGAGTTCTTTTTGTACTCTTCCTTTTTTGAATAGTTTGTATTAGAATAGGAGTATTAGAGAGAAACAGTATACGAGGTGGAGAAGATATATGAAAGTTGTTATTTTAGCTGGTGGTTTTGGGACAAGGATCAGTGAAGAGAGTCATTTGAAACCAAAGCCGATGATAGAGATTGGGGAGAAGCCGATCTTGTGGCATATCATGAAGATGTATTCTGCGTATGGTTTCAATGAGTTTGTGATCTGCTGTGGATATAAGCAGCATGTGATCAAGGAGTGGTTCGCGGATTATTATCTTCACAACAGCAATATTACATTTGATTTTACGCAGGAAAATAAGATGATCGTGCACAACAATGTGCTGGAACCATGGAAAGTAACGTTGGTTGATACCGGACTGAACACGATGACCGGCGGACGTATCAGGCGTGTGAAGGAATATCTGGATGGAGATACATTTATGCTCACGTACGGTGACGGAGTGGCAGATATGAATATTAAGGAACTCCTGGAATATCACCGTTCTCATGGGAAGATGGCAACGATCACGGCAGCACAGCCGGGTGGACGTTTCGGGATTTTGGATATCGAGAATGACGGAACGATTACGAACTTTAAAGAAAAGAAAAAAGAAGATGGTGGCTGGATCAATGCCGGATTTATGGTTTTGGAACCATCGATCATTGACCTGATTGAGGGAGATGAGACTGTTTTTGAAAAAGAACCGCTCGTTGAGGCTGCACGTATGGGACAGCTGAATGCATATCGTCACAAGGGATTTTGGCAGTGTATGGACACTTTACGTGAAAAAAATCTTCTGGAAGCATTGTGGCAGAGTGGACAGGCACCGTGGAAGATCTGGGAATAAACTGGTTTTGAAAGAGACCGGGCGAATAATTTGATGGAGGAATTACTTTGAAAGCAACGAGCTGCGATTACTGTGCAAATTATGTATATGACGAAGAGAGCGAAAGCTATTATTGTGATGTAAATCTGGATGAGGACGAATATTATCGTTTCATCAGCACAGAATACAAAGAATGCCCGTATTATCGCAATGGGGATGAATACAGGGTAGTTCGACATCAGATGTAGGGGACGGAGAATAACATGATCACAGTAGAGCTGGATAATTTCAGCCTGAGAGAAATCTGCCAGTCGGGACAGTGTTTCCGGATGCGTGAAACGGCAGAGAAGGACACATATGAGCTGATTGCCGGAGACAAATACCTCAAATTGTCTCAGGAGGGAAGCATCGTTAATTTTTATTGCAGCGATATGGAGTTTATCTGTTATTGGGTTCCATATTTTGATATTGATGCAGATTATGAAGAGTATATAGAAAAAGTAAATCCAAGAGACAGCTACCTGAGCGCGGCGGTACAGTGCGGAAGTGGAATCCGTATCCTTCGCCAGGATCTGTGGGAGATGATTATTACATTTCTGATCTCGCAGCAGAATAATATTTCCAGGATCAGGGGCTGTATCGACAGACTTTGCAAAAAATATGGAACAAAAATGACTGCGGAGGAGACAGAATATTATTCATTTCCATCGCCCGGACAGTTGGCAACAGCAACAGAAGAAGACCTGCGTGCTCTTGGAATGGGGTATCGTGCCAGATATATCGTCGAGACAACAGAGAGTATTCTGAATGGAGAAGTTTCACTGGAGAAACTTTATCAGATGAAATATTACCGCAGAGCAAAGAAAGAGCTTATGAAGCTGAGTGGTGTGGGTGAGAAGGTTGCAGACTGCATCTGTCTGTTTGCACTGCATCATATGGATGCTTTTCCAATTGATACGCATATCCGCCAGGTTCTGGAAGAACATTACCGAAGAGGATTTCCGAACCGGAGATATCATGGAATGCGAGGCATTATGCAGCAATATATTTTTTATTATGAACTGATCGGAGAGAGAGGGAAAATATGAAATATTTTGTAAACGTGATCGTAGATGTGCTGGCGGCAGTGTATCAGACGGCAGGCGCAGCTTTTTTGCTGGCGGTACTGGTTATGTGCGTATATATGCTGGGGAGAAAGCAGGGGGTTGGACCGGTGGCAAGAGCCTGGATCTGGCAGTTCAGAGAGAGCAGCTGGTTCCGCAGACATTTTTTCCTTGTCTTTTATACAGGCATGTTGCTTTTTCGTACCCTGCTGTGCAGAAGTGTATGGGGAAATCCACTCGAAAATGTGCTTGGAATCTGGGGCCTGTACAATAATGGAGAACTGTATACAGAGAATTTTGAAAATCTGATTCTTTTTATTCCGTTTATCATCTTATTGTTCTGGGCCAGAGAAGAAAAAGAACATACCAAAGAAAAAAGAATCCAGGAAGTCTTGCTGAACAGTTTTGAGATCAGCTTTTGTTTTTCGCTGGGGATAGAGATCAGCCAGCTGTTTTTGAAGATTGGTACTTTTCAGCTGACAGATCTGTTTTTTAATACATTGGGTGGTATGTTCGGTGGAGCAATTTACTGGGGATTTGAAAGAACCAGAAATTGGATTGTGGCCCGTGTGAAAAAAATCGGCGGCTGGGATGTCATTCCGTGGAAAAGTATGACCCAGCAGGAAGTACATGTTGCAAAAGGCGAAGAAACTGAGGCTGAATGTGAATCACCAGAAGGCAGTATTCCAGATGAAGTGATCGTTCCGGAACAGTCGCCAGAGCCAAGATACGCAGCAATCGAGAAACTTGTAAGAGAGGCCGGACAGAAGATACAGAAAGCCAGACTGGATAAAGCAGATGTTCATCAGAAGGAGGGCGAGGCCAATTTCTGTACAGAATATGATATGGCTATTCAGAGATTTCTGATTCAGGGGCTTCAGGAAATCCTTCCAGGAGCTGCTTTCTACGGAGAAGAAGATACAGAAGGAAATGCCGGTGCCGATGCAGAAGGGGAATTTACGTTTTACATAGACCCGATTGACGGCACGACAAACTTTATGTTTGACTGTCGACACAGTTGTGTATCGGTAGGACTGGCACACAGAGAACAGATGATTGCCGGATTTGTCTATGATCCGTATACCGATCAGATGTACGAGGCGGTTCGTGGACATGGAAGTTATCTGAATGGTAGAAGACTCCATATAAAAGATCGTTCAATCGAAGAAGGAATCATAGAATTTGGCTGTGCAAGATACAATGCAGAGGGAATTGACTGGATGTTCCGGGTGGTAAAAGAAATGTTCCAGAACAGTCTTGCTATCCGCTGTGGCGGCTCTGCAGCGCTGGGACTTTGTGGCGGAGCAGCAGGAAAGAATACAGTTTATGTGGAACTGAAACTGCAGCCATATGATTATGCTGCCGCATCGGTGATTCTTGAAGAAGCCGGCGGCAGGATCACACAGATCGATGGCAGCCCGATTACGTTGCATGTGGGATGTTCGATCATCGGAGGCACACCGGCAGCATGGCAGCAAAGTAAAGATCTGTTTGCGGAATTAAAAGAAAATGAGCAAGCCAAAATGTAGAAGGAGCTGAGCTTAAAAGAAGCAGACACAAAAAAATAGAGACCAATATTGAGACCTGAGAGAGATTTCTAAATGGAAATTTCTCTCAGGTTTTTTATGTAATAGGAAATTACTCCGTAATGTTCCTATTACATAAAAACGCTCCGCGAGGATGCGACCAGATGCATGAGGAATATGTCTGCTGAAGCAGACTGCATCTGGCGCGCAAAGCGTAACAAGTCCCTCAAAGATTGAGGGATTCAGGGAGTTTGAAGCGGACTTGTTCGCTTTGTTATTATTACAAAAAAGTTAAATTAAAATAACAAGTGTATTTCATACTATTTTGTTATTGAAAATGATTTTCAATAACATGCTTAATGAGAAAAAAAGTCGATTTCCGGTTAGTATTCGCTAACATTTGTGTGGACAGAGAAATTGAGATATGGTATAAAAATTAATGGTTAGAAAAAGCTAACGAAAAGCTTAGATATAAAAAGGAGGAAGGAAATGGCAAATCAGAAGTTGATGAAAAAAGTGGCACCAGTTGTTTTAAGTGCTGCTGTTGCGATGACCAGTATGCCGGCAGCTGCATTTGCAGCAGACTTTTCCGATGTGGAAGTCACTGTAGCGACAGAGGAAGACACAGATGTAGCAGAGGCAGCAGATGTAGATGGGGATCTTTCTGAAGAAGTAACAGATGAAGATGACACAGCAGATGTAGTGGTAGAAGAAGACGCGGAAACAGAAGATGTGGATGCAGAAGACAATACAGAAGAAGAGCTGTTCAGTGCAGAAGAGGATTTTGCTGCTGAAGCAGGTGCAGATCAGACAGAAGGTGAGGCATATGTTCTTATGAACATTCCTTACGATGATTTCTATAAAGCTGAATTAAAAAACAATGATGTAAAAGTTGATGCATTTACATCAGCAACACTGAACAAATCCAGAACAGCAGGTATGATGAATGGAAATTCCGCTTATCATGTAAATCCAAACGGAACAGATGTATCTGGTGTTACTTTCCCGGTTAAAGTAAGCGACATTTCTGTACTGAAAGATCAGAAAAAAGTAACAGATGAAGATTCTGTAACGATTACAGTTACCAACAAAGGAAAAACAGCAAGCAATACCTATACAGGAAAAGATTCTCTGATTGAAAGTGCTTCTTACTCCTACTATGTATTGTCAGAAAAACCGAGCTACTACAAAGAGCTCACTGTAAAAGAGAATGGAAGCTTTGCATTCAGTGATGTCAAAGGTGCCGAAGAAAAAACTGTTGAAACAACAGCAACATTTAAGACAGAAACAGATTATGGAGATTATCAGCTTTACATCAACAGTGAGACATTTTCCTCATTGATTGATACAAACACAGACAAAATCTATGGTGCAACTGTCAACACGACAGATGGAACAGAGTACGGTATGCGTCATCTGGAAAACATCTGGAAAGGTTATAAGCTGGCATGGTGCACAGGATTTACAACAGCTGTTCATAATTGCCCGACATCATCTGAACATTATAAATCTATGATGGGCAAGACAATCGACAGTGTTACCTATTATACTGATAAAGGAATCATTACATTTGATGTTAATGATGAGAAAGTTTTGGCTAAAACTGGTGTGAAGGCAACCGTTGCAAACATTCATACAACAGATACAGAAGCAGTAGTTACATTAGACGGTACACTTCCGGAAGCTTTTGAAGCAAAATATACTGTTGACGGAACAGAAGTTACATATGCAGACGGCAAGATCACAACAGGTGCACTGGCTGCGGGTTCTCATACACTTGTTATCAGCGATGCAAAAGGTGAATACGCACCGATTCAGACTTCCTTTTATGCAAAAGAAGCAAATGTTCCGGCAGTTTATGATGCAGAAGAACATAAACTTGTAGCGGCAGAAGGAGCTACAGCAGACCAGCTTACAGCTTACATTAAGACAATCACTGCTGTAACAGTAGGAGACAAGACTTATCAGGCTTCCGGAAAAGGAGCAAAGGTAATCGTCAAAGAAGACGGAACACTTGATCTTAGCGGCCTCGAAGTAACTAATGAAACAAAATTTGCTATAACTTCCAGCGCATATGATGATCTTGCATTTACCTATGGTGCGGAAGATTACAAATATGTATACGCAGGACTTACCTGGGCTCAGTACTGGGCAGCAGAAGGCGTATACGAAGCAGGAAACGCAACTGCTTCCGCAGACAAGGATACAAGAGAAGAGGCAGACCTTGGAGCGTTTGATACTGTAACAAGAGCAACTACAAACCATGGTCTTCACAGAGGAAGCTACCAGACAATGGCAGTCATTGAAGGTGAAAAAGGTTCCTATGGTGTTTCTTATTGGGAGGGACAGAACACAATTGTGTTTACCGACGGAAACAAAGCAGCTTTTAACCGTGGAACACTTACATTTGCTGATGGAACAACAGATGAAATGGTAGATTACAAAGTATCTGGTCTGAAATATGTTCCTGTAAAAGTAAAAACAGAAGACTATGAAGATTTCAAAAAGGCATATGCAGTTGTAGAAAATGATGGAGCACTTGTTGGTGGTTATGGCGAAATGAATCTTAAGTCTTATAACCTGACAGCAGATGTTACAGCAAATACAAACGGTCTTAAGACAGCTGTAAAGAAGGAAGATGGTACATTTAGCTTCGGCGCAAGGGCAAATGGAACAGATTCTGGTGTTAAAGATACTGCACTGAAAAAAGCAACAGATATCATTACAACTGTAAAAGACGCAAGTGGTTCCTATGGAGAGTTCCTCAGAGTCGACCTCACAGGATCTGGATATGGAGATCTTGGTGCCGCAATGCAGGCTGTTAAGTGGACTTATTATGGAAATGACAGCACTTATACAAATGCACTTCAGACTTATGGAACTAAATTTGCAGCAGATAACTGGATGCACAAATCCATGGGTATTCAGCTTGGTCTGACAAAATCTCTGCGTTGCCAGCTTCCGGAAGGATATGATGGAACCGGATACTGGACACTGACTGTATATGCACTTGGATACGAGGACTACACAGTACAGTTCCAGGCAACGGACGCCAATATTGTAAAACCAACAGTTGAGAAACCAGACACAACAAAACTTGAGGCAGTGATTGCAGAAGCAAAAGCCCTGAAAGAAAGCGATTACACTCCGGCAAGCTGGGAAAAAGTAGCGAACGAACTTGAAGAATGCGAAGAGATGCTCAAAAACATCGACAAACAGACACAGAATGGTGTAGATGAGCAGATTGGACATCTGAGAGAAGCAATTGATACACTTGTAAAAGCTCAGTTCAAACTCAATGCAACATCCGGAAGCTTATATACAAAGAAAACCGCAACTCTTAAGGTAACAACCAACCTGACCGGTACAGTAACATGGAAATCCAGCAACACAAAAGTTGCAACAGTCAGCAGCAAAGGCGTGGTAACTGCCAAAGCAGCAGGTACAGCAAACATCACAGCTACTCTGAATGGAAAGACAGCTACTTACAAATTAACTGTTAAGAATCCAAGCATTGCAGCAAAAGTATCCGCTACAACAATCTACACCAAAGGAAAAACAACAGCAACAATCACTGTAACAAAATATGGTGTAGCTGGAACTACAAAATTTGTATCCAGCAACAAGAAAATTGCAACTGTAGATTCCAAGGGTGTTGTAAGAGCAAAGAAAGCCGGAACAGTTAAGATCACTGCTCAGGTTGGAAACTATAAGAAAGTAGTTACGATCAAAGTAAGAACTGCTTCCCTGAAACTCACAAAGAAAGCAGCAACTGTTAAGAGAGGCAAAACAACTACAATCAAAGTAAGTGCAGTTCCAACAGGAAAAGTTACTTATACAAGTAGCAACAAGAAAGTTGCAACTGTAACTTCCAAGGGCGTTGTAAAAGGCCTTAAGAAAGGTACAGCAACAATTACTGTTAGATGCAATGGAATGACAGCGAAATTCAAAGTAACTGTAAAATAATTCTTTCATAAAACACATATACAAAAGAACGGGGGCCGTTTATAACTGCCCCTTCTTTTGTATGTTAAGGGGTAAATGGAATGCATAAAAAAAATCTGATCAAACTTCTTCCGGCAGTTGCGGTGGTTATTGCAATTGCAGCAGCCGGATTTCAGCAGAATAATGAAGTAAAAAGCACAAAAACGGTTCAGGCATCTGAGAGTAAACTTGTCAAATCAAGTGAACTGGAAAGTCTGCTGACGTCAGCATATTTCAGTGATGACGAGAGCAATGAGGCAGAGGATGGATTCCTGAAAACGAAAAAGAGTAAATCAAAAAAATCAAAAATAAAAAAATCCGGAATCACATCCGGAAAGACCAGGTCACTTCCGGAAAAATCTGTAGCAGCGTCCGGGCAGGGTCAGGGAACAACGACAACACCTACGACAGCTGTGCCGGAAGGTGGCTATAAAGATGGCACTTATCAGGGAAGTGGAACCGGATTTGGCGGTACGATCACCGTGCAGGTAACTGTATCTGGAGGAAAGATCGCTTCTATCGATATTTTGAGTGCTTCCGGAGAAACCGGATCCTATTTTGCTTCCGCGAAGGGAGTTATCAGCAGGATGATCTCCGGGCAGACACCGAATGTGGATGCAGTAAGTGGTGCGACCTATTCTTCAAACGGAATTATCCAGGCAGTCCAGAATGCATTGGCAAAAGCAGGCAATACCACGGCGAAGCCGGTTAAAACAAATAAGAAGAATAATAAAAAGAATAACAACAAGACAAATACCACAACGAAACCGGTAGAGATTCCAAAACCATCTGAAAATACTACTTATAAAGACGGAACTTATACTGCCGAGGCAGAAGGCTTTGACGGACCGGTGAAAGTTACCGTGACGATCAAAAACGGAAAGATCACAAATATTTCCAATACCAACACAGACACAAAAGAGTATTTTAATAAAGCATGGACCAGGATTCAGCCGTCAATCCTCAAGAAGCAGGCAGTATATGGTGTGGATGCGGTAAGCGGAGCAACTTTTTCCTCCAATGGTATCCTTGAAGCAGTCCAGAAAGCACTGGCTAAAGCATCTGTAAATATTACACCTACTGCAACACCAGTACCAACGGCAACACCGACAGCACCAGGACCAGATGTTCCGGGATCTTTATATAAAGATGGAACTTACACAGGCAGGGCAAGAGGTTATTCTGGATTTGTAACGGTTACAATTACGATTAAAGATGGAAAAATAACAGAAGTATCGAATACGAATACGGATACATCCTCTTTCTTTAATAAAGCATGGAAAAAAATACAGCCGTCCATTTTACAGAAGCAGTCAGCGGAGGGAATTGATACGGTGAGTGGAGCAACGTATTCTTCTGAAGGAATCCTCGGCGGAGCGCAGAAAGCGCTGGCAGAGGCACTGACAACAGTAACGCCGGAACCAACAACTACTCCGAAACCGACAACTACGCCGGAGCCGACTACTGCACCAGAGCCAACGGCAACACCGACACCGACGGCAGCTCCGACAGCGACACCAGAACCAACGGCAGTGCCGGAACCGACAGTGATACCGGAGCCAACTGCAATTCCAGGTGCAGGATACAAAGATGGCACTTATACAGGAACCGGAGAGGGATTTAATGGTCCTGTGACTGTCACGATCAATGTATCACAGGGAAACATTGTATCTGCCGGTTATGATGGAGAGGATGATGAACCGGAATTTTCCAATGCCTGGAATGGAATTTACAATCAGGTATTAGGGCGTCAGTCGGCTGATGGACTGGATACGGTAAGTGGGGCAACTTATTCTTCAAACGGATTGATTCAGGCATTTCAGAGTGCAGTCAGTCAGGCAAAACAGTAGATGAAAGGAAAACTTTAGATGAAATACCAGAATTTTATTATGAGAGTTTTGTGTCTTGTATTGATTCTTGCTGCCGTAGTAGGATATAATTCTATGCAGAAAAAGGATGCACAGACACAGGAAGCTCAGGAGATCACAGCACTTACGAAACGTGTGGAGAAGCTGGAAGAGCAGCAGACAGAAATGCTTTCTGCACTGGAAGAAGCTGCGAAGAATCAGGAAGCAGCCAAAGCACAGGCGAAGTCAGCGGTGAGAGATAACTCTGCAAAAGAGGATGCGGCAGATGCAGATTCCACAGATGCAGAAGAATTGGATGATTCCGAAAACGTATACAAGGATGGTACATACACTGGTTCCGCACAGGGATTTGGTGGAACGATCACCGTAGAAGTCACACTTGCCGGTGATGAGATCACAGACATTCAGGTGACAAGTGCACCTGGTGAAGATTCTGCATACCTGTCACAGGGCGAGGGTGTTATCAGCTCCATCATTTCTGCACAGAGCACAGATGTCGATACTGTATCCGGTGCAACATTCAGTTCTACCGGCATCATCAATGCAGTTGTTGATGCTCTTGGAAAGGCGGAAAACTGATGAAAAAGAAGCAGAGAAAGGCCCGTCTGATCCGGGCTGCCATACAGCTTGTATTTTTTATCTTTTATCCGGCACTTTTTTCTACAGCATTTGCAGGCGTGAAGTCCATTTTTCAGGCAATCGCGGCACATCAGCAGATTACCTGGAATTCCTTTCTTGATGTGACAGGACTTCTGCTTCTGGTTACGATCCTGTTTGGCAGACATTTCTGTGGATATGCATGTGCATTTGGTTCACTCGGTGATGCTATGTATGAGCTGACTGTTTTTATCAGACAGAAAGTCTTTCATAAGAAGGGAAGACATGGCTATCCGGAAAAGGTTGTACGGATACTTCAGAAAGTGAAGTATGTGCTTCTTGCATTTCTTCTGCTTTCCATCCTGACCGACTGGTATGCATCTCTTCAGGGAATGAGTCCCTGGGATGTCTTCTCGATGCTGACAGCAGGGAAACTTCCAAATGCATCGTATAAGATTGGCATTGTTTTACTTGTACTGATCCTGATCGGCATGTGTACACAGGAACGATTTTTCTGTCAGTTCCTGTGCCCGATGGGAGCTGTCTTTGCGATGATGCCGATCCTGCCATCTGCATTGTTTAAGAGAAACAGAGAAAAGTGCCCTGCGAAATGTGGACTGTGTAAGAAACGATGCCCGGCACATCTGGATATTGACGGGGATACACCGCTTTCCGGTGAATGTATCTGCTGTCATGCCTGCCAGGTGACCTGCCCGCGTAAAAATATACAGATTGGCCCGACAAAAGAACGGGAAATGGTGAAAGAATGAAAAATAAACAGAAGTCAGCTGCCATGCTGTGCGGAGCACTCTGCACAGTGATGATGGCAGTTCCGGTACTGGCTGACACAGAAGTACAGAAATATACGAACACGGATTTTGCAATGGATACGGTGGTATCTGAGACCCTGTATACGACAGGGGATGATCTGAATACAACGATTGGAAATAAGATTCGGGAGATTGAGACAGAGTATCTGTCCTGGACAGATGAGGATTCCCAGATTGCAAAGTTGAATGCGGCATCGGGGGAGACAACGGAGATCTCGGATGAACTTGCAGGATATCTGGAAAAGATTTTTCAGCTTGCGAAGGACTCTGACGGAGCTTTTGATCCGACGATCGGCAAGATCATTCGTCTTTGGGATATCGCAGGAGAGAATCCACATGTTCCGGAGCAGTCAGAACTGGACGAACTTCTGAAAGACGTGGGATACCAGAAGGTATCTCTGGATGGAGACAAGGTAACTCTGGAAAAGGGAGCAACACTTGATCTGGGAGCAACCGGCAAGGGAATCGGCTGTGATGTGGTTTCTGATTTCCTGAAGACACAGGAAGATGTTTCCGGGATGATCCTGAACCTCGGTGGAAGCAGCGTCATGGCTTATGGTGAGAAACCAGATGGCTCTGACTGGAAAGTTGCTGTGACGGACCCACGTGATGTTGAGGGAGATTACCTTGGCGCGATCACACTGGAAGGCGGAGAATTCCTTTCCACTTCCGGTGATTATGAAAAATATTTTATGGAAGATGGTAAGAGATATCATCATATTCTGGACCCGAAGACAGGATATTCGGTATGGAATGGTCTGGATTCCGTGACAGTTGTCTGCGACAGCGGACTCCTGGCAGACGGGCTTTCTACCGCGTGCTTTGTGCTCGGAATGGAAGACGCACTGAGCCTGCTCGAGAAATACAATGCAGAGGCAGTTTTTGTAGATGAGAACAAGAACGTGTATCTGACCGATGGCATCAAAGACCGTTTTGAATTGATGAAGAATACTTATACCGTCAAAGATGCAAAATAAAAGTTTTATAAAATCTATTGAAAATAACTAGCACATATAGTACTATAAAACAAAGCATATAGTGTTACTGACAATAGCAGTCACATTTTCTAAAGTCTAAGGCATTCGTGCTGATCTATTTTCTAAAATCACTTCAGAAATCCATGCTTTTAAATTCAATTAAAAAAGAAAAGCAGGGGTTTGGAAGTGAGGTAATTGATAATACTTTACATTTATGCCCCTGTAATAACAGGAGGTGTTGCCTATGGCAAAAAACAAAAAGACATGTAAAGTTATACCAAAGAAAAATCAGTCTGGTAATATACCAACAGCAAACAGGAAGTATAAGGATACTGTATTTCGAATGTTATTTTCGGATAAGGAGAATCTTTTGTCTTTGTATAATGCAATTAACAGAACGGCATATGAAGATTCGGAAGAATTAGAAATCGTGACGCTTAAGCATGCAATTTATATGGGAATGAAGAATGATCTGGCGTTTATCATTGACATGAATTTGTTTTTGTATGAACACCAGTCAACCTACAATCCCAATATCCCTTTGAGAGATTTGTTCTACATAGCGGCAGAATATCAGAAACTGGTGAATCGTAAATCTTTATATTCTTCAGCTCTTCAGAAGATTCCGGCTCCATATTTTATTGTTTTCTACAATGGAACTGAAAGGGAAGAGGAATATTGGGAAAATTCTTTATCAGAAGCATATGAAAATCTGACAGGAGAACCCAGATTGGAATTGAAAGTAATTACTTTGAATATAAATGAGGGACATAATAAAGAATTGATGGAACAATGTCAGATATTAAGAGAGTATGCACAGTATGTGGCAAGAGTACGTAAATATACAAAAGAAATGAATTTGGATGTAGCTGTGGAACGAGCAGTAGACGAATGCATTCGGGAGGGAATCCTGGAAAATTTTCTCCGGACTAATAGAGCGGAGGTTATTGCTGTGAGTATATTTGAATATAATAAAGATGAAGAAGAAAAGAAACTTCGAAGAGCAGAGTATGAGGCAGGCTATGATAGCGGTTTTGACGCGGGAAAAGAAACAGAATTAAATAATTTACTGCATCGAATGCTAAAAAATAGGAAATATTCAGATACCGATATCGCGGAAGTAACAGGTATAGCGGCAGAGAAAATAAAAGAAATTCGGCAGAAAGAAAAATAGAGGAATTCCAAATGAAATAACAGGGACGGAGCTTTGTGGCGCAAAGGCACTACAGAGTTTCGTCCCTGCTGGTTATTTAAAAATGAACACGTTTCAAAACTTCATTTGTCAGGGTTCCGATCAGGAGTCCGGTGATAACACCAGAAATCAGTAGAGCCGGTGCATAATAGATCAGTCCGGAGGTCATGGTGATCAGACAGGCAATCAAGAGCTGTCCGATATTGTGTGAGACACCACCGGCAACGCTGATACCAAGAATACTGAATCCGGATTTCTTCTTCATCAAGGTCATAACGGTGAGGCTCAAGGCAGCACCGGCCAGACTGTACAGGATGCTGAACAGGTTTCCAAACATAAATCCGATGATAAAGATACGGATCACGGAAACGAGTGCGGCCTCTTTCCAGGTATATTTCTCGAGGATGAACAGGACTGCGAGATTGGCAAGTCCGAGTTTCATTCCCGGGATCCCGGCAAAAAATGGAATGAGCGATTCCACATAACCGAAGATGATGGCAACCGCGGCAAAAAGTCCGAGGTTGGCGAGTTTTTTCTGATTCATAATTTTTCCTTTCAGGGAGCATTTCTTATAGCACTTCTGAATGTTCAAGTCGAACAATCTCAGACAGCAGTATCGAACTCCGGAGAGTCGTCTTCGGAGACATCTCCCTTTTCTCCTTCAATAACAACTTTATTTGGCAGGCAGACGATTGTTCCGCCGGTACTGTCCACTGCCTTCTGCTTCATGCAGAGATGATCCGGACAGTCAGCGTCCGTCATACGGACCTCACCGTTCTTTATCTCACATACATTGGTATCATTGATCTTGATCACCTGGTTCTTTGCAAGAGAGTACGTGCCGTATTCCTTGCCATTTACCGTGATACGGATTGTACCATAATGTCCACGCCGGGTGAGATACATGCCACCCCAGAGGATTAAGGCAAACACCACGATACCGATGATAAAAGTCAGTTCTTTTTTCTTCAAATAAAACTACCTCATTTCTATAAACGGGGAAATTTTTCAATAAATAACACGAATATTATAATAGCATATGACCGATTAATTGACAAGAAAAAGTTAGAAGAAGCGAACAACGGAAATCTTCTGAAGACAGTCTATGCAAATGGGGATGAGATCCGCTACTCCTATGATTCACAGAATCGTATAACTGCAAGTTATCTAAAGAATGCGACAGCTTCGGAGAAGAAGCTGAACACCGAGGCATTCTTGATTTACGATTCCGGTGCAAATCTGCTGGCTGTCAATATTGATGGAAAATACTATACCTATGTAAGAAATATTCAGAATGATATCATCGCTTTAGTTGACGCGTCTGGAAAAACTGTAGTAAATTATACGTATGACAGCTGGGGAAAACTGCTGCACAGACTGCATTAGACGGTATTGCCATGGCGGTAGGCGCGAGTGCTGCAAAAGTAGGCTGGCAGGTTGTGGTAAATGTTGCGACAAGTGTGATAAGCGGAATTATGAATGAAGATGATGGAATGGAAATTCAAGATTGAAAATAATTCCGAAATAAAAGATATAAATGTGAGAAGAGAGCTAAACCAGAATGCAAGAAATCAATTTGTACGAAATACAAAAAAGGAATTCGTAATACAGCTGGTTCAACGGTAAAAGGAAACGGACTTTCACAAGGTATAGCGAAGGGATATTCTTGTTATATGGGAGAAATCATAGGTGAGGAACGATGCTATAATGGAAGAGTTACAATATATTCACATTTATATTATAAAAATAATTCAATAGTAAAAAGAATATATAAGGTAGTATAGTTTGAATTTTTTCGAGAAATTATTATAAAGGGACGTGTTGAATTTGAGAATAGAAACCATAATAGTAATCCTTATAATTTATGCAATTCGTAAAGGAAATCGCAGAAATGAACTCAGACCATATAGTAGAGATTTTGGTCTGAGATATGTTGATGAAAATATGCGAATTGCAATGCGTGAGGATGCCTCCAATCCTTTATTTACAAAAGGACATTTCCGAAAAAACTATAAAAGAAGTATTTATAGAAAAATGTCGAATTTAAAAGGGTTCTATTTTTGTCAGTTCATATCAATTATACAGAGTGTAGTGCTACTCCTGAATTTGCTGGATGGTTTTTATATCCGTTATATAAATATGGGTGGAATACTTGGAGTGAACGAACAGGACAGATGGCAAATTTATATTATAGTTGCAATTTGGATTTGTGTTAACATGTGTTTGAATTTATCTTTTGGTATCTACTACACATCCATCATTAATAACACGAGAAAGAAAAATTTCAAAAAACTGTGTCGTAAAGGTATTATATCTATAGGAAAAAAGCAGGAAGATGGTTATGAGTTGAATTCGTATCCAGAGGAGATACACTACGAAGACTGGATCTATGAAGTGGAAAATTGTTTCAGTAATCAGTTTCGCGGAAGTGGTTGGTGTTATGTGGAAAGTATCGACGGTCTTAAAGAAAATGTACATATGCTAATCGAGGAAGATAAAGAACAAGAAAGAACCAGGATTCTTGTACAGATGCAGGTAGATATATTAAGGGAAGCAGATGTAAAGCAGTTAAATGAACTTTTTCATAAAAAAATCTGGAATGCTTTAAGAAAAAATGAGTTACCGTTGGAAAGGCCGTGTCTTACGTATATCATTTGTGTAAAGCAACGTTCGGAAATATTTGAAAATATATTTTGCAGATCAATAGAAACTGGAGAAGAAGATTGCCTTCCGGTTGGTATAGTGTTAGATGAACATAAGATTTATATACCGAAACTTGCAGAAAATCTATCAGATACAATGTATCGGGAGATGAAAACTACCATAATAGAAATAGTGAACCTCATACCTATGTAGGAACACTAAGAAAATCGGAGGCGGTTGCCGCCTCCATTTTTGTACGGAAATTTGCCATAGACACATTTTGTTTATTAAATATTCATTGTTTTCCCTGCGGGAAAGTGGTAAAATAGTAGGGATTTCTTAAATAGGACAAATACGATGACTTCGTATATAAGTGATCAATAAATATAGAAACAGGAGCAGGCTATGAATTTATTCCAAAAAGTATTCGGGACAAGAAGTGAGCATGAGGTAAAGCGTATCATGCCGCTCGTAGAGAAAACAGAATCTCTTCGCCCGGAAATGCAGAAATTAACAGATGAGCAGCTGAGAGACAAGACCAGAGAATTCAAGAAACGTCTGGGCGAAGGCGAGACACTGGATGACCTTCTTCCGGAGGCATTTGCAGTTGTACGTGAAGGTGCCAAACGAGTTCTTGGTATGGAGCATTACCGGGTACAGATCATCGGTGGTATCATCCTTCATCAGGGACGTATCGCAGAGATGAAGACTGGTGAAGGTAAGACCCTTGTTTCCACACTTCCGGCATACCTGAATGCTCTGGAAGGTAAAGGCGTTCACATTGTAACAGTCAACGACTACCTGGCAAAACGAGATGCTGAGTGGATGGGTAAGGTTCATGAGTTCCTCGGCCTGACAGTAGGTGTCGTTCTGAATGACATGAAGCCAGAAGAGCGCCGTGCAGCATACGGATGCGATATCACATATGTAACCAACAACGAACTGGGATTTGATTACCTTCGTGACAACATGGTTATCTACAAAGAGCAGCTGGTACAGAGAGATCTGCACTACTGTATCATCGATGAGATTGACTCTGTCCTGATCGACGAGGCACGTACACCTCTGATCATTTCCGGACAGAGCGGCAAGTCCACCAAGCTTTATGAAGTGTGCGATATCCTTGCGCAGCAGCTGGAGCGTGGTGAAGCCAGCCACGAGATGACCAAGATGGCAGCCATCATGGGTGAAGAAGTTGTCGAGACCGGTGACTTCGTAGTTAATGAGAAAGACAAGATCGTCAACCTTACCGAGCAGGGTGTGAAGAAGGTTGAGAAATTCTTTAATATTGAGAACCTTGCTGATCCGGAGAACCTGGAGATCCAGCACAATATCATCCTTGCACTTCGTGCACACAACCTGATGCACAAAGACCAGGATTATGTAGTTAAAGATGATGAAATCCTGATCGTTGATGAGTTTACCGGACGTATTATGCCGGGTCGTCGTTATTCAGACGGACTTCATCAGGCAATCGAAGCCAAAGAGCATGTTAAAGTCAAGAGAGAGAGCAAGACTCTTGCTACCATTACATTCCAGAACTTCTTCAATAAATATGACAAGAAGGGCGGTATGACCGGTACAGCACTTACCGAGGAAAAAGAGTTCCGTGATATCTACGGAATGGATGTTGTAGAGATTCCGACCAACAGACCGGTACAGCGTAAAGACCTCGAAGACGCTGTATACATGACCAAGAAAGAAAAATTCAACGCAGTTGTTGAAGCTGTCAAAGAAGCCCATGCAAAGCAGCAGCCGGTTCTGGTTGGTACTATTACGATCGAGACTTCTGAGCTCCTCAGCAAGATGCTCCGCCGTGAAGGTATCCAGCACAATGTATTGAATGCGAAGTTCCATGAACTGGAAGCAGAGATCGTTGCACAGGCTGGACAGGCAGGAGCTGTTACCATCGCTACCAACATGGCTGGTCGTGGTACTGATATTAAGCTTGACGATGTGGCAAGAGAGGCTGGCGGTCTGAAGATCATCGGTACAGAGCGTCATGAGTCCAGACGTATCGATAACCAGCTGCGTGGTCGTTCCGGACGTCAGGGAGATCCGGGTGAATCCCGTTTCTACATCTCTCTGGAAGACGATCTGATGCGTCTGTTCGGTTCTGAGAGACTGATGAAGATCTTTACTTCACTCGGTGTTGCTGAGAACGAGCAGATCGAACATAAGATGCTTTCTAATGCAATCCAGAAAGCACAGGAGAAGATTGAGTTCAACAACTTCGGTATTCGTAAAAATCTTCTGGACTATGACCAGGTTAACAACGAACAGCGTGAGATTATCTACAAAGAACGTCGTCAGGTTCTGGATGGCGAGAACATGCGTGATACCATTTACAAGATGATCACAGATATTGTAGATAGTACAGTAGATATGTGCTTTTCTGATGATGTAGATTCTACGGAATGGGATCTGAATGAATTTAATACAACACTCATTCCGATCATCCCGATCGAGCCACTTACTACTGAAAAAGTAAAAGGCAAGAGAAAAGACGAGATCAAACATCTGATCAAAGAAGAAGCTGTGAAGCTTTATGAGACAAAAGAATCTGAGTTCCCGGAAGCAGAGCAGCTGCGTGAACTGGAGCGAGTAGTTCTCCTGAAATCTATCGACAGCAAGTGGATGGATCACATCGACGACATGGAAATCCTTCGTCAGGGTATCGGTCTTGTAGGATATGGACAGAGAGATCCGGTTGTAGAGTACAAGATGAGTGCGTTCGAAATGTTCAACAATATGATCAACTCCATTCAGGAGGATACAGTGCGTATGCTGTATCATGTTCATGTTGAGCAGAAAATTGAACGTGAGCAGGTTGCGAAAGTTACCGGAACAAACAAAGATGACACGTCTGTTAAGAAACCGGTTCAGAGAAAAGATGACAAGATTTATCCAAATGATCCGTGTCCGTGCGGAAGTGGCAAGAAGTACAAACAGTGCTGCGGACGTAAATTAATGAAAGCATAATAATATGATATAATACAGATCCCCTGTTCATTCAATATATGAACAGGGGATTTTGACTATTAGAAGAATTTTGCGATTTCGTCGATTTCTTTGCGGTGAGGGCGGATCGGTTCTTCGGCTGCCTGACCAACTGCAATGACGGATACGATTGTTTCTGTTTCTGGAATGTTCAGGATCTCGCGGAGCTTGTCTGCCTCTCGGAGCCCCATGATCAGGGTGGAAAGACCGAGTTCTGTTGCTTTCAGAATCAGGTTTTCATTCTGCAGGCCGAGATCGTAACAGCCCCATCCGTTTCCGAGTTCATTATCAGCAGAGCCGTCTTTCTGGAAACCGGCATGGTCATGAACGAAGGTTGTAATGATTAGCGAGGCATGTTCTGATTTACCGGCGTTTCCTGCATCCGGCAGACATTCCATACGAATTTTATCTACCATTTCTTCTGACAGGACACAATAGTAACGTCCGGTCTGGGAATTTTTCCATGACGGAGCTTCCTGTGCAGCACAAAGCAGTTCTTCCATCTGTTCTCTTGTGACACCGGCACTGTATTTACGAACGGTTCTTCTTGTTTCTAATACTTTCTGAAATTCCATGAGATTCAGGCCTCCTTAATATGTAAGAATTATATGAAATAAAAATGGCATACAGAAGAAAATCTGTATGCCATAATTATGCCATTTTGTTGTAGAAAATGCAATTCAGTAGTTGTATTTTACAAAATACTCAGATGTGTTGTGAAAGTAAAATGAAAAACCTGCCTATCTGATAAAAAGATATGCTGTGTATCCGATATAAGCCAGTACACAAACTGCACCTTCCATTCTGCTCATAGATTTTTTAGTAAAAGCAAAAATAAACAGCAGAATTCCACTGATGAGGAGGATTCCACAGTCGATAACAGATTCAGAGAGAATATGAAGTGGTGAAATTGTTGCTGACATACCCAGGATAAAAAGAATATTAAATATGTTTGAGCCGATTGCATTTCCAAGTGCAAGCCCACTGTCGCCTTTCCGTGTGGCAACGATGGATGTTACAAGTTCCGGCAGAGATGTACCGATTGCAACAATTGTGAGTCCAATGAAATTCTGACTCACATCGAAAGATACCGCAATCTGACTTGCATTATTTACCACAAGGTTACCGCCGAAAATTACAGCTGCAAGACCGCCGACGATGAAAAGAAGAGCTTTATAAAGTGGGATACTTTGTTCTGTGGGACATTCATTTCTCTTTTTTAATGCGGTACGAATCATATTCAGAATATAAAAGATCATTCCAGCCAAAAGAAGAATACCCTCAATTCTGCTGAGTTTTCCGTCAGCAATCATAATACAGAGGATAAGGGTAATCAGAATATTTACAGGCATATCTCTCTTCAGAATATCTTTGTTTGTTTTAAAACTGGAAATAAATGCACAGATACCTACAACGACAAGTCCGTTAAAAATATTGGAACCGATAATATTGCTGACAGCAATATCATTGTTGCCGGCAAGTGCCGCATTGATGCTGACAGAAGCTTCAGGAGCGCTGGTCCCCATGGCAACGATTGTAAGACCTATGATGACACTGGGAATTTTGAGAAACCTGGCGAGTGAAGAACTTCCCTCCACAAAAAAATCAGCACCTTTAATTAATAGTACAAAGCCGATAATCAGTAACAGATATTCCATATGATCTCCTTTCCTGTGATAAAGGTATGGAATAAAAAAGAGACCTTTATCACATCAAAAAAATGATTGATAAAAGTCTCGTTGATTACAACAATAACCGGCCGCATGGCGTGATGACGATCATTGTTTCACCCTGTGTGCAGGATGATAACTACTCCCTCTTATTGATATTATAATAAACAAATGGAGAGAATATGTCAAATAAAAATTGATTTCAGATTAGAAACATTACTGTTCACAGCAACTTGGTCAAAATCCATTCCAAATCACCTCGCGGTTCGAGGTTATTCACAGGAAGGGACTTTGCCAAATTGCTTCTTGTAAGCTCTTACAAATGTGGTGTAGTCCTGGAAACCACTTTTTTCCGCGGCTTTCATGACAGGAGTTCCCTGAGAGAGCAAAGAACGTGCCAGAAGAAGTCGTTTGTTAGTGATATAGCTGTGAATGGTGTAGCCAGTCTCAGTCTTGAACTTACGCATCATGTGGTATTTGCTGAAAAAGAAACGTTCTGCGAGCTGGTCGATCGACAGGTCTTCCGACAGATTTCGATTGATATATTTCAGCAGCTGTTCCACCTGAGAATCGGAGGAATATGATTTTTTGTCAGGTGTACTGCTGGTACGCAGAAAAATACGATTGATATATACCATGAATTGAGTGAACAGAGCATTTCTGAGAGCATCTTCTCCAAATTGTTCATTTCGCAAAGTCTGTTCAATTTCCGGAAGCAGGTCTTTCAGATGCTCCTGAAGAGCGGAATCGGCTCTTACGAGATTGAAGCTGCGATCATTGGCACAGTGAAAACAGGTATTCAGTTCCTGGCAGGATAGATCGTCTCGAATCCAGAAAATATAGCGTTCATAAGGGATAGTCGGATCAATTTCCGGTTTGTGGATTGCTCCCTGACTGACAAGCAGGATATCCCGCGGTTTGAGATGGTATGCCTTACCTTCTATGTGATAAGTCACTTTTCCTGAAATAAAGACGATGATCTTATGGAAATCATGGTAGTGATAAGAAAATTCTTTTTTGGTACGGTCGTTGATATGAAACAGACGAAAATCTTCTTTCAGATAGCCTGTTTTCTCGTGGTTGTACTGTGAATAATCCATAATATCCTCCCGAAATCTGAAACAATGCTTCTATCGTTTAGTTTATCGCATGATAGCATTTTTTGCAATATAGCAGGCATTTTATTCTATATACATGGCAAAAAGAAAACTATATACTGTAACAAAAGGTGTGTAAAAGATGTGCAGAAGTAAATCTATTCAATTTGGAAAGTGAGGATATGGTTATGGATAACTGTATTACAATGATAAAATATCAGGGACTTGGAAATGATTATCTGGTACTGGATCCAAATAAAAATCGTGTACAGTTACAGGGCAAAAAAGTTGCATTGCTGTGCCAGAGGGGATTTGGACTTGGTGCAGATGGTGTCCTCTACGGACCGATTGATATTGACGGCAAAATGGGTGTTCGTATTTTTAATTCAGATGGAAGCGAAGCGGCTATCAGTGGAAACGGTGTCCGTATTTTTGCAAAATATCTGATGGATCATGAATACGTGAAAGAAAAAAATTTCAGCATTCAGACGCTTTCCGGACCGATTGAAGTGGAATGTCTGAATAATCGAGCCACAGAATTTCGTGTAAAAATGGGAAAGGCTTCTTTCATTTCCAGAGAAATTCCGGTAACTGGTGAA
Organism: uncultured Blautia sp.; assembly: GCA_934378195.1. Taxonomy (GTDB): domain Bacteria; phylum Bacillota; class Clostridia; order Lachnospirales; family Lachnospiraceae; genus Blautia_A. The sequence goes on from CAKRPO010000005.1 coordinate 90,952, forward strand.
GTTCGTGAAGTGATCAATGAAGATTTTACTTTCAATAGTAAAGAATATAAGGCAACCTGTCTGACCGTTGGAAATCCGCATTGTATCATTTTTATGGATCAGGTAACACCTGAGCTTGTCAGAGAACTCGGTCCGTATGTTGAAAATGCGGATGAATTTCCTGAGAAAATGAACCTTCAGATCTGTCGTAAGATTGACACCGGTAATCTGGATATTGAGATCTGGGAAAGAGGCTCCGGATATACCAAGGCCTCCGGTACGGGAAGCTGTGCAGCTGCGGTAGCTGCATACAGACTGGGACTTGTAGAAAGCAGAGTCAATGTAAATCAGCCGGGCGGTATGATCCAGATTGATATCAAAGAAGATGAGACCATTTATATGACCGGTACAGTTGGCTATGTCGCTGACATGAGCGTTGCCGAGAGCTTTTTCTCATAACGAAATAGTAGAAAAGATAGACCTCCAGAGTTGGAATTTGTCTGAGAATAAGACAGATTCCGGTTCTGGAGGTTTTGTGTTGTCTTATTTGCAATAGCGTAGCAGGACAACAGATTCAAAACTATCTCCGCGGTCATTCCACTGGTAGCTGCCGTCGTATTTGCGGCAGATGTCCTCAACGATGGAAAGCCCCAGACCATGGTTAGCTGCATCTGTTTTGGTAGTGCAGTGCATAAACGGTATATGAAGATTTTTGCTGTTTTTGACGATAACAGCCAGAAATCCCTTTGAGGGTGATATTTGCAGGGAAAGAGATGGCGTCTCAGTATCAGCTTCACGACATGCATCAATTGCATTATCAAGTAAATTAAACAGGACACTGCTCAAATCCGCAGATGTGATCAGGGAATCTTCAGGAAGAAGAATCTGGTAATCAACCTGGATATTGGACTGTTCTGCAACCAGTCTTTTGGACTCCAGAATCGCAAGAATAAGGTTATCCTCACAGCAAGGGTGAAGACGAGTATGCTGAAAATCAGAAAGAAAGCTGTCTGTCAGCTGTTTGGCTCTGTCCGGATCATGTTCGTTCAGGGCTGCATTGATTGCCTGCAGGTTCTTACTGAATGCAGTGTAAGATTTCAGAGAAAATTCTTTTTGCTGCTGCATCAACTTTAAATGTTCAGTGTTCAAAGCCTGCTGTTCTTTTAGCAATTCAAACTCAGCAGTCTTTTTTGTTTCGACAAAGAGCTGCATAATAAGACGATATAAACAATAACAGACCACGACAGCAATCAGAAAGGTCAGCAGGAAAAAGAAATTTAAATATTTCGTTGTATAATTCGCCAGAAGATAAAAGACCTGAAACGAAATCAGTGAAATAATAAAGGTTACTTTGTTTTTGGCATTCATGGACGGATATTCTCCTTCAAAATAGAAGCACAGTAGTCGTGTGCCTCTTCCGTTTTTTGCGTATCAATAAGATATGACAGTGAAAGCAAATGATTTTCTATATCGTGATTCCATTTCCGTATTCTGGCATATTCATCTTTCATTTCATTTGATAATTCCAATTGCTTTTTTAATAATTCTACTTTATGCGTTGTCTGATTAAATTTTATCTGTTCCATCTTTAAACGATGTATTCCGTGCATAAAAAGTGGAAGACTCAGGATGCAGGAAGCAATATATATGAGAACCGGAATGAGACTGCTGGCAAAGCTATAGTAGCTTTTAAATTCCGTAGCGATCAAAGGCAGGAAAAATGGGAATATGATCTGCAACAACAAAGAAAGTTTCAAATATGGCAGACATTCCTGCAAAAGTGAGAAGATTTTCCTGTAAACGATCCAGTTAAAAACAAAAATCAATAGCTGTATAAATAACTTTTCCTGGAAACTGCTGTGTGAAAAAATATTTAATGCAGTATAAGCAGGCGTTTGCGTAAAAAGTATGTAGAGCTGTAAATAAATGTTTACGGACAGCATTTCTATGAATATGGAAACAAAGAGAAAAATAAAGTAGATCAATAATTTCTGTCTGGTGCTTTCTTTAAAAAGAAGATATATATTCAAAAAAATGGTCAACTGTATTAAAGTTGTCGTTTCTGCCGCATATCCCAACAGTTTTATGTAATTAAAAGAAAGCAGGAGAATGAAGGAACAGATCATCTGGATCGAAAATCTGACTTTGGATTCGAAGCGAAACGGAAACAGCTGATGAAAAAAATACGTGGGTACAAACGTATAAAATGTCGCAAGTAATGTTACGAACAGTAAGTTTTCAAACATCAGATAACATCCTCCTGACCATTTAATAATAACCGGGCGAAAGCATCCTTTGTTGCCTGATAACAGCTGCGGCTTACAGGGATATGCGTACCATCAGAAAGCTCGATCCCGGCATGGCTGAACGTATGGATAGCCTGTATATTGACTGCGAAACTTTTATGGCAGATACAGAAATCCGGCTGTAGCTTTTCTACAAGGTCCTGCAGTTTTTCACGGCAGAAGTAAAGCTGCTTTCTGGTATGTATTTCCGTATTTCGCAATTTTCTTTCCATATAAAGAATATCAGAGCGAAGAATGCGGTAATCACGGGAAAGATAGCTGAAACAGAAATACTGGTCCTGCAGGTCACGAAGCTTGCGGCAGGCAGCAGAGAGTGCTTTGGGGAGATACTCCGTAAGCTGTTGCTTGCAGATAAAATAAACATGATTGGTTTCGTAAACAGAGGAGGCATATTGCAAATGCTGGCTGATAAAGATAATCTGCGTTTCCGGACTGATCAGATTGATCTTTTCGGCAAGCGCGATTCCGGAAAGAGATTCCGTACCGAGATCAATGTCCATGAGGACGATGTGAAAATGGGATTTTTCTTCAGAAATATGATCCAGGAAATCCGAAGCAGAAGTAAAAGTAGTAATTTCCGCCGGAAGCTGCAGATCAGACTCTGTCATATCACGGATTTGCGCGCACTGAATCGGATTATCATCACAGACTGCGATTTTTAACATGGTGGTTCTCCTCTTAAGTAAATACTAAAAAATATTATAACAGAAATTTATTAAAATTAAATAAAAATATGGTGTGAGAAGAAGAAAAATCTGAATGTTGTTGTATAAAAACAAATATGCGATAAGAAATAAGATAATAAAAGTTATTTATGTACTCAACTATTGCTGTTTGTGCAGAGGTGGAGAATTGAGAGGAAAATTATGGTAGATTAAAAAGAAAAAGGAAAAATGGTAAGGAGATGGAGCGAAATGAAGAAAAAGTATTTAGCGTTATTGAGTGCAATGGTAATAGCAGTCGCAGGTGTTGGCAGTTCACTAGAGGTAGCGGCGGCAGACTTCACCTCTGAAGTAGAAGAAACTATTCCAGATGTATCGGAAGACAGTGCAGATGCAACAGGAGCTGCATATAGTGGTGACTATAGATACTGGTCACAGGGCAGATCAGATTATGCGGACATGAGGGCATATGGCTGCTGGGTGGTTGCACAGGCAAAACTGCTGTATGAAACGGGTGTGGACAGGAGTGCATCTTTCAATCCGGATGTTTATATGAACTGGCAAAAAAATAATGGTTATCTGAATTCGGGATTTTATCAGACAAATGGTGGATATGCACCGGTAGCTTACGCAAATCAGAAAGGAAAAAATCTGGAGTACCTCGGTGAATGGACGGCAAATACCAATCAGTTCTGGTTTAATATAAATGCAGGATATTATACGATTATAAAAGTGCCGGGACATTATATTTATCTGGATAATCAGATGTCAAAGTCAACCGGGCAGCTTTATTGCGATGATTCTTACACAAATACAAATATCAACTCAGGTCCAAGACTGCTTAGCAACTATTCAAGTTTTCTGAGCTGTTATGTATACAAATCAAATGGAAATCCATCAGCCATCAGTACAGATTGGGGAGAGTGGGAAGATAATATTACTGACAATAATGCCTGTATTTATGGAAAGATAAATGTGTCTCAGAAAGTACAGTTTACCGGTGCCGGTGTTAATATATGGGATTCATCCAACCGGCTGATCAAGCAATATATTGAAGGAACATCCGTAAACTACAATTATATGCAGATCAGTTATAATCTTCGAACAGAATTAGGAATGACATTGTCGCCTGGAGAGACGTATACATATCAGATGTTTGCTGATTTTGGAGGAAACAGATATTACGGATACAAGAAAACATTCAAAACAACAGGACAACGTGCAAATCCATCATCGGGAAATACGAATTCAGGAAGTACATCAGGAAAGAATAATACAGGAAATACCGCAGGAAAAACAAATACTACGGTAAAGTCATCTGCAAAATTAAATATGTCTGTTGTTCCTCTTAAAGCAGGACAAAAGACAAGTACTGTTAAAGTTCTGAACATGAATTCAAAAGAAAGAATAAAGAGCTATAAGAGCAGCAACAAAAATATATTTACAGTTTCAAGTAAGGGACAAATTACTGCAAAGAAGAAAGGTAATGCAACGTTAATCATTACATTGAACACTGGAAAACAATTAAAAGCTACAGTAAAAGTTCAAACTGGGACTGTAAGAACAACTAAAATATCTATACAGGCACGAAATAAAACTTTAAATAGAGGAAAAACCTACCAAATTAAAACAACAGTGTCACCTCTTACAAGCCAGGAGAAAGTAGTTTACTCAAGTTCAAATAAGAAAGTGGCAACTGTGGATTCGAAAGGAAAAGTGACAGCCAGAAAGAAAGGAACTGCATATATTACTGTAAAATCCGGATGTAAAAATGTAAAAGTGAAAATCACAGTCAAATAGGATGAGAACAGAAAAATGCGTATGAAAAATACTGGTAAAAAATATTTAAGATATATTGGATGGATATTTTAGTAAACAGGTAAAAGAAATCGACATTGAAGAAGGAATAAGTGGAGGCACAGGTTCTTTTTCAAGTGAAGAACATCCTGGGTTGAAAAAAGTAAAAATTGCGAAAAGTGTAAGTACGATTGAGTATAATGCATTTATAAATTATGAAGATGAGTTGACAATATATGGTTATTATGATTCGGCAGCATATGAGTATTCAAATGAAAGGGGAATAAAATTTGAAGCGCTGGCTCCGGCGGAAGGACAGATTGGGGATACACTGAAATGGAATTATTGGAAGGGAATGCTTACAATTTCAGGAACAGGGGAGATTCCATCCTATGATGAAACGAAAACGGTACCATGGGCATTTCTCGTCGATTAAATAAAAGTCCTGATGATTGAAAAAGGGTAATGCCTGATATGTGGGCCATGGATAATACTTGAAAGAATAAATCGAACGGGAGAGGATGAGAAGGGATGAAGAAAGCAACGGGATATTTGCATATGAAAAAGGTTCAAAATCTGATTAAAAAAAAGAAAAATATAATATTTATACTTATATTTGCATTAATTATGGTTATGGATCCGCTGAAAATAGAAGCAGCAGATATGTCAGGGACAACGATTACCAGAGGGCAATGGTTGCATGACTTAACAGATTTATTTGGAATGTCGGTAGAAAAAGAAAATTATCCGGATAATTATTTTAGTGACATTGAACAGAATAATGAATATTATTCGGATATTATGACTGCTACAGAAATGGGGCTTGTAGATGTTGAGGCAGGCGAGAAGGTGCGCCCAACAGATCCTGTTACAAGAGAATTTGCTGTATATACGATGAACTTTTGTCTTGGATATACACCGAATGTTAAGGATACATATGGGTTCAATGATAAAAGCGATTTTATACATACTAATGATGCAAATGCGGAGAAATATTTTGATGCAGCGCAGGTAGCTGTAGAGCAAGGCTGGTTGACATTGCAAGATAATAAATTTCTTCCACAAAAATCTCTTACACTGTCAGAAAAAGATACAATGTGGAAGGCAGCTAAAGAGTATCTTCAATCACAGACTATTGATGAAAACTATAAAAATAAAGCTACGTTTGCAGATGGAGTAATTGAAATTCCGCAGGAAACAGAATATCAATTCGATGAATTTAATAATGCAAAATTTGTGACGTTATTCAATTATACGGGTAATCTTAAAGATGGAGATACGTTTGGTCTCTGGCAAAGTGGACTGCCAATAATTTATAAAGCAGTTGCTGTCGAAGATAATGGAAGCGGTCTTGTTGTGCAGATCAGTGATTCAGAAAATGAGGATGCGATAAATGAACTGGATGCACAGGGAACAGTAGAAGCAGATTTATCAGAGGCAGTCCAGACCGGCGAGGGAACTATGACATGGATCGTAGGAGGAACCTCAGAGCAGAATTATACAGATGGACGTGAAATCAGTAATCCGCGTCTTGCAGGAACAAAAGAAATTACAGCAATAAAAAGATCTAAGACATTTAAATTAGGTGAGGGCCTGTCGGCAACTGTAGATGTTACACTGGCATCGCCGGTGGTTAATTATAAGGTTAATGGAATAAAAGAAGTTTCTATAGTTATGGATGCTGATCCAAAAGTGACTGTAACGGTAAAAGGAGATGCACGGGAAAGTCTGGGATTACCTAAAACACTTGATCTGGTATACATTCCGGTTGCAGGGATTGGAAGTGCGGAGTTATCTGTATCTCTTGAAGCTGCTGGACAGTGCAGTATGTCTTATACTGGGAAAATGAAAGTCGGAGTTTATTACAAACGAGGAAAAGGCACGACGGTGATAAACAATTTTAGGAATGATAAACGTCCTACAATCTGTGCACAAGCGGAGCTGGATGAAACATTGACAGCCAGCCTTGGGGTGACTAAAATCCCAGGAATAGAGGCCAATATCTGGGGTAAAGTAGGGGCTGATATGGGCGTGAAAGCATGGACTTATGGGGATGATAAGAAACCAACAATGTGCATGGATACCTGGCTTTATTTTCATGCAAGTGCCGGACAGACTTTTAAGATTGTTTCCCTGGATTTAGGATCTAAAACTATTACAATATGGGACGAAAAGAACAGCCCAGTACGAATTGCAAATCATTATGAAGATGGAATTTTGAAAAATCCATGTACAAGAGGCAGCAGTAAAAGGAAATATTATACGCCTTCAAATTCACAATATTTTAGTGATGCATCCGGAATTTATAACAGTGATGGGACAGCAGGAAGTGAAAGTACAATTCAGCCAAGATATGACTATACATTATCTAAAAATGCGCAGGATGAAGATGTTGCGACAATCACTAAATATTATGGCTCAGTAGCCGCTATTATAGTACCAGATACAATTGATGGATATCCGGTTGTTGCCATTGGAAATGAAGCTTTTAGAGGAAATAAATATCTTACGGCAATTTTGATTCCTGATTGTATTACTTCTATTGGCGATTATGCATTTGCAGATACAAATTTGGATTCCTTGGTGTTACCTGCTGAATTAAATAGATTAGGAAGATGTATATTATCTGGAAATAAGATGGTAACGGAAATAACTATACCAAAAACATTGAGCAGCACAGAATCTTCATTCTCAATTCTTATAGAAGGAGATGGACCGTTTGCGGAGAGTAATGTGCAAACAGCGGTAATTGAGTCCGGAATGACGGTGATTCCAGAAAATCTATTCCATAAAAATAGTACATTAACATCTATAGAGATACCAGATACAGTAACGGAAATTGACGATTATGCATTTGCACAAACGGGATTGACGAGTATAAAAATACCAGATACAGTGACCAGAATTGGGGAAAGTGTGCTGGCATATACAAAACTGACAGAATTAAAACTGCCATCTAATATTGAATATTTAGGAAGAACAATTTTAGGTGGAAATAAAGGAGTAACAGAAATTGTCATACCAAAAACATTGAACAGTACAGGATCTTCATTCTCAATTCTTATAGAAGGAGATGGACCGTTTGCGGAGAGTAATGTGCAAACAGCGGTAATTGAGTCCG